>JASGUU010000090.1 GCA_030057555.1 Bacillota bacterium | reverse complement strand
TAGATCCCAAGCAAAAAAACGGCGCCCTCAACTGTACGGTTCCATTATCCTATGTGGCTCATAGGATCTGTGGAAAGCCTGACCAAGGCCATGTATCCTTGGCCGACTGCAATATACAAGCAAAATTCGGTCTGAGTGGTGGTTTTCCACTCAAAAATCCGACTTATCCACGAGCTCCCGTGTATAAGTCCACTTTCTGCTCACGATCCTTCTATGCACCAGGCCAGCACTCAGCCAGAACAGCCATTTTGAACGCCTGGCTGTCTGTGCCCGGTTTACCCGTTCTGTTGATGGCAGCCAGCTTATCTTTTCGCCCTGTAGAAGCTCACCGCAGCAAAGCCCCGGGATTTGTATCCCTGATCCAGGACAAACGGTTCATGATCAACGGACAGGCCGGGCACCGCCCGTCCAGCAAAACCGCATACTGAGTTGTGCAGGCGGAGGCGATGCAGCAGCAGAGAGCAGCCTGGTTACAGATAGACTTTTCTGCCGGTTTTGGAGCTTTCAAGACAGGCATGCACCATGGCCAGTGAATGGATGTTGTTGTGGCAGTCGGTCTGCATGCTTTGATCCGAAAGAAGAGCGGAGAACATATCGTCCAGACAGCCGTCATGCTCCTCACGGCCGGCGGTGCAGAGGCTGACATCCGACAGGATGCCTTCCTCTTCATAGTATGAACGGTTTTCGGGCAGAGCTTGGGCGACGTTGACCGACACACGGCCATAGCCATCCCAGAGGGCGGCACCCTCCGTGCAGGAAACATGCCATTTGCCGTGAGATGAGGTGTTTTCACTGCGGCTGACCCAGGACAGCCGTGCGAGAAATATCGAGCCGCTGTTCATCTCGAATATGCAGTCGGCGGCGGCGGCGCCCCGATACCACGAGTGGGGCGGGTTGTATTCCTGACAGTAGGCACTGACGGCTCTGGCATCGCCGAGCAGGTAGCGAGCCTCATCAAAGGTGTGGATGGCCATGTCGATAATTAATGGATGTTCCATCTCGTTTCGGAAGCCGGTGAAATGCGCACCCAAACGCATATCCACAAACACATGATAAGGAGCACCCACCACGCCGCTTTCAATCGTCTGCCTGAGGGTCTGGATACCATGCAGATAGCGGCGGTTCTGCATGACAAAGTAGCGTTTGCCGGACGCATCGACGGCAGCGAGGATGTTCCGGGCGGCCTGCATGCTGTCCGCCATGGGCTTCTCGCCGAACACATCGAGTCCGCTTTCCAGCCCCCGCACAACAATCTCTTCATGCATGGCCGGCGGCGTCGTGTCGATCAGCAGACTGGCCTGTGTCTCAGCCAGCGCCTGTGCCAGGTCTGGAAATACCCTGCATGGGAGCTCATGCCTCTCTTTATGAGCCAGAGCATTCTCCCTGACAGGATCCACCAGCGCCACAATTTGCACATCATCCCGTGCGGTCAGATTGGCGAGCCATTTGTTTGCGATGCTGCCACAGCCGGCAACAATCACCTTGAACATGCAAAAGCCCCCTCTGAAAGCTCCCCAGTGTGCATATTGCCTGCGCATCGCGGCCTGGCCTGTTTGCGATTGGGAACACAGGGGTTCTCGTATCTGCAGGAGGCTTTACGTGCATTGCACTTCCTCTAAACATGAACTCCCGGTACCTGCCACAATCGCACCGGCCTGACATGGACTAGAATGATAGTACAATAATTAAGAGAGCTTAAAAAGGAGGGATAGACAGAGGTGACTGCCGGTCACCCAGTCGGGTGGTCCGTCAGCATGCAAAAGGAAAAGGGAGGACTGATTTATGAAGGCTGCCCTGGTACCGATCCATTTTGCACAGACAAGTCAGGAGAGCTTTGACGCGCGGCTGGCTCTTCTGCGGGAATTGTTCGCGGAAGAAGCCGAGTTCCTCGCGCCGGTGGAACCCGGGCAGCCGCTGCCCGCCGCCGATGCCGCCATCGTGCCTTTTCTCTCCGTGGAAGTCTACAGAAAGGCCGGTGAACTGAAGGCCATCCCGCTTCCAATCCTTGGCATTTCCAGCCCCTACGGCGCGCGCAGCATGTGGGACTGGGAGCAGGCGAGCTATCTGAAGGCCGCAGGCGTAGAACTCTACACTCCCCATGACATCGAGCTTGCCAGAGTGCTGATACGCGCGCTCAAGCTGAAGCGCGCCCTGCAAACGGTGCGCTTCGTCATCTGGCAGGACGAGGCCCAGCAGGGCTTCTACTGGTACGAAGACGAATGCACCCGGCGCATCAGGGAGCGCTTTGGACTTGAAATCCAGTACTTTCCCTACAGCAGGCTCTGCGAAGCCGCACGCGCCATTCCTGACACTGCCGCCCGTGCCGTTGCCAGAGAAAAGGTCATCCTGAAGGAGGATGTGCGCGGCATTCGTCTGCTTTCAGCGATCAAGCTGTATATGGCCATGCTGGCGCAGCTGGATCAGCTCGACAATGTCGCGGGTATCGGCTGCAACTGCCTGAACGAATCGCGCTTCACCGACACCAGCCCCTGTCTGGCTCTGGCACTGCTGCATCGCGAGCGCAATATAAAGGTCGTCTGCGAGGCCGACACCATCTCGCTGCTCACCGAATACATCGTCGAGGAAAGCATCGGAAAGGGTAGTTTCAGCACCAACATCTATCCCTTTCTGATGGGCCCCGCCGCCGTAAAGCATGAGAAGATTTCAGGCTTTCCGAGCGTCGAACATCCCGAAGACCACGCGCTGCTGGTACACTGCGGCTACTGCGGCCTGATCCCCGAATCCATCGCCAGCACCTGGGTGCTGAGGCCCGCGGTCCTGGGCATGCTGGATGAGAACGCCGTGATGATCGATGCCCAGATCCCCAAAGGCGATATTTCACTTGTCAGGTTGCACTCCAGCTTCGACCGCTGGCTGCTCTCCCCGGCGGAGCTCACCGGCTATGCGCACTATCCCGGCTCCGACTGCCGCTGCGGCGGCATCATCCGCCTGCGCGACGGCCACGAGTTCATGGAACATGTCTACTCCCACCACATAACCGTTCTGCCCGGCAAACATGTTCCCCATCTGAAAAGCGTCGGACGCCTGCTCGGCCTGCGAAACGAGCTTTGCTGAAAACACTAAACCTGACCGATATATTGCGCTTCCATTAGTCACTACATCGACAAACGGCCGAAACACCTGATACTGGCACGTTTCGGCCGTTTCTCTTTCCATAACTCGGAAAGTCCCGCTAGCCCAGCTTTCCATGTTATTTGAGCAAGTCGAGCCTGCCTGCATTCCCAAGGCATATCAAGTAAAGTGAATGCCTTATTCTTTGTTCATGGTTATTGCAAACATGCACGGCTATCAGCCATATCAGAGTACATGTCAGGCAAGCGCATTTTCTCGATATTCTATAGGAGTCATTCCGGTATGCTTTCGAAATACACGATTGAAGTAAGACACATTCGTGAACCCGCATTGTTTCGCAATCGCCTGTATTTTCAGACCATCATTCATAAGCAGTTGTCTGGATAGATCAACCCGCTTCCGTGCCACATAGTCACCTATCGACATGCCCATTTCGTCTTTGAACAGTCGCGCAAAATAGACAGGATGCATATGAATCTGCTGGGCCACTATCTCCCTCGACAATTCATTACCTAAGTTCTTGTCAATGAAGAGACATGCGTTGTAGACAGCTGTCGACTGGCTGCCAAAGCCTGTTTCCAAGTCAGCAACACAGGAATTTATCAAACTGTACATCCATTGTACCAGCCTGCCGCAATTATCTTGCTGAGCATTGTAACTTGTCAGCAAACTGCTTGTACGTTCACTCAGATGATTCTGAACAGATAACGACCACACAGCAGCACTTAACTCGTGATAGGCAATTAACAGATCCGGTGTACAGCCGTCACGCTCCAGGAGCTCACGCACAACAGCTACCTGTTCGTGCAGCAGATCTACGTCTCTGTGGTATAGCATTCGCTCCCATTGTATTTGGGAAAGGGCCGGAATATTGGCTGATGGCCTTACAAGCTGGTTGACCAATTCCTGTACTGTCCACCACAACTCTTCTGGACTGGACAAATCACCGACTCGGCTTTCGACAATACAGCCCAACTGTATCGCGATGTTTTTTAGCTCCCGACATAATAGCTCGGCAGAAACATTTGACTGGTAGATCAGAACAAGTGCATCCATACCCTCATATGCCAGCGACAAGCCAGATGTGCCAAGAAATGAATCAATCTGCTTTCGCAGGGCAAAGCCGGCAAGATCCTCTGGATCGGCCAGCTGGAATCTTTGATCATCACGAATCCAAATTGCTATGGGGAGAATCTGTTCGTCTTCAGACAGCGAAATATCGAAACCAGCTATTTGCGACCATATCCTCTTTCGGCTGACACGATTATCAATGACATCACGCCAGAATTGTCTTATCTGTTCTGGCCTTTGTATCTGTAGTTCCGTTTCGTATCTTTCCCATCTTCGCGCATCCTTGTTTTGCTGTTGTATTGCCTCTACCTGCTCGCAGGCACGAATAACGCTCTCCAGAATCTGAGCAAAAGGAACTGGTTTTACTATGTAATCAAACGCATCCAACCTGACTGCCTGTTGAGCATACTCAAAACGAGCATGTCCAGTTAGAAAGATCACCTGAGTGGTCGGCTCGTTATGAAGCAACCATTTAGCGAACTCCAGACCGGACTCATCCGGCATCTCAATATCGCAGATGGCAACATCAACGGTCGTATCAAGAAGCAACTGACGGGCTTTGGCTGCTGTCTCAGCCGTCAATACTTCGCTGATGCCGTGTTCGTGCCAGGGGACCTTCTCCTTAAGCGCAGTAAGGAAATAAATCTCGTCATCAAGAATTAAGAGATTCATTTTCGTCCTCGTCTACTGTAAACGGTATTTCGATGCGCGCCAAAGTGCCTTCATCAACTACGCTATAAAAGACCACTCGAGACTGATCACCAATATATCTACGCAATCGCATGACAACATTCCAAATGCCAATTTGATCGTGTCTGTCATACGTATCGTTCTCCGTCTCTGAGTTTAGCCGTCGTAATATTGCTTCGTCGATACCATTTCCATTATCACTAATATCAATCAACACCAGCGAGCCAACCTGGTAAACATTAACGGCTACACGAAACGGGCGAACAGCTGTGAAACCATGTACTACACTGTTTTCAACAAGCGGCTGAACCGTAAGTGGCAGTATGCGTATGCGAGTCAGTTCATCCGGGCAAGTTATCGAATAATCAATGCTTCCGGCATAGCGCATCTTTTGTATCTCCATGTAATTGCTTACGTGCTTCAGTTCCTCAGCCAGGGTCACGGGCGTATCACCCGATCTCATGATAAAACGGAAATATTCAGCTAAATAGAGTGTTATTTGCTGGATCATTTCAGTTCGTTCCAATGCAGCGAGGCTATAAATAATATTCAGGGTATTTTGGAAAAAATGGGGGTTTATCTGAGCCTGAAGATGCCGTATTTCCGCCCTGTAGGTCTTTTCAGTCTGCTGCAGCACATCACGATTCAACGACTCAATTTTGCCGACCATCTGGTTGAACTGTTGATGCAGATAACGGAACTCAGAGGTTGAAGCATCGGGGAGACGATATGATAGATCACCTGTAGATACCAGTCTCATCCCGGAAGTCAATGTCTGAAACGGCTTATTCAGGCTGCGGTAGGTAGCTATTGACAAAACGATGATGAACAGAATAAGAGCAAAAGGCAGATATTTTGCCAGAGTCATAGTACTTTGCAGCGGTCGAATAACTGAGCTTTCGGGTAGAAGGGAAACAATCCGAATCGGCGCACGTTCGCTGTCAAATGAGACAGCTACATATTTATCACCTGGCGAACGGGTTCGAATCCAGGTTACATGGTTGTGCTGAAATGCTTCTGAAAGTGATTCCGAAGAAAATAGAGACAGATCGTCTGTTGACTCTAAAACATTTCCTTCTTTATCAGCAATAACAAAAATCGCTCCTTCTGTATTTGTAATGGACGACAGTGGCGGCAACAGTGACGCTGCAGATACCAGAGAGCCCAGCCATACCCCGTCAGATGCTTTCACTATTTTGATGAGTGTCCAGATATTGTCTTTTTTATCACCAAAATAGCCATCTGCTCGTATTAGATCCCAGGAAGAAGAGGAAACGCTACTACAGCAGTTCTGCAAACTAGTAATGTTTCTTGTGATATACAGGTTTCGGTAGCTCGTATACGATCGCGATGCGGTTAGTGTGGCATTGGTCTTTTGGGCGTACAGGAAGGATGTCTCCAACAGCGGATTGGTATTGACTGTTTTTTGCAGAGACTGCAAACAGTCCTGCAGATTAAGCATATAGGCATCACCTGATGGTTCGTAAATCCCCAATGTGATAACTGCCAGATCATGCGTACTGAATTGGGCCATTTGGATTCTAAGCTGGTCTAGAGAACTGTCGAACTGACCACAATAGTACTCCAGCAATGCCTGCTGAGTCTGTACGACCTGTGATCGTGTCGACCTGATGGACCAGCCAATAGCCACAATGATAACAATAATAAGAAGGGTCATCGTACAGCTAAACAGTAATGTGATCTTCGATACCAGAGACTTAAACATGGCGTTGTTCACCCTGAGAGAGACAATCAATCGCTCATTTCTTGGATTGTATGCAGATTGCTTTAGGGCAAAAGAGCAGCAACGATATTATTTTAACATAATTAAACATAAAGCAATGTGCACAGTTCTCTTCGGTGAAACATCTTTCATTAGTGCTATCTATCTAACACTTATGGCATTGATCTGAAACTTGAAAGATGCGAGATTTGATTTAGCAGGTGAAAGTGTCACTTCCTTCGAGATGTGGAGGACAGTCACATGAACTCAGTTGACAACAGGGAATACGCTGGTCGACAGGCTTGGCTACGCAGATTCGGAAAAAGCATAGTCCGCTATCGGGCACTTTTGTTCATGCTTTTGCCAGGCGTGATCGTATTCATTTTGTTCAATTATCTTCCGATGTTTGGCATCGTTATCGCCTTTAAAAAAATCGACTATTCACTTGGCATATTGCATAGTCCATTTGTTGGTCTGGAGAATTTTCGCTTTCTCTTTGCCACTACAGATGCTTTCAGAATTACTCGCAACACATTGCTTTACAACGCTGTTTTCATCATATGCGATGTCTTTTTTGCAGTTTTTGTTGCAGTTGCCATGCGTGAGTTATGGCAACCGAGAATCTCGAAAATCTACCAGACCATTATTATCCTGCCCTATTTCCTGTCAATGGTCGTTGTTGCTTATCTGGTCTACGGATTTTTACATCCGCAGCTTGGATTTTTTAATCAGGTACTCAGGCGTATCGGGCAAAAAGAGATTAACTGGTACTCCGAACCCAAGTATTGGCCAGTCATCTTACCTTTGGTCCACTGGTGGAAACAGCTGGGTTACAAAAGCGTGGTTTATCTGGCGGCCATAGCAGGTATCGACCAAGACCTGTACGAAGCAGCAGTGATTGATGGCTCAGGCAAATGGGCACAAATTCGCTACATAACAATTCCGTTGCTGATTCCAACGATGGTCATCATGTTCCTTCTTGCTCTCGGGAATATTTTCCGAGCTGATTTTGGTCTCTTTTATCAAGTGACTATGAACAGCACCATGCTATATGAAGTGACTGACGTCATTGATACCTATGTTTATCGTGCATTGACAAGCATGAACAACATCGGCATGTCCTCAGCAGCCAGTGTGTTCCAGTCATTTGTTGGCGCTATCACTGTTATCACAGCCAATCTGGTTGTTCGCAGGATCGACAGCTCTCAAGCACTGTTTTAGGAGCAAAGCAATGTCAGATCATGATAAACGCAATGCTGTTAGTGCAAAGAGCTTGCATATAAACCGGTCGCCATGGTATGCCAATCTGGCGATCCATATCGTCTTTATTCTGTTTTCACTTGCCTGCCTGGCCCCTCTCGCACTTCTGGTCATCATTTCGCTAACCCCGGAAAATCTGATTCTGCAGAACGGTTACACGTTCTTCACGCGAGAGTTGACCCTAAACGCCTATGAGTTTTTATTTTCTAAACCTGATCTGGTTATAAATGCATACTCTGTAACCTTTTTCATTGTGATAGTTGGCACATTCATTTCGTTGTTCATCACCATCCTGTATGCATATCCCATTTCGAGAATGGACTTCCCTTTCCGCAACTTTTTTTCGATGTTTATTGTCCTTACCATGCTCTTTAACGGAGGTTTGACGGCTACATATCTGGTTAATGTACGGCTGTTGCATTTGCGCAATACCGTCTGGGCTCTAGTCCTGCCACTGATAGGGAGTGCATTTTATATCCTTATTGCCCGCACTTTTTTTCGCAATACGATACCCGGTGAGTTACTTGAATCAGCGCGTATTGACGGTGCCAGCGAAGGCAGAATTCTGTTTCAGATTGTGTTGCCGCTGTCCTTGCCCATGCTTGCGACCATAGGCTTGTTTATTGTATTCCGGTACTGGAACGATTGGTTTCAAGCTCTTCTCTACCTAACAGATAAAAAACTATACCCTCTTCAGTTTGTTATGAATCGTGCACTCATGAATGTTCAGTACTTACAGCAGAACATTTCTACACTTTCGTCTGAAGAAGCAATGATTGAGCTGGCAAAGATGCCTTCTGAATCTCTACGCATGGCCATGGCCGTTACCTCTATAGGGCCTATTGTTATAGCCTACCCGTTTTTCCAGAAATATTTCATCAGCGGCCTGACCGTTGGCGCAGTCAAAGGCTGAAAGCCTGCGTGTCAATCTAATTGTGAGGGAGGAAGGGACAATGAAACACAGAGTAAAGATCGTCCGTATGTTTATGCTTACGCTGATTATGCTTTCTCTGCTTGCTTCTTGTGGTGCATCAGGAGCCACCAAGACTACACAAGCAGAGGTAACGGATCAGAAAGCTGACATTCAGACAGCCACAGATGATTCGACCGCTCCCGATGTGGAAACGGAGAAGAAGCCAGAAACAAATCCTCTCACGGAAGACCTGGCATTTGTCGAACTGAATTATTACATCAGGGCCAGTGAACAGGACAATGCCGAACCTGTTCAAAAGGCAATGGACGAATATTTCAGAGACAAGCTCAACTGCACTGTTCACGTGTACCCTGTTCCAGGACAGGAATGGGTACAGAAGATGCCGCTCACACTATCGTCTGGAGAACAGGTCGATCTCGTTTTTGATCAGGCCAACACAGGTTTTTATACAAATGTCTCAAACAATCTGTATCTGCCGCTGGATGCGCTTGTGGCCGAATTCGCTACTGACATGCTGGCTGAGATGGATGTAAATACACCTGGGCTTATTGATGCGCCAAAGGTTGATGGCGTGTTATACGGGATTCCCTGTCAGAAACAGACCGCACAAAGTGAAGCATGGTACTTTCGCAAAGATATCTGCGATAAGTATGAGTTCAAAATCGACGAATTGGTGACGTTGCAGGATCTCGAGCCACTGCTTATCACAATAAAGGATAATGAACCGGACATGGTCCCGTACTATGTATCGGCTGGTACAGGTGTCCACATGGAGTGGACAACTGATGCGATTAAAGACAATCCCTTCCGTTACGAAGAACTAAATGGTGCTGTCAACCTGCTCATCGTTGATCTCGAGACAGACAAGGTTATGAACCACTATGAGACAGAATGGGATCTGGACCGCTATACAACACTCAAGCGCTGGCAGGATGAAGGGCTCATCAATCCCGATGCCGCTACAACGACAACAGGTGGTGGCGACATGTTCCGGGCCGGAAAAGGCTGGATGGTTGGCGGAGGCGGCGCACCAACAACTCTGTCAACATATGAAGTCCTGTTCGGTACGGAATTCTATCGCTGGAGAGCCACGCAGCCAATAACGAATACCTATCAAAACACAACGGCTCTAACATGCATTACCAGAACCACGGCAGACGCTGAGCGTTCGATGATGGTCATCAACCTGTTCCACACAGACAGGGAGATTGTGGATCTCTTCAATTCGGGCATTGAGGGAACAAACTATATTGTTAACGCCAAAGGCCACTTTGAGTTGCCGGAAGGCATGACATCACAGTCGGATACCGGATATGCATATGGCTTCGAGACATTTTTCGGGAACATGTTCCTCAACACCCTTTGGGAAAACCAGCCTGAGGACCGTTATGTTGAGCTGCGTGAATACAATCAGAATGCGCGCCGCAGCAAAATCATGGGCTTCTACGTAGATATGAAGAACATCACAACGGAATATGCAGCAGTGGAAGCTATTCGCACACAGTATGCACCGATCCTGAAAGCTGGAGCCGCACAGGATGTGCAGGCAACACTCGATGAATTGAACGAAAAAATGTATGCGAATGGTCTGCAGAAGATCATCGATGAAGTGCAGACACAGTATGACGAATTCATCGAGACTCACGGAAAAGGCTAGTACAGAATTGCCAGGACATCAGGGTAGTGCATGGCACTACCCTGATCCACCTTTTTGGAGTTTGCCATGTCATATGAAATGAAGACCATCCCAGGTTATGTAAGCAGCCGACCAGGTATCCAGGTTGGAACCAAAATGGAAGGACCGATAACTCGAGACGAACGCGGTCGTATTCATTTGGATCAAGAAGGTGTCCGTTTCATCCAACAAATGGGTGTTGAGTGGGTCATGATTGGAGCTCATCAAGTACCAGAACACTCCGCCTCATGTTACAAGGCAATTGTTGACGCTCTCGGTGAACATGGACTTAAGGTATATCGTCTCGCCAGCGATCTGCTTCACAACATGCCCGAAGTGACACTTGGACTTGAAGGCCGGGACAGAATGATCGATCGTTACCTTCAGTACATTAGTGATCTTGGTGCGGCGGGCATTCGTTATGCTACCTACGCGCATATGGGCAATGGAATATGGCGAGACACACGGCGTCGACCAGTTCGAGGCCATGCAACAGCTGGAGGCCTTGACCTTGAACAGCCCAATAGAGGTCACTGGATGGGCGATATTTATGAGTGGCCTTTAAGCCACGGCAGGACTTATTCTGAAGACGAGCTTTGGGAGAACTACGAATACTTCATCAAACGAGTGGTCCCGGTTGCCGAGGCGGCAGATGTCCGGATTGGTATCCATCCGGATGATCCGCCGGGAGTATGCATGGCGGGAGTACCACGTACCATCTTCGGAACGTTCGATGGCTATAAACAGGCAATATCCATGGCGAACTCCAGCCACATCGGAGCATGCCTGTGTGTAGGCTGCTGGTTGCAGGGTGCTGATGTCGTCGGTTCTACACCTGAAGAATTCATCGAATACTTTTTGGGAGAGAGAAAGTTATTCAAGCTGCACCTTCGGAATGTCACCAATCCGCTTAGTGCCCCCGGTGGTTTCTCTGAGACTTTCCCTGATGGCGGATACGCCAGCTTGGGAAACATTGTCAAGGTCCTGCATGACGGTGGATATGACGGTGCCGTAATGAATGACCATCTGATCGATATGGTTGGTGGCCACTACGCCTGTGAAGCTTACTTTACCGCTTATTTAAAAGGTCTCGTCGATGGTGTTCAAGTCTCATAGAAGCGATTGTGCAAGTTCATTCTGAAATACGACATTAAGCAAAGGAGGCGAACAGATGAATAAATCAGAATTATCTACTCATTCCGTCAAGCCTTCACGGCAATCAAAGACTCTGTTCGCTGCAATTTGGAGAAAACGGTATATCTATCTCCTTTTGTTGCCTGGTCTCGCCTATTTTGCGATTTTTAAGTATATACCGATCTATGGTGTGCAGCTCGCTTTCAAGAAGTATGCTGTGAACCTTGGAATAACTGGTAGCCCATGGATCGGATTCAGCAACTTTAACCTCCTGTTTATTGATGGTGACTTTTGGATTGCTGTCCGTAACACCCTGATCATTGCCTATATGCAGATTCTGATCTGCTTTCCCATCCCAATAGTATTGGCAGTTTTGTTGAACGAGATTCGACAGAGAAAATTCAAGCGCACAGTACAAACAATTTATACTTTTCCTCACTTTTTATCGTGGGTTATCGTATCAGGTATGGTGCTCAACATGTTGAGCACAAATGGCGCCATCAACAATTTGCTTGCTGTGTTGAATTTTGACCGTGTCCAGTTTTTAACGGATAAAAGAATATTCAGATGGCTACTTGTGTTTCTGCAGGCCTGGAAGGAATCCGGTTGGAATTGCATCATGTATTTGGCAGCAATTACATCCATTGACCCCACTTTGTATGAAGCTGCTACCATAGATGGAGCGAATCGCTGGCATCGAATGCGATATATTACCTGGCCGGGTATTTCCATGATTGTTGTAGTTACCCTGATCATGCGCATGGGAAGCATCATGGATGCAGGTTTCGAGCAGATCATTAATATCTATAACCCTGCAGTATATGAAGTCTCCGACATTATAGATACTTATGTATTTCGCATCACATTCCAGCGTCCTGCGAATTTCGGCTTAAGCGCTGCTGTTGGGTTATTCAAGGGAATAACCAACTGTGTCCTGTTGCTTACGACCAACTGGATTTGCGTCCGCCTTAGCGGAACCGGGATTCTTTGACAGGAGAGTACGACAATGACAACTCTAGCCAAACGCAACATGAGAAATCAGATAGTTCGTAATAATTGGTTTGATATCATCAACATCCTTTTCATGTCAATTTTTGCTTTGCTCATTCTCTATCCATTTTATAATTCCATTCTTGTTTCCTTTACGCCACAGGCAGATTACGTAAAGACACCATTCATGCTGTTTCCCAAGAATCTGACTCTTACCTCCTATCAGATTGTTTTTGAATCAAAGGTCATATTTACCGGACTGGGAGTTACCATAATTATCACATTGTTTGGCGTTGTTTATAACATGATCCTTACAGTTCTAATGGCTTACTGTTTCAATAACGAATTTCCCGGGAAGAAATTCTTTTTATATGCTGTCATTTTTACAATGTATTTTAATGGTGGCCTGATTCCCTATTACCTGCTGATAAAAGATATGGGTCTAATGGACACCTTGATGTCCATGGTACTTCCTACTGGTATCTCCATTATGTATATGACTGTCATGCGGAAATACTTTGCCTCTCTCCCGGTTGAGCTCGAAGAATCCGCCAGAATCGACGGCGCTTCAGATTTAGTGATTCTTTTTAGAATCATACTTCCCCTCTCGATGCCCATGGTAGTGACTTTCACTCTCTACTATGGCATTGAGCGCTGGAACGAATGGTGGAACGGAATGCTGTTTATCAAAACCGCCTACAAGCAGCCGCTGCAATTGGTGCTTAGGGGGATTATTCAGTCCACTGGCGCTCAAGTTATGTCATCTCATCTGCAGGAAGCCGGAATTGTACCTTTTACTGATGGTGTAAAAATGGCAAGCATCGTCATCACCATGTTTCCCGTTATGTGTCTGTACCCATTTATGCAGAAATACTTCGTTCAAGGTTTGGCGATCGGCGGTGTAAAAGGGTAGAAATACTCATTCTTCAAGAAAGGAGGTTTGCTATTCGGTGTAGGAGAGCGAGACATGAATCAACATTAGTTATGAGAAAGAGGACTGCAATGAAAAAGAAACAAATCGTTTTGAGAACACTTATCCTTGTTATGGCCACGGTATTTGTTCTTGTTGGATGTACAACCTCTGCAACAGAGCCTTCAGCATCGGACCGCCAACCCGAAACACCTCCTCAGGAAAGTAAAGTCTCAACCGAGGCAACAGCTCCTGCTGAAGCAGCCTATGAGGAGAAGGTAACCATCTCGCATAACATCACCGATGCTGAGAAGCAGGTCGACAACGCCCTCTATACCTACTTCTCCGAGAAGTTCAATGTGGAAATGCAGTACATCCCCATGCAATTTGGTGAACGACATGAGAAAGCCAGAATTTGGGCTTCATCAGGTGATCTGCCAGATCTGCTTTGGATGGATCTCAATGAGAACATCTTCTCCGAATGGTGTGGATGGGTCGACAGCGGCCTGTTTGCACCTGTGCCTTCAGATCTGAAGGCGTGGCCGGAAATAGCCAATCTGTTCGATTCGATGATTGGTGATGAGCTGTTTACCCGAAACGGAGACTGCTATGCACTGGCATGTATGCGTGATATGTCATCTCAGGACTTCACTGTCTGCATGAACATAGTCTATCGAGCTGACTGGGCAGAAAAACTGGGCATGCGGAAACCGGATGATGTCTACACGTGGAACGAATTCATGGACCTGATCAAGGCCTGTATAGAGCAGGATCCGGGAGAAAATGGGGCCGGCAAAACATTCGGCATTTCTGCTCCCCAGTGGTATTTCCCCGATATGCTGGGCATCTATCAGACCAATACGTATGAATGGGGATTTGAAGAACCCTTCTTTATTGTTATTGATGGTCAGTATGTCTGGTATCCCACTACTGACGAATACATGACCGGCCTTAAGATTGCAAAGCAGCTCTATGACGACGGTATTATCTGGCCCGATAATGTGGTCGACACGAACTCCACCATGTATCAGGATCTTTATTATGCCGGCCAGATGACAGCCATGTGCCAGCATGCGACTATTGCCAATCTGAGAAGCGGTCGCGACAGGATGGCGGAAGGCTTCCCGGATCTCAACCGTGAGGACATGTATCAAATTGCAAAAGTTTCTTCACCTCTGGATGACAAGTTCTTCTGGCAGAAACAGTCGCCCTGCTACTGGAGTGCGAACTCCATCAGTGCCAAAACAAGCGACGCACAGAGAGAACGCATCCTTGATATGTGGAACTGGCTGCTAACCGATGAGGGTATGCGTTTCCGCATGTATGGACTGGAGGGCACTGACTATACCCTGAATGCCGATGGCAGTGTCGAATTGCTCTGGGAAAAGAACGCCAATGGGGTATACATTGATCCCTATCCTGGTGCTCGCGGTTTTTATGGAAGACCAGTGCTGAACGACGCAGAATACGCTTTGTTGAATGTCTCAATTCCCGAGGCTGATCGAATTGATGGCAACAAGTCCTGGGTTTGGGACTGGGAGAACGCGCACATCGGCAAAGTCGACTACAACATGCTGTATGCCAGCACACCCAACAAGGATACCCTGGGTATGTTCGTCTCTGAGGTGAAGGCAAAAGCCATTGAGCTGCTCATCAACTCTACACAGGACTCTATCGAAGCTGACTGGAAAGCATGGACAGAATCCATGATGCCAAAAGTCCAGCTGGTTCTGGATGATCTAAACAATCTGGACTTCATCCCTTCCAGCTATGAGGATCTTATCGCTCACATGAGCGGCGAGGATTAACGTTTATCCAGTTATCGTTCAGCTGCATCTCGCTGAATCGCTGAAATTGAAAGGATGCAAAATGAGAGGACTGGTATTCACCGGCGTTGGCGAAATGGAGATTCGCGATTTCCCCGATCCGACGCCCGGACCCGGCGAGGTTGTCGTGGACATCAAATGTACAAGCCTCTGCGGCTCCGACCTGCACAACCTGCACAACCCCAATCTGAACCGCGATCTGATCATGGGGCATGAGGGTGCCGGCATTGTTTCCGCCGTTGGCGACGGCATTACCACCGTCAAGATCGGAGACCGCGTTGCCCTGTACCACATCATCGGCTGCGGCAAATGCAGGAACTGCATGTCCGGCTATGTGCAGTTCTGTACCACAG
This sequence comes from Bacillota bacterium, assembly GCA_030057555.1. Taxonomy (GTDB): domain Bacteria; phylum Bacillota; class Clostridia; order Saccharofermentanales; family Fastidiosipilaceae; genus JAEZYR01. The sequence goes on along the minus strand of JASGUU010000090.1, from coordinate 24,856 downwards.
ATCGTCGTGCACTGGCCGGCATCGAGCATGGCACCGATGCCGAAAAATGTCTGGTCAGGGAGGCAAACTGTCTGCCTCTTCCCGATGATATTTCGTATGCGGTCGGCGCCTTTATCGGCTGCTTCGCCGGGACCTCCTATTCCGCCATGCGCAAGCTCAACCCCAACGGGCAGAGTGTCGTGGCAGTGTTCGGTCTGGGCCCCGTAGGTCTGGCGGGCGTCGCCTTTGCAAAAGCTTTCGGCGCCCGTGTGATTGGCATTGATGGCATCGCAGAACGTCTGGACCTCGGTCTCAAAATGGGCTGCGATGAAGTGGTCGACTTCAGGGAAGCGAATACGGTAAAGGCCTTGAAAGAGCTGACCGGCGGTGCAGGTCCCGATTGCATCTATGAATCTTCCGGCTCCATGGTCGCCCAGAAACAGGCACTGGAAGCGGCTGCTGTGCACGGCAGAATCTGCATGGTTGGTTTCAACGGCCCCATGTCCCTGAAGACGGATCAGGCTCCCAGCCTGTACACCATGATTGGCAAGGAACTGACACTGATGGGCTCTTCCATCATGCCCAGGCAGTATCACTACGACATCATTGACCTGATCCGCAAGCAGAATATTGACCTTGAGGCCATGGTTACCCATCGCTTCGGCTTTGATCAGATCATAGATGCGGTGCGGCTGTTCGACAGCGGCAGAACCGGAAAGGTCGTCATCGATCTGTAGGTTTCTTATTCTGTATGTCTCTTCAGCGAGGAAGGGTGGTCGGCCGGCCACCCTTCTTCTCCATCCGTTCTTGCTGCAACGGGCCAGCTTTCTCCTGTCGGTCAACATCAACAGGACAGACCCGCAGCCATTGCACAGCTCAGGCCGACCACCAGAACGCCGCCCACTGGAAGGGCTCGTCCCGCTCGTTGATCATCGTATGCTGGGCATTCGGCGGGATGTTGATCACATCGCCGACGGTGACGGCCTGGCGCACACCATCCACCTCGACGAAACCCGAGCCCGCCACCACGAGATAGACCTCATAGGTCGGGTGGGCATGGCGCTCCATCTCGCCCGGTCCGGCGAGGTAGCCCCAGGCATGGTCGAAGGGCTCACGCATCTCCCCCTCAATCACCGGCGCCGCGAGAATCGTACCCTCGTGTGCCCGGGCAGCCTGTTCCGGCTGGAAGCGATAGACATAATTCATGGTCGTGTTCTCCTTATCAATATCTATGTCCACTGGTATGTCCGCCGGCGACGCCCGTCATGACACGACACGGCCGGACTCAACCAGCAGCAGATACAGTTGCCACAGGGATTCGGCAGCAACCGTTCACTGTCGTACATGTGTATTGCATTTCCTCCGATAAGCGAAGCACCGCAAGGCCAGATACCAGCGTTCGCCAGTGGCAAACCAGTCATTGGCATTTCGACCTCGAACATTAGAGATGCAGGGAATTCGAAGGTGTTGATGTGGAACAGTCTGCAGAAGTAGATGAACAGATCGGTGCCGATTGCAGCTGACATTCGTCTGATCGAACGCAGCGGCGCATCGATACATAGATCCACTTGATGACAGTTGCGAGAAAGTACCTGCTTCCCCATTTCTGCTTTCCCCAGGCAGACGGTACAATCCTTATTCATTCACTGGGTTAGCAGCTCTTTCACAACATGATATGCAGGCTTGAAAGAGCGATCATTTCGCGTAATTCCCCAAAAACATTCTGCTGGACATTTCTCCTGCCCACAGTGATAGCAGTGCTTGGCATCCTTCCAGCAGAAAATGAACTGACCAAGCACATGTGGATGCTGCATGAAGATCGTAAGACCATCCCGTATATATTGTGCCTGTGTCTCCTCCGTGTGTCCCCCGTCGACTTCGTGAAACCAGGCCAGGTTGTGACAGACATCCGGCCACCCTTCCGGCTTGAGGTGTTCTGGCTTTTTGTCCTCTTCTGTGATCACTCTTCCAGATGATGAATATCCCCATTCGTTGATCAAAACAGGAACCTCATACCGCTCAAACAGCGCATCAATAACCGGAGGCCATGAATGAATGTCTCCCGTCTGCCAGGAGCCAAAGTACTGATCAATACCGATGTAACGCATGGGTGACGGCTTCCGGTGCACTAAATCTGCGTATACGACAGCGTCCGGACGATAGGAGGACAGATTAATTCCGCACAAGGCTTGGGGACTGGCTCTCAAAATGCCTTCTGCGCTCGCTCGAGCTGTATTACATATCACGTCCAGAGGATAATCGTTTGAAAAAGTAGGAATATCAATCTCGTTCATGCACTGCCAGAGATCTGCTGCGAAAGGTTTCAGATCATTTGCCACGAATTCCATGGCTTCACGGACATTTTCATAATATGCTTCGGTACCCTTCTCACCGACAAAGGCTGGAAATTCATCAACCCAGGCAGTTTCGCCTTTCTCGGGTACGTAAACCCAGCCACCCAGAGGCGGTGTAGCCGGCATAACTTTCATGCCGGCCGCGTGTGCAGCTCGAATCCGCTCGCGCCCGTCCAGGTACTTTTCACTCAACTCGCCATGCATACGGTCTTTCCATGGAAATCCGATGTTAATCCGGATCCAGAAAAGCCCTGCATCCTTTACCTGCTCGAATTCATCTTCCGTATCGTACGCATATACTATCCCATGGATTTTGTTCATTTTAATCCCTTCCAACTCCCTCTACTCTGCTTCGTCCGAGGGGACAAAGCGAGAATGACACGGACTGACCCGAAAGCATGGCGCTTCGATGCACTCATCCCTATATCGATAGTCTTGAGCTGTTCCCCTTATGGTCGTGTACCAGTTTCCCGTTACCTCATTTCTGATTCTAAGGTGATCCCCATCTTCATCCATTTCAAACAGCAGCATGCGTTTCTCAGGATGAATGTTGGGACAATGAAGTGACATCATAAGGTCGCCACCAAAATGACGAAACAACATGGAGTGAGCACCATCATGGGCATAAAGCGGCTCCGGCTCCTGAATCCATGGTCCTAGAATGTCTCCGCTTAGACTTCTCGCATATCCGGTAGCATAGCCATACTTTGTAAAATTCGACCAAAGCATCACCAGCGTTCCCGTCTTCATACGATACAGAAATGGACCGTCAGTAACGAAGCCTCCGCCTCCCTGTGTACCCACAAGTGCATTCCCCCAGGGTGCTTCTGATGCGTAAAACAAAATATGTGGCTCACCGACCGAAGAACCTAGATCCTCCGACAGCGGGATCGCTGCCATCTGCCCATCAAACACCTGCAGCCACTCATGGCAGAAGACCATCCACGGCCGCCCGTTCAGATCTTCGTACAGGGTCCCGTCCAGACAGTGCCATCCGTTTGGAGTAACCGGTTCCTCTTCAACCGGGCGGAACGGTCCTTCCGGGCTGTCAGCAACCAGACACTGGCAGCGGCGGTAACTCCCTTTCCTGCGGAAAGAGGATATAAGGTAGTATTTCCCTCTCCACTGGTGACATTCGGGAGCCCAGTAGTCAAGATCAGCCCAAAAAGAGCCCTGTTGAAAAACGAGGAACGGTTCGCTCCAATTAATGAGATCCTGACTTTTTATTGCGTGGAAGCAACCCTCATCCATTTTTTGGCCAGGAAACATATGCGGATTAATCGTTCGTGCGTATGTGTAGTAATAACCACTTTCATGATCGGCAAGTATGTAGGGATCACTTATGCGCAGATCGCGAACATGTAATGGAAACATCAATTTCACCTGCTCCTCCTGAACAAGCCGTGGACAGCTGATCGAACGATCAGCTGTCCACCTGATAAGCGGCTAAGAGGTCAGTGTAGGGGATTATTGACCAGCCAGAGCTGCAAGCTTCTCAACTTCAGCCGTCTGCTCAAGAGCCTCGGTATAGAAGTGATCAAATATGCCATCAACATCAAACTCTGCCATCTGCTGAATCATGTCATCACGCAAGGCGATGAATTCTTCATCATCTTCAGCCGCAACAACTTTGAAGATGTTCTTACCCATGAAGGCGTTTAGATTGTTAATGTTCGTCTGAATATCTGCAGGCGCTTCACCGAACTGCAGAAAGTTCATTGCTGTAGTTGTTTCAGTTTCAGCCTTATAGACATCGACCAGTGTCTCCTGCCCATAATGGTTGATGAAGTCGCGGATTGTATCGTTCATGCGGCGCTCCAGTGCTTTTGCTGAGAACTGGAACAGGTCTACAGGGACACCGGTCACAGGATCGACAGTCCCATTTCCGTAGCCCATGAAATGATGGTAAACACTGGCCCCTGTACGTGTCGTGAACTCGTCATCGCGCTCAGCGGTCAGGAACTCATCCCTCGGAACCGGTACACCATCTACCATGTCCCAGTTGATGCCTTCGGGGCCATTCCAGGCGATTCTGGAAAATTCATAGGACGACACAAAATTCAGCAGGGCGACACAGCGTTCAGGATACTCTGTTGAGGCGTTTACACCATATGCCCGTTCGCCTTTATACATGTTGCCAAATCGATCTTCCGCATCAGAGCCAATCGCAGGCAGTGAAACAAAAGCCTTTGTATTGCCATCGGTCTTGTTATATTCGTTGTTTGCTCCCGATGCCATCCAGCCCGGAACATTAAACACATATCGCCCTGCGTAAAGTCGAGCCTCATACACATCGGATGCCTGCGTAAACGAGTCGGGATCGAGCAGGCCACGCTGGTTGGCCCGATTGTAGAAGCGTACTGCCCGCCAGAAATACCCTTCGGGATCTTTCAGCTGGTTACTCTCGAGAGGTGTCGAATCCTTGGTTGAGACAGCAACCGTTCTGGCTGCAGAATTGACCAGATTCACGCCCTGCTGAGGAGCCAGCCCGTAGGTGAATACCCACTCTCCCCAATCCTGACCATTGCCGAACCAGGCACCGACACCATAGACTTTCTGACCGTCTTCCGTCTCCGGCTCCTTTTCGACCATGGCCTCAATGACATCCAGCAAATCTTCATCATAGGTTTCCAGCTTCGGATAGCCGGCTTCCTTATAGAGATCCCAACGAATGTAGTGTCCACAGGTCGGCAATGTACCATCATCCCATGACCCTTTGCACAAGCCCCAGAGGTAGAGTCTGCCATCAGGGCTTGTCGCAGGAGAACGATAGGCTTCTATCATCAAAGCGCCTTTGGGATCATCCAGAGTCTCCTGAGCATATGGCTCCAGATAATCGTCCAGAGCCAGAAGTCGATTCGATGCCATGAGCATGGGGAACTGCTTCACCACATCGGAAAACAGGAATACATCGGGCAACTCGTCGGACGCGATCATGCCAGACAACTGAGTTGGGTAATCAGACTCGATAACGCCAGTCAGCTCCAACTGGATGTTCAGGGCTTCTTCGATGTACTTTGATACTGGATCCGTGCGGATTCCATCAGGTTCATTCCTGCCAACAAAGGCGGTAACGTAAAGTGGAACGTTTTCTTCAAATTCGACTGCTGGCGCAGCTTCGGAAGCCTCGCTTTCATCTTGTTCGGTTGTGCCAACATCCTCCTTTTCGGTGGAAGCAGGCTCTGTCGTCTTTGCAGCAGCTTCTGTCTCCGGCGCAGCAGTCTCAGCTCCTGACGTTCCTGTGCTGCCCTTTCCACATCCAGCCGCAACAACCAGGATTGTAACGGCAAGAAGAAGGGCTAATCCTTTTAATCGCTTCATGCTTCTTCCTCCATTCTTTTATTCGTGAACACGCTTAGCCTTTTACAGCACCAAGCATGATTCCCGATGTGAAATACCGCTGCATAAATGGATAGACACACAGTATTGGCAGCACGGTGATAAATGTCATCGCCATTCTCAATGTGGTCGGCGTAATCTTGATCGCTGCCGCAGCAGCTGCTGAATCTGTCCCCCTTATGGCAGCAGACATGTTTGATTGCAGGTTTTGATACAACAGAAACTGAAGCGTATGTAGATTCCTGCCCTTACTCCCCTGAATAAAGAACAGATTGTCCGACCAGCTGTTCCATTGCCAGACAGCAGCAAAAGTTATAATGCATGCCAGTATCGGCTTGCCTAACGGAATAACGAGCGAGACAAACTTTCTTATGGGACCAGCTCCGTCAATATCGGCTGACTCCATCAATTCCAAAGGCATGGACTCAATATAGGTCTTTATCAAAACCAGATAGTACGCAGAGACTGAGCCGGGAAGAATGTATACAAGAAAGGAGTTCTTCAGCCCCAGATTGCTGATTAGCAAATAATAGGGAATGAATCCCGCATTAATATACATTGTCACGATAACAAATCTATATAGAGCTTTCCGTGCCGGCATTTCACGCTGTGTAAGCAGGTAGGCCAGTATGCTCGTAAATAAACATGTTATCAGTGATCCGATAACAGTTCGTGCAACTGACACGAAAATACTGGAATATATCCCTTGTATATTTTTGATATTTGTATAGGACATTAGTGTTACCTTGCGCGGAAACAAAAACACACCTCTTTGAACTTCGGTAGCAGTCGAGATCGAATTGATGAAGATGTAGTAAAGAGGATAGACACACAGGAAAACAAACAGCAACAACAGAACTGTATTCAGCAAACCTAGAATCGTTATCCGTTCCTTTTTCGATGATTTCATCACACACCTCAGAATATAGACGTTCCACGTATTCTCTTTGAGCTACTATTTGCAACAGTTAACAGGATTATGCTAACGACGCTTTTAAAGATACCGAGAGCCGTTGAGAATGAATATTCCATGTTCTGTATGCCCAGACGGTACACATAGGTATCAAAGACCTCCAGTCGATCCCAGGTCATGCCATTGCCAAAGAGCCAGAACTGCTCAAATCCGTTGGACAGCATGTTGGAGATCGAAAGCAAAAGAAGAACGAAATATGTTGGCACAACGCCTGGAAGGGTCACGTGCCATATCTTGCGCATCGTGCCTGCACCATCAACTTCGGCAGCCTGGTAAAGCTCCTGGTCAATTCCGACAATCGCCGCGAGATAAATAATCGCGTTAAAACCAGTATTCTTCCAAATCCCTATGAAGACCTGAACCAGCCATGCTTTCTCTACGTCCATCAACACGTTATAAGGTTCATCAAACACCCCTATTTTTGTCATGACTATGTTCAGGGCACTATCGTTTGATGCTACCAGCATAAAGATGATGGAATAGACAAGAACCCAGGAGATGAAATTAGGTATGGAGGCAAGTGTTTGAATTGGTCGAGATAGTTTCCTGAAGTGAAGCTGTGAAACCATTATTGCAAACAGAACCGGAACAAACGAGAAAAAGATATTAAGTGAAGAAATACCAAGCGTATTTCTCATCACGGCCCAGAAATCACTTGCTCTGGAAAAGACACGCTTGAAATACTTGAGACCGGCAAAAGTACTTTCCGACAACGGCACACCCGGCACAAAATCAAAAAAGGCATATGCCCAGCCAAATAAAGGCACATAAGAGAAAACTACAACTATAGCCAAAAAAGGCAGCGCCAGAAGAAAAAGGTATGCCCGGTGCTGAAACCGTTTTGACCTGAGATAATCAAAGTTAGACATCTTCCTGCCGAATCTCCACATCTAGATCATTGGCAAAACAACATGTCCTGAAGATCGTTCAAACACAAACAAAGTGTATTAATCCACAAGCCAGGGCATATTTGCAATGATATTTATTAATCTAGTTAACTATGGACTTGTTTGAGAGAATTGTCAATATGTACAAGAAACCCTGAGCGTATTTGGCAGTTCTTATAACAACTCATAAGAATCGAACACTAGAATGCCGCATCATGCATTGCTATTTATCAGAAGTACCCGCACAGCCTGTCTGCCCGCGATCAGCCTCAGTCCCACGTACTCCAGACATCGGGCTCATAGCCCACGGTCGCCCGACGTCCATTGCGCACGATGGGCGTCCTGAGTACCTGCTGATTCTCAAACACCTTCTCGTCGCGCTGTCCGGGAGAGCAGTACTGGATCAGCGCGAGGGCATCCTGATCTCTGCAGTCCGGATCGATCAGTTTATCGAGTCCACCAACGGCCTGCCTGACGCTGTTGAATTCGCCTTTGCTGAGCCCCTTCTGACGCAGGTCGATCAGCTGATAGGGAATGCGGCGCTCCTTAAAGTAGCGGATCGCCTTCTTCGTATCGAAGCACTTTCCCGTGCCAAAGATCTGGATATTCATTGTCACTCCTCCTCCGTCCGCAGCTGTCGCACCATGACGAGGTCCGTTTCGTTCTCCTGCACTACATCGTAGCCCAGACGGCGGTAGAGGCGCAGAGCCGGATTCAGTTTCTGTACCGACAGCGATATCCGTCGATAACCAGAGTCACGCAGATGCTCGTGCATGGCCAGCAGCAGCCGGGTGCCAATCCCGCGGCCGCGATACCCGGGCAGCACGGCAATGGACAGCGATGGCGTCGCGGCATCCACATGCCCATAGTCCTCCATGATCCTGACCCAGACCATGCCGACGACCTCCTCCCCGCAGACCGCAGCCAGGCAGTGGTCATCCACCTGTGAGCCGAAGTTCTCAACGTAAATCCGCAGCTCGGGATGCCTGACGATATCCGGCTCCGGCGGCGGTGCACCCTCCGGCACGAAGATCGCCTCATACAGGAAGCGCTCGAGGAGCGGATATTCGTGCTCCCAAGCTGCCCGGATCCGTACATGTTCTGCAGTCAACAGGCTTCCTACACTTCCATCTGCCGCAGCAGCCCGCACACCGTCAACACGGCAGTCATCCGATCGGATCAGTCGGCCTGGTCGTCGCAGTCAGGCCGGCGAAACTTCTCCAGGCGCACGAGCCCTTCCGCGTCCGGTTCGCTCAAGCCATGCTTGTAGTCGTAGCCCATCTTCCTGTAGAAGTCTGTCGCCGTAATGGAGGCAGGTATCTCAATTCTCCCGGCCCGCAGAAAGTACTCATCCTCCTCCAGTGTTTCAACAATCATTCTCCCAATGCCCCGCCCCTGATATTCCGGCAGCACAAAGATCGTAAACAGACTGCTTTCATCCATCCTGCCCCAGTACGGACCAATGGCTCCACAGCCGACGATTTTTTCACCGGCGCAGGCGACGTAAAAATGTGTCCATAGCGCCCGCTGGCGAATATCAGCCGGCTGCAGGGCCTGAATATCCCGCTCAATATACTCCACCGAATAGTCCCGGATGTTTGATGTCCGCAGCGTTTCGGCAATCAATGCCGAGACTTCCTCTGCGTCCTTCTCTTCAAGCCTTCTGATATTCATGGCAAAATTCCCGTTCCGCCCCGCTCAATCCGCCGTGAAGCAGATCGGCGACACGAAGGCCATCTGTCCGTTTTTCTGACTGACCTCGAGGTGGTAGTAGTCGCCGGGCTCGGCTCCCCCTGGGACCGTGACGGTCCCGGCCGCGGAACAGAGCGACAGCGGGAAGGCCTGATGCAGTCGCCAGGCCTGCGAATGCCAGGGCCTGACATGGCCGGCCACAGAGCCCCGGAGGAGTTCAGATAACGCAAAGCTCTCCTCCCTCCCGTTGAGCCGCAGTCTGAGCCCCGCCCGCCCGGGGTCGCCGGTCATACGCAGTACCAGTGCCACCGTCTGCGGATGCAAAGTCGAATTGTTGGCCACCGTTTCACAGGTGAAGCGCACCCGGTCCTCCCGCAACTCCTCGATGCGGTTGACAATCGCGTTCGCGGTGTCACTGTCCATGCCCTCGGGCACCGAAGTCGGGCTCACGACGCTGAGGCCGCGGAAGCAGGGTGTCACCCTGTCGATCCTCGCCCGGTCGACCATGAGCTCACCCTCCCAGCGATACAGCCGGCGGCGGTCATCCCCCCAACCCAGCTCGAGGCGCAGCAGGCAGGTTTCCTCCGGCCCCGCTGGCGCTGTCGCTGCGCAGGCATCGTAGCTGTGGAGCACACGGCCGTTGCGGTAGAGGAGAACCCGGTCCAGCGGATAGAGGCCCTCGACCGCATAGCGAAGCTGCAGCGGGGCGCCGTTCGGCCGCAGCACGGATCCGGGCAGGATCGAACCGTCAAAGCCGGCCGTTGCAGGCGGCGCTTCGGCCGTCTGCGAGACGGTGAAGCGGGCCTCGATGCGGTCGCCCGTCAGGGCGTAGCCGTGCCCCCGGCGCAGCGCCTGCCAGATGGCCGGGCGTGACAGTTCTTCGGCGTAGAGCGCGAGCAGGCCGTCGCCGTAGGAACCGGGATAGCCGGCGTGGTGGTCGGTGGAGGCGGCGAAGCTGAAACGATGGCCGGCGGCGAGCCCCGCCTCGACGAGGTTTCCGCTCACGCGCGGACCCATATCGTGGTAATAGGGCCAGGGGCTGGTCTCGCGCATGGAGCAACCGTGCTTCGAGTAGACCTCGACGAAGGGCGACAGCTTCGGGTCGAACTGCGACCAGTTGATGCCGCGGTAGTCGCTGACATAGCCGATGTGGTGGGGGATCGCGATGGCCTCGACGCCGGCGGCTGCCAGGGCGGCGACGATGACGCCCGGCGACTCACCCTCCAGCAGCGGCATGGCAGGATCCGGGCTGAGGAAATGGTAGTCGCCAAAGGCGCGCGAGTGCATCTCATAGCTGAACAGCGTGACCAGGGAGCCGCGATTGGCGGCCTCGATCTTTGCATTGATCTCCGGCCAGTGTTCGCGCAGCTTCCGGAAGCCTTCGCGGTGAAAGCCCACGATGAAGGCCGTGTCGGGATTGGACTCGTACATGTCCGGCCACAGGGCGTGGCCTGTTACGGCGACAAAGTCGAGGTGGCTCCGGGCAATCTCGAGCGCCTGGTCGAGACTGCCGAAGCCATAGCTGATCGCGCAGTGATTGTGGACATCCCCGAAGAAGATCTGCATCTGTCTACCTGACCGCGACTTCCTGGCGCACACGCGCGTCTACTCCGATGCGACTTCCGAGCGTAGCCGCGCGTCTACTCCGACGCGGCTCCCGAGCGTAGCCGCAGGACCTGCCAGGAGCGGGCGGGCATCGGGACCGTGATGCCGCGCTCATCGACCGCGGCTCCGCTGCCCCCTGTCGGCCGGACGTGATCCGGCTGCTCCGGACTGTTCGAAGCCTGCAAGTCAGCGCCGGTCAGCTGGATGTGCTCGTCGATCACGAGCCCGTCATAGCCGTTGAGCTCGTAGTGCGTAAGCAGGGGCTCCTCACCCCGGTTCACGGCAAAGATCGTGAGCTCCCGGCCGTCCGCAGCGGCCCGGGGGCCGTTGTCGACGACGATGGTGTCGAGCCAGGGGACGTCCGTGTAGTCGCGGCTGTCGTACTTCGGCGAGTCGGTGATGACGTGCAGGGCCGTGCCGCGGCCGAAGTTCGAGGTGTACATGAAAGGATAGTAGATCGTCTGGCGCCAGGCGGGGCCGCCGGGTACCGTCATGATCGGGGCGATGACGTTGATCAGCTGGGCGAGGCAGGCGATCTTCACGCGGTCGGCATGGCGCAGCAGCGTAATCAGCATGGAGCCGACGAGGAGGGCATCTTCGAGGGTATAGATGTCCTCGAGCTGGGGCGGGGCCACGGACCAGGGCTCGTGCTTTGCATTATGGGAATGGAACCAGACGTTCCATTCGTCGAAGCTGAGCATGATCTTCTTCTTCGAGCGGCGCTTCCCGCCGACGTAGTCGCAGGTGGCGATCAGGGTGCGGATGAAGGCGTCCATGTCGAGGGTGCGGGCGAGGAAGTTTGCGGTGTCGCTCTCGGGATTGCCGTAGTACTGGTGCATCGAGAGGTAGTCGACGTGGTCGTAGGTGTGATCGAGGACCTCCGCCTCCCAGCTGCCGAAAGTAGGCATGCCGATGTTGGAGGAGCCGCTGACGACAAGCTCGATGGAGGGGTCGACCCAGCGCATGACCTTGGCGGCTTCGAGGGCGGTGCGGGCGTATTCGGTGGCTGTTTTGTGGCCGATCTGCCAGGGGCCGTCCATCTCGTTGCCGAGGCACCAGAGCTTGAAGTTGTGGGGCTCGGGATAGCCGTGAGCGATGCGCAGGTCGCTGAGCCGGGTGCCGCCGGGGTGGTTGCAGTACTCGACGAACTGCCGCGCCTCCTCGGGACCGCGGGTGCCAAGGTTGACGGCCATCATCATTTCGGCGCCGGCTTTTTTGAGCCAGGCGGCGAACTCGTTGGTGCCGATTTCGTTGGTTTCCGTCACGTTCCAGGCGAGCTCGAGGCGGCGGGGGCGCTCGGAACGGGGGCCGACGCCGTCCTCCCAGTTGTAGCCGGAGACGAAGTTGCCGCCGGGATAGCGGATGACGGGTATATTGAGCTCGCGGACGAGGTCGAGGACGTCGCCGCGGAAGCCGTCTGCATCGGCGGTCGGATGGCCCGGCTCGTAGATGCCGGTGTAGATCGCCCGGCCGAGATGCTCGATAAAGGAGCCATAGAGGCGGGGATCGATCTCCAAAATGGTGAAGTCGCGGTGGGTTTTGACGGTGGCCTGTTGCATGGGGTTCTCCTCGTGGCTGTGAGCGGCATCTTCATCTTCGGGTTTGTGCCGGCCGTTCGTGGCTTATCCAGAGTATAGGGCATCGGACAGGCAAAGGGTGGCGCCGCCCTCCCTCCAACGGCGGCCCGGTTCCCGTTTCACCCGCTGTCTGTGCAGAAATTCAACCTTCCGACAGTCAGATTGCATAAATATTCATTTCTGTGCATATTTCGGGGCATTTATGCATTAACGTGGATTATTATGCGCGAAGCCGCCTCGAAAACTGCGCAAGCTTGAAATTCTGCACATGGAAAAGCGGCTCGGACAACGCTCAACGCAGGATACAGTTCTCGAGGTATGCGGCGATGCCATCTTCGTCGTTGCCGCCGATGACGATGTCCGCGGCTGCCTTGACCGCCTCGATGGCGTTGCCCATCGCGACGCCGATGCCGCAGCTGCGCAGCATGCCGATGTCGGAATTGTCGTCGCCGAAAGCCACGATCTCCCCGGGCGAGATGTCGAGCGCGGCACAGACCACTTCGATGGAGTGTTCCTTTGTCGCTCCCTGCCGCGTGAACTTGTACCAGCAGCCACCCGAAAAGTGCTCGAAGTCGAGATGGGGCAGCAGGCTTCTGAGCGCAGCGGCCTTCTCCGGATCCGGTATCTCCACGCTGATCTTCAGAGCGGGCAGCGTGAAGTCGCGGAAATCCGAGTAGATGCTCTCGCCCCAGTTCATGTAGACATAGCGGGGGTCGACCTCGAAGTTGCCGTAGTGGGCATCCGCCGTGTCGACGCTGAAGCCGCAGTCGTCTCCGCAGATCCGCCGGGCGGCATCGATGACAAAGCGCGTCTCGACAACCGGGATCGCGGCCTCATGGATTCGCTCATCGCCCATGATCACCACGGCGCCGCCGCTCGCGACCAGAATGTCGGGGTGGAAGTCACCCATGCAGAGGCGGACATTATGCTCCCCTCGCGAAGTTGACACCCCGAGCAGGAGACCCCGGGCGCGGCAGGCGTCGAGGGCGGCCAGCGTGCGCGGCGAAATGGTCTTTGCGCTGGTCAGCAGCGTTTCGTCCAGATCAAAGAGGAGCAGTTTCATCATGTCTCGCCTCCTGTTGGCCGGTTGGGATCGGGGTTGCAAAGCGTTATCACCAGTATAGGCCAGGAATGGTTCTCTGCCGGCGCGGGTGGATCGCCCGCATGCGCTACACTGGCAGATAAAAAGGGAGATGTCCACATGATCGAGTCCGTCATCTGTGTTGGCCACGGTGCTCTGGGAATGCTGTTCGGCCAGATCTGGCAGGCCGCCGCCAAACGACAGCGGGCTGCAGGCGGGGCTGCGTCCTTTGCCTTTCTGGCCACAACGGAGCGGCAGCTGTGTTTTCTGGCCGGCGGTCCCGCGATCAACGGGAAGGCGGTGGATTTTGCTTTCGTCACCCCTGAGGAGGCCCGGCCCGCCGATCTCGTCATCTTCGCGGTCAAAGCCGGCGCGCTCGCCGAAGCCATCCGTGATGCCCGCGGCGCCGTTGCCCCCGGCACCATCCTGCTTTCCCTGCTGAACGGGGTTTCGAGCGAAGATCATCTGCGCCTGGCCTTCCCGGAAGCGCATGTCCTCACGGCGACGGCGCAGGGCATGGATGCCACGCGCGAGGGCTCACGTCTGAGCTACAGCCATCTCGGCACCATCACCTACGGGCTGCGCCGCCGGGAGCTGGAGGATGCGCAGCAGCAGGCGGCGCTGGCCAGGTTTGCCGACTGGTTCCGGGAGACGGAAACACCGGGCGCGATGCTCGCGGACATGGAGCGGCAGTACTGGGGCAAGTTCATGCTCAACTGCGGAGTCAATCAGGCCTGTGCCTATTACAACGGCCCCTATGGCTGCGTGCAGGTGCCCGGGCCGGCCCGCAGGCTCATGCGGGCGGCGATGGAGGAGGCCTGCGCCGTGGCGAATGCCGAGGGCGTGACTCTGGGCGGTGAGGACATCGATCGCTGGATCGCGCTGATCGACACGCTGGATCCGGCAGGCAGTCCGTCGATGCGCCAGGATCTCGTGGCGGGGCGGCCGCTGGAGCTCGAGCTCTTTGCGGGAACGGTGCTGGAGCTGGCGGCCCGGCACGGCATCGATGTGCCGGTAAACCGGCGCATCGCGGATCGGCTGGATGGAGGCGGGGCATGACGGGGCGCATCGAACACCCGCTGCCGCCGCTCTTTGACGCTTCGAGCCGCATCCTGATCCTTGGCAGTTTCCCGTCGGTGAAGACCCGGGAAGCGGGCTTCTTCTACGGGCATCCGCAGAACCGCTTCTGGCCGCTCATGTCGCGGCTGCTCGAGGTCACGCCGCCGCTGCGGGCGGCCGAGCCGGAGCGGGCGCGCGGGATTCTGCTCGCGCGCGGCATCGCGCTCTGGGACAGCATCGCCTCCTGCGAGATCAGCGGCTCGAGTGACAGTTCCATCCGCGCGGTCGTGCCGACGGAGCTGGGGCCGATCTTTGCCCAAACGCGAATCCGGCAGGTCTTCTGCAACGGCGCCACGGCCTGGCGTTATTTCCGTGCCGGCGGCCATCAGATCGCGGCGCGGCAGCTGCCGAGCACGTCGCCGGCCAACGCGCGCTGGTCGTTCGAGGCGCTGGTCGAGGCCTGGCGGGTGATCCTGGACTTCCTGGACTAGCGGAAGGCGCACCCAGCTCCTGTCCGGCACAAGCCCGCGCCCCCACAAGCAGCAGGTGCACGCGGCTTGAACTGCGCCCTGCAGCTGGTTTAAAGTTCTACGATACGATTCTCTTCATACGAAGCGGCTGGAAAAGCGCGTTTCGGATGATTTCGCTTTTGGATCTGGGTCCACCAGCCAGAAAGGAGCGCCTGCCATGCAATTGTCGAGCCGTCTGGATGAACTGAAACCGGGTGTCTTTCATGCCTTGTTCGAGCGCCGGACACGGCTGCTGGCCCGGGGCCGGACGATTCATGATCTCTCCGTCGGGACGCCGGCCTTCCTGCCGGATCCGCATATCGTCAGCGCGCTCAGCGGGGCGGCGGCCGATCCCCGCGAATACGGCTATGCCATGTCGGAGCTGCCGGAGCTGAAGGCCGCGATCCGCGGCTACTATGCCGACCGGTTCGGCGTAGGCCTGAGCGACAGCGAAGTCACGGCGATCCACGGCACGCAGGAGGGGATGGCCCACATCTGCTGGGCCATCTGCGATCCGGGGGATGTGGTGCTGGTCCCGGATCCGGGCTATCCGATCTTCACGGACGGCCCGCGGCTCTGCGGCGCCGAGGTCGTCAGCTACCCGCTGTTCGAGGAGAAGGGCTATGTCCTCGACTTCGCCGATCTCTCACCGGAGCTCTGCCGGCGCGCGAAGGTCATCGTGGTCTCCTACCCGCTCAACCCCGTCTGTGCCCGGGCCGACGCCGCCTTCTACCGGGAATTGATCGTTTTTGCAGAGAAATACCAGATCACCGTCATCCACGACGCGGCCTATGCCGATATCGCCTTCGGTGATGAGCCGTATCCCTCCTTCCTCAGCTTCCCGGGTGCCAGGGATGTCGGTGTGGAGTTCTATTCGCTGTCCAAGACCTACAACTTCACGGGCGCGCGGCTGGCCTTTCTGCTCGGCAACGAGCGCATCGTCCAGGCCCTCGCGACCATCCGTTCGCAGATCGATTACGGCATTTTCCTGCCGATTCAGAAGGCGGCGGTGGCTGCTCTGACGGGTGACCAGTCCGGCGTCAGGGCCAGATGCCGGGCCTATCAGGAGATGGCGGAGCAGCTGGCCACCGGACTCGCCGCCTGCGGCTGGCCGGTCCGAACCAGCGAGGGCACGATGTTTCTCTGGTCCGGGCTGCCGTACGGCTACCGGGATTCGCTTCGCTTCACGCTCGATCTGATGGAGGAGACGGGGGTCATCGTGACGCCGGGTTCGGCCTTCGGTGCGCGTGGTGAGGGTTATGTCCGCTTCGCCCTGCGCACGGATCCTGTGGAGCTGGACCAGGTAATCGCCGCCATAGCAGCGAAACGGGGGCAGCTCGAGAAGCTGGCCGCGGCTGATCGTGTGCAGGAGGAGAACCGGTAAACAGCAACAGGGATGTGGAGACAGCGCTTTATCTCAGGCTCGAGGCAAATGCCACTTCACCTGAGAAATACGCGAACGAAAATCCAGGAGATCTACGGCGCGGAAAAGAACGCCCTGATAAAAGAAGTGCTGAAATCACAGCAAAACTGCTTTCAGGAAGGCATAAAGGATAAACTGCTTGAGTTGGAGCGTCTGCCGGGCGAGTCTCTCCTGGAGAAGTACTCCAGGAGAGGGTTCTTCTTCCCCGCTCGCCCCCGGCCATGACGATGTACGGCCGGGCGGCGCAGCAGCTTCCATATATCGTCCGGGTTGTCGCCGACCGGGAATCCCCGCGGCATTTCCGTGCGTACACGTCTCTCGCCGCCGTCCAGCTGTTTCCGATCCTGGTCAGCGCACCGGCAGAAGCTTGGGAAAACGCGGTCTGCTTTCGCACCGGACAGCATTTTCAAGCGTTGTCTGCAGCATGAATGACCCTCGTCAGTCCGGCCTGGTCTCCAGCTTGAGCGGATAGTCGCCGAGATAGTCGACATGGAAGCCATTCTGACGGTAGCGCTCGTAGTCGAAGGCATTCAGCTCGTCGATGGCGAGCTTGTGGAACTCATAGAAGTTGTGCCACCACTCGTAGCCGCTGCCCAGTTCGGCGCCGAGCCAGGCCTCGGCGATTTCGATGCCCATCTGCGGTGCGACATAGAAGGCGCCCATGGCGAGGACGTTGACGCCATTGGCGGTGGCGGCGCGGAGGGCGGCGGGGACGGATTCGACGACGCCGGCGTGGACGCCGGGGCACTTGCTCGCGGCGATGTGGATGCCCATGCCGGAGCCGCAGAAGGCGAGGGCGCGCTCAAACTCGCCCTCCGAGATGAGGGAGCCGAGGCGCAGGCCGACACGGTGGAACATGAGGTCGCGGCCGCTGTCATCCGGATGGCGGACGCCGACATCGGTCACCGTCCAGCCGCGGGATTCGAGGTGGCGGACGACGACCTCCTTCAGCGGGAAGCCGGCAAAGTCGGCGCCGACGGCTATCTGCCTGTCTCGTACGAGTTTCATGGTTCTGCTTCCTCCTTCAGGTACGGGTGAGGTGGATGGTGATGTCTTCGCGGTCGCGGTCGGGCAGGATGAGTTCGATGCTTTCGGGGGCGCTGATGTCGAGCGTGATGTGGCCGTCTGCCAGGCGCTGCCAGTGAACCGAGATGCGGCCGCCGGCGGTGTCGACATGGCCTTTGACATGGGTCAGTGCGTCGACACAGGCGGGTGCGATCGTTACCCGCCGCCAGCCCCTCCCCCCGCGGTCGTACTGGATGCCGAGGAGGCCGCGCAGGTACCAGGCGGTAAAGCAGGAGTACATGTGGTGGTTCTTCGAGCCGGCGTCGGGCCAGAGCTCGTGCAGGGTGGTGGCGCCGCGTTCGATCCAGTCGTGATAGGAGGGGAAGCCGCGGACGGTCAGAATGCGGTAGATAAGGTCGTCGCGGCCGGCCTCGTGGAGGGCGTCGAAGAGATAGCGGATCGTAGCCATGCCGCACCAGGAGTGACAGCCCGCGGCCTCGAGATTCGCAACGAGCTGGGCGCGGAGGGGGGCGGGGTCGGCGCCGATGCCGTGGGTCAGGAAGAGGGCGGGTACGGCCTGGTTGTCGATCAGGGAGCGGCCGTCCGGGCCGAGGTAGCGCCCGCCGAGCAGGCGACGGAGGGCTGCGGCCGCGGCCGTGTGGCGGCTGCCGTCGGAGCCGGCGCGCCGGTGGGCGAAGGCCGTGATCTCGAGGAAGCGCAGCCAGAGGACGCCGTGGAGGAGCTCGGGCGGCGTCGAGCGGTCGTCTGCAGGGGCCGCCCAGTCCGGCAGCCAGTTGTCGGGGGTGGGAGGGGCGGGGAGGCCGGTGGGGGCTTTGCGTGATTCAAGATAGGCGAGATAGCGCTCGAAGCGGGGCAGGTATTCGATCAGGAGACTGTCGTCGCCGTGCTGCAGCCAGAACTGCCAGGGGATTTCGAAGAGGACGCCCTCGGAAACGGGACCCGTGCCCCAGCCGTAGCCCCAGCCGCCCGTGGGCACGATGCCGGGGAGGTCGCCTGCCGGGCGCTGGGCATCGGCGATGTCGACCATCCAGCGGCGCAGCAGGGCGTCGCAATCGTAGTGGAGGAGAAAGGCTTCCGTAGAGGTCTGGGCGTCGTTGATCCAGCCGAGCTTCTCGCGGGTGGGGCAGTCCGTGGGCATGTGCCAGAAGTTCGAGAGGGTGGCCATCCGGGCCATGTGGAAGAGCTGGTTGAGGGTCTCGTCCGAGGAGCTGAAGTCCGTGCGCGGCGGGGTGTCGGCGTGGGTGAAGAGGGCGGTGACGGCGTCGGGCAGGGGTCGACCGGTGAAGCCGCTGATTTCGACATAGCGGAAGCCATGGTAGGTGAAGCGCGGGGACCAGTAACTTTCCTGGCCGTCGGCCGTGTAGCGGTCGGTCTGGAAGTCCGAGCCGGGATAGAAGTCCGGCATGCCGTTGAGCCTGAGGCTGTTGTCGGGGTTGATCTCTTCGGCGTAGCGGATCACTAGGCGGGTGCCGGCGGGCTCATGGACATGGAGGCGGATGAAGCCCGAGAGGTTCTGGCCGCAGTCGAAGAGCCAGCGGCTGGGGCCGGTGCGGGTGGCACTGCGGGCGGGACAGGCGGCATGGACGCGGATGGCGGGCGAGGTCGCGAGGCGGAAGCGGCCGGTGGGCGGCGTGGGATCGGCGAGGGCCGGGGGCCAGGCGGAGTCGTCGTAGTCGGGTGAGGTCCAGTCGGGGTCGTGGAGGCGGGCGTCGAAATGCTCGCCGGAGCGCAGCTGGTTGAAGGTGACGGCGCTGTCCGGGCGGCAGCGCCAGGGGTCGGCGGTACTCAGGAGATCGCGGCCGGAGGCGGGGTCTGCGGGGCGCAGGCGGCAGATGAACTTGGGCAGATCGCGCCAGGGGGCGCTGTCGAAGTCCCAGGGTGTTTTGAGGGATTCGTTGTAGTAGCCGTTGCCGCACCAGACGGCCATGACGTTGCGGCCGGGCCTGAGGAGGCGGGTGACATCGAAGTCGCGGTACCAGAGGGTGCGGGTGTAGTCGCCGGGCGGCATGTCGTGGAGGTGGTCCGAGACGGGCCGGCCGTTGATCCAGGCGTAGCCGAAGCCGAGGGTGCAGAGGGAAAGAATGGCAGTGGGAACGGCGGCGGGGACCTCGAAGGCGGCGCGGAACTGCGGCGCGTGGTCGTGATCGGCATAGGCGGCGTGGAAGGGAACATCGGGCTTGACGAAGCCAATGCCTGCGAAGACGGACGCTCTTTGATCCTGCATGGGTCTGGCCCTCCTGTCTATGGGCACCAGTATAAGGGAGGTCAGGCTGCTGTGGCCGTGCTATATTAAACACAAATTACAAACGGCGGCAGCCCCTCGAGCGGGCGGCAGGCGAAGGGGAGGCAGAAAAGATGCTTGGATGGCAGGATCAGCGTTTCTGGTTCATCACCGGTACGCAGTTTCTCTATGGTGAGGAGACACTGCGGCAGGTCGAGGCACATGCCCGGACCATGGTCGACGGCCTGAACGCCGGCGGCCGTCTGCCGGCGACGCTCGAGATGCGCGGGCTGGTGCGTACAAATGCGGAGTTTACGGGTCTGGTGCGCGAGGCGAATGCCGATCCGGCCTGTGCGGGCATCGTGGTCTGGTGCCATACCTTCTCACCGTCGAAGATGTGGATCAACGGTTTCGCGGCACTGACGAAGCCTTACTGCCACCTGCATACGCAGTTCAACCGCACGATCCCGAACGAAGAGATCGACATGGACTATATGAATCTCAATCAGGCGGCGCATGCGGACCGGGAGCACGGCTTCATCGCGGCCCGGATGCGCCTGCCGCGTCGAGTTATCGTCGGTTTCTGGGAGGATGAGCCGGTGCAGGCAAAGCTCGGCGGCTGGATGCGCAGTGCCTTCGGCGCGGCCGTCTCGCGGCAGCTGAAGGTCATGCGCTTTGGCGACAACATGCGGGAAGTGGCGGTGACCGAGGGCGACAAGGTCGAGGCGCAGATCCAGTTCGGCTGGCAGGTCAACACGACGCCGGTGGGCGCGCTGGTGGACGAAATGGAGGCCGTCGGGGAGGCGGAGATCGAAGCCTGCCTCGCGGAGTATCGGAGCCTCTATGACTTTGCCACAGATAATCTCGAGGCCGTCCGCTATCAGGCGCTGCTGGAGGTGGCGATGCGGCGGATCTTCGAGCGCGAGGGCATCAGTGCCTATACCAACACCTTCGAGGATCTCTACGGGCTGCGGCAGCTGCCGGGGCTGGCCTCGCAGAATCTGATGCGGCAGGGCTACGGCTACGGCGGCGAGGGCGACTGGAAAGTCGCGGCGATGACGCACATCATCAAGCGCATGGGCGAGGGGCGGCCGGGCGGGACGGCCTTCATGGAGGATTACACCTACGATCTGACGCCGGGGCGGGAGCTCTCGCTGGGGGCGCACATGCTCGAGGTCTGTCCGACGCTCGCAGCCGGGCGGCCGCGCATCGAGGTGCATCCGCTCGGGATCGGGGGACGCGAGGATCCGGCGCGGCTGGTCTTCGAAGGGCCGGCGGGACCGGCGCTGCTGTGCTCGGTGATCGACATGGGCGGGCGCTTCCGCATGATCGTGCATGAGATTGAGCTGGTGCGGCCGCCGCTCTCGATGCCGAATCTGCCGGTGGCCAGGGTGATGTGGCGGCCGGAGCCGGACCTCTACACCGGGACGGAGTGCTGGATTCTGGCCGGCGGGGCGCATCACAGTGTGCTGACGACGCAGGTGAGCGGGCGGGAGCTTGAGGACTTTGCAGAGATTATGGGCATTGAGTTCGTGAAGATTTCGCGGGAGAGCTGTCCGGAGAGGCTGAAGCAGGAGCTGCTGCTGGCGGATCTGGTCTGGAAGCTGCGCTGAGGGAGGGTCTGAGAGATGGCTGAGAAGCGGTATGCGCTGGGGATTGATTTCGGTTCGCTG
The DNA here is from genome assembly GCA_030057555.1 of Bacillota bacterium. Lineage (GTDB taxonomy): Bacteria > Bacillota > Clostridia > Saccharofermentanales > Fastidiosipilaceae > JAEZYR01. The sequence continues at coordinate 3,458 of JASGUU010000090.1, read as the reverse complement.
TCGGGACGGGCGCTGCTGGTCGATGTAGCGAACGGCGAGGAGGCGGGTTCGGCCGTCTACGATTATCCGCATGGTTTCATCGAGGACCGGCTGCCGGCGACGGGCGAGAAGCTGCCGCCGGACTGGACACTGCAGGATCCGCAGGACTATCTCGATGTGCTGGCAAATGCGGTGCCGCAGCTGCTGCGGGAGACCGGGGTGCGGCCGGAGCAGGTGATCGGGATCGGGGTGGACTTCACGGCCTGTACCGTGCTGCCGATGCTGGCGGATGGGACGCCGCTTTGTTTTCTGCCCGAGTGGCGGGGCGAGAAGCATGCCTATGTGAAGAAGTGGAAGCACCATGCGGCGCAGGATCAGGCGAACCGGCTGAATCAGCTGGCGCGGGAACGGGGTGAGAGTTTTCTGGCGCGCTATGGCGGCAAGATCAGCTCCGAGTGGCTGTTTCCGAAGCTTTTGCAGATTGTCGAGGAGGCGCCGGAGGTCTATGACGCGATGGACCGCTTCATCGAGGCGACTGACTGGATCGTGATGCAGCTGACCGGGGTGGAGACGCGAAATGCCTGTACCGCCGGGTACAAGGCGATCTGGTCGAAGCGCGAGGGTTTCCCGTCGCCGGAGTTCTTCGCGGCTTTGCATCCGAAGCTCGCGGATGTGATCGGGACGAAGCTGCCGCGGGCGGACGAGATCCTGCCGATCGGGGCCAGGGCCGGGGTGCTGACGGCGGCGATGGCGGAGGTCACGGGGCTGGTGGCGGGGACGCCGGTGGCGGTCGGGAACGTGGACGCGCACGTGGCGCTGCCGGCCGTGGGCGTGGCCGAGAGCAACCGCATGCTGATGATCATCGGGACGTCGACCTGCGACATCATGCTGGGTGCGGCGGGCGGTGCCGAGGTGATCAACGTGCCGGGGATGTGCGGGGTTGTCGAGGATGGTGTGCTGCCGGGCTTCCCGGGCTATGAGGCGGGGCAGTCCTGTGTGGGCGATCATTTCGACTGGTTCGTGCGTACCTGCGTGCCGGAGTCGTACCGGGCTGAGGCGCGGGAGCGGGGGATCGGGATCCATCAGCTTTTGCGTGAGAAGGTCGAGGGGCAGAAGCCGGGCGAGTCGGGGCTGCTGGCGCTCGACTGGTGGAACGGGAACCGCTCGGTGCTGGTGGATGCGGATCTGACGGGTCTGTTGCTTGGGCAGACGCTGCTGACGCGGCCCGAGGAGATCTATCGGGCCCTGATCGAGGCGACGGCCTATGGGGCGCGCGAGATCATCGAGACATTTGAGGCGAGTGGGGTGCCGGTGGATGAGCTGCTGGCGACGGGCGGCATCGCGTTCAAGGATCCCATGATGATGCAGATCTACGCCGATGTGACGCGGCGCCCGATCCGGATATCGGCGATCGAGCAGACGGTGGCCTTTGGCTCGGCGATGTTCGGTGCCGTGGCGGCGGGGGCGGAGCGGGGCGGCTATGATTCGATTTATGACGCGATTCGTGTGATGCCGAAGCTGCGCGACAAGGCCTATGTACCGATCCCCGAGCATTCGGCAGTCTACGACCGCCTGTTCGCGGAGTACCGGGTGCTGCACGACTACTTCGGGCGCGGCGGGAACGATGTGATGAAGCGGCTCAAGGCGCTGAAGCTCGAGGCGGGCGGGCACGGCTGAGCTCCGGGTTGGCAGCCGGGCCCGGACAGCCGGGTGGCGGCGTGGCGATGCGGCGGGGCGGCGGAGCCCGATCCGCTGGCACTGCCGTCGGTGCGGTTGCTGCCGGCGATGCCTGCAGAACTGGAAGATCAGGCGTAATAATCACGCTCTAAAAGCGCATACACGAATGTGTCTTTCCATATTGGATCGCCGTTTTCATCCTTCCGAAAAGAGACATTCTGCTTGAAGTGTGCCTCGCGCTTCAGCCCGGCTTTTTCCAGAAGCTTCCACGAACCGACATTCGCGGGGTCGCACTCCGCAAACACCCGATGAACGCCTGTGGCAAAGGCATTCTCAATAACCGCACAAAGCGCTTCGTATGCGTAGCCTTTTCTCTGATAGTTCCGGTTGACGATGTAGCCGACTTCCCTCGCCTCAAAACGTCTCTTTCCGCAGTAGATATTTCCGATCACCTTCCCTGATTCCCTCAGCTCAATCGCGAAAAACTCTTCTGAACCAACGCGGTACTTCAGATGTTCCCTGCCGTTTTCATAGCTTATTCCCGGGTAGCCCTCGAATTCGTCATCTTCTAGCTGCGCCAGAAATTCATACAGATCGTCGTAATCGGCTTCCCTGAACGGCCGTAAAATCAAACGCCTGGTTCTGATTTCTCTCATTTCATATTCCCCTGTTTCATATTTCCCTGCATCTCGTCACATGGTAAGGGACCGGTCCACACCAAAACACGGCATATCGTTCACATCATATGGATAAGGTGACGCACCATGATTGGAATGAGGGCTGTAAACTTGGCTGTCTTTTTTCCTGTACGAGTTTATGTCTTTCATCGGTGCCCTTCCTCACCATGAAGCCCGGTTAATATGTACCGGAACGACAACACATGCTATGGCACAGATCCGGATTGTAACCGCCGAGCCAAGATTGTCCGCAAGCTCCGTGACCTGCTGAACACAAAGACAAGCCGGCGTTGACGCTATGGAATATCACAATCTCCACATCGCCCGGATTAGTTCAATCTATCTGAGCAGCGTGTTGGCTTTATGGTATTTATTCGTGTTGGAGCTTTGATGCGTGGGCACCAGCGGCTTTTTTGTCCACGCCTGGACAATTTTTCCGCTCCTGCCCCGAAACACGGGCACCAGCGGCTTTTTTGTCCATCCACGGACAAATTTTCCGCTCCTGCCCCGAAACGCGGGCACCAGCGGATTTTTTGTCCACCCCCGGACAAATTTTCCGTTCCTGCCCTGAAACGCGGGCACCAGTGGATTATTTGTCTACGACATACTCCAGGAAACCGTACTCAATAAAACCTGATCCTTCATTGTTTGCCAGATCTCGGCAGAAAACAGCAATTCACGTCAGAATGTTGCTTACAGACATAATTTGATACCACCTAAACTACAAAGGATGAAAACCTATCTATCCCATCTCAGTGCTCTGGCCATATGGAACTTCCCGCTTGCGCAGAACTACTTTGGCACTGAGATCTCACAGGCAGGCGGGAGGCAGTCAACGGTCTTTTCACCTGAGGACCGGCGAAAGAAAGATGGCCTTTATCCGCACCTTTGCCCGCCAAAGCTGGCAGCACATGGAATATCGCTTCGCGATGGTCGTCACATCGTCTCTCCTGCACTAATGTTTGTTCAGCTCGCAAATCAATTTGATCTACATCAAACTGTTCCTGCTAGTCCTCGTTGTCACTCAATAGCCGATCTTCATTGTCTGCAAACTGCCGAAACGGCTGTCCGGTGCTGACACCTGGTTTCCTGTCCAAACGTGTCAGCACCGGTTCTTAGATCTCC
>JASGUU010000089.1 GCA_030057555.1 Bacillota bacterium | reverse complement strand
GCGCGAACGCGATCGAGCTGGGCTTTGCCTCCCGCGCGTTCAAGACCGACGGTACGGAAGACTTTGGTGCTGACGATGTCTACGGCACGTTCTGCAGGGACGCCGTGGTCGTGGTGGTCAGCGAAGAGAACACCGGCGTGACGAATCTCACCCAGGATCAGGTTGCCGCGATCTTCAAGGGCGAGGTCACCGACTGGAGCGAGATCAACTGACAGCGTATCGCTATAGCTGATATTCACTAAGCAAGACTGAGGGGCGGCACAGTCCGGCAACGGATTTGTGCCACTTCTCTTGTCTGCCAGACTGGAGGTTCATGCATGCCGGACAAGACCCGGTTCTCTTCCAAACAGAGGAAACGCAGACAGGCGGTGGATCGCACCATGCGCGGGGTCTTCCTCTTCTGTGGTATCCTCTCCGCCCTGATGATTCTGCTGATCTTCTATTTCGTTGGCCAGAAAGGCATTCAGGTTTTCCTGCCATCCTATGGTGAGAAGCGTCAAAACCTCTGGAATTTCCTGACCGGCATGTCGTGGAGACAGGACCGCGGTGTCTACGGTGTTGGCTTTATCGTGATCAATACCCTGATCACATCCTTTGGCGCGGCTGTGATCTCCTTTCCGCTCGCCGTGCTGACAGGGCTTTACATCGTCAAGCTGGCGCCGAAGCGCATGCGTGTGGTCTTCACCACGGTCATCGAACTGCTGGCCGCCATCCCTTCGGTGGTCTACGGTGTCTTCGCGAGCGGCTCGATCACAGGCCTGGTCAACACCATAGCCGGCTGGTTCGGCCAGATTACGGCCGGCGGTGTGGGCTCACTGTCCGTTATCTTTTTGCTTGCCATCATGATTTTCCCCACCATCTGCTCGATGTCCATCGTCTCGATCGCTGCCGTCGACCGTCAGCTTGAGCTGGGCTCGCTGGCCCTCGGTGCCACCCCGATGCAGACGAACATGAAGGTTGTCCTGACCGCTGCCCGCTCCGGCATTTTCGCCGGCCTGATTCTCGGTCTTGGCCGTGCATTCGGCGAGGCGACCGCCGTCACCATGGTTGCCGGTAACGCGATGATCGGTCCGACGATCAACCCCTTCGATCCTACCCGTACCCTGACCTCGACGATGCTCGCCGGCCTGAAGGAAACCACCGGCCTCGACTACGACATTCGTTTCTCAGCCGGTATTGTGCTGATGATTATCATTGTCGGCTCGAATCTGCTGATTCACCAGATTCGCCGCCGGATTGGGGGTGTGACGAATGAATAGCCGCCGTCGCATCTATGAGGCCACGACCAAGGGCATGACCATTGGCGCGACCGGCATCGCCGTCGCCGTTCTGCTCATCGTGCTGCTCTATGTTTTCCGCCAGGGCATCGGCCTGCTCAGCATCGACCTGATTCGCGGCAACTACTGGTCCGAGAACATCAATATTGCCTTTGAAGAACCTGAGGCGAAAAGCTTCGAAAAGCCGGCCGATATCCCCGCCGACGCCCACTTCAGCAGCAAATTCGGCTTTGCGCTGGCGGACCGCAAGGACCCGCAGGGTGCCGATCTGATGACCGTCGTCTACATCGACCCCGAAAGTCCGCTGCACACGGCCTATTCAACGACAGCCGGGGCGACCCAGGGACAACATGTGAGCATTCACCAGGAGGCGTCCATTCAGCGCATCCAGTATCTGAATACGGATGGTGACAAGAAGACAGCCGGTCCCGCACGCCGCATGTTCTCGAAGGATACGATCAAGGCACTGGACGAGAGTGCGGAAAGCCTCGTTCTCATGTACTACCAGACGGAGGGCGGCGGCATCTGGGGCTCGATTATCGCGACGCTCATCCTCATCGGTGTCACGCTGGTCATTGTGCTGCCCGTCGGTGTCGCCGCGGCAATCTACCTTAATGAAGTGGCGGGCAAAAACCGTCTGACGGCCGCCATCCGCTCCTCGATCGAAATGCTCTCGGGCGTGCCGTCGATCATCTTCGGCCTGATGGGCATGGCGATGCTCTTCCCGGTGACGCAGGTCTTCGGCGCGAACGGTCCCTCGATTCTGCTCGGCGCTCTGACGCTCGCGGTTGTCCTGCTGCCGGTGGTCATTCGCCAGACCGAGGAGGCCCTGATTGTCGTGCCGCAGTCCCTGCGCATGGGCTCTCTCGCCCTCGGCGCCACCCAGACGCAGACGATCTTCCGCGTCGTCCTGCCCAACGCGCTGCCCGGTATCCTGACCGCAGCCCTGCTGTCGATCAGCCGCGTCATCGGCGAATCCGCCGCCCTGATCTATACGATGTCGACGATCATCTCCGACAGCCCGAGCCTGCTGCAGCCGGCGACTTCGCTCGCGGTGCAGATCTGGGCGATTACGAGTGCCGAGCAGCCGAACTTTGAGCTCGCCTCCGCCATTTCGATCCTGATTCTGGCAATGGTGCTCGTTCTCAACATCACGGTCAAAGTCATTTCTGTCCGCCTGAACCGCCGCTGGTCCGCCTGATCGATCGCGGTTGACGTTACAATATAAGAGATGGAGAACACCAGTATGCAGACTGTGACACAGACACCACCAAAGGATAAGAACGAGGCGCGTCTTGAACTTGGCGAAGTCGCCTTTGACATTCGCAATCTCGACCTCTACTATGGCAACTTTCACGCGCTGAAGAGCATTACCGTCCAGATTCCGGCACGGCAGGTGACGGCTTTTATCGGGCCTTCGGGCTGCGGGAAGTCGACGCTGCTGCGCTGCTTCAACCGTATGAACGACCTGATCGAGGACGTGCGCATCACCGGCGAGATCCACATGGCCGGGCGCGAGATACATGGGCCGGATGTCGACGTCGTGCGCCTGCGCACGGAGGTCGGGATGGTCTTCCAGCATCCGAACCCCTTCCCGATGTCGATTTACGATAACGTCGCCTATGGCCTGCGCTGCCAGGGTGTCAAGAGCCGCCAGACGCTGGATGCGGTTGTCGAGAGCTCCCTGAAGAAGGCGGCCCTCTGGGAGGAAGCGAAAGACATCCTCGACCGCAACGCGCTGAAGCTGTCGGGCGGTCAGCAGCAGAGGCTTTGCATCGCACGTGCGATTGCCCTCGAACCGCAGGTGATCCTGATGGACGAGCCGACATCCGCTCTGGACCCGATCGCCACGATGAAGATCGAGGAGCTGATGAACGATCTCAAAAAAGATTACACTATCGTCATCGTCACCCACTCCATGCAGCAGGCAGCCCGTATCAGCGACCGGACGGCGTTCTTCCTGCTCGGTGAAGTGATTGAGTTTGACGACACGGTGACGATGTTCAATAAGCCGAGTGATGCGCGCACCGAGAGCTACATTACCGGGCGCTTCGGCTGAGGGAGGAAGATATGGCACGCAAAGTATTCGACCAGGAGCTGGAGCAGCTGCACGCGGATATCGGTGCACTTGGCGCCCGTGTTGAGGGAATCATGGGCGATACGATCAAGGCCCTTGAGACGCATGACATCGAGATGGCCCGGATCATTTTCGAGCAGGATCCCGAGATCAACATGGCTCAGAACAAGATCGAGCAGCTCTGCATCAATCTGATCGCTCTGCAGCAGCCGATCGCCAGCGACCTGCGCCTGATCGCAGCCACCCTGAAGATGGTGACCGACGTCGAGCGCATCGCCGACCAGTGCGCCGATATCTGCGAGATCATGGCGACCTATCCGGAATTCACGAAGCTCCCGACGCCGCCGCGCATTCTGACCATGTTCAAAGTGGCGCGCGAGATGTTCGCGGGGGCCATCGATGCCTTCCTGCGCCGCGACATCGAGCAGGCGCGGGCGATTCAGGCCCGCGATGACGAGGTTGACTCGATGTTCTCGCAGACCATACTTGAGATGTCGAACCTGCTGCGCGATGATCCCAATCTGATCTCGCAGGCAACCGACTCGATGTTTATCGCCAAGTACATCGAGCGCATGGCCGACCACGCAACCAATATCAGCGAGTGGGCCATCTATACAGTGACCGGTGAACACAAGAGCATGACCAACAAGCTGCTCGGGCGGCGGCGGCCGCTGATGTGACAGTCACCACGAGGAGGATGAGGCCATGCCATTAATCTATATTGTTGATGACGAGCCCCATATCCGCCTGCTTGCAGCCGAAGCCCTGGGCGACTACGGCATGGAAACCGTGACCTTTGCCGACGGTGAGGCCCTGCTCGCGGCGGTCGACCGGCGTCTTCCCGACTGCGTCCTGCTGGACTGGATGATGCCGCCGCCGGACGGACTCGAGATATGCCGCCGCCTGCGGGCCGGCGAACGCACCCGGACGATGCCGATCATCATGCTGACGGCGCGCACCGACGAGGTCGACCGTGTGCTCGGCCTCGAGATGGGGGCGGATGACTACATCCCGAAACCCTTCGGGGTGAAGGAGCTCGCCGCCCGTGTCCGCGCCCTGCTGCGCCGCCGTGACTACGACAGCCAGCTCGCCGAGAACGAGCGCATCGAGCTGGGTCCGATCGAACTGGATCTGAAGCGGCGGCGCGTGCTCAAGCGCGGCGAGCCTGTTGAGCTGACTCTGCGGGAGTTTGATCTGCTGGCTGTGCTGATGCAGAGCCCGGGACAGGTCTTCAGCCGCGACCAGCTGCTGGACCGTGTCTGGAAGACCACCTACTATGGCGACACGCGCACGGTGGATGTCCATGTGCGCTATCTGCGCCAGAAGCTCGAGGATGAGCCTGCCGAGCCGCGCCTGATCCGCACGGTACGCGGCATAGGCTACGCTTTCGCGGCGGCAGACGAGCTGTAAGCGTCCACGCCAACGCGTGGACGCGGGACTGAGAACGCGGACGAGAGGAGGGACGCGACTTGAAACGACGCATTGTGCGTCTTCTGGTCGCCGCGACGACGGCGGGACTCGTTGTTGCCATGCTGCTCTCGCTGCTGCTAGCCAATCAGGTCTACCGGCGTTCTCTGGAGCGCCGGCTGGATGATTCGCTGACCTATCTGGCCGCTCTGGTGGATCTCGTCGGGGCGGACGATGCCGTCGCCATTGCCGCCACCTTAAGGGAGGCGGATTCCGTGGTGCGTGTTGGTATCCTCGATGATGCAGGACTGATCCTCGCCGACTCGACGGATGCCGGGCGGATCGGCGACTCCCGCGCCGACCGCCCCGAAGTGCGGGCGGCACTCGAGGGCAGGCAGGCCTTCGACGCCCGGCGATCGGCGACTTCGGACGAGTTTTATCTCTATGTGGCCATGCCGTATGGTGATCTGATCCTGCGGGCGGCACTGCCTGCGGGAGAAATACGGGCTCTGAGCTGGGCCCTCGTTATCGGCTTCGCGCTCTGCCTCATCGCCGGTCTGATTGCGGCGACGCTGCTCGGGAAGCGCTATGCCGACCAGCTGATCACACCCATTCTGCTGCTGGCCGCTTCGGCTGAGGATATCGCCGATGGTGACCTCGCGAGCCGTGTCAGCGAGTACCCGGATGAGCTGGGTCAGATGAGCCGGGCATTCAACCAGATGGCCGACCGGATCCAGAGCATGCATGGCGAGCTCGTCGAGCAGAATGTTCGCCTCGAGACTATCATCCGCAGCCTGGCCGATGGCATTATCGCGCTGCGGGCAGATGGCGAGGTTGTCCTGCTGAGTCCGCGGGCAGCCGAGCTGCTGGGGCCCTATGACAGCCGCTTTCAGCGGCTCGAAAACTTCGGACAGAACTACGCACATCTGGCGCGACTCGGCGGTCCCACGCCGAATCTGGATGACGAAGGCGTGTTCGACATGCGCATATCCTATCCAAAGGAGCGCCAGCTTACGATCACGGCGCAGCCGATCCGTCTGGATGGCGACCCAAAGGGTATGCTGCTCGTGATCCGCGATGTCACACGCATGCGCCAGCTCGAACAGCTGCGGCAGGATTTTGTCGCCAATGTCTCACATGAGCTGAAGACGCCCCTGACCTCAATTCGCGGCTACATAGAGCTGCTGCGTTCGAGCCCGCGTGACGAGACGACCAGACAGCAGTTCTATGAGATCATCGATATCGAGTCCGAGCGACTGCTGACGCTGATTTCCGACATGCTGCAGCTTTCGGAGATCGAGAACCGCGGGCGGCAGATGCCGGGCTATGACAGCCACTGCGATGCTCAGATGGTGGTGGAGGAGGTGCTGAGCCAGCTGGAGCCGATTGCGGCGGAACGCGAGGTGCGTCTGCACAGCGATGTGCCGGCAGGTCTCGAGATTCCCGCGGCGGCGGGGCGGGTACGGCAGCTGCTGACGAACCTGCTCGGCAATGCCCTTTTCTACAACCGGCCGGGCGGCGATGTCTGGCTGACGATAAGCGCCATACGCGACCGCCTCGTCATCGAAGTGCGCGACAACGGCATCGGCATCCCGCAGGAGCATCAGGCGCGGATTTTCGAGCGCTTCTATCGCGTGCACAAGGAACGCAGCCGTTCCCTCGGCGGCACCGGGCTGGGCCTGTCGATCGTCAAGCATATCGTCTCGCTTTATGACGGCCAGATCACGCTCGACAGCGAGCCTGGCGCAGGCTCGACCTTCACCATTCAAATCCCTCTCGTCCGGGAGAATAACAACAACCATAACCAGACAAAGTCATAGTGAGGTTTTCTGTCTGTTCCGGTGTCAGCAGTCCGCGGAGGCGTTTGCGGCCGAGCGGAAGTCGGCGCCGCTGACGCGGTTGTGCCTGAGGGTCGATGTGCACTTTATTCTTTGTATGTGCCTCGAATACTTGAAAACTCCGGCGTCTGAGATGAAAAAGCGGTTGAACATGCCAGGAGGACGGCTGGCAGGGGGAAAAAAGCAGCTCGTGGACTTCTGGTGGTCAAAACGAAGAGTTTTCCAAAAACGGATTTGGAAAAGTCGCCATCTTGACCACAAAAGGGTGGTTTCTGGTCAAAACGAGGAGTTATCCAAAAACGGATTTGGATTGCTCGCTATCCTGACCACAAAGAGGTCGTTTCTGGTCAAAACGAGGAGTAATCCAAAAAAAGATTTGGATTACTCGCCATCCTGACCACAAAGAGGCGGTTTCTGGTCAAAACGAGGAGTAATCCAAAAAAAGATTTGGAAAAGTCCCCATCCTGACCACGAGGGGCGCGCACGCCGCTGCGCGGCGCGCAGGGGGATGTTGAGATCACCTATATTTCCTGCTTCAGGGCATCAGAACCTGAATCGCTTCACAATTCCTTGAAAGTACCAGACCGTACCTGTCATCCTCGCTGCCCGCTATTCCGTCGCATATCAGTCGCATACCGGCAGTTTGTGAGGCTGATCGCTACGCGGGCAATTGGAGAAGTGATCTTTCCTGTGCCTGCATGCAGGCTGCGCTGGAACTTCAGTGTTTCAGGTGTTTGAGGAAGACTCGAAAAAGACAACAACGTCCGACAAATATGACAAGCACCCCCAAAATGGAACTTAACTACAAAACTCATCTTATTACGTTGATTTATTATTCACAGCTCTTTATGCGCCCGACAGCGCATGCGGCCGGACCGGTTCGGAACACGGGCAGATAGCAGCGACCCGCACATCAGGTGCAGGTCGCTGTTGTTAATACTGTCGGTTTCGGCAGGCCCGGGTAAGCTGTGTCAGGCTTCGGGCGGACGGGTGTCCTCCCCGGCGGGATCCTCTCCGGTGGACGGCTGCACAAAGCCGGGCCGCGGTTCGTCTGCTGACTTCTGCTTCAGCGCGGGCTTCTTTCTGTTCTCCTTCACCCTGTCCGGACGGTGTGTACGCCAGCGCCGGTGGAAGCGCAGACCGAGACGCCAGCCGCCGAAGGCGACGGCGAGCAGAACGATGAGCTGGAGCAGATTCTCGCTCAGCCAAACGAGGAGGTTCGCCACCCCGTTGACAAAGCGCACCGCCGTCGAGTGCAGTCCCTGTCCGATTCGGGCGATGAGGTCGGAGCCGCTGACGAAGCGCGGCGTTTCGCTGCCCTCGGGAATGACGGACGCTTCGGAATAGATGCGGATATTCACCGTTGACAGACCGACCAGGTGATCCCAGAGACGGATCTGTCCTTCGAACTGTTCGATGCGTTCCTGCACCGTATCCAGCTGGCTCGCGATGTAGACCATGTCCTCGACGCTGTCCGCGGAACGGTACATCTCGAGCAGGCGCTCTTCCTGGGAACGGGCGTTGCGCAGCCGGGCCTCGACATCGTAGTAGCTTGAGGTGATGTCTTCGGCGCTCGTCGATTCGCTGCGGATGGTGCCGGCTTCTTCGACCAGCACGCGAAATTCCCTCTCCCGCCCCGCCTCGAAGCGAACGGTCAGCTCACCGTACCAGGCGCCGCGGGATTCATGCAGGCTCTGGCTCTCAACATAGCCACCGAGTTCGGCGGCGGCAGCCGTGAGGCGCTCCATACTGGCAACCACATCGGTTGATTCAATGGCGTAGTCGCCACGGGTGATGACCTTGCGCTCGAAGTCGGCGGGCTTGTCCACGGGAGCCGCCGAGCCGGACTGCGCCATGGCGGCATTCGTCGCGCGGGGCTCTTCGGGAGCATATTCGGCTTTCATATCGTAGTAGCCGTCTTCGCCTTCGCCCGCCATCATCTGATCGCGCGTCGCAGTGTCGGGGACGGGACGGGCCGCTTCCGAGGCACAGGCGACGAGTGCGAAAGCGAGCAGCATGGCGGTGAAGGTGCCGGCCCAGAGTTTCATTCCAGTCTTCATGTCACTTCCTCCTCCGGAGACAGCCGCCATGACCGGGGCTGCTTCGTAACATCAAAACGCCGGCAGTCCCCATATGGTTGCAGTGGCGTGATCCCGCAGATTCATTTTAGGCTTGACGCAGATTCATGCAACGATGCAGCGCCGGGACTTGGCAGTTCTCTCAGCAGGTATTATCATGATAACAATATATGAACATCTGCTCATATAATCAGATGAGTGTTGAGGAGAAGAACATGGTTTCGGATCTGATTCGTCCAGATCATCTGGCTGCTGAAGCCGACGACTGCTGTGAGACAACAGTCATCCACGAGGAGGCGGTGCTGGCCGTCCGTGAGCAGATGCCCGCGCCCGAGGTCACCCGCGCCGTCGCCGACTTCTTCCGGGTCATGTCCGACCCGACGCGCATGCGCATACTCTGCGCCCTGGGGCGCGCGGAACTGTGCGTCTGCGATCTCGCCGCCCTGCTCGGCATGTCGGAGTCGGCGGTCTCGCATCAGCTGCGTATCCTGCGTGCAGCCCGCGTAGTCCGTAACCGCCGCGAAGGACGCATCGTCTACTATGCCCTCGATGACCAGCATGTCCGCACGGTCTATGAGATGGGCGAGGAGCATGTTCTGGAGGTCCTCTGATGGCGCATCAACACGGGGCCGCCTGCGCCTGCCATGAGGCGACGTGTGCCTGCCATGAGGCGACGGCCGCCTCTCCGGCCGGGACAGCCCGGCCGTGGCGCGATCTGATCCGCATCGGCGCAGCCCTGCTGCTCTTTATCACCGGCCTCCTGCTGCAGGCGCACGCCGCGACCGCTGCCTGGCTGCTCTTCATCGGCGCCTGGCTGCTCGCCGGCCATGCCGTCGCCGGCGGTGCTCTCCGCAGCATCACCGCAGGGAATTTTTTCAACGAGTCCGTCCTGATGACAGTAGCGACACTTGGGGCCTTTGCGATTCAGGCACCGGCGGAGGCGGCCGCGGTGATGATCTTTGCAGAGATAGGTGAATATGCCGAGAGCATGGCCGTTGCCCGCTCGAGACGCTCCATCGGCGCCCTGCTCGAGCTCGCCCCGAGTCAGGTCACCGTGCTGCGCGGGGGGCAGCGCCAGACGGTTCTACCCGAAGCGGTTGCCGTCGGCGAGACGATCCAGGTGCTCGCGGGCGAGCGCACGGCCCTCGATGCCGTCATCACGGAGGGTCGCTCGACGCTCGACCTCGCGGCGCTGACCGGCGAGTCGCTGCCCGTCGAGGTCGGCCCCGGCGATGCTCTGCCCGGCGGCGCCGTCAACCTAAGTGGCGCTCTCACGGCCCGCGTCGTCCAGCCCGCGTCCGAGTCCACCGTACAGCGCATCATGGCCCTGGTGCAGGCCGCGATCGCCCGAAAGTCGCGCTCCGAGCGCTTCATCACCCGCTTCGCCCGCGTCTACACGCCGCTCGTCTTCGCCGGGGCCGTTGCCCTCGCCCTGCTGCCGCCGCTCCTCACCGGCTGGGAGGCCTTCCCCGCCTGGTTCTACCGCGGCCTTGTTTTCCTCGTCGTCTCCTGCCCCTGCGCCCTGGTGCTCTCGGTGCCGCTGGCCTATGTCGGCGGTATCGGCGGCGCGGCGAAGCGTGGCATCCTGATCCACGGTGGTGCCGATCTCGAGGCACTGGCCCAGGTTGATGAGGTTCTCTTTGACAAGACCGGCACGCTCACCCGCGGCAGCTTCAGCGTTGCCGCCGTACATCCGCAGGGTATCGGTGCCGAGGAGCTGCTGTGGCTCGCCGCCCGGGCGGAGTCGGCCTCGGATCATCCCATTGCTCTGTCGTTGCAGGCACACGCAAAGCTCGATCCGCACACCGCCCACCATGGTGTCGAAGATGTCCGGGAATATGCGGGCGAGGGCCTCGTCGCCAGCGTTGACGGTCGCGAGGTCGCCGTCGGCAACCGCCGGCTCATGGCCCGCATCGACGCAGACCCGGCTGCTGCGACCACGGCTGCTGCGACCACCCTGCCCGGACCGGACAGTCCCGCCGGGCGGGACGCGGTCGGCCTCGTGCATGTCGCCGTCGATGGGCGCTGGGCCGGCTGCATCGAAGTTGCCGATGAACTGCGCCCTGATGCCCCCGACGCCGTTGCCGCCCTGCGCCGTGCCGGTGTGCGCCGCATCGGCATGCTCACGGGCGACCGCGAAAGCGTCGCCCACCACGTCGCCTGCCGCCTCGGCCTCGACCACTACACTGCCGGACTGCTGCCGGACGACAAGCTGCGCCATATCGAGGCGCGCCTGGACGCGCGGCGGTCTGCCCGACCGTCAGAGGAAGTGAAGCGGCGGCCGTGGCTGAACAGGGGGGAGGGGACGCTGGCCTTCGTCGGGGACGGCATCAACGACGCCCCCGCTCTCGCCCGCGCCGATGTCGGCATCGCGATGGGTGGCCTGGGTTCGGACGCCGCGATCGAAGCCGCCGATGTTGTTCTCATGGGCGACGAGCCCGGCCGCATCGCCACCGGCATCCGTATCGCCCGCCGCACCGAGTCGGTCGCCCGTCTCAGTGTTGCCATCGCCCTCGGCATCAAGGCCGCGGTCCTCCTCCTCGGTGCCCTCGGCCTCGCGACGCTGTGGCTGGCGGTTTTTGCCGATGTCGGCGCCGCCCTGCTGGCCGTGCTCAACTCCCTCCGCGCCCAGCAGGTCAGGCAGATAGATCCCGATCTGCAGGCCGCCGCAGTCAACCCCGGCTGAGTGGTCCGGTCAATCTCCCAGTGTGTGTGTTCTCAGGAAATACACATATTTTTCGAGCAGTGCATGGCTCAGATGCAGTCCGTCGGCGCTGGCGTCGGCCGGCAGTTTCCCGTATTCGTCGCTGACCGCCGCTGCGGCATCCAGATAGGGCAGCCCATGGTCTGCACAGAACTCGAGGAGCAGGTCATTGAAGCGCCAGACATTGTCGTTATTGACCCAGTTCCCCTCATCGTCGCGGGCCTGGCTGACCGGCAGGATGGAAACCACATATAAAAGTGCCTGCGGCTCCTCCTGGCGGATGAAATCGACCATGCGGCTGTAGTTGTTGAGAAACGCATCCTGCGGATCGCCAATGTCGTTGATCCCGATGCACAGGTAGATCTTCCCAAAATCCCGCAGTGCGAGGCCCTGCGACATGGTCAGCTCACGCCCGTCCGCGAAAGGAATCTTCTTTGTAAAAAAATGTCGTGCGCTGATGCCTATATCGGTGAAATATGTTGCTGACGGAATCAGCTGCGAGAGCATCAGACCCTCCGTCCGCGAATCGCCGATGAACAGGGCATCATCAAAGTACGACAGCGGTCTCTCCCCGTTCTCCGGGACAATTCGATCGAGCCAGGCCTGTGGCTTCGGGGTCGGCGTCGGCAGTGGAGTCGTTGTCGCTTCTTCCTCCAGCGGCGGCATCCCGATCGTCGTCGGTTCAAACGGCTGCACCGGCGAATCGCTCGGCAGTGTCAGGAGGGCGTCCGCAACACTGGTCTCCGGCTCCGTCGATTCTGACTCCGTTGTCTCCCGCTCCGCTGCTGTTGTCGTGGCCAGGGGTTCCCACTTGGAGGCGCGTACACTGGAGGAAGGCTGTGGCGGAAAGTAGGCAAAATCCGGCGCGGCCACCGACGGCAGTGTCGGACGAAACAGGAACGCCAAAATCAGAAGGGGGACGGCGACAGCCGTCAGCGGACCGACGCGCACCGGCCGCCTCGTTACCGACCCCTGCTTCTCATTTTCATGGTAATTCCGCTCCGCCACCCGTTACCTCGAACCAACGTCTATCTTATAAGTAATGTACGCCACCCGACTCTCTTTCGCCGTCGACGCCCCTCGTGATCCAAAAATGCATTGTAATCGAATTGTCACCTTTTCGTCACGTCTGTAATCTTACCGTCATTTCGATGTAATCAAAACCCTTTTCGCAAATGCAGTCGATTCATAATCCGGCAGCTGCCCCTGTGTCAGCCGCATAACCGTTCTGCTGCTGCTCCGCAGCATGCAGGGTGCACATCATATTTGACGGGATGAGTGAAACTTCTCCGAGCCTTCCTAAAAGATCTGAAACACCGAAGTTTAGCGCAGCTTGCATGCAGGCATATGGACGATCACTTCTCCATTTTGCCTGCGTAGCGACCAGCCTCACAAACGGCTGAAATGTAAAAGCCATGCGGTAGGATAGCGAGCGACGAGGATGACAGGTACGGCCTGGTACTTTCAAGGAATTGTGAAGCGATTCAGGTTCTGATGCCCTGAAGCAGTTAATATAGGTGATCTCAACATCCCCCTGCGCGCCGCGCAGCGGCGTGCGCGCCCCTCGTGGTCAGGATGGGGACTTTTCCAAATCTTTTTTTGGATTACTCCTCGTTTTGACCAGTGGTCCTACGTCAAGAAAACGTACAAGTTAGATTCGCCAATCTCTATCCATCCTCAAGCTGCACATTCGGCAGCGTCTTCCTTGTGCCTGTAGTATTCTGCCTCCCACTGCATCGGTGACAGATAAC
>JASGUU010000088.1 GCA_030057555.1 Bacillota bacterium | reverse complement strand
GGGGAAAGTAGTGACAAAGGGGATATATGTCACGGTAAATCCGAACTGAGTAACGTGCCTGGCCCTCCCGGCTGCGGGAGGGCCAGACTCAATCATGAGCAGACCATATGTGAAATGGAACCGTAAGAATCTTGACGGAGCTGATCTGGATCCGGAAACGGCGGACAGACAAAGCGTTTAGGGGATCAAGATGAAACAGAAGAGGATGAAAGCACTCTTTTCGTGCTGGTCCTGCTTGTAGCGCTGATCAGGCAGGTCTGTCCTGCCATGGCGTTTGATGAAGATGTCACAATCAATGAAGCAAACTTCCGGATGCTAATCTCTGAGCGTGTGTCAGAACTTTTGATTCCAACAGCGACGGTATTTTGGATGTGAATGTATTATTTTCTATGTGTGAGGTGAAGTGTGGTGAGCAGGATATTGTCAGCGTGAAAGGTATAAAACATTTTCACAATCTGGAACCCCTGCAGTGCCACGGCAATCGAATATAGTCCCTTGATTTGAGCATGAATCCAAAGCTGACCAGTTTACACTGCCACATCAACCAGCTCACAGAACTCGAGGTCAGCCGGAATTCTGAAATGAGAGCTGTAATGTGCTGCAAGAATCCGTTCACAGCTCCTGATCTCAGTAAAAACACGAAAATTGATGATTTACTTTCGTCCTGGAATGATCAATTCGGGCCAGGATCCTTATTCGGCATGTGGGATGTATGTTTTTATTTAGCAGCCATCCTCGGTAATAACGTCGCCAGCATTACCGATATGAGCATTACCGATATGAGACAAGGTGACGGCAGTCCTCTGCCGGTTCGTGCAGATTTTGATTACAGTACTGGAATCCTGCTGATAGACGAGATCACGTGCATACCAGCCATCATCTATGCTTACGATGTACAGGCACCGGGTGAGCTCGATAAGCCAATGGATGTCCTGGTCAGCCTGATCTATCCCATCCGGGTTGCGGTTTTACGCGCAGGCACCAGGATAAGCTATACCTATGGTGAAACGGACGCTCTGCCGGCCAGGGGAGAAGATGGGACGGCGCCATATTCAGCATCAGTTCTTTGTGGTTCGTTCCAATGGCGCCAGGGTCGTACTGCGCAACCATGCACCAGCTAACACCTGCAACTGGAATCTCGTGACACCGGATACGTACCAGATCGGTGTGAATGTCAGGAATGCCGCCTGGATGATCGTCGACCAGGAGAAGACGATGACTGTCATACAGCCACAGGATGAGCCGACCGAGGCTGTTGTATTCTGAGGCGGGACCAGGACGACATATAAAGTCGGTGATACCTTGACCATGGCGGCCAGAGGAGAAGGCGGCACGATATCGTATCAGGATCAATTCTATGTCTACCACTCCAGCAGTAGCAGGGTGATCCTGAAGGACTTCAGCAGCGTCAACACCTGCTACTGAAAACCCAGAACTCCTGATACAAATAAGGTCTGTGTCGCAATCCGCGTTGCGGGTGGGAAAGAGGTGCCCGGAGCACTCTATGTCATGGTCGAATAAGGCTCGCCAGTGAAATGTGGGCAGGCGATGCAGTGTTGGGAGCCCGGCCGCCAGGAGTCAGGGGTCCCATTGCCGTTTCGGCACTGACGGCAGGGAGCTGCAGCTGGCAGGGGTGCGGGTCAAATGGAACAGGACGGCATCCGTCAGCAGAGACCATTGTGCTAAACTGTATAGCAAACAAAGGTTCGAGAGGAGAGGGCGATGCGCGTTCTGGGGATTGATCCCGGCTATGCCATTCTGGGCTACGGAGTGGTGGACTATGAAGCGGGGCGCCTCCGTCTCGTCGACCACGGCACGGTCGAGACGGCACCGGGTCAGCCGTTTGAACATCGCCTCCTCGCGATCGCCGACGCGGTCGGTGACATTATCGAGCGCACGAAGCCGGAGCTCGTCGCCATCGAGGAACAGTTCTTCGCCCAGAATAAGACGACGGCACTCGGCACGGCACAGGCGCGCGGTGCGGTCATCACCGAGGCCGCCCGGGCGGGACTGCGTGTCTACGAGTACACGCCGGCCGAGATTAAGAAGGCCGTGACCGGAGCCGGCCGGGCGGAGAAGGCCCAGGTGCAGCTGATGGTGAAAGTACTTCTGAACCTCTCTGAAGTGCCGCGGCCGGACGATGCGGCCGACGCGCTCGCGGTGGCCATCTGCCAGGCTTTTACCGGCCGTCTCGAGTCCTTTGAACTCTATGGTGGCTACCAGGGCCGGACCGCCAGAGCGCGGGGGAGCGGCCGGGGCTAGGTCTTTGCAGTATGAATAGAGCTTGGGGAAGGGTCTCGGAATGATTGCTCGAATTCGCGGGAGATTGCTCGCTACGGAACTTGAAAGTGTGCTGGTGGAAAACGGCGGCATCGCCTACCGGATTTTCACGGCAGCCGGCCTCGTCGAGCGCTTCGGCGCCATCGGCGACGAGGTGACCGTCCACACGCGCATGATCGTGCGCGAGAATGATCTCTCGCTTTACGGCTTCCCGACATCCGACCGCTGCCAGCTCTTCGATCTGCTGCAGACCGTGACGGGGATCGGGCCGCGCGTGGCGACGAATATTCTCGGGACGCTCGAGCCCGACCGCTTCGCGCTCGCGGTGCTTAATGAGGACGTTCAGACACTGACGCGGACGAAGGGGCTGGGAAAGCGCGGGGCCGAGCGGATCATTCTGGAGCTGCGCGACCGCCTGAAGGGCATGGCGCCGCAGAGTCAGGGGGCAGTGCTGCAGCCGGCTGCCGCGGCAGGCGGGGACGGCCCCGGACGGCTGCGTGAGGACGTGCTCGGCGCCCTCGTGGTGCTCGGCTATTCGGCGGCGGAGGCGGAAACGCTGGTGGCGAAGAGCTTCGATCCCACCGCCACCGTGGAGACAAATATCCGACAGGCTTTGAAGCAGGTGTTGAGCTGAGATGAACGACAGATACGATCCGCGCGATCTGCCGGACTATGACGACTACGATCTGCCCCCGGTGGACCTCGCTGACGGGGGAGAAGAGCGCATCGTCCAGACGGCGCGGCTGCGCCGTGAGGCCGACGAGGCCGGGCTGCGGCCGACACGCTGGGCCGAGTTCTTCGGCCAGGAGCGGGTGAAGGAGAACCTGCGCGTCTATATCGAGGCGGCGGTGAAGCGCGGCGATGCCCTCGACCATGTGCTGCTCTACGGCCCGCCGGGCCTCGGGAAGACGACGCTGGCGGGGATCATCGCGAGCGAGATGGGCGTCAGCCTGCGCATCACGACCGGACCGACGATCGAGAAGGCCGGCGACCTCGCCGCCATCCTGACGAGTCTCGAACCGCGCGATGTCCTCTTTATCGACGAGATCCACCGTCTCAACCGCAGTGTTGAGGAGGCCCTGTATCCGGCGATGGAAGACTTTGGCCTCGATATCATGATCGGGACGGGTCCCGGCGCCCGCACCGTCCGTCTCGATCTGCCCCCCTTTACCCTGATCGGGGCGACGACGCGCGCCGGCCTGATCACGGCGCCGATGCGCGACCGCTTCGGCATCGTGAACCGCCTGCGCATGTATGAGCCGGACGAGCTCGCCCGGATCGTGCTGCGGGACGCCGCCATCCTGGACATTGGCATCGACCGGGATGGCGTCGACGAGATCGCCAGGCGTTCGCGCGGCACCCCGCGCATCGCCATCCGTCTGCTCAGGCGCCTGCGTGACTTCGCCCAGGTGCGCGGCAGCGGCGTGATCACAGGAGAGGTTGCCCGCTACGCCCTCAGAGAGCTTGAGATTGACGGGCGCGGGCTCGATGCCACCGATCGTCGGCTGATGCTGACGATGGTCGAGGTCTTCGGCGGCGGCCCCGTCGGCCTCGATAATCTGGCCGCCGGCACCGGCGAGGATGCCGTGACGATCGAGGACGTCTACGAGCCCTATCTCATGCAGCTGGGCTTCCTCGCGAAAACACCACGCGGTCGGGTGCTGACCCGGCTCGCATTCGAACATCTGGGCCTGCCCTGTCCGGTGGACTATGAGACGCGCCTCGGCAGTCTCGGTCGTGCGGCAAGGCAGGCTATGACAGGACAGGTTAGTTTTGATGATCTTGGCACCGAATGAACCCGGAGAGCGTATCCTCCTCCATCTTTGTTGTGGCCCCTGCGGCGAATATCCTCTGCTCAAGCTGCGTGAGGCCGGCTGGGATGTGGTGGGCTATTTTCATAATCCCAACATCCACCCTGAAGCTGAGCACGATAGGCGGGAGGCTGCGGCGCGCGAATTCGCCCGGCTTCACGATCTCGAGCTGGTGGTCGAGTCGCAGCCGCGCGAGGAGCTCTGGCGCCAGTTCAGCAGCACGTCGAAACTGGAGCACTGTCGCCTCTGCATCTACATGCGCATGAACCGTGTCGCCGCCTATGCCGGCCGCAACGGCTTTCGCTTCTTTACGACCTCGCTGCTGGTCAGTCCCTGGCAGGAGCACCAGATGATTCTCGATGCCGGGCAGGTGACGGCCGAGCGGCGGCGCATCAATTTTCTGGCTGTGGACTTTCGTCCCGGCTATCGAGAGGGCCAGGAGATGGCAAAGCGGGACGGCCTTTACCGTCAGCGCTACTGCGGCTGCATCTATTCGCTGCAGGAGACAGACGAAAAGTTCAGAACTCCGTATCTGGAGGAGTTTGGTCTGACGCTTGACGATCTGCCGGGTCGCGGGGCCTGACCCTGAGCGAGCGGTGCCCCTCGTAGATGACCATGCCCGGCCGCGCACCGCGGGGCTTCTGGACATGGCTGCGGGGACAGTAGTCGACCACGATCGCGGCAGATGTGTCCGGGGTCGTTTCTCCTGAGCCCGTCTGGCGGCGCAGCGATGCGGCATCGCGGCTGAACCAGGCGGCGATTTCGGCGGCTTCGACGAGGCTGTCCATGTCGGGCTCCTCTCCGCGGCAGCGCAGGATGACATGGCTGCCGGGGCTGTTTCTGACATGGAACCAGTAGTCGTCGGGCCGGGCCACGCGCAGGGTCAGACGGTCGTTCTGGGTGTTGTTGCGCCCAACGAGGATCTCGAGCCCCGTGCTCGTGCGGTAGCTGCGCGGCGGCAGGGGACGGGAGCTGTCTTCAACGACGCCGCTTCCACGGCGGCGGGCTTCCTTGCGCGCGTGGAAACCGCTGCCGGCGGGGCTGACGGCGGCTTCGTCCGCGAGCCAGCCCTCGTCTCTGAGCTCCGTCCGGATCGCGGCCAGTTCAGCCTCGCTCCCGGCATCGGCGAGTGTTTCGAGGACCGTCGCTCCGTAGGCGAGTTCGGCGAGGTCGACGGCGAGGGCCTCGGAGGCGCGGGCATGGCGTTCTCGCAGGCGGCGGTACTCCCGGAAGCGGCGCTGGCTGTTCCAGGCGGCGCTGCGGTGCGGATTAAGGCTGATGGTGACGGTGGCGAGCCGAGGGTCGAAGTAGTCGGTGACCTCGAGTTCGGACTCGCCGCCCTTGAGCTGCCATAGATTGGCGGTAAGCAGCTCGGCGAGCTCGCGTTCGCGCTCGTGGTCACGGCTGGATTCGACATCTAAGCGGTGGATCGCTTCGCGGCGGGCGGCACGCTCGAGGCGGCGGCGGACCTGGCGCTCGAGCTCCGTGCGTTTGCGCGTGAGGCGTTCTTCAGCTTCGCGTTCGCCGTAGTAGCGCTCCATCGCCGCAGAGAGCGTGGGCTGGGCCTCGCGCTGGCCCTGGTGGCGAAGCGGGAGGGCGTGGAAGTCCGTGAGTGCGCCGAGGCGGCCGTCGGGGCGGCGTTTCCGGGCGAAGAGCGAGGGCTCAAAGCGGGCGGCGAGAATATCGGCGAGCAGGTCGCGCAGCTCACGTTCGAGAGCTGCGCGTTCTGTGGCGCTCAGCTGGGCGAGGCGCTCGCTGCCCGAGAGGCCGGCCCGTTCCAGCAGTTCGCGGACGAGCTGGCGGCTCCAGCCCTGCAGGCGGTCGAGGAGCCAGTGGTCGAGGCGGGCTTTGCCTGGATCCGAAGTGCCGGTGTGGGTGAAGAAACTGCCGTCCATGAGGGCCGTGAGGGCGGTCTGGGGGGCGAGCTTGTCCTGGGCCGGCGGTGGCAGATAGGGGCGGGTGGGCATGACCTCGCGGAGGCGTGACATCGAGAAGTCGACATGGCGGATGGCATCAAGGATGATGCCTTCGTGGTTGATCAGGATGAGGTTTGAGTGGCGCCCCATGATCTCGAGAATGAGCTCCGGGCTGCGGCGGTCGCCGATTTCGTCGACCGTGCTGAAGGTGAAGCGCAGGACGCGCTCATAGCCGTCGGAGCGGATGGATTCGATGCGGGCACCCTGGAGGTGCTTGCGCAGGATCATGCAGTACTGCGGGGCGACGGGAGGCACCGGCGGGTTGGCGGCGGTCAGCTGGGCGCGGGCGGCAGCGGGGTTCGCCGAGAGGAGGAGACTGTGGTTGCGGCCGCCGGCGCGGATCGTGAGCAGGATCTCGTAGCGCCCG
>JASGUU010000087.1 GCA_030057555.1 Bacillota bacterium | reverse complement strand
CCCGTCCTCGCGGACTAAGGCTCCAAGGCTATGTACCGGCTGGGCGCTACCCCTTTACCGGGTGAGGAATCTCACCTCACTATCTCCCTTGCACCGAACTGGCGCACGCCAAAAAAAGTTTTGGATTTCTCTTCATCCTGACCACCAGAGCCCCGTTTCTGGTCAAGTTGGCGAGTTTGCCAAAAAAAGTTTGGATTTCTCTTCATCCTGACCACCAGAGCCCTATTTCTGGTCAAGATCACGAGTTTGCCAAAAAGCGCCCGGGGGTGCTGACAAAATCTTACCGATCCTGACCTCGGTCCGTCGCCCGCTTCTACGTATCAGTCCGTTGCAGCGAGAGGCAGCGCCCAGCACTCTCAGGCATGGGGGCGGAATTCGAGCGTCCAGCTGAGCCGGCCCGTGTCCGAGACCAGATGCAGTTCGCGCGCCATAAAGCCGGGCACCAGGTTGTAGATATATTCGTGGTCACCGGCCCAGACGACTCTGGCGCCGCTCGCTTTCAGAATGATCTCGCCGTCCCGGCGGCAGAGCCGCACACCGTCCGCAGCCGGCTCCTGCCTCTCGCGCACGATGGCCGGATCGACAATCAGGGGCAGGACATAGGTACCCGTCGCGGCTTCGCTCCAGCTGACATCCATCTCGATCCGCCCGGGCTCAAAACGATAGCGATAGCGATAGGCTGTCCCGCCCGGCAGCCTGCCCTCGACATCCAGGGTTCTCAGGCCTGCAACGGAGGCGGGTGAGCCGCGAAAAAGCGGTGCTGTCGTGCCGTAGAGGCTGCTCGCCCGGTCGTCCGCCGGATCGCCGGTCACGAAGCGCGGCGTCAGCGGCCGGTGCCTGTCAAAACGCGCCTGCTGCATGTTGTGCGGTTCCTTCAGAACATATTCATTCATCGAGGCGACCAGCAGCGGATCGGCACCGGGCGGCTTCAGCAGCGTCAGGTCGCCACCACTGGGATGTCCCCCGGGCAGATAGGTCCAGTCGTAGCCGGAGACGCTTGCCGTCCAGCCCTCCTCGGTGACCAGGAGCGTATCGAGGGCCGGGATATAGTCACGAAAACCGGGCGCATAACGCGGCAGCCGGACCGCGGGATTCACCTGCACCAGCTCGATGCCGTGCTCGAGGATGGCGGCGAGGACCCTGGCGTGCGTGAAGGTATGGTGGATGCAGGCGGGCTCGTCCCAGTCGGCATAGCGGCGCCCACCCAGAAGGAGACCGTCGCTGCCGGTGCAGTCTTCGAGGAGGGCGAGGCCACGGGCCGCGATTTCTGCAAAGAGCGGCTCGCGATCGCTGTAGAGCAGATAGGCGAGCGAGGCGCCGTCGGTTGTGCGGCTGCCCCACCAGGTCCACTTGAAGGAGCGGGTACCGAAGGAGTTGTCCCATGCGCCATCGTCGAGCATGAAGCGGGCGTGGGAGGCAAGGACGGCGGCAACGCGCTCCTGATCCTCCGCATCGCCAACGAGGAGGGCGGCCTCGGCGAGGGCGGGCACGGACTCCTCGACGTTGTAGCCGATGTCGATGGGGAGGCAGCCCTTCGGACTCCGCCGGTCAAAGGGGCGGCCTTCACCGTAGATGAGCAGGTCCGGCGTCAGGTAACGCCAGGCGCCGCGGAGGAAGCTGCGGGCCTGTTCGAGGTCGTCGCGGCGGCCGAAGAAACAGCCGATTTTCGCGAGCGCCAGGCTGTTGGTGATCTGGTAGTTGACGTTCGTCTCATCCCAGTGCGCGTAGCCGCGCAGGAAGTCGCCCATGCGCTCAAGACGCCCGCTCCAGCGCCGCCGGTCGGCTGCCGGCAGCAGATCACCGGCCGCATCGACATTCAGGGCATCGGCGAGGGCACAGGCCGCGAAGACCGTGATGCCGCGCCAGCCGGAGTCCACATCGTTGACATTGGAGCCGTCTTCGCGCTCAAAGACACGTCCGGTCATGTCGAAGATGCGGCGGGCGAGATCGACATAGGCGCTGTTGCCGCTGCGCTTCGCGAGCACCAGCAGCGGGAAGACGGCATCCACCGCGCGCCCGTGAACCCGGACGCAGGCGGGGCAGAGCAGATTGCCGTCCATATGGGGCTGGCCCATGCCGGTGATTTCATAGCGCAGCAGGGCATCGCACCAGCGTTTGAGCAGCGGCTCAATGTGAACCTGACGGGCGGCGGCGGATCTGGCGGTTTTTGGCATCGCTGGCGGCATGGCTTTGCTCCTTTGCATCGCTCTCCCGGGCGGGCTGGCTCTCAGACTGTACGTCACCCGCGTGGATGGCGCAGCAGGCGGACCTGACAGAGGGATGGATGTTCGCCAAAGCGCAGCTGGAACTCATCCCCGTTCAGCCGGCGGCCGGGCACGAAGACATCGTTCTGGTAGACGCCCTCGGTGATGGAAAGGATCTCCACCGTGCCCGGATCATCAAATCCGGGCAGGGCCTGGGCGCGGAAGTTGAGGCCGCAGAACACGAAGAGATCGGGCTCGAGCTCGAGCACGAGACCGCCGCCCTTGGGCGAGTGCTTTCCGTGGGGCAGATAGTCGATACGGAAATCACAGTCGGCAAAGTGCAGCAGCGTGCCGGGCATGTTGCTGTTGGTGAAGCCCTGCAGATGGGGCGTCAGGCGGTATTCCTCCAGCAGCCCGGCCATGCCGCCGAGCAGGGCGTAGCTCTCCGCCAGATACTCGCCGGCGCGGTAGTGCCTGAAGGCCTCGGCCATGATATTGAGCTGGCCCAGAACAGCATCGTCCGGCGGCGGACTTTCCTCGTTCAGCTTCTCGATGGCAAAGGGCGAAAAGCCCAGCGCCCCGAAGCGCCCGAAAGCCGAAAACACGTTGGAGGCCGAGTCCATCGACGGACGCGCTTCCGGAATCAGCAGGGGATTGCCCCGCTTCGTATATTCGCGGCACACGGCTTCGAAGTCCGGCAGATAGATGTCCGGCGCCAGCAGGCTGATGGACGGGGCAAATTCCTGCCAGAGCGCCATGTGCCGGGCGATGGGGCCGCCCACCGGATAGCTGCCCGGCGTCCAGGGAAACTGCTCGAGCCAGGCGTTGACATAGAGCGGGAGCGGATATTCCCGTTTGCCGCTTGAGGCGATGCGCTCCGTCGCCTGCGCATAGGCATAGGTCATGAAGAGCTCGGGGGCCTCCACTCCGAAGGCCTCGTGCCAGCTGCCCGCCACGCCGCTGAAGGCGGCCATCTCCTGTGGGATCGCGGCAGCGTAGGCCGTCTCGCCGGCCTCGGAGAAGTCACGGCAGTCCCCGAGCAGGCCCATTTCATTCTCCACCTGCACCAAAAGCACGGTGCGCCGGCTGTCATAATCGCGCAGATGGGCCATTAGTCTGGCAAAGGCGGCGGCATCGCGCCCGACACCCGCCCCGCAGAGCGGCGATATGGCCGGCAGGACCCTGCCGTGGCGGTCCTGCATTCTGAAATAGGTCCGGGTGTCCGCCTTCACCCAGGCCGGCACATAGGTACTGATGCCGTTCTTCCAGAGACCGAACCAGAGCAGGACCAGTTTCATCCGCTCGTCTTCCGCCTGACGGATCAGGCCCTCCACGAGCGCAAAGTCAAAGCGGTCCGGCTCGGGCTCCAGCTGCTCCCAGGTGACGGGAACAAAGAGCGTATTGAGGTTGAGCCGGCGGATCCGGGGCCAGACCTCGTCGCGCATGTAGTCCAGATCCGACGAGCTGGAGTTGTGGCATTCGCCGCCAAAGATCAGGAAGGGCTTCCCGGCGGACAACAGCGTCGCTTTGCCGTTATGGAAGCTCAGGGCCGGAATACCTGCTTCTTCATTCATGTCGAAACCTCCCTCCTGGCATCTATGAGGCCTTTCGGATCACGTATCTTCAATATAGTATAAAAACACGGTGTGGCGGCTCTGTCCGCAGTACATGTCTGGCGGCCGGGAGCTGACAGCCATCGGGGCGGAGAACACAAAGCCGAAGCGGGAGGTGCGGGAGATGAGGCAGACACGGCGGGAGCCCTTTGCGCGGGCCTTTCTGGCGCAGCCGGAGTCGAGCATCGGCGAGCGCATCGCGGCCGGGATGCTGGCGCACGCGCGGCAGGCCGAGATCAGCTTCGGGGCGCGTTCGCTGCTGCCGACGGTCGGGCGCTATCCCGTGGACGGTTTCTGCAGCTACAGCTATGGCAGCGGGATTACGGTCGACGAGGAGCGTTTTGCCGAGATTGTGAAGCGCTGTCCGGAGGAGGCCGGGGAACTCGCGGCGCTGCGTGAAGCCATGCGTGTGCATGAGACCCGGGGGCAGTGGCTCGGGCGCTGTGCTGCGGAGGATCTGCGGCTCGTGGAGGCGATGGCCTGCTGGGGCGGCGGCTGGGGCGGGCATGCGAATCCGGATTACGGGCGCTGGCTGCATGAGGGGGTTCGGGGACTGCGGGAGCGGGTGCGGGCGGGGCTCGCGGCGCATCCTGAGCGGGCGGCCTTTTATCGGGGCTGTGAGGGGGCGCTGGAGGCGCTTTGTGTGCTGGGCGGGCGGATCCGTGAGGCGGCGCTGCTGGCGGCGGAGACGGATCCGGAGCGGCGCGGGGAGCTTCGGCGGATGGCGGAGGCGTTTACGCGCATTCCGCTGGAGCCGGCCTGGGATATGCATTCAGCGGTGCTGATGCTGTGGATGTTTTATACCTTCGATGGGGTGGATTCGCCGGGGCGCTTCGACCAGTTCATGATTGATTACTGGCGGGCGGGTCCGGAGGCGGAGCGCTGGGCGATGCTCGACCGCTTCCTCGAGGGCATGCATGAGGTGCGGGGCTGGAATCTTTGTCTGTCGGGCTCGGCTGCGGATGGGACGGATCAGACGAACGAGCTCTCGTACGCGGTGCTGGAGCGGGTGACGGAACTGGGCTACAACACGCCGAATTTGACGCTGCGGGTGCATCCGGGGACGCCGGATGCGCTCTGGGACCTGGCGGTCCGCTGCCTCGGGACGGGAATCGGGCTGCCGGCGATTTACAACGACACGGTGGTCTGCCCGGCGCTCGAGGCGATCGGGATTCCGCCCGCTGACAGCCACGACTACTGCCTGAACGGCTGCAACCAGATTGACATCATGGGGAAGTCGCATATGGGGCTGGAGGACGGCGAGGTCAATCTGGGCAAGGTTCTGGAGCTGGCGCTGCATCGCGGTCGCGACCAGATGGCCGGGGGCCGGCAGCTGCTGCCGGATCTCGGCGATCCCTGTGCCTGTGGGAGTTTCGATGCGTTTCTGACGCTCTACTACCATTATCTGGAAGCTGTCACCGACGCTGCGCTGCGGCTGGCCTGGGCCTCGCAGGAGGCTTATGCCGAGACGGCGCCCAACCCGCTGCGCTCCTGTGTGATTCAGGGCTGCCTCGAGAAGGGACTGGACTACAAGGCCGGCGGGCCGCTCTACGGGCACGGCCAGGTGCTGGCCGAGGGCATCGCCGACACCACCGATTCGCTCCACGCCATCCGTGTGCTGGTCTATGAGAGCGGGCGCTGGCGGATGGACGAGCTGGTGCGGGCGCTGGCGGCGGATTTCGTCGGCTGGGAGCGGCTGCACGCGGATTTCAGCCGCTGCGACAAGTTCGGCAACGACATCGAAGCCGTCGATACGCTCTGTGCGGCCGTGGTGGATCACTGGTTCCGCTTTCTGAAGACCAGGCGGACGCGGCGCGGCGGCGTCTACACCGGCGGCTGCAGCCCCTTCAACCGGGCGGCAAACAACGGCCGGGCGACGGGGGCGCTGCCAAACGGCAGGCGGGCGGGCGAGGCTACCTACGCCGACAGCATCGCGGCGACGCCGGGGCGCGACCGGCTGGGGCCGACGGCGGCGCTCGGGTCGCTGATGCGCTACGACCAGGTGCAGGCGGGCTCGGGCTTCGTGACACAGCTGAAGTTCGGCGGGCGCATCTTCGCCCGCGAGTCGGGGCGGCGGACGTTCCGGCAGCTCGCCGAGACCTACTTCGCCAACGGCGGACAGCAGCTGTCAGTCAACGTGCTCGACCGCGAGACGCTGCTCGCCGCCCAGGCGGATCCGGATGCCCACCGCAGCCTCATCGTCCGCGTCGGCGGCTACAGCGACTATTTCTGCCATCTGAGTCCTGATCTGCAGCAGAACGTGATCGATCGCTCCGAATTCGTGCTCTAGCGGGTTGTGGCGGGAAGCGGCGTGTGCAGAATTTCAAGGTTCCGCAGCTAAAACGTGCGGAAGCTTGATTTTTTGAGCATTTTGAGGTCGTTTTGTGCAGAATTTCAAGGTTCCGCAGCCAAAACGTGCGGAAGCTTGTATTTTTGAGCATTTCGAGGCCAGTTTGTGCAAAATTTCAAGGTTCCGCAGCCAAAACGTGCGGAAGCTTGATTTTTTGAGCATTTCGAAGTCGTTTTGTGCAGAATTTCAAGGTTCCGCAGCCAGAACGTGCAGAAGCTTGATTTTTTGAGCATTTCGAGGCCAGTTTGCGCAGAATTTCAAGGTTCCGCAGCTAAAACATGCGGAAGCTTGAATTTTTGAGCATCGTATCTCGACATGACCGTCCGGATGGCGCGGCGGAGATTTCAGTTTTCTCCATCAACTGCAGCGGCGCCGATTCTGGTATCGTTAATTGATGCGCTGGCCGCGCCGGAAAGGATAATGAGAACCCCATGTCTGATCCTTCATCCACCCCACCCGAATCGCTCTGGCAGCGCGCGCGGCTGCCGCTGCTGCTCATCGCGAGCGCAGCCGTCCTGCTCGGGGCGGCGCTGAACCACCGCGCCTTCTTTGCCTTCCTCAACGGCATCCTCGACCTGCTGATGCCGCTGCTGCTCGGGGCGATCCTGGCATTCATCCTCAACGTCCCCCTGCGCGGCTTCGAGCGCCTGGTCAGCCGCGGCCTCCGCCGCCTCCCGCACCGCCGGAGCACCGAGCCCGCCCCCGCCGCCGTCACCGCCATCAGCCTGATCCTGACACTCCTGGCGGTCCTGCTCGTGATCGCACTCGCACTGGTCCTCGTCATCCCGGAAATCGTGCGCTCGGTGCAGACGGCGATCCCGATCGTCCAGGAACGCTGGCCCGTTCTGCTCGCCAGACTCGAGGAGCACCAGATCGACACGACCCGGATCGCGGAGTGGGCAGCCGAACTCGACCTCTCGCGCCTGACCGACAGCGCCGGCATCTTCTTCGGCTCCGTCGCCAACATCGCGAGTTCGACGCTGTCGATCGTCAGCAACACCGTGCTGGCACTGGTCTTTGCGATCTACATGCTCCTCAGCAAACGCCAGCTCGCCCGCCAGTTCGACCGCCTCGCCGCCGCCCATCTCAGACCCGGCCAGTACCGCAGACTGCTCGACATCGCCGCCCTCACGCAGCAGACCTACGCCCGCTTCATCACGAGCCAGGGCCTCGAGGCGCTCATCCTCGGACTGATGATCTTCATCGGCTTCACGGCCTTCCGCCTGCCCTATGCCCTGCTGGTGGCGGTGCTGACGGCGATTTTCGCGTTCATTCCTTTCGTTGGAGCCCTCATCGCTGCAGCGACGGGCGCTCTGCTGACGCTCTTCGTCGACCCCGGGCGCGTCTGGCTCGTCATCGTCGTCTACGTCGTCATTCAATTCATCGAAAATCAGTTCGTCTATCCGCGCGTGGTAGGCGGCTCGGTCGGCCTGCCGCCGTTCTGGACACTGGTGGCGGCACTCGTCGGCGGCAAGTTCTTCGGCCTCGCCGGCATCATTCTGAGCATTCCGCTCGCCTCGGTGCTCTATACCCTGCTGCGTGACAATACGGAAGCGAAGCTGGCTCAGCGCCAGACAGAGGAGGACAACCCATGACCTGGTGGCAACGCACGCAAAATCTGATCCACTCCCCCGGCCCCCCGCTCGTCTTTGACGGCGCGATGGGCACCGAGCTCTATGTCCGCGGGCTCGAGGCGGGCGGCATCCCCTCACGCTACAGCCGCGAACACCCCGAGATCGTGGCCGACGTGCACCGGGCCTACCTCGAGGCCGGCGCCGGGATCCTGACCACGAACAGCTTCAACACGCCGGCGCTGGCCCTCGCCGATCCGGCGGAAGCCGTGGAGCTGGTGACGGCGGCGGTGACGCTCGCCCGGCGCCTCGCCGACGGGAGCGGCCGCGACATCGGCGTCGCCTGCGACCTCGGGCCGACGGCCCGGCTCCTTGAGCCGCTTGGCGAGCTGCCGTACGAGACGGCAGTCGCCATCTACCGCGGGCTCGCGGCGGCGGGCCAGGCGGCCGGCGCCGACCTGATCCTGATCGAGACGATGACCGACACCTACGAGCTGAAGGCCGCGATCGTCGGCGCGCGCGAGGGGGCGGCGCTGCCTGTCTTCGCGACCTGGTCGCCCGACAGCTCCGGGCGCCTGCTGACGGGCGCCGACCTCGAGACGACGGCAGCCCTCGTCGCCGGCCTCGGCGTCGCGGCGCTCGGCATCAACTGCGGCACCGGCCCGGCCGCGATCGCCCCGCAGATCGCCCGGCTGGCCCGGGCCACCGCCCTCCCCCTGATCGCCCGCCCGAACGCCGGCGTCCCGCACGGCGCCTCGCCCACGGGCGGCAGCGACGCCTACCTCGATCCCGCGGACTACAGGGCCGAGATGGCGGGGCTGCTGGGAACGGGGGTGCGCTTCGTCGGGGGCTGCTGCGGGACGAATCCGGCGCACATCCGGGAGCTGGCCGGGCTCGCCGCGGACAGCTGCACCGGGCTCGCGGAGGTCCGGGAGCGCGCCGTCGCCACGAGTTCGCGGCAGGCCTTCTACCCGGGTGGCGGCAGCGGGGCGCTCAGGATCGGCGCCCGCCTGGCCGGCGGCGGCACGGAGGTGGACGATCCCATCGGCGAGGCGCTCGACCAGCTCGACGAGGGCTGTGACCTCATCGCCGTCCCCGCCGATCCGGAGCTTGTCGCCGAGCTCGAGCCGCTCGTGAACGCCCCGCTCGTCGTGGTGGGCGATGATCCGGCGCGCCTCGAGGCGACGCTGCGGCTGGGCCGCGGGCGGGCGCTGGTGCAGGTTTCGGGACCGGAAGCGTTCGGGGCGGCGGCGGCCGTCGCCGGGCGCTACGGGGCGGCGGTCCTGGTCCCGGCAGGCGGGGCGGCGGAGGCCCGGCTCGCGGAGCTCGTGGAGACGGCCGGGCTGCCGCGGGAGTGGATCTTCCTCGGGGGGCGCGGGGAGCGGCTGGAGGCTTTGCGTCGATCATGGGGCGTGGGAAGCTGGCTGGATCTCGCCGCCGGCGGGGAGGCGGAGGCCGGCTGCGACCTCGTATCTGTTGTATCCTTTTCATAAGGACAAAGGAGTACAACCATGACTGACAGCATGTATGCCCTCGTCAAGCGCGAGGCGGCGCCCGGGCTCGCACTCGAGCGCGTGCCGCTGCCGGAGACGGGGATGAACGACGTGCGGATCCGCGTCCACCTGACGGCGATCTGCGGGACCGACGTGCACATTTATCACTGGGACGAGTGGGCCCGGGCGCACGTGCGGCCGCCCATCGTCATCGGCCACGAGTACGTCGGCGAGGTGGTCGAGGTCGGCTCCATGGTCGACAACTTCGCCGTCGGCGACATCGTCTCGGGCGAGGGCCATATCGTCTGCGGGAAGTGCCGCAACTGCCGGGCGGGACATCGCGTGCTTTGCATGGATACGCTGAGTGTGGGCGTCGAGCGCCAGGGGGCCTTCGCGGAATATGTCGTAATTCCAAAGGAGAATGTCGTCCAGATTCTGCCCGGCATTCCCGAGGAGATCGTGGCGATCTTCGACCCGCTCGGCAACGCCGTCCACACCGCCCTGAAGTATGACCTGGTCGGCGAGGACGTGCTGATCACGGGCGCGGGGCCGATCGGGATCATGGCGGCGGCGGTGGCGCGCCACTGCGGCGCCCGCCATGTCGTGATCACGGACATGAACCCCTACCGGCTCGGGCTGGCGAAGCGGGTGGTGCCGCGCTGTCGGCCGGTCGACCTGCGGACCGAGAGGCTCGAGGACGTGATGCGCGGGCTCGGGATGCGCGAGGGCTTTGATGTGGGGCTCGAGATGTCGGGTGCGGGCGCGGCGCTCAACAGCATGATCGCCAACATGATCCACGGCGGGAAGATCGCGCTGCTGGGCTTCCAGAAACCCGGGACCGTGGTCGACTGGAACAGCATCATCCTGAACAGTCTGACGCTCACCGGTATCTATGGGCGCGAAATGTTTGAAACCTGGTACAAAATGATGGCGATGGTGCAGTCAGGCCTCGACCTCGCGCCGCTCATCACCCACCGCCTCGATTTCCGCGACTACGAAGAGGGCTTCCGGGCCATGGCGAGCGGGCAGTCGGGGAAGGTCATCCTGGACTGGACGACGGCCTGAGCCCGAGGCGGCAGCGGTGGGCGCCGACGCCACGGCAGCATGGGGATCTCACCGTCAGGAGGATCCGGCATCCTGGAACCGCCCAAACCCCAACGAGGAGAGAAACGAAATGTCTAAAACCGGTATCCAGATCATCACCCGGCAGCTCGAGGAGCTGCGCTCCGCCGGCGTCTACACCGAAGAGCGCGTCATCACGGGTCCGCAGGGCACCCGCATCGACACCACCCAGGCACCCGGCGTCATCAATCTCTGCGCCAACAACTACCTGGGCCTCGCGAATCACCCCGCCCTGCTCGAGGCGGCGAAGGCCAGCTACGACCGCTGGGGCTACGGCCTCTCGTCGGTGCGCTTCATCTGCGGCACCCAGCAGCTGCACAAGGACCTCGAGCAGAAGCTCGCCGCTTTCTTCGGCTTCGACGACGCCATCCTCTATTCCTCCTGCTTCGACGCCAACGGCGGCCTCTTTGAGACCCTGCTCGGCCCCGAAGACGCCATCTTCTCCGACCAGCTCAATCACGCCAGCATCATCGACGGTATCCGCCTCTCGAAGGCCGCCCGCTACCGCTACCCCAACCGCGACATGACGGCCCTCGCCGCCCAGCTTGAGGAGGCCACAGCCGCCGGCGCCCGCATCAAGCTCATCGCCACCGACGGCGTCTTCTCGATGGACGGCTACATCGCCGATCTGGCGGCGATCTGCGACCTCGCCGAGCGCTACGACGCCCTGGTGATGGTCGACGACAGCCATGCCTCCGGCTTCGTCGGTGAAACCGGCCGCGGCACGCCGGAACACTGCGGCGTCATGGGACGCGTCGACATTTTGACCTCCACTCTAGGCAAAGCCCTCGGCGGCGCATCCGGCGGCTTTACGGCCGCGCGCCAGCCCATCGTCGACTGGCTGCGCCAGAAGTCCCGCCCCTACCTCTTCTCCAACACCCTGGCGCCCGCGATCGCGGCGACCTCCCTGCGCGTCCTCGAGCTCCTCGAGTCCGACAGCTCCCTGGTCCGGAAGCTCGCCGACAACACCCGCTACTTCCGAGCCGGCGTCGAAAAGCTCGGCCTCGACGTCCTCCCCGGCGAGCACCCGATCGTCCCGATCATGATCTATGACGCGGTCAAGGCCATCGAGGTCGCCGACTACCTCCTGACCCTCGGCGTCTACGTGATCGCCTTCAAGTTCCCCGTCGTCCCCGAGGGCCTCGCCCGCATCCGCACCCAGATCTCCGCCGCCCACAGCCGCGAGGAGCTCGACTACGTGCTCGACTGCCTCGCCAGGGCCAAGGAGGCCTTCGACCTCTAGCGCTCCGGCGGCCTCGGGGCGGCTGCGGGAGCTCGGGTGTGCAAAAATTACGTTCTGGACGGATTCGGGGCCCTCTGGTTGCGCTGGGGCTGTCCAGAGCGGAAAAATTGCTCATCCTTTCTTGTTATAACCGCTAAATCCCTCACGAGTTCGGGGTGGTAGCTCAGCGACAGCACTCGGATGCCAGTTCTCGAATGTCTCTGATCATCTTTGGGAAGAATCCAATGCTTTTGGATGTCCCGTGCTCTTGATCAGCAGCATCTGCCTGCTGTGAAGAAGACTCCAGATTGAGAGATCTTGCATGTTCTATCGCGATTGCTGTCCTAACAATCAACTCAGCCTCTTTATCGCCTCTCATTTACACGACGTCTAAATGAGAGCAGCCATCCCGCTGCCGGAATCGATTCTTTTGAGCATGGTTTGCTTTCATTCATCACTGGCAACTGGCTGGAGAAGCATCCAGCAAAGAAAACGATAGGAATAAGCGGCTGCTATAAAGCCGACAACGTCTCGGAACACTCAGGTGGCTTTTCTAAGCACCCAGGAGACATCTCAGAACACGCAGACAGCTTCAAATCACTACCATTCTGCGTTGTGGATGCACATCCTGAAAGCACTGGCATCAGGGCGTTTCAGGCATTTTTCACGATTCTTTGCTGTCAAAGACTTCCCGTCTCAGGCACGCGCCCTGATGAAATTCCGCATCGAATCATGTTTTCCACTAAACAACTTCAATTATCGCCAACTGACAGCAGACAGGCCGTCAGCCAAACACAAACGACTGGAATGGGCGGCAAATAGGGTAAGCTTTCGTATACTATTCGGAAAATGCAATCCGGCTTCGCCAAGAGCCTTGGCACAGGTATACAACGCAAAGGCAATGCCGGGTTCCAGCCGCTCTGACCAGCAGGCGGCCGGGAGTTTCTCCCAGCCACCGAAGAAGAACCGAAAAGAAGGTTTCCATGAAGTATCTGATCGTTCTAGCCGACGGGAGTTCCGACCATCCCGTCCCGGAGCTTGGCGGCCTGACGCCGCTCGAAGCAGCTGACACACCGACCTTTGACTCGCTCGCCCGGCGCGGCGTCCAGGGGCTCGTGCAGACGGTGCCGCCGGGCATGAAGCCCGGCAGCGACACCGCCAACATGGCCGTCATGGGTTACGATCCGCGGCTCGGCTACAGCGGCCGCTCTCCGCTCGAGGCTCTGAGTCTGGGCGTCGAACTCGGCCCCCTCGATCTCGCCTGCCGTGTCAATCTCGTCCGTCTCGGCGGTCTGGGAGCGGGGCCGCCGACGAAGGAGGAATACGCCAGGCTCGTACTCGAAGACTACTCCGCCGGCGAAATCGCCACGGCCGAGGCCGCCCGCCTCATCGCCCTGCTGAACCGCGAGCTCGCGGACTGGCTCGCCGGCCACCGCCTCGAGCTCTACGCCGGCGTCAGCTACCGTCACTGTCTGGTCTGGCGCGACGGACTCGCGCGGGTGGCCAAGGCGCTGGGGCTCGAGATCGACCAGCTGCCCGAAACGGCGCCCGGGCGCGTCGCCCTCGTCGAGCAGGCGATCCAGCTGACGCCGGCCCACGACCTGACCGGGCGCCCGGTCACCGGCCACCTGCCGGCGGGTCCGCTCGCGGAGCTGCTGCTCGAACTCCAGCTGCGGTCGGCCGCCGTCCTCGCACCCGAAGCGTCGCAGGCCGATGGTCTCTGGGCCTGGGGTATCGGGATCCGGCCGGCCCTCGCTCCGCTCGCTGAGCGCTACGGACTCCGCGGCAGTGCGATCTCGGCGGTGGATCTGGTGCGCGGCCTGGCTGTCGCAATCGGCATGGAGGCACCGGAGGTTCCGGGGGCGACGGGCACCTGGGAGACTGACTACGAGGCCAAGCGTGACGCCGCGATCGCGGCTTTCGACACAGGGTCGGACTACGTCTATATCCATCTCGAGGGACCGGACGAGTGCGGCCATCAGGGACTGCTGCAGGAGAAGATCGAGGCGATCCGGCGCATCGACCGGCGCATCGCGCGTCCTCTCATCGACTGGCTCGAGGCCGAAAGAGGCCGGACCGGCGAGGGCTGGCGCATCCTCGTCCTCCCCGACCATCCGACACCGCTCGAGCTCCGCACCCACACCGGCGACCCGGTTCCCTTCGTGGCGGCGGCCGATCCCGGGACGGATGGGACGGACTTTGCCCGCCGCTTCCTGTCCGCCGCTCAAGCGGCGGACGTTGCTGCTCAGGCGGCGGACGTTGCTGCGCAGGCGGCGGACGCTGCCGCGCAGGCGGCTGGCGAAGCCGTCACCCGCCCCCACTTCTCCGAGCGAGACGCCAAAGCCGCCGGGATTTTCGTCCCCGACGGCTTCAGGCTGCTGGCCGCGCTGCTCGCGACGGCAACTTAATAGGCGACGGGGGCCGCACCGCGGCGGCTGCTCGCCAGGATGCGGTCGATAAGGCGGACGGTGACGAGGGCTTCGCGCGCCGTCACAATCGGCGCCGCCGCATCGCCACCGAGCCAGTCGTAGAAGGCCCGGATCATGTCCTGGTGCGCCGCGCCGTAATAGAACTTGGCACCGCTGCGGCGGACATCCTCGGCGATCCGGGTCTCGACGCCGTCGCTCAGCTGCAGCAGGCGGCCGCCGCGGATGGTGAAGCGCGTCTTCTCGAAGTGGACGACGAGTTCGACATCCTCGTTCAGGGCATTGGCGTTGGTTGACATGAAGAAGCCGGTAGCGCCATTGGCAAAGACGATCCTCGCGACCGCCGTATCCTCGACATCGACATCGGGTCCTAGATCCTGCAGCTGCGTGACCAGCCCCGTGATCGTGACCGGCTCGCTGCCGGCCGCGAGCTGCAGCAGGTCCAGGGTGTGGATCGCCTGGTTGATGAGCGTGCCGCTGCCGGCGCGCTCCATGCGGCCGCGCCAGGGGGCCTGCGCGTAATACTCGGACGTACGATGCCAGGCCACCTGGCCGCGCAGGCCGAGCAGGCGGCCGTGACCGCCGGCGCGGATGGCCGCGAGCAGGGCCTGGGAGCAGGGATTCAGGCGGTTCTGGAAACAGACGGCGACACGGGCGCCGGGCGCTTCGGCGAGGGCGACCAGCTCCTCCGCCTCAGCGAGGGTGGCTGTGACGGGTTTTTCGGTAAAGACGGCGATGCCGCGCTCCAGGGCCAGGCGCGCGACGGGCAGATGGGCATCGTGCGGCAGGCAGATGTGAATCGCATCCAGAGCGAGGCGGCTGTCATCGAGCAGCTCGCGGGCGTCGCGGTAAAAGGGCAGGTCGGGAGCGAGCGCGTGGCGCTCCGGCTGGATGTCGCAGACGGCGACGATCTCTATCCCCTCCAGCCCGCGAATGGCGTCAAGATGAATCGCGGCTATGGTGCCCAGTCCTATGATGGCGGTTCGAAACATGCTTCCGCTCCCTCCTCCCGTCGGCCGTCAGCCGACGTGCTCATTTCTATGACTTGTTTATTATAGACAGATTCAGGCGCGGCGGGCGCAAATGCGCTCCGCCGCCCAGGTGTGCAGGCAGACATAAAAAAGGCCGCTGGCCGGGGCGGTCAACGGGCTGGGCACTTTGCACACATCACAAGCAGTATACATCAAGTTCCGCCTGTCAATCTGTCAGATTGGAAACTGACAGATATATTCTCGCAGCGTTAAACTCACGTTACCTGAGGATCATAGCCACCGGGGAACCCGTTACATGAACGAACAACGATCATGAATCCGGGAATCGATATTGTGGCCATGAGTCCTTCGGAATAAGGGATCAGCCGGATCCCGCAGCAGAGAGGAGTGGATGCCGATGGATCACTTAGCCCCGGGCATCGGACGGACCGCTGAATCCGGCGCACTTGACGGATTCCTCTCGTAC
This sequence comes from Bacillota bacterium, assembly GCA_030057555.1. Lineage (GTDB taxonomy): Bacteria > Bacillota > Clostridia > Saccharofermentanales > Fastidiosipilaceae > JAEZYR01. The sequence goes on along the minus strand of JASGUU010000087.1, from coordinate 93,163 downwards.
AAGGGTGATCAGGACTGAGGCTTCGCGGATCACAGGAAACCAGAAACGCGACATGTAAATATTGATCGGGAGCGATCAGCGCGTGGTATCAGGCCAATCAGGCGAAGATGAAGCGAAGTATCCATCCAAAGACCGTACGGAGCACCAGATTCGGCAGTTCACACGGACAGCTCGACGGTGATGAACGATGGCTTGTTCTCAGAAGCGTTTGTGACAAGGTAGTTCGTCAAATAAGGCACACACGAGGTGCACATCACATTGAATGTCGCAGCTGGCGTGAAGGATCCGACAACTGAATATTGACAGATCCGATGGGAGTGCGGGCAAGGCGTCTCGTGCTCCCATCTCTTTCGTGGAGGAGTGGCCATGCCCAGGAAGATTGTTTTCATCGGAGCCGGCAGTGTGGTGTTCACGCGCAATCTGGTCCGTGACATCCTGACCTTTCCCAGTTTCGCGGACGCCGAGATCGCCCTGGTGGACATCAACGCGGACAACCTCGCGCTCGCGCACCGGGCGGTGGAGAAGATCATCGCCGCCGGCGGCTATCCCGCCACCGTCACCGCGACCACCGACCGCTGCCGGGCCCTCGAAGGGGCCGACGGGGTGCTGACCACCATCCAGGTGGGCGGCGAAAGGGCGGCGCTCGAGGACATCCGCATTCCGAAGAAATACGGGATCTCGATCAACGTCGGCGACACCCGGGGGCCGTCGGGGATTTTCCGCTTCCTGCGCACGGTAAACCCGATGCTCGAGATCCTCCGCGACATCGAGCGCATCGCGCCCCAGGCGATTCTCCTGAACTACACCAACCCGATGGCGATGCTCTGCCGCGCCATGCAGGAGGTCTCCGCCGTCCAGATCAGCGGGCTCTGCCACAGTGTTCAGGGTACGGCCGAGATGCTGGCGCGCTGGATCGGGGCGCCGCTGGACGAGATCACCTTCACCTGTGCGGGCATCAACCATCAGGCGCACTATCTGACCTTCGAGTGGAACGGCGAGGACGCCTATCCCCTGATCCGCAAGGCCCTTGAGAACCCGGATATCCTGAACGAGGAGCAGGTGCGCAACGAAATGTTCCTGCAGCTGGGCTACTACGTCACCGAGTCGAGCGGCCACAACTCCGAGTACAACGCCTGGTTCCGCAAGCGCCCCGACCTCATCGAGCGCTACTGCACCCATGGCACGGGCTGGAATCCGGGACGCGACTGGATGGAGCGCTACGAGGAACGGCAGGCGGCCGGACAGAGCCCCGAGGAGCGGCGGCGGGCGGAATTTGACAGCTGGATCGAGGGCGACATCGACCTCGCCCGCGGCCACGAATATGCCGCCTATATCTTCAACGCCTGCTTCGGGGACCGGACGCTCTTTACGTTTAACGGCAACGTGCGCAACTTCGGCCTGATCGACAACCTCCCCGAGGGCTGCTGCGTCGAGGTGCCGGTGCTGGCCTCCCCGAAGGGACTCGAGGCGATTCATGTCGGGCCGCTGCCGCCGCAGCTCGCCATCCTCAACAACATCAACGCCCGCTGCGAGGAGCTCGCCGTGGAGGGCTCCTTCGAGGGCGACGCCACGAAGATCTTCCACGCCTGTCTCTTCGACCCACTGACCTCGGCCGTCTGCTCCATGGCCGAGATCCGCGAGATGGTGTCGGAGATGTTCGCGGCCCAGAGGGACTGGCTGCCGCAGTTTGACTCTTTCGAGATCCGCTGATGTCATCAGCTGCCCCTGCAGCCGTCCATGGCCGTCAGATACGGTGTCCAGGCAGTCTGTTTTGCTGACTACCGGGCCACTCCCGGCCCAAACGGTGCAAGGGCGGTCATGATGTAGTCATTGGCTATACTGTCCTCCATCGCCTGGGCAAAACGCCACATGGCCGTGCAGAACTCCCGCACCGTCGCCGCATATGGTCCCGCCAAGGGATCACTGTCATGGAGCAGATTGACGAGTTCATGCGGGTCCGCCTCGAGGTCATATAGTTCGTCATAATCGAAACTGTTGAAGACATACTTCCAGCGGCGGTTCCATACAGCGCGCTGTATGCCGTAAATCTCGTTCCCGTTGGTCTGAGTAAACACATAGTCCGGCTCGTGGTCTTCTTCGTCACGCAGGACCGGCAGCAGCGAGCGTCCCGGAAAGCTGCGTCCCGGATTGATCCCACAGATATCGAGAATGGTCGGCGCCCAGTCGTGGAGTCCAACCAATGCATCTGTGCTTCTGCCCGGGCGGACGATTCCCGGCCCGCCGAGCATGAAGCAGATGTCGTAGGCTTCACGGAAGCATGGAAGGCCCTTTGCCCAGAGCCCGTGTGCACCTGCATAGTCGCCGTGGTCGGAGCAGTACAGCACCAGCGTATCATCGGTGTGTCCCGTCCTCTCCAGACTGTCCAGAAGCTGTCCGAAAAGGTGGTCCTCATAGGAGCAGAAGGCCAGATAGTGACGCAGGCTCTCCAGCTGTTCCCGTTCTTCCAGCTGTGCATAGCGCGCCCGGGTGCGGCGGTAGAGTGCCGGCTTATCGGCCATCCGGTCAGCGGCGCTCACGGGAAGATCCAGCTTGACGCCGGAGTAGAGATCGTAGAAACGCTTGGGCACATTATAGGGATCGTGCGGACCCAGTGGCCCCACAAACAACAGCCAGGGCTCTGCTTCATGGTCGAGCTTTTCCAGCTTATCCACCGCAGCCCGCACGACATCCTGATCGCCGAACGGACTCTCGTCAAAGCCATACTGCCGGTAGCGCCGGTAGCCCGGCCGGATGATCTCTCCCTCCCCGCGTGGATCATCGACCTCGTCGATCCGCGAGCTGCTGTAGCGTGCCCATTCAGCGGCGTACGGGCGGTGGCTGTACTTTGCATATCTGTGCGTGTGGTGCAGCAGCTCGAAGCCGCGCCCGGCTGGAGACTCGGATGCGGAAACATGCCATTTCCCCGAGAAGTAGAGCCGGTATCCTGCGTCGCGAAGGTCCTCGCTCCATGTCCGGACACCATCATGGAGGCCACGACTGAGGGTGTTGTCAACATCGACGTTGTTCCAGACACCATGCTGGCTGGGGTAGAGACCGGTAAAAAAGGTCGCGCGTGATGGACAGCAGTGTGGAGCGGGGCAGGAGGCGGAGGCAAAATCCACTGCCCGGGTACGGAAGCGATCGACGTTGGGAGTTATGCAGGAGCTGTCGGGAGCGAGCGTGTCGCCTCTCTGGTGATCGGTCATGAAGATGAGGATGTTGGGTCTGGCTGCCATATGTCCATTCTACCAATTCCTGACCGACTTCCTGACGGCGCCTCGCTGGGAACTGCTGACCTGAATTGCAGACGCAAAAAACCGCCGCAGTCCGTGTCGGCTGCAACGGTTTTTCAGCATATTGATGAATCATCAGCGACTGGCGGGACTGCTGCGGGCTGCAGCGATTCGGCCTCCTCCGCCCGCTCAGCTGAACGTCGGCATCATGTCGCCGTGCGCCTCGAGCATCTCGTCGCACATGGCCACGATGTCATCGATGCTCAGCTCGGCCGCCGTATGCGGGTCGAGCATGACGGCGCGGTAGAGGTCCTCACGCTTCTTCGTGCGGTAGGCCTCGATCGTGAGCAGCTGCACGTTGATGTTCGTGCGGTTGAGCGCCGCCAGAATCTCCGGCAGCTTCCCGACATAGGTCGGCGTGACCCCGTTCGCATCCACCAGGCAGGGCACCTCAACACAGGCCTCGCGCGGCAGGTTCTCGATCAGGCCGGTGTTCAGCACATTGCCGCCGATGGTATAGGGCCGGTTCGTCACGATGGCCTCCATGATGTACGAGGCGTACTCATGCGTCCTGTCATGGCTCAGATCGCTGTCGCCCGTGAGCGAATCGCGCATCTGCCGCCAGCCGGCAATCTGCTCCACGCAGCGCCGCGGATACTCGTCGAGCGGGATATTGTAGCGCTCGATCAGCTCGGGGTAGCGGGACTTGATGAACCAGGGATGATATTCGGCGTTGTGCTCGCTCGACTCGGTCACATAGTAGCCGAAGCGGTGCATCATCTCATGGCGCACCTGATCCATCGCCAGAATGCCGTAGCCGATCTCCTCCTCACTCGCGGCCGCGATCATCTCGGGCGTCACTTCGCCCATCTTCGGGATGCGCTCCATCTGCCGCACCTGCTCCAGCCGCTCCAGCGAGCGCCGCTTGATCTCGGGATAGAGGTCGACACCATCGCGCGTGATCTCGAGCAGCCAGCCCATGTGGTTGATGCCGGCGATCTTCCAGCGCACCGACTCATCGTACTCCATGCCCACACCGCGCATCAGCGTCGGCGCGCAGACCTGCACCGAGTGGCAGAGACCCACGGTCTTCATCGAAGTGTAGCGCTGCAGATAACCCGAAAGCATGGCCATCGGGTTGGAGTAGTTCAGCAGCAGGACGTTCGGGGCGACACGGGCCGCGGACTCGGCGAAGTCGTCCATGACCGGCAGCGTACGCAAAGTCCGAAACACACCCCCGACCCCCAGCGTGTCGGCAATCGTCTGGCGCAGTCCATACTTCTTCGGAATCTCAAAGTCGATGACCGTAGACGGCTCATAGCCGCCAACCTGCACCGCGTTGATCGCGAAATCCGCATCGCGCAGTGCATCGTCCAGCTGCCCGAGTCCGACATGCGTGGTAAAACGCGCCCGTCCGGCATTCGCGTTGCGGTTGATGTTCTCGAGCATCTGCAGGCTGTCATCGAGCCGCTGAGGGTCGATGTCATAGAGCGCATACTCGGCATCGCGCAACGCATCCGTCACCAGGCAGTCGCCGATGACATTCCGGACGAAGACGGTGCTCCCGGCACCCAGAAAGGTGATCTTCATACTGTTAAGGCCTCCTCAGAAAGTGCCGACTGCAAGCCGGCCGGTCTCAAACTGCCCACCATTTTACCGCAAAGTCTGCGGCCGCCGCAGCCGTACCCCGGCCCTCTGCAGCTGCTCCTGCAGCCGCCGGACCGGCAGCTCCGACACATCATCACCAAGCGCCGCCGCCGTCCCCGCCGCCTCCCCGGTCAGCGCGCAGGCAGGAATCACCCGCGTCTGATCCCAGAAGCGCTCCGTCGCCGCCGAACAGCGCCCCGCCGCCAGCAGGTTGCGCACCCGCGGCCCATGCAGGCTGCCGAAGGGGATCTCATAGCCCGGTCCCGGTCGTCGCCAGTTCGCGATCACGCCAATGGAATCAGGCCAGACAGCCCCGGGATCGTCATCGGGCACACTCACGCCGACAATCCGCCTGGTCATGCGCAGCTGCGGCAGCTGTGGCACGGAGGTCAGGCTTCCGCCTTTGCCTCTGAAATCTTCGAGGATCCAGCGATGCATCGCCGAGGCAAAGTCACTCTGCTCTACCGCCCCCACCCCCGTCCAGCGCGCCGCGGGAGCGACGGGCGGGAGGCCGCGTTCCCGGCGCTCCTCCTCGGGCAGCTCCGCCGCCCCCAGCGGCTGCAGAAGATCTGTCGTCCCGTCGTAGTAGCGGTACCAGGCCGCGAGAATATTCTGCTGCTCGTAGACGGCTGTCTCCTCGCCGGCGAGCAGGGCAACGATGGCATCACCGCTGGCATCCACGACCATACGCGGCCGGACCAGCAGGCGCTCGGTCGTGGCGAACTGCACCAGGACGCTGCGGATGCGGTCGCCCCGGCAACCGACTTCGGCCACCGTCGCGCCGTAGAGCAGTTCCGCTCCTGAAGCGAGGCAGAGCTCCTCGAGCTGCAGTGCATAGAACCAGGGATTCAGCTGCACCTGAAAGCGCTGGCGGCTGCGCTCTGCCGGATCGCCCTCCGGGTTGAGCCAGGCATCCGGGTAGAGAGCTTCCGCCGCCTCCGCCGCGCCGAGGCGCAGCAGCTCCTCCGCGAGACCATAGGTGAGCTGCTTCCCGCGGCCATCACAAAGCGGGAGATAGATCGAAATCAGGCCGCTGGTGGCGAGGCCGCCGAGCAGGAACTGCCGCTCCAGCAGCAGGACCGAGCGCGCCCCCGTCCGTCTGGCCGCAATTGCCGCCGCCACGCCCGCGATGCCGCCCCCGACCACCAGCACCTCCACCTCCCGCACCGGCAGCGCCGCCGCTGTGCTTCCTGTGTCCGTCATCATGTTGTATCCTCCCCTGTCCGGTCTGCAGCAGCGGCTTTGTGGCCGTCTTCCATGCTGTCATTATCTCTGATCGCAGCAGCAGCGGGCAGCCGGCTGGTAAGCGTGTGCAACATTTCAAGGTTCCGCACGAAAGCGGTGCGGAAGCTTGAAAAACTGCACGCTTTCGGAGCTTTCTGTGCAACATTTCAAGGTTCCGCACGAAAACAGTGCGGAAGGTTGAAAAACTGCACGCTTTCGGAGCTCTCTGTGCAACATTTCAAGGTTCCGCACGAAAACGGTGCGGAAGCTTGAAAAACTGCACGCTTTCGAAGCTTTCTGTGCAATATTTCAAGGTTCCGCGCGAAAACAGGGCGGAAGCTTGAAAAACTGCACGCTTTCGACGCTTTCTGTGCAGAATTTCAAGGTTCCGCACGAAAACGATGCGGAAGGTTGAAAAACTGCACATTTTCGGAGCTTTCTGTGCAGAATTTCAAGGCTCCGCACGAAAGCGGTGCGGAAGCTTGAAAAACTGCTCACTTTCGGAGCTTTCTGTGCAACATTTCAAGGTTCCGGGCAAAAACGGTGCGGAAGGTTGAAAAACTGCACGCTTTCGGAGCTTTCTGTGCAACATTTCAAGGTTCCGCACGAAAACGGTGCGGAAAACTGAGTTTTGTCGTCCAGCTTCATGCTAATCTGCAGCTCCCGGCTGGACACATCCCCAGCTGATCATTCGCGGCTCACATCCGCCGTCCCTGCAGCTCTAAAATAGCGCGGCATCACCAGCGCCATCAGCAGCAGCGACAACCCGACCATCACCGCCCCGAAACGATAGGCCGCCTGAATCGAATACATCCCGCTGATGAGAGAGCCGCAGAGATTCCCGATCAGGAGGCCGCAGCCCGTATGAATGACGGTCGACAGCGTCATGACCGTCGCCCGCTCCTCCACCCGCGAAATCTGCGTCAGGTAGTCAACCAGCGTCGGGAAGTGGATGGCAAAGGTCACCGCCTGCAGCAGCTGTGCCGGGATGATGAGGCGGTAGTCGGACGCCTGCGCGATCAGCAGCAGCTTCAGCAGATACATGGACTGCGAGAAGAGAAAGAGCTGCAGCAGTGAGAAACGCCGTCGGAGGCGCGTGTAGCCGATCATGCCGAAGACTTCGCTGGCGGCCATCGCCGCATTGACAACACCGTAGCTGGTCAGGTCGCCGCCGAGCTGCAGATAGAGAACCGGGACATAGGTGTAGTGAATGCCCGCCCCGATCGTCACCAGCATCGCGATCAGTGATACCGGCAGCAGGCCCCGCGGGATGCCCTCGACAAAGCCAAACTGCCGGTCCGCCCGCAGCCGCTGTCCGCCCCGCGCGGGAGTCTTGACCCGCCCGGGATAGCGACCGAGGCGCCGCCAGCCAAGCTGAATCACCAGCAGCAGCACCAGCAGCAGCAGAGAGCTCAGCTCGAAGACCCGCTGAAAGCCATGGTGTTCGGCGAGCCAGCCGCCCAGCAGAGCGGCCAGCGCCGCACCGATGCTGCCGAGGGCACGGATGTAGCCATAGGAAGAAGAGCCAAAGCGTTCCAGCTGCTTGGTGATATAGGCATCATTCGAGGGCACCAGCGAGCGCAGTGTGAAACTCAGCAGCAGCAGAATCACGAGGACCATACCCGGCCGTGCCCGGAAACGGTAGAGCAGCAGCGGCCAGAAGATGGAACAGCCAACCAGAATCGAGATCAGGAGGGCATCGCAGTCCCAGCGGTCGGCGATACGGCCCCAGACAAACTGGATCAGCAGCACGGCGAGGCTCGACAGCGCCATGTAGAGCCCGATCGTACGCTCCGAGTAACCCTCGAGGCTGAGGAACATGGTCAGGAAACTGATCGTGAGCGTAAAGGCCGCGAAGTAGAGAAAAGGAATCAGTCCCAGCCCCACAATGAGGCCAGCCTCGGACGGACGCGGCGACCGCGGCACGGGCACCTGACTCGAATCACGCTTTCCGGACATTCAAACGCGGGACACGATCTCGAAGCTGTCACCGGGCTCGAGATACCCGGCCTCAATCTCCGGCCACGCCTCCCGCGCGGCGGTGAGGAAGTCCCCAGGCGGCGCCGAGGCCAGCCCCAGCCGCTCGAAGAGCACCTGATGCGGATGGTAGAGCAGCAGCTGCCGCGGCCTGAGTGCCGCGACCACCCGCGCACAGGCGGCCGTGAACGAAAGCTGGGCACCGGCCAGCAGCACATCGGCCCCGTACCCCAGCCCCACCAGCGCCGCGAGCTGTCCGTCACTGAGACCGGGATTCATGCCCTCGGCGAGATTGACGATGCAAAGTCCGTTCGCGAGGCGCAGCACATAGCCCAGATAAGAGCTGACCGGAGGCGCGAGAAGAGCACTCGCTGCTGCGAAACGCATGCCGAATACCGCATCGCCGCTCAGGTAGCGTGAGCGCGAGACTTCACGGTGACTCCAGGCAAAGCTCTGAAGCTCCGCTCCGCCGAGCCGCACGCGGTCGCCGGCCGCGAGGCCGTGCAGTTTCGCCACCGGCAGCCCCTCCATCTCCGCGAGCCAGGGCATCAGTTCGGCCGGACCATAGACATCGGCCCCGGTATGATCAAACAACTTCGGCGTGTCGATAAAGTGCTCGTTGTGGCCATGGCTGAGCACGATCGCCTCAACACCTGTAAAATCTTCCACCGTCGCCCAGCGGGTATCGTAGAGCGAATTCCAGAAGGGATCAAAAACCAGCCGCAGCCCGTCGCCTTCCACCAGCACGGTCGACCAGCCAAAGTAGCGGATCCTGAGATCCGGTGCCGAAACGCTCATGCCTCCGCCGCCTCTGTCGCCTCCGCCGCAGCCGCCTCCGCCGCATGTTTCGCGTGCCAGTGAGCAGCAGCAGCCGCGAGCTTCCGCGCCAGCACACCTGCGACGCGCTCCGCAATCACCTCCTGCGGTGCCCCCTCGGCGAGGGCCTCCAGCAGCACCGGCAGTGCGAGGCGAACCTCGTCGTTCGGCCCCGGCAGAGCCACAATGCAGGATGGCCCCGTGACGGCTACAGCGATGCGCACACCGTCCTTGACGTGGCGGCCCGTCCCCTGCTTGAAATGCACGATATAGGGCGTCGCCGCCGTGGGCACGAGATCCTGGATGGCCTCAACCGTGTGATCCTTGTCCTCCGCACCGACACCGCCGGTGGTCAGGATCAGGCCGCGCCCCTCATTCAGCGCCGCCTCCAGCCGCGCCGTGATCACGATGCGGTCGTCGGGCAGTATGCCGCCGAAGACGACATCGAAACCCGCCTCCCCGAGCGCCTCCATCAGATAGGGGCTGTTGGTGTCCTCGATATAGCCCTTCTCGACCTCGAAGCCGGTGGCAAAGACCACCGCCCGCTTCGCGATGCGCGCCCGGATCTCGGCGCCCATGTCACGCATGCCGGCGAGCACCGCGGGCGCCTCCTCCAGCGGCAGGTTGATCATGCCGAGGACGCCGTCGGAGTGGACATCGCTCTCCGGCGTCGTGCGAAAACCCGGCACGGTCTCAAGCGCCGCCAGGATCGCGTCACGTTTGCCAAAAAAACGCTCCGCCTCAAGCTCGCGCTGCAGAATGTCGAAGGTGATATGGTCCTCGCGCACATCGACGACCAGCACGCGTTCGGACGGAATACCGAGCACCTCCGCCAGCGTCGTGGCGAGATCCGTCAGGTTGACCTCGTCCAGTTCCACGTTGTCGATCCAGACTTCGGTCTTGTCCAGCAGATTCATTTCCATCGGCTCTATCCTCCCGCCCCGGCATCCAGTACATCCAGGTGAAAGTCTAACATGGGGGCGTCTATGATGGCCTTGCCCAGACAGATGATATCGGCACCCAAATCGCGGCAGCGCGGGATAGCTTCCATTTTAATATCGCCTGCAAAGGCCACCAGCGGCTCATCACCGCTCCGGCGACCGTCAGCGTCCAGCAGCCCGCGACAGCGGATGAGATCCGCCTCACAGCCGGTGTCCACCATCAGGACATGGGCACCGACAGCGAGAGCGGCCTCCACCTCGGCTTCGAGACTGCCCGTCACCCGGTGGATCTGGATGACCAGAGCCGGTTCGGGGCCGGCGGCTGCCCGGGCGGCGGCGGCAGCAGCCTGGACGGAACCCAGGAGACGGATATGGGTTTTGTCGAGATAGACAAAGGGCCGCCCCTCCAGCATGCGCGAACGGGCACCGCCCAGTTCAACGGCACGGCGGTAGACCGCCTTGAGCCTGGCGTCGACCTTTTTATAGGAACCACAGACAATGGTGCTGCGGGGCGCGGCGAGGGCAGAGGCCGCCGCCGCCGCAGTCGCAATGCCGGAGGGCTTGGCGAGGCAGCCGGTCAGGCCCTCCTCGACCGCAGCGATCCCGGCCGCCGTTCCCGTCACGCTCAGGACGAGCGTGTTCGTCTCAACATCACTGCCCTCGGGCAGATAGAAATCCACCGTGATTCCCAGCCCGTCGAGAAAGGCGAGCGCCTCGGGCAGCCCGCAGAGCCGACCGGGACGGTCGGCTCTGAGTTCAGCCCGGAACAGTTTCGTTCCGAGGCCGGCGAACAGGGCGGCACGCAGACTCATCAGTTCGCCGCTGCCTCTTCCTGGAGGGCTACGTTCTCTTCTTCACGATGCTTGAAGTCCTCCGGGGCAACGATAAAGGCGACGATAACACCAAAGACCAGTGCCCAGAAGGAGGAGCCGATCTGGAAGAGCGTGATGCCGCTGCTGGCGGTGACCAGGGCGAAGAAGGTGCCGACCTGGAAGCGTTTGCTGCTGAAGGCCAGCTGGAAGGCCTGGATCAGGACATTGACCATCGCGAGACCGGCGAGAATCGCGACGAGACTCGACGGCAGGGCGTTGACGACACCGACGGCGAGGCTCCCGACGAGACCGAAGGCACCGAAGGTCAGGCCGTTGACGATGGAGCCTGCATAGCGCTTGTCGGGATCTTCGCCCGCAGCTTCGGAGGAACAGATGGCCGTCATCGGTCCGGCGATGTTGGCGTTATGGGCGCCGACGAGGCCGGCAGCGATGCCGCCGATGCCGGAGATGATCGTCATCGCGTTGATCGGGGGCTTATAGCCCTGGGCGATCAGGACGCCGATGGCCTGGCTGTTCTCGGCGCCGATGACGAGGACCGCGAGCGGCAGTGCGACGCCGAGCAGACCGTCAAGGGTGAAATGGGGCGCCACGATGCGCGGCGGGATGTAGCGGATGCCTTCGGTCGAGAAGTGGACACCGGTGACAATCATGGCGATGACAGCCAGAACGGTGGCTCCGATGACCGGCGGGATCTGCTTGACAAAGCGTGGCAGCAGGAAAAAGCCGATGATGGCGGCGATGCCGATGACAAAATTCTGCATGTCAAGCTGGCCCGCGTCATTCTTCGCGAAGATGCTGGTGATGATGCCGGTACCGAAGCGGATCATGGCGCCGGCGATCATCGCCATGACAATGGGGATCGGCAGCCAGCGCATGATGCGTCCTATGATGCCGGTCAGGCCCAGTATGAGGACGATGACGCCGGCCATGACGAAGGCCCCGGCCGCCTCGTTAAAGGGAACGCCGACGAGGCTCGAGATCAGCATCGCGGCACCGGGAATTGAGAAGGCGCCGTTGATCGGCATCTTGTAGTAAAGCGCCATGATGATGCTGATGGCACCGCCGAAGACATAAATGCCAAAAAGCCAGCTGGCCTTGTCCTCCATCGTATAGCCGGCGGCATCAGCCGCCCGCATGACGACGAGGGCGGGACCGGTGCAGCCGAAAATCGTGGCGATGAGGCCGGCTGCAATGGACTTACCTGATATGGCCCCCGGCAGATCACGAAGGCCCGAGCGGAAGCCTGGACCCTTCTGGATCAATGGCGTTTTTTCCTTGGCTGACATGTACTACCCCCTTGTTTCTCTGCTTCTGAGATCTGATGCGGCGACCCTGTGGGCCGCCGCCCGGCCGATGGAATTTTAATGGCTGATTTAGATGTACTTCTCGAGTCCGCGCTGCTTCAGCCAGAGCGGCATCAGCTCGCGGTCGACCTTTTCGGAGACCAGCTTTGCCTTTTCGACCAGCTCGACGGCCATCGACTCGCTGACGTTGATGCCGCTCGCGGCACCGTCAAAGATGACGACCTTATCCGTGCCGGTGGTTTTGTACGCGAACTGCATGGCCGTGTCGAGGCTGTCGGCGATGAGCGCGTTCTCCATGTAGTAGACGTTCATCGGGCAGCGGCTCATCATATCGGCCTGCTCACGCTTGACGACAATCGTCGGTGTGTGGCGGCTGAAGAAGGACGACGGATAGCCACCCCAGGCGTAGTTGTGGATCACCATGCGGATGTGCGGATTGACCTCGACGACGGCCTTCGACAGCGGCTGGTTCGAGGCATCGTAGAAGGCCTCGGTATACCAGGTGTAGGGCGGCAGCGTGCGCAGGTCAAAGGCGTCGACGTTGGCCCCGACGAAGTTGGCGTAGATGACACCGGAGGCAAAGACGTAGGGTACCGGGCAGGGGAAGTCGAGGCCGACAATGCAGTCACTGAGCTCGCCGAAGAGGGTGATGATCTTCCCGTAGTACTGCAGGCCCTTCAGGGTCAGAGCCTCGTTCATGCGGTAGAGGTCGTTGTCGCTCATCACGCCGACGACGCCGGCGGGTGACATGTCAAGGAAGCTCGCAAAGGCAAACTTCGACTTCACGAAGTCGGAGTTGAAGATCGCCCGGGCGGTAAAGTTGGCGCCGCGGGGGCCGAGGTTCTGGTGATAGGTCGAGCGCGTGTCCGCACGGGCATAGGACATGCCGAAGGGCTTGACGGCACGGTCCACCTGACGGTGGAAGTGGACCTCGCGGACGTCGGAGTTGTGGGCGTGGACGATGAAGTCGGCATCGTAGATGGCCTTGATGCCATAGAGCGTGCCGATCTCGGTCTCAATCGGAATACCCTCGTCAATCGGGGCGACGCCGCGGGCTTTGCCTTTGCCGAAGTATTCATCGAGCTTGTGCGCCTTGATGTATTCCTCGGTCTCGCGGAGACGCATGCCGACACCGGCGCGCAGGCGGACATTCTGGGTACCGGTGCGTTCGACGATCACGTCGCGGATGGTGCGCAGCATCTGGGCATAGGCATAGCCGCCGAGCAGCGTAAAGCCGTGATGCGAGGCGCAGATGTTGACCGACTTGTCGCTCGTGATCATCGACATGTCGACATCCTCGAGCGAGGCACGGGTCGCGGCGTCGATCACGGCAGCCTCTTCTTCGCGGCTGGCACCGGGTACGGGATAGATGACCTCCGGCAGATCCGGGAAGAGCTCACGGACGAGAACGCTGGTCATGCCGGGCAGTTCCGCCATGCGCTTGGTCACCAGTTCCGGTGCGAGGCCGTACTGCGATGGACGCGGTGGTGCGGGTGTAATAGGTGGACGCATCATACTCTCCTTTTCCTGAATCTGGGCTCTCTCCGGCTCCTGGAGCCTCAGAGCCCGGCATCGCGGACTTCGTCGAAGATCTCGCGATCGCCGTCGAAGTCGAAGCCGCTGCCGGCATACTTCTCGCGGATGCTGTCGGGGATGTCATAGACGGTGGCGGTCAGACCGTACCACTGGTAGCCGCCCTCCGGACGCTCGGGCTTGATCCCGGCGGCATCGAGGATGCGCAGGATGGGCTGGACGCACTCGATTTTGCAGCCGGTGCGGATGCCGGTCGCCGCCGAGACCTTCTCGGGCGTGTCATTGCCGGCGAGCACGGCGGCCGCCACCTCGTTGGCGCGCGTCTCGGTGCAGTAGCAGACGATCTGCTCGGGGTTGAAGTTGGCCTTGCGGCAGAGGGCGTTGACGGCCTCTGTCTGGCTCTCGTCCCAGGTGAACCTGATCTCATAGGGATCGTCGCGCTCGATCATCGTGATCGCGCGGAAGCTGCAGCGCTGCTCGCAGCCGCCGCAGCCGGTGCAGGCGGGATTGTTGACCACGGCCTTCCGGTCAACCACGGTGATCGCGAGGACCGGGCAGACCCGGGTGCAGATCCGGCAGCCGGTGCAGATCGCGGGATCGACGACGGCCAGCTGTGTCACTTTTCTCATGTTGTCTCCTTTCGAATCAGCTCATGACTGTACGGCGTCAGGACCACTGCCTCGTCCTCGATGAGGACGGTGTCCGCGAGGCGCGGCCCGCCGCCGTGCGGCGTATAGATGGTCGGGAACATCAGGTCAACCGCCATGTCGCGCTCGAGAATATGGTCGCGGTTGCGCCCGATGATGGGGTAGAACTCGCTCTGGCGCAGGCCGATGCCGTAGCCGATGTCATCGATCAGGGCGGGACCGAGACCGGCGGCATCAACCACCTGCCAGGCGGCGTCATAGACCTCACGCACCGGACGTCCGGGGCGGATCGCGGCGATGGCGGCCTCCTGGGCGCGGCGTACGAGGTCATAGATGCGGATGGAGGCGTCGGGCACCCGGCCGAGGCCGACGGTGCGGCTGAGCTTCGCGATATAGCCGCCGACACTGGCGCCGAGGTGGATGACCACGGCCTGGTTGTCGGCGATGACGGTATCGGTCGCATAAGGGTGGACCATCATCTGACGGTCGGCGTTCAGGACCTGCATGCGGAAGGGATGACCTTCGGAGCCGGCGGCACGCATCGCCTGCTCGGCGATGCCGAGGACGGCCGTCTCCGTCATCCCCGGCCTGACTGCGGTCACCGCCGCCTCCATCCCCGCCATGGCGCAGTCGGCCGCACGGCGGATGAGGGCGATCTCGGCGGCGTCCTTGACGGCGCGGACGCGGTAGAAGAGCTGGGTGCCATCCACGATGGTCATGCCCGGCAGCTCGCGCTCGAGGGTCTTGAACACACCGACTTCGATGAAGTACTTCGAACAGGCGATGCGCGGGGCCCTGAAGCCGCGGCTGTTGATGACCCGGCAGAGACCGGCGGCGAGGGAATCGCGGCCGTAGACATAGGGCTCGATGGGCCAGGGCAGGCGGTCACGGAAATGGAGCTCGTCGAGCCAGAGCGTGACCAGAACGGGCTCGCCCGCAGCCGGGATCACGAGACCGCCGCATTCGATCTCGGTGATACCGGTGAAATACATCAGATTCTCGCGATCGGTGATCACGATGAGGTCTGCTGCAAAGTCCGCCACGGCCGCCTGCGCGGCGGCGATGCGGGCCCGCAGCGTGGCATGGGAGGGGCTGCCGCGATCAGGCTTTGCATGTGTCATGGTCAGGCCTCCGGCGTCAGTATCGTGTAGCGTCCGTAGGGAACGAAGGCAACCGTGGCGTCGGGCCCGTACTCGGCGAGCAGGGCGTCGAAGGCGGCCTGGAATTCACCGGGGCCATAGGCGGTGAGCCCGCTCTCATGGGCGGCCGGGAGATTGTCGTCGAGGGTGATGTACTCGACACGTTTGCGTGTCATGACCTCGTAGACCTTGTACCAGATGCAGCCGGCCCAGAGCGGGTTGTCGCGCTCGTAGAAGGCGCGCAGGGCGGCCTCGTTGGTTTTGGCGGACGGCGGCATGAAGGGCTTCAGAACATCCATCAGCGCGAAGCCCTCCCAGGCGAAGTAGCCGGGGCAGGGGCTGGCAAAGATGATCGTGCCCGTATCGCGGGTCACAGGATCGCAGTTGACGACCGCCCAGGAGGTATGGAAGAAGAGATGGTTCGTCGGTGCCGTCGAACCGCAGATGACGATGTCGGCCTGCTCCTTGAACTCAAAGCGATAGGTCTCGTCATAGACGGCGATCGAGGCGAGGTGGGACTCGATCGGGTCACCGGCGTTGATGTGGCTCGTGCGGAAGAGATTGTCGGTGATGACGTTGATGCCCATGTCGATGCCGGCCATGCGCAGCGCCTCGTACTTGTCCAGCTGAACGAGGCAGTCGTTGTTGCCGGGCTTCGATTCGGGCGAGAGGGTGAAGATGTGGTTGAGCTCGATGCTTGCGTCGGAAGACGTGCCCGGCATGATCATGCCCGAGCCGCCGTAGCCCCAGAGCGTGGCCTGGGTCGAGCCGATCGTGATCTTCACATCCGCTTCCATGACCCAGTTGTGCACCCAGAGCGGGATGCCGTACTTCGTGACACCAACAAAGGTGTAGGCGTCATGGTTGAAGGGGTCGTTGCTGGTGACTTCGATGCCGGTGTCAAAGAGCTCGGCGCCGATTTTCACACGGACCTCGTCGTCATTCAGGGCACCGACCTTGCCGCTGCCGCAGATGATGCGGGCGGTGCCGCCGGCTTCCTTGACCTTCTCGACCAGGGTCGGCAGCAGGAGGTCGGCGCGGGCCTGACGGAACTGATTTTCGATCAGGAAGATGACCTTTTTCCCGCCGGCAATGAGTTCGCTGAACTTCGGGCCCCCGATCGGGTTCTCAACCGCCTCGAGAAGGGCGGCGGTGACGTCTGCGAGCGGCTCCGGCTCCGGCCGGCAGTACTCGACCAGTTTGACCTGCTCGGGGATCTCAAGTGGAATGGTGACACCGCGATCCTCGGCGACTTCGAAGGGTACATGGATGGTAGGCATATGGTTCTCCTTTGCCTGCAGCGTCGGGCTTCTGCCCGGGCGTTGTGGTACGGGCTTTCTGCCCGTACTGCTTCCTTAACCAAATTCAGTTGTCAATTTTCAGATTTCCGGCCGTGCTGCCGGGCCGGACTCAATATGCCGGCAGCCGCCGGATGTCTCTGCGGCCCGTCCGGCCCGCCCCGGGCTATCTGGTCTGCCCGGCCCGTTCGGCCGCCATGGCCGCCGCGATCTCCTGAATCCAGTCCTCCTGCCCGCCGACGGCCTCGCGTCGTCCGAGCTCCAGGATGATGTCGCGGTAGTCGACGCCGAAGCGTTTTGCCGCCCGTTTGGTGTGCAGCATGAAGGACGAATAGACACCGGCGTAGCCCAGCATCATGGCATCCTGATTGGCCGTGACGGTGAGGCCGTGCGCCTCGGCCACCGCGGCGAAATCCACCGCCGCCGCATCCATCGTGCGGTAAAGATCGGCACCATGGGGATAGCCCAGGCGGTTCAGCACGGCAACCAGCAGTTCCGTTGTCGTGTTGCCGGCGCCGGCGCCCAGACCGGCGAGTGAGCCATCGACCCAGGTGGCGCCGTTTTCGAGGGCAGCCACGGTGTTCCCGATGGCGAGGCCGAGGTTGTTGTGCGAGTGGAAGCCAAGCGGCACTTCGAGGGAGCGGCGCAGCGCAGTGAACTTCGCCCGCACCTCATTGGGCAGCATGGCCCCGGCACTGTCGGTCGCGTAGACGACATCGGCGCCGTAAGACTCCATCTTCAGCGCCTCTTCGACGATACGTTCGACCGAGGAGCGGTGGGCCATCATCAGGAAGCCGACGGTGAAATAGCCCATCTTCTTCGCGGCACGGATGTGCTGCTCGGCGATGTCGGCCTCGGTTACATGGGTGGCAACACGCACGGCACGGGCTCCGGCATCCCAGGCGCGGTGCAGGTCGGGGATGGTCCCGATGCCCGGCAGCAGCAGTACGGCGAGCCTGGCCTGTTTGACGACCTCGGCGGCGGCCGCGATGATTTCGAAGTCCTCGTGCTTTGAGAAGCCGTAGTTGCAGGTTGAGCCTGTCAGGCCGTCACCGTGACCGACCTCGATCAGGTCGATGCCGGCCGCGTCGAGGGCGCCGGCGATGCGGCGGATTTCGTCCAGCTCAAACTGGTGGCGCACCGAGTGACTGCCATCGCGCAGGGTTGTATCCGCGATTCGGATTCTCATGACTCTGCCTCCCCTTCCGCCTTCACGGCGCCGCCGCTCCGCCGCCGCTCCAGCAGCTGCCTGGCCTTGATCTCGGCGATATACACCGCGGCCGCGTTGATGATGTCGAGATTGCCGGAATAGACCGGCAGATAGTCGCCGAGCCCCTCTATCTCGATCATCATCATGACGGTGTCGCCATCCGGATCGAGCAGGGTCGGCTCCATGCGCCAGCGCGTGCCGGGCACGAATTCGCGCATCTCCTCCATGGCGCGGGCGCAGGCGGCTTTGATCGCCTCCATGTCAACGTTCCTCACCCGCGTATAGATGGTGTTGCGCATGAAAATCGGCGGCTCGGCCGGGTTCAGAATGATGATCGCCTTCCCGCGGTCCGCCCCTCCGATCGACTCGAGCGCCGCCCGCGTCGTCTCGGTAAACTCGTCGATGTTGGCGCGCGTGCCCGGTCCCGCACTCAGCGAGGCCAGCGAGGCCACGATCTCGGCGTAGTAGACGTCGGCTACTTCGTTGACCGCATGCACCATCGGCACGGTCGCCTGGCCGGCACAGGTCACGAGATTCAGCTCGGGTTCGGCGAGCATCTCCTCCGACAGGTTGACTGTCGGCACGCAGTAGGGCCCGATCGCCGCCGGCGTCAGGTCGAGCGTGAAGAAACCCGCCTCCTTCAGCCGTTCGGCACAGGCCTCGTGCGCGGTTGCGCTGGTCGCATCAAAGACAATCTCCACATCGTCGCTGTGCTCGGCGAGCAGGTAGTTGACACTGTCGGTCGAGGTGTAGGCGCCCATCTGCCGCGCCCGCTCCAGTCCCGGCGATTCCTTGATGTTGACGACGCAGTGCAGGTTCAGCACCTCGCTGCGTGCGATTTTAATCATCAGATCCTGGCCGATATTGCCGGGTCCGATAATGGCTACGTTGACCTTCTCCATCAGATCCCCCTTCATTTACGCAAAGTCCAGCGCGATATCCGCAATTCCCTCATAGCGGCAGACGAAGCTGTCGCCGGCCACCGCCGGCACCGCCGCCGAGAGGGCTCCGCTGAGGATGATGTCTCCGGCCACCAGCGGGATCGCATAGCGGGCGAGACAGGTCGCGAGCCAGGCCACCGCCGCCGCCGGATGTCCCATGACATCCGCCCCGACGCCGCTGTTGATCTCGTTGCCGTTGCGCCAGAGCGAGAGGCGGATCTGCGTCAGGTCGAATTCGTCCGGGGCGAGGCGGCGTTCGGAGGTCAGATACATGCCGCAGGAAGCGTTGTCGGCGACCGTATCGGCGATCGTCAGCTTCCAGTCGCGGATGCGGCTGCCGACGACCTCGATCGTCGGGACGATGTAGTCGGTGGCGGCCATGACCTCGGCGATCGTGGGCGTTTCACCCTCCGCCACCCGCAGGTCCCGCTTCAGCACGAAAGCCAGTTCGCCCTCGACGCGCGGCTGTATGACATCCCGGTCCACCCGCACGACGCCGTCCCTCACCTCCATATCCGCGAAAAGAATGCCAAAGTCCGGCTGATCCACTCCGAGCGAAGTCTGCATGGCGAGCGAGGTCAGTCCGATCTTTTTGCCGGTCAGTACCCTGCCCGCATCGAGCCCGCGCTGTACATTGATCAGCTGGATGGCATAGGCATCGTCAATCGTCAGCTCCGGGTGGCGGACGGTCAGCTGTTCGATGCTGTAGCCGCCGCGCTCGGCCGCGAGCAGCTGATCGGCGAGTTCCGTGGCAAGCTCCGGACTGATGCCCATGCGCTCGCGTGCCTGCCTCCCTGAGATGGCAAACATCTCCCGGAGGGCTGTGTCCGGCTGTCCGCCGACAGCCGAAACTCTGTCTCCTGGCATCCCTGCCTCCGTTCATATTCGCCGACGTCCCCGGGGGAGCAGGCGAGGCCCATTGTAAATTGCCATGAGGAATCAAGCGTGTGAATCGCGCACTTCAAGCTTAGTCATTCGTCAAGTTGGAGTCAATATGTAACTTAACTACATATATGCACTGTTAATACATAATGTCGCCATTAACGTTCAATTTTCTGTACATTAACCGGATATTTCCATATGACCCGGGCAGCTCGAGTAACTGTCAACAGCAGTCCCACCCCCGTCAGCCAGGGGGCACAGAAGATGGCGCAGACAGTTCATCGTCAGGCGGGATGCCCGTATGCTATCTTCCTGGCGGGTGAATCCTGCGGCATGCTACATACCGGCCGGCGCACCCAAAAGCTGCGCCGGCCGGAAAACGGCTCACCGACCTGGATCGACCCTGTAACAAAAGCGTGGAGGGGGGCTCTCTACTGGCGGATCATACAGTCCGGCATACCCGTGTCCCAGTTGATGTTTCCATCGTCATTGACCCTGCGCAACTGCAGATTCTGTCCGTCCTGCGACAGGAACACGGCAAACTCCAGACTGTAGGATTCGGCCTGCTGCTCATCGAATGTGCGCGAATGTGTGACATTCAGCACCAGCCGATCACCTGTGACCGACCAGGTACCAGAGATTTCTGACCACTCGCTCATAAGCGGTCCGCTGGCAAAAATGAATTCGCCCTTTTCGTTCAGATGAAGCAACTCCAACTGGCCATATATAGGACTGGATGCGAATACATCCAGAGTTTCGCGGTGCCAGTTTCCATAGAGCTGCTCGGGCTGGATGGCGACGGTCTGCCAGCCGGTTCTCGTCTCCTGCAGAGTAAAGGACAGTTTCGCCTCCTGTACATAGCCCTCCTGTCCGTTGGCCGTAACCCGATAGCGTCCGCTTCTGCGATTGCGCATCTGTGGCTCGACACGGGTGTTAAACGGAAGCCGGGCGAGCACCTTATCGTTTTCATCCAGCAGATCCATCTCACAGATCGTGTACCAGTGTCTGTACGACGGTATTTGCCCCAAAATGAAATACTCGACGAAATCTTCCGACACATAGCCATCCTGGCCGTTGTAGCGCACTGGGAACCAACCGTCCTGGTTCCTGAATTCATCGGCATCGAGCTCCACATCCATGGGCGTTGTCAGAATGATGCCATGTCCCGTACCCGGCCCGGTGCGCAGATTCAGGCGGGCCGAGGTGAACAGTTTGACGCTGTCAAGCAGTGCTTCGTAGTCCGGTACTGACGGATCAGGCACGGGCGTGCCGTCCCATTCCCACAACGGCGGCGGGGCGGCCGTGGTCTCTTCCGGCTGAGCGGTCGTGGTTTCTTCCGGTGTCGTGCTCGTGGTCGGCTCCTCCGTCGTCGTCTCTTCTGGTGTCGAGCTTGTGGTCGGCTCCTCCGTCGTTGAGCTTGTGCTCTCTTCCGTTGCAGCCGAAGTTGTCCCGGTAGACGCGGCCGTCGTTTCGCCCGTCGTCTGTTCCGGCGTTTCCGTAGCGGGCGGCGCAGTCGTCGTCGGAGCCGTCGTCACAGGTATTGTCTGGCTTTCTTCTGTTTCCGTGCCCGTCACCGTTGTCGTGCTCGGAGTGGGCGTAACAAATGGCCGCCGGGTCGCCTGTGTACGCGAAGTCGTTGGCTTCAGCTCCGTGCGATAGCGCATGCAGCCGGAGAGGACGAAGAGAAGGATCATCAGGACGATAGCCGGGCGGAATGCCTGCGTAATTCGTGGCCGCTGCGAACAAAACTTTCGATTCATCGCTGATATCTCCTGTTTCTGTAGGGCAAATTTGCAGTTGCCATGCTTCCACATCATTGTGACAGAAAACTGCGGGTGACGGGCGGCGGATATGTGCTTTGCCTGAATAAGCTGTTGCATACCAGGCCTGTGATCAAAAAAGCGACTTGTACACGAATAACGGCGCATAAATCGAAATATTGATCAGAAAACCCCTCTTCTATGCACAGAATTTCGACTTGTGCCTAAAAATCGGCACATAACTCGTTTTTTTGCTCACTGCATACTCTACCCATTCTCCAAAACACCGTTTTCCCGGCTCCTGAGAACTCCAGGAGGCTGCCTCAAAGTCAGGGAAACGCCATCGGCGTCCGTCTTTGGGGTGGCGCGGCAGGATACAAAGGACAAAGAACACAAAACCGAAAGCTGCGGCAGGGAGAACTCTCAATATCTGAAACAGTGAGACTTCATGTGTGCCGCCATGCACCACACGAAAACAGCCAATTGCTGCTTTCTCAGGCATTTCGGTTCTGGTCACTCCTCCGCCGCCCGCCGCTCACGCCATATTTCTTTTCACATCTGCAACGGTGGCGAGAGATAATGTGCGGCAAAGACTGCCGAAAGGTTTTGTGTTCTCATAAGAGGACGCTAAGCCGGGTTCCTTTAGCATTCGATTCTGACTGTTTTTTTGCGGATAAAGCCTGTCGCGTATGTGGAGGCACTGGCATTATTCTGCTTTCCCCTCTCTGCAACCGAAATCTTTTCTGTGCATTTTTTACGCTCTGGGCAGCAAAACACGACCGAGAGCTCCCGCGACCCGTCCAGAGCATAAATTTTGCTCAGCCGGGCATTCCGCTGCCATCCTTGTACTCCTGAAAACCCGCCGGCAGCTCCGCTTTTCCACGCCCGCCGCTGCCGCCGGAGCGCTATCATGGCAGTGTGTAAAACAAGCGGCGCCGCCCAGGTGAAAGGAAACAGCCATGAGTTACGACAGCAAGACCATTCCCGGCTACACGAACTCCCGACCCGGCATTCAGGTGGGGACGAAGATGGAGGGCCCCGTCACGCGCGCTGCGGACGGCAGCATTCAGGTTGACGAGACGGGCGTCAACTTCCTGCTGCAGATGGGCATCGAGTGGGTCATGATCGGCTCGCATCAGGTACCGGAGCACTCCGCCGCCTGCTACCGCGCGCTGGCCGACAAGCTCGGTGAGTACGGCCTCAAAATCTACCGTCTCGCAAACGACGAGCTGCACAACATGCCGCCGGTGACCCTCGGCCTCGAGGGCCGCGACGCCCTCATCGCCCGCTACCTCCAGTACATCCGTGACCTCGGCGAAGCGGGCATCCACTACGCCACCTACGCCCACATGGGCAACGGGATCTGGCGCGACTTCGAGCGCCGCCCGGTGCGCGGCGGGGCGACGGCGGGAGGCCTGAACCTCGAAAGTCCCCACCGCGGCTTCTGGAACGGTGAAAGCTACGAAGGGCCGCTGAGTCATGGCCGTCCCTACAGCGAGGCGGAGATCTGGGACAACTTCCGCTACTTCATCGACCAGGTGATCCCGGTCGCCGAGGACGCGGGTGTGCGCATCGGCATCCATCCCGACGACCCGCCCGCCATCGCGATTGGCGGGGTGCCGCGGACGCTCTTCGGCACCTTTGACGGCTACAAACGCGCCCTCGACTACGCCGACTCGCCCAACATCGGCGCCTGCCTCTGTGTCGGCTGCTGGCTGCAGGGCGGCGGGAGCGCGGGCTCAACGCCGGAGGAGTTCATCCGCCACTTCCTGCCGCAGGGACGCCTCTTCAAACTGCATCTGCGCAACGTCACCCGGCCTCTCGCCTCGCCCGGCGGCTTCTCGGAAACCTTCCCGGATGCCGGCTATGGGGACATGGCGGGGGTGGTGCGGGCTTTGCATGAAGGAGGCTTCGATGGCGCCGTCATGAATGACCACCTCATCGACATGGTGGGCGGCCACTACAGCTGCGAGGCCTATTTCACGGCATATCTGAAGGGTCTGGTGGACGGCATCCAGGCAAAGCCCGCCACCTGACTTCAGACAATCCCGTGCGTGGAGCGGTAGAGGTTGAGGGCGAAGCTGTCGGTCATCCCGCTGACATAGTCGGTGATCAGGAGGAGGCGGAGGTAGAGGCGCCAGACTTCGTCCTGCCCGCGGGCATGGATGTCGTAGCTGGCGCGGAAGTTCTCCGAGACGATGGACATCAGGCGCGGCTCGAGTGAGGACTGCTCCACCTCGGTGCGCCAGTAGATGGCGGCGGGGATGAACTTGTCGAGCAGGCCGCCGATGATGGTGTTGGCCTGGATCTCCATCTGGATGATCGGGCGCGAGGTGAAGACATAGCGGTAGGCGATTGTGCCGAGAGCCGTCAGGACGGGTTCGGAGGCGAGGCCGGCAAAGAGCTCCTCTTCATGACTGCCGTTCATGATCGCCGGATAGTGGTCGGCGAAGGCTGCGGCAACAGCGTTCAGGAGGTCGGACTGGAGGCGGATCATCCAGTTCTGCAGGGCATAGAACTCGGGCTGTTCGAGGGCGCGTTCGCGGCCTTCGACGAGCAGCCGGTCGAGTTCGTCCAGCCATTCCCCATAGCGCGCGACCTGGGCGGGCAGCGCGTCCGCCATGGTGGGCGCCTCGGCGCCGAGGGCGTCGCGGAATTCGCCGTAGGTGAAGTGGCCCTTTTTATAGGCATCCTCGATATCGGCGGTGCGGTAGGCGATGTCGTCGGCGGCCTCGAGCAGCCAGGTCAGCGGGTGGCGGGCACCGCTGACGCCGGTGACGGCGGCAACGGCGGCGACCAGTTCGCTGTCGGCCTGAAACCAGCCGAGCTTATGGTGGCAGATGTTCGGAGAGGCGGGGTCGATGTCGGTCGAGGCCACCGGGTACTTGATCAGGCAGCCGATAAGCGGCAGCGTCAGGTTCATGCCGTACTCATCCACCAGAAAGTGCAGCTTCGAGAGGACGCGCAGGGCCTCGGCATTGCCCTCGAAATGAAGGAAGTCGGCCTGCATCGCCGGTGTGAGCAGACGCGTCAGCGGGGCACCGCGGTATTCGAGGGTCGGCAGGTGCTTGCGAAACCAGTCGCGGATGGTGGTCTCGCCGTAGTGGCCAAAGGGCGGATTGCCGATATCGTGGACCAGACCGGCGGCGAGCAGGAGATCGCAGAGCTCGCCCGCGACGCGGCCGTCGAGTGTGGGGTCGAGCCCGCGGCGGCGCACCTCGTGGGCCATCAGCTGGCCGAGGGAGCGGGCCAGCGAGGAGACCTCGAGCGAATGGGTCAGGCGGGTGCGGACGAAATCGCTGCGCTCGAGGGGGAAGACCTGGGTCTTGTCCTGCAGACGTCGGAAGGAGGCGGAGGTGACGATGCGGTGATAGTCGCGCTCGAAGGGGTTTCGATAGTCGCCGCTGCGGGGCCGGGCACCCGGCGCGGCCTCTCCCCCGCCCCGGTTGCCACGGGCATAGTCGCGTGCCCGGACGGGAGAGAGCAGGCGCTCCCAGCTGTAGGCCTGACGGCTGTCTGTCTTCGCTCCCATTTCTGTCAGCCTCCTGCGATCAGGGCGGCGAGCTCGTGCCAGGACGACACGATATAGGTCGGCTGCGGACAGTCGGCGGGGAGATCGCGCCTGGCGAAATTCATCCAGACCGAATCGAGCCCCGCATTTTCCGCGCCGCGGATATCGGCCGTCAGGCTGTCGCCGACGACCAGAATGTCGGCGCGATCGGCCGGGCCGATGGCGGCCAGCACGCGCTCGAAGAAAAGGGGGTCGGGCTTGTCGACGCCGAGCTCCTCGGAAACAAAGACATCCTCGAAGTGGCGGGCCACAGGCGAGAGCGCGAGGCGGCCGCGCTGGACACGGGTGACACCGTTCGTGATCAGGAAGAGGCGGCAGCGCGCGGCGAGGAAGGGGAGCGTCTCCTCGACCTGCGGCAGCAGCGTGGGCTGCCGGGCGAGCTCGTCAAGGTAGAGGCGGTTGAGGAGGCGGCTGTCCTCGGCCGCCCAGTCGCGCCCGGCGAGCTCCCATTCGGGATGCCAGTCCGACTCGCGGCGGATGTAGTCGATCAGGGCGGCGAAGCGCCGTGTCAGGATCTCGTCACGGCTCAGCCGGCCCTGCTCCAGCTGCTTCCAGAGCTTGAGGTTGGTCATGGTGTAGAAGTCCTGCACCTCCGGCGTGACCGGGAGACGCCGCGCCGTCAGCATGGCTGTGAGGGCGAGACGCTCCGCGCGCCGAAAGTCGAAGACGGTGTCGTCGGCATCGATGAGCAGGATACGGTAGCTCATGCGGAACCGCCTCTGGCCGCGGCCGCGGGGTCCGCGAGCAGGTCGCGGAACTGCGCCAGATAGTCCGCGAAGCGGTCGAGTGTCGCGGCGATGGGCGCGGGGCTCGTCATGTCGAGGCCCGCCTCCCGCAGGACATCAAGCGGCCAGGCCGAGGAGCCGGCCCGCAGGAAGCCAATATAACGCTGAACGGCGGGTTCACCCTCCGTGAGGATCTGTTCGGCGAAGGCCGTCGCCGCACTGAAGCCCGTCGCATACTGGTAGACGTAGAAGTTGAGATAGAAATGGGGGATGCGCGCCCACTCGAGGGCGATTTCCTCGTCAAAGCTCAGCGCCGGACCGTAGTAGCGGCGGTTGAGCCCGGCGTATTGCTCCGAGAGCCAGGCGGCGGTCAGCGCCGTGCCCTCGCGGTCGGCCTCATGGATGAGCTGCTCGAATTCAGCGAACTGGGTCTGGCGGAAGACCGTGCCCTTCACCCCGTCGAGGTAGTGATTGATGACATAGGCGCGGAGGCGGGGGTCGTTCTCCGTCCGCAGCAGGTAGTCGGTGAGCAGATTCTCGTTGGTCGTCGAGGCAATCTCGGCGAGAAAGATCGCATAGTCGGAGTAGACATAGGGCTGGTTCTGATGGGTGTACCAGGAGTGCATGCTGTGGCCGAGTTCGTGAGCCAGGGTGTAGACATTGTCCAGCGTGCCCTGCCAGTTCATCAGGATGTAGGGCGGCGTACCGTAGCTGCCGCTCGAATAGGCACCGCTGCGCTTCCCGCGGTTGTCGGCATAGTCGATCCAGCGCTCGGTAAAGGCGCGCTCGAGCAGGGCGAGATAGTCGGAGCCGAGAGGCGCGAGAGCTTTGCCAAGAAGATCGCGGGCCTCCGTGAAGCTGTAGCGGACATCGACACGGGGGACGATCGGGACATAGAGATCGTAGCTGTGGACTTCTTCGAGGCCCATGAGTTCGCGGCGCAGGGCGACATAGTCATGCAGCAGGTCGAGGCGGCTGTTGATCGTGGCGACGAGATTGTCGTAGACGGCCTCGGGGATGGGGGCGTCGAAGAGGGCCCGGGCGCGGGCGCTGGAATAGCCGCGGCTTTCGGCAAGGGCGTTGTGCTGCTTGACCGTGGCGGAGAGCGTGGCGGCGAAGGTGTTGCGGAACTGGGCGTAGACGCTGTAGAGGCCGGTGAAGGCATCGCGGCGCACGCGGGGATCGCGGCTCTCAAGGAAGCGGCCGTAGCGGGCATGGCTGAGTTCGACCTCGCGGCCCTCCTCGTCGCGGATCTGCGGGAAGACGAGATCGGCGTTGTTGAGCGTGTTGAAGATGGTTCGGCTGCTGCTCATGACCTCGCCGGTGCGGGCGAGGAGCTTCTCTTCGGGGAGGCTCAGAATATGGGGGTGGCGGCGGGCGATGTCGCCAAGGGCATGGCGGTAGACGGCGAGGCGGCGGTCCTCCGTCAGAAAGCGTGCGAGCAGGGCGGGATCGAGCATCGCGAGTTCGGGAGCGAACCAGGAGACAGCTGTCTGATAGCGGGTGACCAGGGCGCGGGCGCGGGCCTCCAGTGCGACATATGTCTGGTTCTGGCTGTCCTCGTCGTGGCGCAGATGGGCGTAGAGGTAGACCAGCGAGAGGCGGCGCTCGAGGTCGTCGCGCAGAATCAGGGCTTCGGCGAGCGTGGAGGCGGATTCGCCGAGACGGCCGGCATAGGCGGCGAGGGCGGGCAGCTCAGCCTCGATCGCGGTATGGGCGGCGGCCGCGGCAGCATCGTCCGCGAAGACCGGCGTCAGATCCCAGGTCTCGTATTCAGGGACATCACTGCGATTCGGGATGGCAACGGCTGCTGTGGATTCCTGGCTCATCGGGGTCACTCCTCGTAGTCGTTTCGGCGGGGCGCCCGGCCACCGCTGAGGTTCTGCCTCAAACGAACATAAAGTATACCAGCAGAGCACCTGTCCCGCTGCAGGTTGCAGCTACATGGGTCAGGCTACTGAATCGAGGTAAGGTTAAAAGACGTGAACCATGGAACCTGCGGGCGACTGCTGAAGTATCAATTCCTCTGACGGAGTTTTTGCGCAGCTGCCGTTCTCAAACACAGATCAGCAACGGGAGAGCGCATGTCAATTTTTCATCATCGGCTTCCTGCACTCCTGATTGGACAAGCTGTACACCCACAGCCATTTCATATCCATGGAGCTTTCATCCACCTGAACACCTTTCCTATCCTGCCCCGATCTGCCCTGCCGGGGGCAGTATCAGGCCAGCGAACAGGGCTCTGACAGATGCAGCTTTTGCCATCACTCCGGGAATCGAGGAATCTGCCCCTGCTGCGCTGTCATATCCATGTAACCATCCATGCGTCCCAATGTACGCTACACTGGAGGCAGCCGCTCCTGATCCCCCGATGGCAAACGCGGAGACGACCCATGAAGACATCCCCCTGGCTTGACTCGAAAAAAATCCGTATGCTCCACCTGTTTGTGGGTGTTGTGCTCTGTGCCGTCGCCCTGCTCAGCCTCCATGATCTCGCGCAGACACTCGCCCTGCTGACACTCGCCCTCGGCGTCGCCACCCTGCTGCGCGGCCTCAGCTTCATCACCCTCTACGTGCAGGCGCAGGAAAACCACCTGCCACGCACTCTGCTTCTCGCCCTCACCGGCACCCTGCTCAGCCTTGGCGGCCTCATCCTCATCGGCGTCGCCCTCGGCCCCGACAGTGCGACCACCGTCCCGCTGCACCTCTGGCTGTTGCGCGTCGTCGCCGTCCTCATCCTCCTTGATGCCGCCGGCACCCTGATGCTGACCGCACGCCGCCGTCCGACCTCCACCCTCGGCCTCATCCGCGGCGGCCTCGCCCTCGTCCTGCTCATCCTCGGCACGAGTCTCCTGCTGTTCAGCTTCACCCGCCCCGACGCCCTCGCCGTCCCGCTCGCCCTGACACTGGTGCTTCAGGGCGTGCAGCACATCCTCGCAGGCCTCCTCCTGCGCCGGTCCTAGTCCGCCTCCGCCCGATAGAGCTCGATCAGGGCCTGCGTTCCGTCGGCCTCATGCCCCGCCGCCGCGAAATCCCGATACATCCCCAGCACCGCCTCGAGCATTGTCAGCGTCGTCCCCCGCCGCGCCATCTCGTCGTGGATGATCTTCATATCCTTAATGAAGTGGCGCACGAAGAAGCCCGGTGCGAAATCCCCCGCCAGCACCCGCGGCGCCATGTTCGCGAGCTGCCAGGAGCCGGCCGCCCCGCCCGTGATCGCCGCCAGCATGCGCTCGGGATCGAGTCCCGTCCGCTCGGCATAGACGAGCGCCTCGGTCATCGCCGCCGTCGCACCGGCCACCGCGATCTGGTTGGCGGCTTTGCAGTGCTGTCCGAAGCCGGCAGGTCCCAGATAGGTCACGGAGCTGCTGAAGCAGTCGATCCATTTTCTAATTTCTGCAAAGTCCGCCTCATCTCCGCCCACCATCACGGAGAGCGTGCCGGCGCGGGCGCCGCTGTCGCCGCCCGAAACCGGCGCGTCCAGGACGCGGATGCCGCGCTCTTTGCCCTCGCGGTAGAGTTCGGCGGCGAGCTCAGGCGACGAGGTCGTCATGTCGACGGCGAGCGAGCCCCTGGGCGCCCGGGCCAGAATGCCCTCCGGTCCGCGGAAGACCTCCGCCACATCCGACGGCAGTCCGACCATCACAAAGACGGCGTCACAGCCGGCGACGGCCGCCGCGATCGTGGGGCAGGCTTTGCCCAGACCACCCGCAGCCGTAATCGCTGCCGCCGCTGCCTCGGCCTTCTCCGGACTGCGGTTGTAGAGCCGGAGCTCATGCCCCGCCGCCGCCAGATGTCCCGCCATGTGGCGGCCCATCACACCCGTACCTATCCATGCCAGTTTCGCCATCTTCTGCACCTCCTCTGCGATGTCTCACTTCTGATTCTGACATAAATTCAGCCCCGCCGTCCGGTATAGTATCGTTAATTCCATGCGTGACGGAGGTACCAGGCATGCCCAGTCATCTCGATCTGCGACCCTTTGAACGCCCGGAGCGGCCGAACGTACTGCTCGTTACGGTCGACCACTGGACGGCCGACCTGCTGCGGGTGGCCGGTCATCCGGCGATCAAGACCCCCACGCTCGACCGTCTGGCCCGGGACGGCATCCGCTTCACGCAATTCTATTCGAGCTGCCCCGTCTGCATCCCGGCGCGCCGCTCACTGATGACCGGCACCACGCCGCGCATGCACGGCGACCGCGTCTACCTCGAGCGCCTGCCGATGCCGGCGCTGCCGACTCTTGCCGAGTGCTTTGGTTCGGCCGGCTACCAGACCTGGGCGGCCGGAAAGCTCCACGTCTATCCGCAGCGCAGCCGCATCGGCTTCGATGACGTCGTGCTGCTCGAGGAGGGCCGCTATCAGTTCGGCGTCGTCGACGACTATCAAATCTGGCTCGGCGAACAGGGCCTCGCCGGCCGCGAATTCGACCACGGCCTCGCGAACAACTCCTACGAGACGCGTCCCTGGCATCTGCCCGAGGAGGCGCACGGCACGGTCTGGACCACGAACCAGATGATCCGCATCATCCAGCGCCTCGATCCCACGCGCCCCGCCCTGCTCTATCTCTCCTACGCCTATCCGCACCCCCCGCTCGTGCCGCTCTCTTCCTATCTCGATCTCTACCGCGATGTCGAGATCCCGGAGCCCGTCTGGGGCGACTGGTCGCGCCGTGCAGCCCGGGACGACGAGGCAGCCGGCGACGACACGGCGCTGCGGCTGCTCGGCCGGGCCGCCGCCGGCTATTCGGCCGACGACATCCGTCAGGCCCGCCGCGCCTTCTATGCCCAGTGCACCCTGATCGACCACCAGCTGCGCCGCGTGATCGGGAGCCTCGGCGAGCACGGCTGGCTCGACAACACCATCATCGTGTTCACGTCGGATCATGGGGACATGCTCTTCGACCACGGCATGGTGGCCAAGCGCAGCTTCTACCAGAACGCGGCCCACATTCCGCTCATACTCTCGGGACCCATGCTGGCCCGCCTCGCCCCCGGCATCGGGGAGAGCTCCGCCCGCCTCGGCTGCCTCGAGGATCTGATGCCCACCCTGCTCGATCTCTGCGAGCTGCCGATCCCCGACAGCGTCGACGGCGTCAGCCTCTTCGCCTCACAGTCACGTACGCTGGTCTACGGTGAGATCTCCGATGATCTCACGGCCACCCGCATGGTCACCGACGGCCGGCACAAGCTGATCTACTATCCCTGCGGCAATCGCCGCCAGCTCTTCGACGTCGTCGCCGATCCCTGCGACAGGCAGGATCTCTTCGCTGCCGCCGCGGCAGGAGATCCGACACTCGCTCCCGTACTTGAGCGGCTGACGCGGGAACTCATGGACGCCCTCTACGGCGATGACCGGAACTGGATCTCAGGCGGCAGTCTCGTGGGCTATGAGGCACCTGCCATGCTGCCCCCGGACCGCAACTACAGACTGTCCGGCCAACGCGGCGGACACTGGCCTCCGCCGCCGGCCCGGAACAGGTAGACAGAAGGCACGAAAATACAGGGCGGCCCCAAAGCCCACCCCGGCATGCAGAGCCCATTCCAGCTTGTAGTGCGTAAAAACAGCCGGTACACCCGGC
Source organism: Bacillota bacterium (assembly GCA_030057555.1). Taxonomy (GTDB): domain Bacteria; phylum Bacillota; class Clostridia; order Saccharofermentanales; family Fastidiosipilaceae; genus JAEZYR01. The sequence continues at coordinate 61,901 of JASGUU010000087.1, read as the reverse complement.
TGTTCTCAGGGCCGCGGCGATGTGCCTCTAGCGGCTGGTCACCACCACCGCCGACGGCAGCAGTTCCATCTGCGTCAGGCGGATCACGGCCATGGAATACAGGATGGCTATGGAATTGCCTATCGCGAGCTCCAGATCCCGGCGCACCGACTGTCCCTGACTGCGGTAGGCGGCGAGCTCACTGTCGAGAAAATCGTTGATCTCCTCAGGGCTGCGCATCGGCGAAATATCCTGGGACCATTCGAGCCTGGCCAGCTGCTCCGCATGGGTATAGCGGTAGTTGTCGAGGAAATCCTCATACTGCATATGCTCACGCGTATTGCCAAAGGTCTCGCCGCTGTGCGCCTCACAGAAGAAATCGCAGATATAGTGCGTAATGATACCCAGGTGATAGGCAACGAGATAGTTGTCGGCCAGAATCTCAAACTCCGGACCGACCGTCGTCATAAAGTGGATGTTCTCTTTGATAAAGTCGAGCGATCTGGTCGTCAGATGTTTGTGACGCAGCGTGATCAGGCTGTAGTCGGCGAGAATCGATCCGGCCACAAAAGCCGTCTCGGAGATGTGAATCGGCAGGCGCCGGTTGACTTCACGGATGATCAGCTTCGACATGTACCAGTGGGACTGTACATTCATATATAAATCAAAACTTTCTTTTATGTCGGATACGGCTGTTCCAACTGCCCCTCAGGGCGGAGTTATTTCGTCTCTATATGTCAAATCTGCGGCGATTATACCATTTTAATCATCAAGAGAATGCTACGTCATTCTTACAGTTTGCGCATCTTTTCTGACACCAGACTCTCCTTCCCACCTGCTATCATGGCCTCATGCGATTATTCACATTCTGGCGCAGCTGGCTGCCCCCTGCCCTGATTGCCGCCGTACTGGCCTTCGCTCTGGCCTGTCTCCCCGGGCGTTCACGCTCCGGCCGCCTGGTCCGGAAGCAGCGCCTCTGCGCTGCCGTGCTGGCCGCTCTCGCCGCCTTCTACCTCGTCACCCTCGCCGCCGCCGTCTTTTTCCCACTGCCGGCCTTCGGCCGCAGCCGAGCCAGCCTCGCGGAACTGTACGAGGCCGGCGCCATCGTCCTGCGCCCTTTCACATCACTCCTCCATTCCTGGACACTCTCGAACTCCGAGCTCGCCCGGGGCAACGCGGCGCCCATGCGCACCTTTCTGATCAATCAGGTGGGCAATCTCGTCCTGCTGATGCCCGCCGCCCTGCTGTTCTGGCTCGCCGCCGCCTGGTGGCGCTGGGCAAAGCCCCGGTCCCGCCGGCGCAGAAGCGGCGGCATCCTCACCGGTCTCGGCGATCGTATCGTGATTGTTCAGAGCACCATTATTCTCATCAGCATGCTGATCGAGCTCGGCCAGCTTGCCATCAACATGCTCAGCGGGAGCTGTTGGCGCATCGTCGACATCAATGATCTGCTGCTGAACTCCACCGGCGGCCTGCTGATGCTGCTGGTCTGCTGGCTCGTGAGTGTGATCTATCGCCTGCTGCGCCGTCGCAAAACATAGGCGGGCGTTCGGGAACTGCGATGGTCAAAAAAGACGCTGCTGCCCCAAATCCGGGGCAGAAACGAATGCTCACTTGTTCAGCGACACATGGAGGTGTCAAAAAGCCGTGTTTTGTCACTTTCTCTGCATAAATATGCAAGTAGATGAATATAACGCAGCGTCTATGCAAAACGGTGCATTTTTATGCACCGCTCTGTTCACAACCCGGTTTTTTGACAACGAAGGACCTCGCTCTGCCGGTCACCGCACGGTGGCGCTGCTGCCTAGACCGCGTCCTTCTGCTGCACGGCGTCCAGAAAATCGCGGATGCGCTGATTCGGCGGCCGGTCGAACAATTCGGCCGGCGGCAGATCCACCGCCAGCTTCCCCGCATCCATAAACAGCACCCGCGTCGCCGCCTGCCGCACAAAGGCGAGCTCGTGGCTGACCACCAGCATCGTCATGCCGGCTTCGGAGAGATCGCGCATCACACGCAGCACCTCGCCCACCATCTCCGGGTCGAGCGCCGAAGTCGGCTCGTCAAAGAGCATGACCTCGGGATCCATCGCCAGCGCCCGCGCGATGGCCACCCGCTGCTTCTGGCCACCTGACAGCTGATCCGGCCAGCTGTCGAGCTTCTCCTCGAGCCCGACCTGCCGCAGCAGCTCCCGCGCCCGCTCGCGCGCCGCTGCCGGCCGCATCATCCGCAGACTCACCGGCGCCAGCGTGATGTTTCCGGCCACCGTCAGGTGCGGAAACAGGTTGAACTGCTGGAACACCATGCCCATGCGCCGCCGCACCAGATCCAGCCGCCTGCCCCCCCGCCCGGTGATCGCCTCGCCGTCGATAAAAATCTCTCCGCTGTCGACCTCCTCGAGCCGGTTCATGCAGCGCAGCAGCGTGCTCTTCCCCGAACCCGACGGTCCGATGATCGCAATCGTCTCGCCGCGCCCGACTTCGAGCGACACCTCATCCAGCACGAGGTTGTCGCCGTAGGCCTTAGATATTGACCTGACTTCGATCACCTTCACGGAGCTTCCTTTCCACGCGGCGCAGCAGCAGCGTCAGCAGCAGCACCAGCACCAGATAGATCAGAGCCGTCACATAGAGAGGGCCTATGTCGAAGGTCTTGGTACGGATATTGTTGGCCTCGCGCGTCAGATCTTCGACGGCGATGTAGCCGGCGACGGCCGTCTCCTTGAGCAGCGTGATGAATTCGTTCACCAGCGTCGGCAGGACGTTGCGAAACGCCTGCGGCAGCACAACCTTCCGCATCGCCAGCAGATAGGGCAGCCCCAGTGAACGCGCCGCCTCCATCTGTCCCCCATCGACGGACTCGATGCCGGCACGGAAAATCTCGGCTACATAGGCCCCCGAGTTGATCCCGAAGGCCAGGCCCGCCGCCAGCACCCGGCTCACCGGCAGATCCGCGAACAAACCAAAGTAGATGATCATCAGCTGGACCGTCACCGGCGTCCCGCGCACCACCGTCACATAGGTCTCGGCAAAGAGATTCAGCAGCGGGATCGGCGCCCCCGCCCGCCAGGCCATGCGGATCACGGACAGCACGAGGCCGATCATGACACCGGTCACCGCCGCAATCAGGGTCAGTACCAGCGTCGAACCGAGTCCCGACAGCAGCCAGCGCCAGCGATCCTGCGTCAGGTAGACCTCGGCCAGACGCTGGAGCCTGGCCCTGGGCCCGCCACCCGTCATAAAGAAATAGACCACACCCACAGCGACCAGCAGCGTCACCATCAGCGGATTGAACCACGGACTGCGCGAAAACCGCGTCCAGGCACCTGCGGATGACAGCGCCGCTCCGGCACCCGTACCGGACGGGCGCCGGCTGACTCCCGTGGCGTCGCTTACGCTGTGCCCCGGCAGCTCCTGATGCGGTCCGTCCGCCGTCACGGCTTTTTCAGATCCTCGGCGCGGATGATGATGACCTGCGTGGCGCTGAAATACGGCACACTGAAATCGACGCTCTGCCTGCGCTCCTCATTCACCGTCATGCCGGCCGCCACCAGATCAATCGTGCCCTTGTCCAGCGCCACCAGCAGACCGTCAAACGCCATATCCTCCACCACCAGCTTCATGTTCAGCGAACGGGCGATATCCGCCCCCAGCTGGATGTCGCTGCCGGCGATCCTGTCGCCGATGCGGCTCTCATAGGGCGCAAAGCCCGACTCTGTCCCGAGCCGCAGTTCGCCGCCGGTCGCTGCCTCGTTGTAGTCGAGCGTCTCGGCCGCCTTCACCTCATCCTCGAGATAGGCCTGCACATTCCGCTCGATCTCGCCGCTCGCCTTCTGCTCCTCAATCACGGCATTGATGGCCTCGAGCAGCTCGCTGTTGCCCTTCTTCACCGCAATCGCATATTCCTCGACCGCCAGCGCCTCGTCGAGAATCACCAGCTCCGGATTCGCGGCCACCAGCAGCTTCGCCGGCTCGCCGTCCATCACCAGGCCGTCAACCTTCTTCTGCTTGAGTTCCGTCAGCGCGTCGGCATAGCGCTCGAAGGCACTGACATTCTCCTTCCCGCTGAGCTCCTCGGCGAGATCCTGACCCGTCGTACCTGCCTGCACCGAGAGCCGCCGGCCCTTCAGATCCTCCGGCTTCGCAAAGGCATTCTTCGCTTCCTGTTTCTGACAGGCCACGAGACCCGCTCCCAGTACCAGCGCCAGCAGCAGGGCCAGCATGCGTCTACCCTTTTTCATCTTCAATTCCTCCTCCGCAAGAAAGCGCCCGGTCAGCCGGAGCCGGCCGGCCTGTATCAGCTTCGTTACGTTATAGCAATCTCACATCCACAGCGTCAATTTAGACAAAGCCCGTCACCGGCACCCGAAAACCCCGTCCAGCCAGTTCCGCGCCGCGGCGATCCAGCCCTGAACCGGCGGCTGCGGCGTATCGACGAACCAGCTCCCGAGCGAGAGGCCATGTTCCCCGTCCGGGTAGACATGCAGTTCAAAGGGTACCCCCGCCCGCGCCAGCGCCCCGGCAAAGAGCAGGCTGTTCGCGACCGGCACAGCCTCGTCGTTGGCCGTATGCCAGAGAAAGCAGGGCGGTGTCTCCGGGGTCACCCGTGTCTCGAGGCTGACCCGGGCGAGGGCGGCGGGATCGTCGATCCTGTCGCCCAGCAGATTCTCGAAAGAACCACGGTGCCATACGTCCGTAGCAGAGATGACGGGGTAGCAGAGCACGGCGGCGTCCGGGCGGACGGCGGCGGGGGCGAGGCCGAGCCCGGCCAGAAACTCCATATCCGCCGACACACAGGCCAGATCCGCGGCCAGATGCCCGCCGGCACTGAAACCGGTCACCGCCACGCGTCCGGGGTCCTGATCCCAGTCAGCCGCCATGGCGCGGATGCGCAGCAGCGCCGCCATGGCCTCCGTCAGTGCGGTCGGCCAGTACGTGCCGGGCACCGTCGTGTAGTGCAGCACATAGGCGTTGTAGCCGGCCGCGGTCCAGGCGAGGGCGATGGGCTCGGCCTCACGCGGCGAAGTGAAACCATAGCCCCCGCCGGGCAGAACGAGCATGCCGGGCCGCGCTCCGAAGGCGGACTCCGCCCAGCGATCCGGCAGATAGGCGGTAAAGGGGCATTCCTGTGGACCAATACTCTCGTGGATGATGCGCATGGCTCTCTCCTCCCGAAGCAAAAGCTAAGCTGCGACTGATGATAACGGATCCGGGCTGCCGACGCTTCTGAAAAAAAGATGTAACATAATGGAGACACAACTGTCATCCAGCCGACCTGACCGCTCTCAGGTCTGATAGAATAGCGGATACCGCTTTCGACGAGATGGAGCTGGCTGCGGGCAGCCAGAAGGATAGAAGAGTAGGCCAGATGACCGACGATCGCCAAGTACTATGGGAACAGATCAAGGAGATTTTGCGGCGCGAAACCTCCGGCATCACGTTTAACGCGTGGTTTCGCGATCTCGAGGTGCTGCCGGAAACGGGCCCCGGGATCACCCTCGTCTCCCCGAATCTGACCAGCTACAGCTTTATCAACGAGTATCTGCCGCGGATCAGGCAGATCGTTTCGACCCTCGATCCCCATACGCCGGCACTGGTCAATCTGCTGCTGCGGGACGAGAAAACCGGTGAGCTCAGCGATCCCGGGATGACGGCCGCCGTGGCCTCCCCCCCGCCCCGGCGCCGCAGCGAGCCCGTCCACTCCGTGGCCGCGAGTGTGGCCGCACCTGCCCGGACGCCGACCTGGACCGAGTCCTACGATGCCTCGCGCCTGGACCCGCTGATGACCTTTGAAAACTTCATTGTTGGCTCCGGCAACCGCTTTGCCCATGCCGCCTGCGAGGCCGTGGCCAAGCAGGGCGGCGACCGCAACTATAATCCTCTCTTTATCTACGGCGGCTCCGGCCTCGGGAAGACCCATCTGATGATGGCCATCGGCAACTATGTCCAGACCCACCAGCCGCGGCGGCGCATGATCTATGTCCAGTGCGAACAGATCGTCAACGAGTTTGTCGCTGCCTCGCGCAACAACCGCTATGAGGAATTCCGCAACAAATACCGCAGCTGCGACCTCCTCCTGATCGACGACATCCAGCTGCTGACCGGAAAGGACCGGACGAAGGAAGAATTCTTCAACACCTTCAACGCCCTTTTCGTCAACGACCGCAACATCGTCATGACCTGCGACAAGCCACCGCAGAGTCTCACCACCATTGAGGAGCGCCTGGTGACGCGCTTCTCCTCCGGTCTCATCGCCGACATTCAGGCTCCGGACTACGAAACGCGCCTCGCCATTCTGCTCAAGCTCGCCGACCAGTCGGGGCTCTTTCTGCCCGATGATGTCGCCGACTATATCGCCGCCAACATCCGCTCCAGCATCCGCGAGCTGGATGGCGCGTTCAAGACCGTCAGCGCCTACTCCCTGCTGGCTGGCGAGCTGAGCCTGCCCATCGTCCGCGATGCCCTGAAGGATCTCATCAGCCCGACCGCCAACCGAAAGGTCACGACGCAGATCATCATGGACGTGGTGGCCCGCTACTTCAATCTCCGTACCGAGGATCTCGTCTCCAAGCGCCGGAACAAGGACATCGCCGAGCCCCGTTCCATCGCCATGTATCTCTGCCGCGAGGTGCTCTCCCATCCCTATGAGCAGATTGGCCGCGACTTCAACCGCCACTACTCAACCGTGATCTACAGCTGTGACAAAATCGGCGAAGAACTGCGGGAAAATCCCGACAGCCAGCTCGCCGCGGACGTCATCGACATTCGCCGGCGCATTGAGAACTAGGGGCCGCCCGCCGAACAGCCGTGCCGTCCCTGCTGTCAACATAAAATGACAGGATTATGGAAAAAGAACTGAGGAAAAAGTGAGGAAAACAGGAGTATTCCACAGATCGCCCGGATCTTCCACAAATACTCGCCAGACGCTTCACAGCCCTCTCCACAGCCGAAAAACCGTTCAAACGTCGTCAGGGACAGGCCACGAAGGAGTTTTCAACATTCTCCACAGCCCCTACTACTACGACTACGAACAACCATAGAAATATATTTCCCTCCTGCGGGAGGGGGCTGCGGCAGCCCAGACAGCGGCACCGGCAGCATGAAAGGAGCCAGCCATGAAATTTATGACAGACACGGGCGACCTGCTCGAAGCCGTTCTTCATGCACAGAAGGCGGTTGCAGTACGTACATCCATGCCGCTTCTGGAGGGCATCCTGCTGGAAGCCTCGGGCGGTCAGGTACGTCTCGTCGGTTATGACATGGAAATTGGCATCCAGTCGGTGATTCCTGCCGATGTTTCCGAATCCGGTGCCATCGTGATTGACGCCCGCATGCTGGCCGATATCACGCGGAAGCTGCCGGATCCGCTGGTACGTTTCGAAACGGTCTCCGGGGACAGGGAAATTGTGCAGATTCGTTCCGGCCGTGCCTTTTTCAGTGTCAATTACCGCGCCGGCGACAACTACCCCGTCCTGCCGGAAGTTGCCCGCGAAAACCGCCTCGTTCTGCCGCAGCGCGAGCTGCAGAGCCTCATCGCCCGTACGGTCTTTGCCTGCTCCACCGATGATTCGCGTCCGGCCCTGAGCGGCTGTCTGCTCGAGAGCACACCGGATCAGGCGGAGATGGTGGCGATCGACGGCTTCCGTCTGGCCCTGGCGCGGCATCACCGTGATACCGGGGACGAGGACAGCGAGCCCTATGCTGTTCGCAGTTTCCTCATTCCCGGAAAGGCTCTGCGCGAGCTCCAGCAGATTCTCGGTGACGGCGATGCCGAGATGTATACCTCCGAGAACCACATACTCTTCGAGCTCGGTTCCAGCCGTCTGGTATCGCGTCTGACGCAGGCCGAATTTCTGAACTACCAGGGCATCATCCCGACCAACGAGCTGAGCCTGATTACGGTGAATACCGACGCGCTGCGTTCGACCATTGAGCGCAGCATGCTGCTGCTGTCGGCGAGCGACCAGACGAGATCGCCGGTCCGCTTCAGGACGCACGGCGAAGACACTCTCGAGGTCTACATGGTTACGTCACGCGGCACGCTGGACGAACAGGTGAAGATCCAGCTGCAGGGCGAAGATATCGACTGCACCTTCAACCCGCGCTACATCATCGAGGCCCTGCGCGTCGTTCCGGATGAACGTGTTGAGATGGCCTTCAAGGGCGGCGTCGGACCCTGTGTTCTGCGGCCGGTCGAGGGAGATGCCTTTGCCTATGTGATTCTGCCTCTGCGCACCTGAGCCGGGATTCCTGACCGAATGCGGCGATGATTGCCACGCGCCTCCAGATCGAGAATTTCCGCAGTTACGAGACGCTGGAGCTGGACTTTGGCCCCGGCGTCAACGTTTTCAGCGGGCACAATGCCCAGGGGAAGACGAATATTCTCGAGGCCATCTACATCTGCAGCTGTGCCCGCTCGCACCGCACCGCCCGTGATCAGGAGCTGATCCACCGCGGCCGGCCGGGCTATCGCATCGAGCTGGACTATGTGATTGCGGACGGCACGAAAGAGACGATTGAGCTGCAGTACGGCACCCAGATTCAGGACGGCCGTCCGACCAACGAGCGCCGCTTCTGGCACAACCACATCCGTCAGGAGCGTATCGCGGATCTCTATGGCCTGTTTAATGCGGTCATCTTCGCACCCGAGGACCTGATGCTGGTCAAGGAAGGCCCGGTTGCCCGGCGGCGCTTCCTCGATCTTCTGCTCTCGCAGATCAGGCCGCGCTACTTCGCCACCCTGCAGCGTTTCAACCGCGTCCTCAAGCAGCGCAATCAGCTGCTGAAGCAGCTGCGCGACCAGCAGTCGATGACCCGGAGCGGAGCCTTTATCGCCACACCCGACCTCGCGCTCGACTATGCCCTGCTGGATGTCTGGGATGAACAGTATGCCGGGCATATGTCGGAGCTCATTGGCGAACGCTTCGAGCTCACGGAGCGCATCCGGGAGCACGCAGCCATCTATCACGGCCTCATTTCGGGCGACCGGGAGGCTCTGGATATCCGCTACCGCACCATGTCGGGACTGAAGCCGGAACAGAGTGCCGCCGAGCGCATGGCTCTGATTCTCCGTCGTCTCGGTCAGCTGCGCCGGGATGATGTCGTGCGTGGATCGACGTCGATCGGAGCGCATCGCGACGATCTCGACCTGCGCCTTAACGACCAGCCGCTGAAGCTCTACGGCTCCCAGGGACAGCAGCGCACGGCCGTTCTGGCGATGAAGCTCGCCGAACTCGCCGTCTTCCGCGATCTCACCGGACAGACGCCGGTACTGCTGCTGGACGATGTCATGAGCGAGCTGGACCGCCGCCGCCGCCAGGCCCTGATCGCCGCCATGCGCGACTGTCAGGTGATGCTGACCTGCACCGATACCGAACAGGTGCAGGGAGAACTGCGCGAACTCGCCGGCGGGCAGCCGCTGCGTTTTTTCCACGTCGACAGCAGCCGTGTGACCACTCTGGATGCGGCGGAGAAGGCGGACTGAGAAGCGGCGGATGTTATAATGTATATTCATGTCGGAGCCTCAAACAGCCTGCCTGTAGCGGATATTCTCGCTGTTCTGGACATGGATCAGGTCACGGTCAGTCCGGAATCCAATCCGATGCACGCCTGGCTGGCGGCCATGGAAGAGGCCATGCGCGTCGATACCCTCACAGAGGATGTGCCGCGCTCGCTGGTGATCACGACAACGAGAATCTACCTCTCCCCTGTTTCAAGCGCGACGCTGCGTCGGCGATTGACGGCAGTCCGGCCTCCCTGCAACGGAGTCGGGATCTGGGAGCGAGAAGGAGAAGAACATGACGGATGAACGCGATATCAACATCGCCGATCCAGACAGCAGAATCGATGATTCGGACGGGGGCGCGGAGGGACTCGTGAACCTCGCCGAGAATCCCCGCGCCCTGGTCGATGACAACTATACCGAACAAGTGTTCGATATCAAGCGCGAGGATTACAGCACGCACAACGACAGCGAGTATTCCGAGGCCGATATTCAGGTTCTCGAGGGACTCGAGGCGGTGCGGAAGCGCCCGGGGATGTATATCGGAGACACAACACCGCGTGGTCTGCATCATCTGGTCTACGAGATTGTCGCGAACTCGGTCGACGAGGCACTCGCCGGACGCTGCGACCGCATCGACATCACGCTGAATGCGGATGGCTCGGTCACGGTTCAGGACGACGGCAGCGGTATCCCGGTTGGCATACATCCGCAGACGGGTATCCCGACCGTTCAGGTCGTTCACACAAAGCTCCATGCCGGCGGGAAGTTCGGCGGCGGCGCCTACAGCGTCTCCGGCGGACTCCACGGTGTCGGCGCCTCGGTCGTCAACGCCCTCTCGGAATGGATGGAAGTCCATGTGACCCGTGACGAAAAAATCTATCGCATCGCTTTCTCACGCGGCGATACGGTGGAACCCCTTGACGTGGTGGGAACGGCAAAACCGGGTGTCAGCGGAACACGGACGGTCTTCCGTCCCGATCCGGAGATCTTCCCCGACACACGCTTTGATTTTGATCTGATGACAACGCGCTACCGTGAGATGGCCTTTCTGAACCGCGAAGTCACCATCAACCTGACCGATGCCCGCGGCGAAGAGCCCATCACCCGCCACCTCCACTATGAGGGCGGCATCGTCTCCTTCATCGAATATCTGAATAAAAACCGCACCGCTCTCCATGAGCCGCCGATTTATATCGACGGCCGGATCGACGACTCCTATGTCGAAGTCGCGATTCAGTACAACGATTCCTATAACGAGAACGTCTATACCTATGCCAACAACATCGCAACCATCGAGGGTGGAACGCATCTGACCGGCTTTCGCAGTGCCCTGACGAAGGTGATTAATGACTATGCGCGGCAGTGGAACCTGCTGGGAAAGACCGACAGCAACTTCAGCGGCGATGACGTGCGTGAGGGAATCTGCGCCATCGTCTCGGTCAAGATCACCGATCCCCAGTTTGAGGGACAGACAAAGGCCCGCCTCGGAAACGCGGAGATTCGCGGCCTTGTCGAGACGGTGATGAACGAGAAGCTGTCGAACTACCTTCAGGAACATCCTGCCGACGCACGCATCATCGTGGACAAGTGCATCGCAGCCTCCCGGGCCCGCGAGGCAGCGCGCAAGGCCCGTGATCTGACGCGGAGGAAGACCGCCTTCGACTCCGTTGCCCTGCCCGGAAAACTCGCTGACTGCCAGTCAAACGACCGCGAACTCAGCGAAATATTTATTGTCGAGGGCGACAGTGCCGGCGGCACGGCGAAGAACGGCCGTGAGCGCAAATACCAGGCCATCCTGCCGCTGTGGGGAAAAATGCTCAATGTGGAGCGGGCACGAATTGACCGCGTCTACTCCAACGAGAAACTCTCGCCGGTCGTGATGGCCCTGGGTACCGGCATAGGGTCGGACTTTGATATCGAGAAGCTGCGCTATGGCAAAGTCATCATCATGGCCGACGCTGATGTCGACGGGGCCCATATCCGCACTTTGATGCTGACATTCTTCTACCGGCACATGCGCGAACTCGTGGATCATGGCCATGTCTACATTGCCTGCCCGCCGCTTTATAAGGTTTCACAGGGTCGCGAAGAGACCTATGCCTATACCGAAGAGGATCTGGAACGGATCAAGCAGGAACGCGGCTGGGAGAATCCGACTCTGCAGCGCTTCAAGGGTCTCGGTGAGATGTCAGCCGAGCAGCTCTGGCAGACGACGATGAATCCAGAATCACGAAGGCTGCTGCGGGTTGATGTCCGGGAGGCTCAGGAGGCTGACGAGACACTGACACTCCTGATGGGAGATCGCGTTGAGCCACGGCGCGAATTCATCCATGAAAATGCGCAATATGCCCGACTTGATGTATAAACAAGCCACAAAGTAGGACGGACGCCGTCTGGGAGACCGGGCGGCGTTTTGTTTCACGTGAAACAAGGAACAGGCATTCTGAGAGAGATGATTCATCCATTCCAGGCAGCAGCCTGATCGTGCACGCAGTTATTGCGAGGTGTAGAGTATTTCCTGACGAATACAGCAGATATGTCAATCAGAGTCGCAGTCGGATTATGCTCAGATGGATATGTGAGGCCGTGCAGATGTCCTTTGCATATGAACGAATTGTGCACGAGTGGGCTGTCACGGCCTGTACTGCGACGGCCAGGCTGTTGATTGGCCAGATGACAGCCGGACTATGCCGCAGGCACAGAATTCCCGTGTGTCGTTTACGTTATCGTTTGCCTGTGTCAGCGAAACGGTGTCTGAGGCTGTTGGGAACATGATTTGGGACAATAAATCCTGATCCGTATTGTGAGGCGGCGCCATGTCAGAAAAGAGAGAAACAGGTTCGAATCGCCGTATTTCGCCGGCCGTCGTTGTGATTGTCATTTTTGGTGTCATAAGCATGCTCGGCGATATCGTTTATGAGTCGGCAAGAAGCGCAAACAGCCAGTATCTGAATTTATTGGGTATCCGTGCGGCCAAAGTCGGATTGATCTTCGGGATAGGTGAGTTTCTGGGCTATGCCCTGAGGCTTTTTGCCGGCATCCTGTCTGACAGGAGTGGCAGACACTGGTATTTCATGTTTGCCGGCTACGGCATGCTGCTGAGTGTTCCGTTGATGGGCCTGACAGTGAATTGGGATTTTCTCGTGGTTTTCATGCTGCTGGAACGAATGGGAAAGGCGCTGCGTAATCCAGCCAAGGATACCGTTCTATCCGGCGTTGCAGAGAATCAGGTAGGCATCGGGTTTGCCTTTGGCCTGCAGGAGGCGCTGGATCAGCTGGGTGCTTTCCTGGGGCCGCTCGTCTTTACCGCCGTTTTTTTCTTTACGGGCAAAAACGGAATCCGTGAATATCAGCTGGGGTACAAGATGCTGCTCGTGCCGTATCTATTACTGCTGCTGTTCCTGACCTTTGCGCACAGAAAAATCACGGGTGCGAATTTATTGCCTTCGGCTCCAGCCAGGACTTCGCAAAGCATAAAACTGGAACCGATCTTCTGGATCTACACAGTATTTACATTTTTATGCACGGTTGGTTTCGTCAATTTCAGCACAATCGGGTACCACTTGAAAGCCAGTCGGCTGATGAGCGACGGCGATATTACTTTGCTCTATGCCCTGGCGATGCTCGTTGACGCTGTTGCAGCGATGGTAGTTGGGAAGGCGTATGATCGATTGAAGGAGAGAACCGGGAAAAGAACGGGAGGCATTCTCGTGCTGGCGGTGATTCCGCTGCTGACGGTGTCGTTGCCGTTGCTTACACTAAGCCATTCGAAGACACTTATCGTCATTGGAATGATGCTCTTTGGCGTTGTCATGGGAACGCATGAGACGATCATGCGTTCCGCCATAGCTGACATTACTCCCTATCGCAAGCGTGGGACAGGCTACGGTATCTTCAATTCAGCTTATGGCCTGGCGTTGCTTGCCGGATCGGCGCTGACGGGACTGTTCTACGATCTGCAGTTAACTGAGTTGATTATTGTGTTTACTATCATAGCGGAAGCAGCAGCCGTTCTGCTGTTTATCAGGCTGAACAGAGCAATTACTGGCGGCCACCAACACAGTATTTGATCACGGAATCAGCGGATCAGGAACAGGGGGACGAAAGCCCTTGTTTCAGGCTCAATGACCTGGCACGCCGGGTAGTGTTGTTTCACGTGAAACAAAACGTCGCTTTCAATCTGACCAAAAATAGCGTTTTCCAGCGTTTTTCTCCCTGAAACCATGTGGAAGCGCCACTCTATGCTAAACTGACCCGGGATTCGGCATCTGGCAATCCCGCTTTTCATCGCGAAAACGAAAAACGAGGTGTTTATGGCAGAGCGCATGGCAATCGTCAATCAAAAAGGTGGGGTTGGCAAGACAACAACTGCTGTCAACCTCGCCGCCTATCTCGCTATCCGCGGCAAGCGCGTTATTCTGCTGGATCTGGATGCACAGGCCAATGCGACGAGCGGTTTGGGATTTGAGCGTGACGATTCGCGTAACGGCAGCTATGAACTTCTCATCAACGAAGTACCCTTATGTGACTGCGTTCATGACAGCGGCCGCCGGAATCTGCAGATCTGTCCCGGATCCATTCATCTGGCCGGTGCCGAGGTCGAGCTGGCCACCATGGAGAGCCGGGAGCGGCGCCTGCGCAATGCTCTGGATGCTGGTGATCTCAGCTATGACTATCTCCTGATAGACTGCCCGCCCTCGCTCGGCCTGCTGACTCTGAATGCGCTTACGGCTGCCGACAGCCTGATCGTGCCGATCCAGACCGAATACTACGCCCTCGAAGGTGTCACGCTGCTGCTGGACACCATTCAGTCGGTGAAACAATCATTGAACCCCGAGCTGCAGATCTTCGGGATTGTGCTGACCATGTCGGATCTGCGTACCCAGCTCGCCGCACAGGTGGAGGAAGAGGTGCGAAAGGCCTTTGGCGAACGTGTCTTCAAGACGGTAATCCCGCGTAATGTCCGCCTGAGCGAGGCTCCGAGCCATGGTCAGGCGATTGTCGAATACGACCGGCGCTCCCGCGGCGCCGAGGCCTACCAGCAGCTGGCGCGCGAGGTGATCCGCCGCTCACGCCGACGGGGCAGCTGGCACAAAGGAGACAGTTGATGGCTGGCAAAGCAAAAGGACTGGGCAGGGGACTCGGTGCTCTTCTGGGCAGCGAAGTCGTTCCGGCAGCGGACACCCGCGCCGTCATTGAAATATCCATACACGATATCAGCCCAAATCGTGATCAGCCCCGCAAGAACTTCGATGAGAAGAAACTCGAAGAGCTCGCCTCCTCCATCCGTGAAAACGGCGTCATACAACCGCTTATCGTGACGCATCAGGACGGCGGCTACCGCATCGTGGCAGGGGAGAGGCGCTGGCGGGCGGCACGCCTGGCCGGTCTCGACACCGTTCCGGTTATTGTCCGGGAACTCAGCGATGCCGAAATCCTGCAGCAGGCCCTGATCGAAAATATCCAGCGTCAGGATCTGAACCCGATCGAGACGGCCGAGGCTCTGGAGCGCCTGCAGGCCCAGTATCAGATGACGCAGGAAAAACTGTCGACAAGCGTAGGCATGAGTCGTCCGGCACTCGCCAACACGCTGCGTCTGCTGCAGCTGGGCGAGAAGCTGCAGAACCATGTCCGCGACGGTGTACTGAGCCAGGGACATGCCCGAGCCCTGCTGGCTCTACCGGATGAAGAGGCCCGGGAGCGCTGCGCCGACTACATCATCGAGAAGGAATTGAGCGTCCGCAACACCGAGAAGCTCGTCCGCCGCCTGCTGAAGGAGCCGCAGACCCGGCCCGCCGCAGCCGACGACAGTGCTGTGCAGCAGCGCCGGCTCGAGATTGCCCGAGTCGAGGAGCGGCTGGCCCGGGCCCTCGGCACCCGTGTCAATCTGAGCGACAGGGGCGGCCGCGGACGTATTGTCGTCGAGTACTATTCCCTCGAGGATCTCGATCGGATCCTGGAAATAGTTGAACAAACAGGCTGTGAAAAGTAATATAGCTGGACTGCCGTGATTTCGCGGAACAAACCGCATGGAAATGAGAGATTCATGTCATGAGCACAAAAAAGAAGGATCAGCAGGCACAACTGTCCAAGGCGGAGCGCCAGCGCCTCGAACGCGCCGAGCGCATAGCGAGCCTCCGTGACAAGGACGGCGGCAAGCGAAAAATCCGTACCGGGAGTCGTTTCGGCCGGGTAGCCTTCCCGATCGCGGCCTCCGTGATCGTGCTGGCGGCCGTCATCTGGTCGTTGTTCTCCTTCGGTGTCATCCATAACCACGTGACTGTGATGACGGTCCGGGGCGACGGGATCGAGACACAGATCGGCATCAACGAGTACAAGTACCACTATTCCTCCTTCTATGAGACATACAACTACTATGCTCAGCAGGACTGGGTGGCACGTGGCGCCGACGGCAACATCGATCTCAACGCAGCGAGCGGCATGGAAGTGCCGCCGGACAGCACCTGGGGCGAGTTTATCAGCTATCAGGCGGAGCAGAGCCTGAAGCAGGTAGTTGCCTATGAGCATGAGGCGCGCAAAATGGGCCTCGAGCTCAGCGACGAGGACCGTGCCCAGATTGACAGCACCATCCAGCAGATCCGCAGCAGCTACCCCGACGACCTCCAGCTGACCACCTATCTCGAGGCCCGTTACGGCCGCAGCATGACGGAGGCCAAGCTGCGCAGCTTTCTGGAGCGCGAGCGTCTCGCGAACCGCTATGTCTCGGAGCAGCCGCAGACCTATGACATCGCCGAGGCGGATCTGGAGGCGTATTACGAGGAGCATCCCGACGACTACGACCGTTTCACCTATCGTGAGTTCAGCTTTGTGACGCCGGACGCCGAACAGGGCGCGACCCAGGAGGATGTCGACCAGCTGCAGGCTGAAACGCTGGCGAAAGCCGGGGAAATGCTCGATAAAATCACGGACGGGGAGAGCTTTGCCGCCGCGGCAAAGGACTACGCCGGCGAGGAAGAGAAGTTCGAATACATCAACCTGGATCCGACGCTGAAAGAGGATGTTGCTCTGGCGGGCGATCTGCCGGCGGATGTCCGCGCCTGGCTGCAGGACCCGGAGCGGCAACAGAATGACAAGACCCTGATCACGAGCGGTGCGACCCACTACATCCTGCTTTTTGAGAGCCGCAGCCGCGATGAGACCCTGCCGGCCTCGGTGCGGCACATCCTCTTTGCCGCGCGCGAAGGAGAGGCAACCGAAGCCGAGCTGGAAGCGGCCGCAGCCCAGGCCGAAGCGGCACTCGCCGAGATCACGGACGAGGCCTCCATGGAGAGCGTGTCCGAGGCCGCCCTGGCCAGCGGATCGGCGGCGGAGGCGAGACTCTATGAGGATGTCGTGCGCGGCCAGATGGTCGAGCCCTTCGAGAACTGGCTCTTTGATCCCGCACGCAAAGCCGGCGACACCGGCATCGTGCAGACGATCTACGGCTACCATGTGATGTTCTATGTCAGTCAGAGCGAGACGCCGACCTGGGCGTCAAAGATCGAAGACATTCTGCGCCAGCAGCGCTTCAGCGAGGAATCGGCTGACCTGCTCGCCACCTGGAGCGCCGAAGTGAACGGTTTCGCCCTGCGCTTCCTCAACTGACGGGAATAGAGCCCTGAAACAGCACCCGCTGCCGCTTCCCGGAAGAGAACGGCAGCGGTTTTTTTGCCCTCATTCTGCAATACGGCTGGTGAAACGCTGATATCTTTATATAATCAGACATATTAATGTTTGTATATTTATGCATCCTGTCCATTTAATAGACGGGAAAGGATTTATGAGTTGTGCAAATGGAAATTCGAGCCGGCAGAATGAACAAAGTTTTGCAAAAAAGCGTAAAAACTTCGTTTGCCTGCGAGAAAAGCTTGACAAGCAGGGAGAAATAGTATCTAAGCTGTTGACGACCGCTCCGCCGGGGTGCTAGACTTCGCGGGCATGCCGGTAGTTTGGGAGAGTAGCGAACGCTGCTCGGGTGCCCGGACACCGGCGGTTCTTTGCAGTCATGGCAGACCGTCAGAATTGGCAGCTGCGACAACAACAGATGAGGTGGAAAACAGATGGTTCATCCCGTCAAGCTGGGCCGGACCGAGCGGATGTCCTATTCGCGGCTGCGCGACTACGAAATCCCGGACCTGGTGGAGATTCAGAAAAAGTCGTATCAGTGGTTCCTGGATGAGGGCTTTAACGAGGTCCTGCACGACATCTCGCCGATCGAATCGAAGGGGTCGGAGACGCTGACGCTGTCGTTTCTGGACAAGGAATTTGACAGCGCGAGCCCGCAGTACACCATCGAAGAGTGCAAAATCCGCGACACCAACTACTCGGCACCGCTGCGGGTCAAGGTAAGGCTCGAAAAGCCGGACGGCTCGCATCTGGATCAGATGATCTATATCGGCGAATTCCCGATCATGACGCCCAACGGCACCTTCATCATCAACGGTGCCGAACGTGTCATCATCAGCCAGCTGGTGCGTTCGCCGGGCTGCTACTTCAACGTGACGCAGGATCCCAGGACGGACAAGCCGCTCTATGGTGCGCAGGTCATCCCGAACCGCGGCGCCTGGCTCGAGTATGAGTCCGACGCCAACGATGTGCTTTCGGTGCGTATCGACCGCCTGAGGAAGTTCCCGATCACGGTCTTCCTGCGTTCTCTCGGCTTCGGGACGAACGAGGAGATTCTGACGCGTTTCGGCGAGGATGAGCGCCTGCTCGCGACGCTCGCGAAGGATTCCTGCCGCACCCGCGAAGAGGGCCTGCTTGAGCTCTACCGCAAAGTGCGTCCCGGTGAACCGGTCTCGGTTGAGGCCGCGGAGAACTATCTGCGCATGATGTTCTTCGACCCGCGCCGCTATGACCTCGCCCGGGTCGGCATCTTTAAGGTTAATAAGAAACTCTCTCTCGCCGAGCGCATCACGCGCCACAAGGCGGCGGAGACGGTGGTCTCGCCTGAGGGCGAGGTGCTGCTGCAAGAGGGCGACATCATCAGCCCGGAGGCGGCCAGACGCGTCCAGCAGGCCGGCGTCTCCGACGTGCTGATTTATCCGATGCTGGTTGTCGGCGAGACGGTGTCCCAGAGCCTCGAGACACACCGCGTCATCGGCAACGAACGCGTCGATGCCCTGCCTTTCCTGACCGATATCTATGGCGAAGAGGCTCTCGAGGGGCTCAACCTCGCAGCCTGCGGCATCCGCGAGCAGGTCCGCTACAGCCTGCTGCGCCAGCTGGCGGCGGAGGTCAACGCCCTGCGGGGCGACGATCCGTCCCTCGAACTCGTGCCGCTGCTGACGCAGGAACTTGAGCGGCGGGCGGACGAGCTTTGCCCGAAGCATCTCGTGGCTGAAGACATCATCGCCTCCATCTCCTATCTGCTGGGCCTGTTCAAGGGCGTGGGGCAGACGGACGACATCGACCATCTCGGCAACCGCCGCATCCGTTCGGTCGGCGAGCTGCTGCAGAACCAGGTGCGGGTCGGCTTCGCGCGCATGGAGAAGACCGTGCGCGAGCGCATGGCCGTCGTCCAGAACATCGACACCGTGACGCCGCAGCAGCTGGTCAACGCGCGGGCGATCTCGGCGGCGTTCAAGGAGTTCTTCGGCTCCTCGCAGCTTTCGCAGTTCATGGACCAGCAGAACCCCCTCGCCGAGCTGACGCACAAGCGCCGCCTCTCGGCCCTCGGCCCCGGCGGTCTCTCGCGTGACCGCGCCAACTTCGAGGTCCGCGACGTCCACACCTCGCACTATGGCCGCATGTGCCCGATCGAGACGCCGGAGGGCCCGAACATCGGCCTGATCAACGCGCTGGCAACCTATGCCCGCATCAACATCTACGGCTTCATCGAGACACCCTACCGCCGCGTCAACCGCGAGACCGGGCAGGTCACCGACATCGTCGAGTACCTGACCGCCGACCAGGAAGACAACTACTACATCGCGCAGGCCAACGAGCCGCTCGATGAGGAGGGCCGCTTCGCCTCGCCGCGCGTGACCGTGCGCTACCTCGACAAGTATCTCGAAATTCCGCGCGAGCGCGTCGACCTGATGGACGTCAGCCCGAAGCAGGTGGTATCGGTGGCGACGAGCCTGATTCCCTTCCTCGGCAACGACGATGCCAACCGCGCCCTGATGGGTGCCAACATGCAGCGCCAGGCCGTGCCCCTGATCCGCACCGAGGCGCCGATCATCGGCACCGGCATGGAGTACTATGCGGCCCGTGACAGCGGCGTCTGCGTCATCGCAAAGCGTGACGGCGTCGTCGACTTCGTGGGACCGGACGAGATCATCGTGGCGACAGGTCCCGACGAGCGCGACCATTACCGGCTGACCAAGTACATGCGTTCGAACCAGTCGAACTGCGTCAGCCATACGCCGCTGGTGCGCATCGGCGATCCGGTGAAGGCCGGCGACATCCTCGCCGACGGTCCGTCGACCGATCACGGCGAGCTCGCCCTGGGCAAAAACGTCCTCATCGGCTTCATGTCCTGGGAGGGCTACAACTACGAGGACGCCGTCCTGATCAACGAGCGTCTGGTGCGTGACGATGTCTATACCTCGATCCACATCGAGGAGTACGAGTGCGAGGCCCGCGACACGAAGCTGGGTCCCGAGGAGATCACGCGCGAGATCCCGAACGTCGGCGACGACGCGATGAGCGATCTCGACGAGCGCGGCATCGTGCGCATCGGCGCCGAAGTGCGCTCGGGCGACATCCTGGTGGGCAAGGTCACGCCGAAGGGCGAGACCGAGCTGACGCCGGAGGAGCGCCTCTACCGCGCGATCTTCGGCGAGAAGATCCGCGAGGTCCGCGACACCTCGACCCGCGTGCCCCACGGCGAGGCCGGCATCGTCGTCAACGTCGTCGAGTTCAACCGCGACGACGAGGATGAGGACATGCGCCTCAAGCACGGTGTCAACCGCATGGTCCGCGTCTATGTGGCTCAGAAGCGGAAGATCAGCGTCGGCGACAAGATGGCCGGCCGCCACGGCAACAAGGGCGTCGTCTCGCGCATTCTGCCCGAGGAGGACATGCCCTTCCTGCCCAACGGCACGCCGCTCGATATCGTCCTCAATCCGATGGGCGTCCCGAGCCGCATGAACATCGGCCAGCTGCTCGAGGTCCATCTCGGCTGGGCGGCGAAGACGCTGGGCATCAAGGTGGCGACCCCCGTCTTTGACGGCGCGAACGAGAAAGACGTCTCGGAGGCCTTCGAAAAGGCCGGCATCCCGCCCGACGGGAAGACCATCCTCTACGACGGCCGCACCGGCGAGCCCTTCGAGAACCGCATCACCATCGGCGTGATGTA
The DNA here is from genome assembly GCA_030057555.1 of Bacillota bacterium. Taxonomy (GTDB): domain Bacteria; phylum Bacillota; class Clostridia; order Saccharofermentanales; family Fastidiosipilaceae; genus JAEZYR01. The sequence continues at coordinate 41,119 of JASGUU010000087.1, read as the reverse complement.
CTACCTCAAGCTCCACCATCTGGTCGATGACAAGATCCATGCCCGCTCGATCGGACCCTACTCGCTGGTGACGCAGCAGCCTCTGGGCGGCAAGGCCCAGTTCGGCGGCCAGCGCTTCGGCGAGATGGAGGTCTGGGCCCTGCAGGCCTACGGCGCCTCCTACACGCTGCGCGAAATCCTGACGGTGAAATCCGACGACATCACCGGCCGCACGAAGACCTACGAGGCCATCGTAAAGGGCGAGAACGTCCCCGAGTCCGGCGTGCCCGAGTCGTTCAAGGTGCTGGTGAAGGAGATGCAGTCGCTGGCGCTGGACGTGCGGATTTTCACGACCGACCGCGAGCAGATGGAGATCCAGGAGGATACCGACGAGGATGAGCGTCCCGGCCGCGCGCCGCGGCTCGCCGACCCGATCGACTTCGACAGCGATGACGATGCGGACTTCGAGGCCGCCGGCTACCAGACCGGCCGCCTGAACCGCGAGGGCAGTGTCGCACATGCCGGTGCCTCGCTGCGCCGCCTGGTCCTCGATGACCTCGACGATGACGAGGACGACGAGGATGACGAGGACTTCGATGGAAGCTTCGACGACGATGACGATGTCGAGGATCTCGACGATGATGATTTCGACGAGGATCAGGTAGCCCGGCTGACGTCCGCCGGCGATCTCGCCAACGACTGATAATAGAGGTAAATGACAGATGGCCCAACGTGACAGCCAGCGCAACATGGAAATGAACCATATCGAGGAGATCGGCATCAGCCTGGCCTCTCCCGCGCGTATCCGTGAATGGTCCTATGGCGAGGTCAAAAAGCCCGAGACCATCAACTACCGCACCCTGAAACCCGAGCGTGACGGCCTCTTCTGCGAGCGCATCTTCGGTCCGACGAAGGACTGGGAGTGCTTCTGCGGGAAGTATAAGAAGATCCGCTACCGCGGCATCGTCTGCGACCGCTGCGGCGTGGAAGTGACGAAGGCGAAGGTCCGCCGCGAGCGCATGGGGCACATCCAGCTCGCCGCGCCGGTTTCGCATATCTGGTACTTCCGGGGCATCCCGAGCCGCATGGGACTGATTCTCGACATGTCGCCCAGAAACCTGGAGAAGGTGCTCTACTTCGCCAGCTATATCGTGCTCGATCCGGGCACGACCACCCTGCGCTACAAGCAGCTGCTGACCGACCGCGAATACCGCGAGGCGCAGCGCGAATTCGGGCGCCAGGCCTTCGTCGCCCAGATGGGCGCGGAGGCGGTGAAGGTGCTGCTCGAGGCCATCAACCCGGCCGAGCTCGCCGCCGAGCTGCGCGAGGAGCTGCAGGCCGCGACCGGCCAGAAGCGGGTGCGCATCGTCAAGCGTCTCGAGGTGGTTGAGGCCTTCAACAATTCCGGCAACCGCCCGGAGTGGATGATTCTCGACGTCCTGCCGGTGCTGCCCCCGGAGCTGCGGCCCATGGTCCAGCTCGACGGCGGCCGCTTCGCGACCAGCGACCTGAATGACCTCTACCGCCGCGTCATCAACCGCAACAACCGCCTCTCGAAGCTGCTCGACCTCGGCGCGCCGCAGATCATCGTGCGCAACGAAAAGCGCATGCTGCAGGAGGCCGTCGATGCCCTGATCGACAACGGACGCCGCGGCCGCCCGGTCACCGGCGCCTCGAACCGCGCCCTGAAGTCGCTCTCGGATCTGCTCAAGGGCAAGCAGGGCCGCTTCCGCCAGAACCTGCTCGGCAAGCGCGTCGACTACTCCGGCCGCAGCGTCATCGTGGTCGGCCCCGAGCTCAAGCTGCATCAGTGCGGCCTGCCGAAGGAGATGGCCGTTGAGCTCTTCAAGCCCTTTGTCATGCGCCGTCTGGAGCAGGAGGGCTATGTCGCCAACATCAAGATGGCGAAGAAGCTCGTCGAGCGCGGCAGCGACATCGTCTGGGACATCCTCGAAGAAGTGATCAAGGACCACCCGGTCCTGCTCAACCGCGCCCCGACTCTGCACCGCCTCGGCATCCAGGCCTTCGAGCCGGTCCTGATCGAGGGCCGCGCGATCAAGCTCCATCCGCTCGTCTGCACGGCCTATAACGCCGACTTCGACGGCGACCAGATGGCCGTCCACGTCCCGCTCTCGGCGGAGGCACAGGCGGAGTCGCGCTATCTGATGCTCTCGGCCAACAACCTGCTGAAGCCCCAGGACGGCAAGCCCGTCACGGTGCCGACGCAGGACATGATCCTCGGCACCTACTATCTGACGACGGAGAAGGATTTGCCTGAAGGTGCAGAAATGCGCGCCTTTGTGAGCATCGACGAGGCCCGCATCGCCTACGACAACGGCAGCATCGGCCTGCAGGATCCGATTCTGGTGCGCCGCGAGGGCGTGGACGACCAGGGCGCGAAGCTGACCCAGACGGTGAAGACCACGCTGGGCCGCCTGATCCTGAACGAGATCCTGCCGCAGAACCTGGGCTTCGTCGACCGCCAGAAGCCGGGCATGGCCCTCGAGCCCGAGTGCAATTTCCAGGTCGGCACCAGGCAGCTGCGCCAGATCATCGACCGCTGCATTACCCGCAACGGCATCCCGTTTACGGCGTCGATTCTTGATGACCTGAAGGACATCGGCTTCCACTATTCGACCGTCAGCGGCATCTCGATCGGCGTCTTCGACATGATCGTGCCCGACGTGAAAGAGGCCCATCTGCGCGAGGCCGAGCGGAAGGTCGAGCTGATCAACCAGATGCACCACCGCGGGAAGACGAACGAGGAGGGGCGCAAGAAAGCCACGATCAAGGTCTGGCAGGACACCACCGACGCCATTACCGAGGTGCTGCGTCATTCGCTGCCACCGAACAACCCGATCCAGATGATGTCGCAGTCGGGCGCGCGCGGCTCGCTGTCGCAGATCAAGCAGCTGGCTGGCATGCGCGGCAACGTCAACGACACCTCGGGCCAGACGCTCGAGATTCCGATCAAGTCGAACCTGCGCGAGGGCATGAACGTGCTCGAGTTCTTCATCTCGAGTCACGGTGCACGCAAAAGCCTCTCGGACACCGCGCTCAAGACCGCCGACTCCGGCTATCTGACGCGCCGTCTGGTCGATGTCGCCCAGGATGTCATCATCCGTGAGCACGACTGCGGCTCCGATGAGTTCACGATGATGCAGCCGCTGGCGGACATTTCCAGCTACGGCAGCCGCCGCATCGTGAAGAGCCTGCACGACCGCATCGTCGGCCGCACCGCCGCCCGTGACGTGATCCACCCCGAGACGGGCCTGGTCCTGATCAAGCGCGGCGAGACGATCAACGAGGCGATGGCCAACGCCGTCGATGACGCCGGCATCGAGCGCGTGCCGATCCGCACCGTGCTCAACTGCCGCGCCCGCCACGGCATCTGCGCCACCTGCTACGGCATGAACCTGGCCACCGGCGAACCGACCGTGGTCGGCGAGGCCGTGGGCATCATGGCGGCGCAGTCGATCGGCGAGCCCGGCACGCAGCTGACCATGCGCACTTTCCATACCGGCGGTATCGCCTCGTCAAGCGATATTACCCAGGGTCTGCCGCGTGTCGAGGAGCTCTTCGAGGCGCGCAAGCCCAAGGGCCAGGCCATCATGAGCGAGCTCGCCGGCACGGTGAAGTTCGTCGAGGGCGCGCGACGCAAGCGCGAGATCATCGTCACCAACGCCGAGAACGAGGCGGTGGCCTATCCGATCCCGCTGGGTGCCCAGCTGCTGGTCGGCGACGGCGACAGCATCGAGGCCGGCGACCTGATCACCGACGGCTCGGTGAACCCCCACGACATCATGAAGATCCGCGGACCCGAGGGTGTGCAGCGCTACATCATCTCCGAGGTCATCAAGGTCTACAACAACAACGGTGTTGACATCAACGACAAGCACGTCGAGATCATCGCACGGCAGATGCTGAGCAAGGTGCGCATCGACGATGCCGGCGAAACCAGCCTGATGACCGGCACCATGTGCGACCTCCTGACCTTTGAGGAGGCCAACCAGGCGGCCGAGGACGAGGGGCGCATCCCCGCCAGCGGCAAGCGCGTGCTGCTCGGTATCGCCAAGGCCTCGCTGGCCTCCGAGAGCTTCCTCTCCGCCGCCTCCTTCCAGGAGACGACGCGGGTGCTGACCGATGCCGCCGTGAAGGGCAAAGTCGATCCGCTGCTGGGCCTGAAGGAGAATGTCATCATCGGCACCCTGATCCCCGCCGGTACCGGGCTGCGGGCCTACCGCAACACCACCGCCGTCCCGGTCATCAACGAGAACCGCGACATTCTGGAGGGCGCCAGACTGCCCTATGGCCTCCATGCCGAGATCGGAGAAGCGCTCGATGAAAAGCGCTTCGAGCCGACCTGGAGCCGGGCGGAGCCCGAGCGTGTCCAGCTGTCGCAGCCGGCCTGGATTGAGGATTTCGGCAGCGGCTACCTCTGAGAACTTAAAAACATCTGAAGGTCATGTCGAGCGGCGCCGTGTGAGAGATGCACGGCGCCGCTTATCAGGATAAGGAAAGGGGAGGGGAGGGTCGAATGCCTGGTTCCCTGTTGAATCGCCTGCGCTCGCTGCTGGATTTCAGCCATCCGCGGCAAAGCTACGGTGTCCTGCTGGAGGGCGAGACGCGGCGCAATCTCTATCTGTTTACAGCCTCGGTCTGCGTTGGCATCCTGTTCTCGGTGATTACCGGCTTTCCGGGTGCCTCGCCGATCTTTGCAGCCTTCCTCAAGGAAGAGCTGCGCCTCAGCGACTCCCTCTACGGTACGCTGCTCGCCCTGCCCTATGTGACGGCGATCGCCCAGGTTCCGTTCACCATCTTCCTGCGCCGGAAGCCGCCTCTGAAACAGCTCTTCGTCGGACTCGGCCTCTTCGTGCGGCTGAGCTTCGTGGTGCTGGGCCTCGCCGCAGCCGTGCTCGGCGATGGGCAGCGCGTGCTGCTGGTGGGCTTCGTCTTCTTCATGATGGCCGTGTCCTCGACCGTGCTCTGGCTCTCCGATGTGACCTTCCAGACCTGGATTGGCCTCTGCGTGCCGGCGCACATCAGCGGCCGCTTCTTCTCGACACGCCAGCGCCTGTTGACGATGGCGATGCTTGTCTATTCGCTGCTCGTCACGCCGCTGACGCGCCTGCTCGACGGACATCCGCTGCAGTATCCGATCCTCTTCGTGCTGGCGGGTCTCTTCGGCTGTTTTGACATTCTGACGCTGACGAAGGTGCGGACACCCGAGCAGATGCCGGCTGCACCCGAAGCCGCAGCCGAAGCCGCGTCCGATGCTGTATCCGTGACCGCAGCCGAGGCGGAGCCGGGCGCGGCACCGCGCAAACGCGGCGAGGGTCTGCGCAGCTTCCTGCGCGATCTGGCCGTGCCTTTCCGCGACCGCAGCTACCGTCCCATTCTCCTTTTCAGCGCCATCTATTACTTCGGCATTCAGATCAACTCGCCCTACCTCAATGTCTACATGCTCGGTTATCTGCGCATACCGGTTGGGATTCAGACGCTGCTGACGACGCTGATGCCGGGCATCGCCACCGTGCTCTTTATCACGCGTACGGGGCGGCTCAGCGACTACTACGGCTACCGCAATTCGCTATTGTTCTTTGGCCTGATCAGCGCCCTCTCGCCGCTCAGCTGGTTCTTCGTCGTACCGCAGACCTGGTGGCTGATTGCTCTGATCAACTTTGTCTGGGGCATAACCGGTGTGGCGACGGACCTGGCCGTTTTCGGCATCACGGTTTTCCGGGCACCGACCGAGATGCGGCCCTACTACATCACGGCCAAGGCCATCTGCGCCAACCTCCTGGGCGTCGCACCGGCCATACTGCTCGGCGGCCTGCTGTCGGACGCGCTGACACCGCTGCTGAAGCATCTCGACATCCCCTGGTTCGGCGGAACTCGCCTGCAGCCGCTGCATGTCCTGCTGCTGCTGGCCACTGCGATCCGCTCCTTCGCCGTACTGCGCATCGCCCCGAAGCTCGAGGCCGACAGCGAGACGGACTTCCCTGCCTACTGCCGCGAACTGCGCGATTCCGTCCTGCGCACCCTGTATCCGCTGCGCCTGCTGTGCCGACGTCTGCTGCGCCGGCGCTGAAGGCAGCGGCGCCGGGCGGGCGGCTGACCGGGATGACTGACTCATACACCTCGGCGGCGTTTGTGATGCCTCGGTGGTTTGGCAAGTTTTCGACTTTTGATCAAATTGGCGCATGAATATGCGCGTGTTTGCATATTATCTTCGAAATATGCAGAAACATGCATAAATATGCAGAAAAAGCGACAAAAGTCATTTTTTTGACATCGGCAACAAACAATGCATAACCGCGGCATGCTCTCTGGTGCCTGTTTTCCTCAGCAACCAGGACCAAAACAATGACTGCGGCGCTACGAATGCCCGGACAGGCAAGAGCCTGGCCAATTTTTCCGCTCCTGCCCCAAAACATGGGCACCGGCGTCATTTTTGTCCATGCCTGGACATATTTTTCGTTCCTGCCCCGAAACACGGGCACCGGCGTCATTTTTGTCCATGCCTGGACAATTTTTCCGCTCCTGCCCCGAAACACGGGCACCGGCGTCATTTTTGTCCACGCCTGGCCAATTTTCCCGCTCCTGCCCCAAAACAAGGTCTGTACCCCAAGTCAAGGACAGTTTTGAATTTTGTAATTTTGTGAGTAAAAACAATTGAAGCCACCATTACTCGCAATTGTCTCGCTCGCGCCTTGATATTCCTTGCGGTGGCGGGATCAGCAAGGGATACCGTCCTGTGCAGATGTAGTGGTAGTATTCGGCCGGGGCCAGCTTAGCCAGGTTCCACTGGTAGCGCTCATGGTTGTAGTAGTCCATCCAATCGGCGATGACTGCATGGATGGATGCGAAATTGCGGCAGTCAGAGATGTCGATCTCGTCTTTCATGTGTCCGAAGAACGACTCCTGAGGCGCATTGTCCCAGCAGTTCGCCTTGCGGGACATGGAGCGTCGCAACTCATGGTCCTCCAGAAGGCGGACGAAGCGAACACTCTTGAAGTGAGCACCCTGGTCCGAGTGCAGGATCGTCTGTGTGCTCAGCGCTACCTTGTGCTTCTCCAGAAGCTCATGGACGGCAGCGAGAACGAAGTCCACTTCCAGCGACGCACTCAGCTGCCAGGACAGCACTTCCCGGGTGCACGCGTCCAGTATGGTCACCAGATAGCAGCGTGGAGCCACGCCATTGATGAGATAGGTAATGTCTGTCAGCAGAACCTTGCGTGGACCACGTCCTTCGAACTCGCGCTGGACCAGATCCGGTGCCACACTCGCCATCTCAAAGGCCCGGGCCATGCGGCGATAGGGATTGGAGCGCCGCACCGGGCAACGCAGGCTGTACTTGGCCATAAGACGGCGAATCTTCTTGAGATTCATCAGAATCGGAGGATCCATATGCAGGAAATGCATGTAGATCCGTTTGGCTCCCTTGGGGTAGCCGCGGTAGGAATAGGCTTCCAGGATCCGGTTAAACGCGCTTAAGTCATCCTCTTCCCGCTTCGCCCGGGCATCTGCCGTGTCAAGGTACGAATAGAAGCCTGAGCGTGAAACCCTGGCCATTTCGCAGAGAGCGGCGATGCTCAACTTGTTGTCCGGGCGCTCGATCATCTGCTTGATGATGGCGTACTTGTCACTGGCGGGGATCTCGATCATTGGGAGGCCTTCTTTTCGTACAAGGATGCAATTTTTTTTAGAAAGAGAATCTCCTGCTCCTTGTAGGCCAGCTTGGCCTCCAGATACTCAATGCGCTTCGCATCGCTCATGCCAAAGCCCGGTTCACCGGCTTCTTTCGTCACATCCCGGAAGCCGCGGCCGGCCTTCAGGTCTCTTTGGATGGTCTGTTTCAGCCCATCCAGGCGTGTGTCTCCCAGAATCTCCGGATCCAGACCCAGTTCCTTGACGACTTCGCGGGGATCCTGCCCAGACTGGACCCCCTCCCAGTACTTCTCCTTGAACGCGGCACTGAAGTTCACCATGCGGGGGGTGACTTTCAGCACATAAGGGCTCTCCTTGAGCTGCTCCATTTCTTCCGGTGTGAATGCTTTTCGAGCCATGTCCTGCTCCTCATGAAGGGATCTGGTTTCGCGAATACCCGTCCTTCGGACATTTCTTCTTTGCCGCCAAGCCGAATAATATTATCGTGTCTTTTGTACGGGTTTCGCAAAACTGGTCTGTCTTTTGTTTGGGCTTTCAAAATTCAGACTGTCCACTTTATGGGGTACAGTTTATGTGTCCGGACCGAAAACAGGGGAATTGAGACCGATTTGCCAGACGTTGTCTGAAACCGTATTCTAGACAGCGCCATCCTTGCCTCCCGGAGCGGACAGCTCCGACGGCCGGTTCTATAAAGGGGAGATACATATGTTGGATATTCAGCTGATACGCGAAAACCATCTTGAGGTCCAGGCCGCCCTCGCCAAACGCGGGGTGGAGGTTGACTTCACGGCCTTTCTGGCCCGCGACCGCGAACGCCGTCGCCTGATCGGGGAGAGCGAGGAGCTCCGGGCTGAGCGCAATCGCACGTCGGCCGAAATCCCCCGGCGCAAGCGTGCCGGCGAAGATGCGGGCGAACTGCTCGAGCGCATGCGCCATGTCGCCGATCGCATCCGTGAACTCGAGGCGAAGCTCGCTGTTCTCGAGGGCGAACAGCAGGCCTTCCTGGACGAGCTGCCGAACCTGCCCGCCGCCGATGTACCGGCCGGTGGCAAGGAGGCGAACGAGGTCGTCTCGGTCTGGGGCAGCCGCCCGGATTTCAACTTCGAGCCGCTCGATCATATCGCCCTCGCCGAGAGCCTGCATCTCGTCGACTATGTCCGCGGCGCGAAGCTCGCCGGCGCCGGCAACTGGGTCTACACCGGACTCGGCGCCCGCCTCGAGTGGGCCCTGCTGAACTATTTTATGGACCGCCATCTGAAGGATGGCTATCACATGCTGCTGCTGCCGCACCTGCTGGTCGAGGAATGCGGCTACACCGCCGGCCAGTTTCCGAAGTTCCACGACGATGTCTTCCGCATTGACGAGGGGGAGGAGGGAGGCCGCGGACGCTTCCTGCTGCCGACTGCCGAAACCGCCCTGGTGAACCTGCACCGCGACGAGATCCTCGAGGAGGCCGAGCTGCCGCTGCGCTACTTCGCCTATACGCCCTGTTACCGTAAGGAAGCGGGTTCCTACCGAGCCGACGAACGCGGCATGATCCGCGGCCACCAGTTCAACAAGGTCGAAATGTTCCAGTACACCACGCCCGAGGGCAGCCCAGCCGCCTACAGGGAGCTGGTGCGGAAGGCCGCCGCCCTCGTCGAGGGACTCGGCCTCCACCACCGCGTCAGCCGTCTCGCCGCCGGCGATGTCTCCGCCTCCATGGCAGAGACGATGGACATCGAGGTCTGGCTGCCCAGTATGAACGACTATAAGGAAGTTTCCTCCGCATCGAACGCCCGCGAGTATCAGGCCCGCCGCGGCCGCATCCGCTACCGGGCCGCATCCGACGGGAAGCCCCGCTTCGTCCACACGCTGAATGCCTCGGGACTCGCGACGAGCCGCATCTTGCCGGCGATTCTGGAGCAGTTCCAGACCCGCGACGGCCGTGTCGCCGTGCCCGAAGTGCTCTATCCCTGGATGGGCGATGTCCGCTGGCTCGAACCCTGATCTTCAAATGCTCTGCGCCGGCTGTCTTTTCCGGCCCGGACGATGACAAACGGCCGAAACGCCCCGCTTCCGGGCGTCTCGGCCGTATTACATGTTGACACCTGCCAGGTGCGTCAGCGCTGCATCTCTGTCCGGCGTCAACCCGGCAGGGTCTGCCAGGTGGACTCCCGGGCGATTTCGATCATACGGCGGGCGCGCCCGAGCGCTGCGTTGGCGGGATACTCGCAGCCGGTCGCCAGAATGAAGCCGCCGCCCCGGCCCAGCACCTCGATCTGCTGGCGGCAGATGGCGTCCCACTCCTCGTCCGTGGCCGTCAGGACCATGGTGGGCGGCACGGCTCCGATCAGGGTGACCTGATCTCCGTAGCGGGCCTTGGTTTCGGCCAGGTCCGCACAGTCGTCCGGCGGATAGAGAAAGGAAATGGCCGCCGGCTTCATGCGTCTGATCTGGACGTCGAAATAGATGCCGTTGCCGCAGTTGTGGACCATGACCGGGACGCCACGGGCATGGCAGACATGTGCCAGATCCTCGGCGAGCGGTCCTTCGATCTCGTCCCACATCGCCTTTGACATGATGGAGCGTGAGGCAAAAAGCGTGTCAAACATGACCGCGGCAACTCCAGTGTCGAGCAGGGCGTCGACGTAGGCCTTCAATGTTTCGTTGACGCGGGCGGCGGCCGCGGCGACCTCCCCGGGACAGTCGATCAGATCCATGAACATGTCCTGCTGGCCACGCAGCATCGAGAGCACGCCGAGCGGGCCGAAGACAAAGGCCACCACCGGCCTCTCATCCCCGATCGAAGCCACCAGGCGGCGGCAGGCCTCAATATGAAAATGCATGCGTGCGGAATGGCGGAAGTCGACGACCTCGACCTTCCGGTAGTCTTCAGGCTCCTGGACCAGGCAGGCACGGTAGTCGGGATGGGCGGCCTCGCTCTCGGGATAGATGAGCCTGATGCCCCATGCATCGGCCTCGACAGAGAGGTCGATCAGGGTGACGAGGCAGTCGAGATCGAAGTCGCGGGCGGCCTTTTCCATCGCGGACACATAGATGTCCGGATCTGTCGCCCAGTCGTGGTAGCTGGCCCCGACCAGATGGCGCGTGACTCCGCTCAGAATCGGATAGACCGGAACATGGTCGGTGGGGCGGTGCTGCAGTGCGGCGCTGATCCGTTCCCTGGCATTCATCTTGACATCCTCCCGTGAGAATCCGGCCTGCTGTCTGTACGCCTTCATCCTGCGTGTTGGGAAGGCGGAACTCTTGCCAGTCTTTGCCTGAATTGGTACTTTCTTGTCACAATGCAAAATCAACCAAATGACCTGCTGGAACGCCTGACGGCGGCCTTCGCGGAGGCCGGCGGGCTGGGCTGTCTCATTCTGGATGCGGCGATGGAGCCTCTGCTGCGCCATGGCCTCGCCTGTGACGGCTGTCCCCTCGCACGCCTGCTGGCTTTTGCGCCCGAGTACTGCCGCCATGCCCGGCGATTCGGGCAGGCGGAGGCGAAGCGCTTCGGGGGACGCTATATCTATCAGTGCCAGGCGGGGCTGACCGCGATTGCCAATCCCGTCGATCTGCCGCCCGGAGCCGGGACGGCCGCCGTCGGCATCGTAGCCGGGCCGCTTCTGCTGGTGGAGCGCGAGGATTACCTGAGCAGTGAACTCGCTGCCGTGAGGGATCAGGAGGCGGCCCGGGAGGCCGTTGTCCAGATTCCAGTACTGACACCGGAACGGGTTAACAGTCTCTCGACTCTGCTTTTCCTCGCCGCCGCCTTTGTCCAGGACCGCTTCGTCTCCGAGCTGCGTCTGCGCGATGAAGTGGCTCTCGAAACCCAGGGAGAGCTGACCTGGCTGATTCAGCTGCTCAAGCCCGAGACGCCGGTACCCTATCCGATTGCCACCGAACAGGCCCTGCTGCGGGCGATCACGAGACGCGACCGGCAGGAGGCCAGGCGCCTGCTGAACGAGCTGCTCGGCGTCATTCTGCTCAACGGCGGCTATGCGATGGAGCAGGTGCACGCGCGCATGCGGGAGCTGCTGGTGCTGGTCTCGCGGGCGGCGATTGCGGCCGGCGCACCGGTCGAGCGCACGCTCGCCCTCGCGAACCGCTGCATCGAGCAGCTGCCGGGCTGGCCTACGGTCGAGGCCGTCAGCATGGGTGTGGGCGACATGCTGCGCAGCTCCATGGAGCTGGTTTTCGAACACCGCGACGCCAGGCATGCTAGTGTGCTGCATCGTGTGACACAGTATGTCGAAGCCCACTGCCACGAGAATCTGCGGCTCGCGGATCTCGCCCGGCTCTGTCAGCTCTCGCCTTCCTATCTGTCGCGCATATTCAAACGGGAGACGGGTGTCACGCTGCAGCAGTACATCAATCAGGTGCGCGTCGAGAAGGCCAGGAGTCTGCTGCTGGGCAGCGACAGCCGTATTGTCGACATCGCTCTGGCTCTGGGTTTTCAGGATCAATCTTATTTCACAAAAGTCTTTCGCCGGATGACCGGACAGACACCCATGCAGTACCGCGCCGGTCGGCTGCACCGTGAGACGGAGGACGAAAGGCCTTGACAGGGAAACTGCTGTTCATTTATAACATATGTGGTTAGCATAGGCTAACACGATCGAGCATGCGCCGGTGCCGTACGTCTGAGACGGTGAGCTGGTCCCGGCGTGCGGGGAGGGATGTATGATGCCACTTAATCTCGCTCAGGCAGGAGACAGGGGTCTGATAGACCGCGTCGGTGGATCCGGCGACCTCAGGCGGCGTCTGGAAGAACTTGGCTTTACCAGCGGTCAGCCGGTTCATGTCCTGTCCTCGCGTCAGGGTGACCTGATCGTTGACGTCCGTGGTTCGCGGATCGCCCTCGGGCGTGATCTGGCGCGGCGTGTGCATATCAGACTGGGGGAAACGGCATGAGGACACTGGCAGATGTCGAAATTGGCGAACGGACTACCGTTCGCAGGCTGCATGGCACGGACACGGCAAAGCGCCGCCTGCTGAGCATGGGGCTCACGAAAGGAGCGGCAGTTGAACTGCGCAAGCTGGCACCGCTTGGCGACCCGCTGGAACTGACCGTGCGGGGCTATGAACTGTCTCTGCGAAGGGCTGACGCCGCCTGCGTTGAAGTGGAGTAGGTTTTTATTTAACACGCAGTTAGCAATGGCTAACATAGCGTACCGCTTCGACTCGAAAGAAGGAAGGATACATGAGTAAAGAAATCTCGATTGCCCTGGCGGGCAACCCAAACAGTGGAAAGTCCACCCTGTTTAACGCCCTGACCGGCGCGCGCCAGTCCGTCGGCAACTGGCCCGGCGTGACGGTGGAAAAGAAGACGGGCCGGCTGAAGGCCGACACCAGCTGCCAGGTGGTTGATCTGCCGGGCATCTATTCACTCGCAGCCGGATCCGTCGATGAGATTGTCGCCCGTGACTATCTGGTCAGTGGCGAGCCGGCGGTGATTCTGAACATCGTGGATGGCTCGAACCTGGAGCGCAACCTCTATCTGACGACGCAGCTCTGCGAGCTCGGCCTGCCCGTGGTTATTGCCGTCAACATGATGGACGTTGTGAAGCGCACGGGCGACGAAATTGATCTCGAGCGTCTCGCGAGCGAACTATCCTGTCCGGTTCTGCCGATATCCGCCCTGCTTGGAGAGGGTCTTGATGCCCTGACCACAACCCTGCTCCAGGGTGTGCGCGGTGAATTGCCCCTGCCGAGGCCCCGCGTCTTTTCCGCTCCGATCGAGGAGGTTCTGGCTGAGATTGAGAATCTGATCCGGCCGCATGTCCGGTCTGTTCCCGGGGAGCGCAGCCGCCTCATCGCTCTGTTCGAGGGTGATGAGCATGAGAAGGAGCGTCTCAATCTGCCGGGTTCTACGCTCTCCGCCATCGAGAAGCTGATCGCAGATCTCGAAACCCGGATCGACGATGATGCCGTCTCCCTGATCGGTCAGGAACGCTATCAGGCCATTCAGAATCTCCTGGCGGGCAGCCGCCTCGAACATGGCCGCGGGCAGATGACGCTGTCGGACCGCATTGACCAGGTGGTCACCAACCGCATTCTCGCGCTGCCGATCTTCGCCGCCGTCATGTTCCTGGTCTACTACCTCTCGGTGTCGACTGTTGGTGGCTGGTGGACGGACTGGGCGAACGACGGTCTCTTTGGTGACGGCTTCTTCTTCCTCGGCAGAGGGCGGGAGGCCTATGACGAGCAGGTGGAGGAATTCGAGCTCGCAGAAATGAGTGTGGAGGCTTTCGAGGAAGAAGCCGCTGCAGCCGATCTCGAAGCTGAAACAGCGACCGGGCTCGTCGCTGAAGTGATTCTTTACAATGACAGTGGCGTAGAGAAGGAGCGTGTCGCCGTATCGCATGACGACTATCTCGCTGCTCTGGACGTCGAGGAACCCGACCCCGCCGCCTTCGGTCCCTGGGTGCCGGGCGTTCCGGTGCTTGTGGAGCAGGCGCTGGAGGCCGGCCATGTCAGCGGCTGGCTCCATGATCTGGTGCTCGACGGTATCGTGGCCGGTGTCGGCGCCGTGCTTGGCTTCGTGCCCCAGATGCTGGTCCTCTTCTTCTTCCTCGCCCTGCTGGAAGCCTGTGGCTACATGGCGCGCATCGCCTTTGTCATGGACCGCATCTTCCGCTCCTTCGGCCTGTCGGGCACCTCCTTTATTCCAATGCTGGTATCGACCGGCTGTGCGGTGCCCGGCATCATGGCAGCGCGGACGATCGAGAGCGAGCGCGACCGCCGCCTGACGGTCGCCACCACACCGTTCATGCCCTGCAGCGCCAAGCTGCCGGTGATTGCCCTGATTGCCGGAGCCCTTTTTGATGATGCCTGGTGGGTGGCACCCTCGGCCTACTTCGCCGGCATCGGGGCGATTCTGGTCTCGGGCATCATTCTGAAGAAGTTTCGCGCCTTCGCCGGCGATGCGGCTCCATTCGTTCTGGAACTGCCTTCCTACCGACTGCCGCGCCCGGGTGATGTCCTGCGCTCGATGCTCGAACGCGCCTGGTCCTTTATCAAGCGCGCCGGCAGCATCATCCTGCTGGCCCAGGTTTTCGTCTGGTTTACGACCAGCTACGGCTGGGCCGACGGCGCCGTGCGAGCCGTCGAACAGGATCAGAGCTTCCTCGCGGTTCTGGGTTCGGCTGTGAGCTGGATTTTTGCTCCACTGGGCTGGGGACACTGGCAGGCGGTAGTGGCCACCATCACGGGCCTGATCGCGAAGGAGAATGTGGTTGGCACCTTCGGTACGCTCTACGGCGGTTTCTCCGAAGTCTCCGAGGCCGGCTGGGAGATCTGGGCCAATATGCGCGTCCATTTCACCACGCTCAGCGCCTATTCATTCCTGCTCTTCAATCTGCTCTGCCTGCCCTGCTTCGCCGCCATCGGCGCAATTCGCCGCGAGATGAACTCGGCCCGCTGGACGCTCTTTGCCATCGCCTATCAGACCGGCCTCGCCTATGCTGTCAGCCTGATCTTCTATCAGCTGGGTGCCATGTTCAGCGGTACAGGATCCATCCCCGGCACCGTCACGGCTCTGGTTCTGCTGGCGGGACTGCTTTATCTGCTGCTGCGTCCGAATCCCAACCGCCGCCTGCTGCCCGCCGCGGCCCGATCCTAAACAGGGGGAGTGATATGCTGAACTGGCTCGCAGAACACTGGGGCAGCATCGTCATTCTCCTCGCCCTGCTGACACTCGCGGTCGTGACGACCGTCCGGCACCTGCACCCCGGATACCGTCAGCAGAGCGGCTGTGCCGGCTGCCGGGGCTGCCAGATGCCTGACTGCCCGTCTGCCGGCAAAGAAGGGGGCCAAGGCCGGAAGAGGAACCGATAGCCCGCGGAGATGCGGTTCCGGCGTGACTCTCCTGGTCAGGCCATGACGAACGGCCGTAGCGCTCACATTTCCGGCGCCCCGGCCGTTCATCCATGGTAGACCCGGGGGAAGCAGTACCTTTACCCGAGCCAGGCATGCAGTGGCGGAAACTGGCATGCAGGTTTGGCCTGTCGGGCCTGATCCCTTTCGGGAATGATGGCTGCCATACTTCCCGGGCACAGCTTGTGAAGGCAGGTTTAGATCTTTCCTAAAACTGCGTGTTGCGCTCGACAACGCCCCTGTTCGGTGATATGATGAGGCGTCGTTGCCCCGAACGGGGTGATTTTTTCTGTATGGAAGAAACAGCCGATGGCGGCAGCGCAGATTTGAGGAAAGGAGGAGGATCGATGCCTACATTCAACCAGCTCGTGAGAAAGGGGCGCCAGTCGCGCTCGGAGAAATCGAAGTCGCCGGCTCTGCACGTCAACATGAACACGCTGACGCGCCGGGAGACCGAACTGCATTCGCCGCAGAGGCGCGGTGTCTGCACGGTGGTGAAGACGATGACGCCGAAGAAGCCGAACTCGGCCCTGCGTAAACTCGCACGTGTGCGTCTGACATCCGGCATGGAAGTTTCGGCCTACATTCCCGGAATCGGACACAACCTGCAGGAGCACTCGGTGGTGCTGATCCGCGGCGGCCGTGTCAAGGATCTGCCCGGCGTCCGTTACCACATCGTGCGCGGAACGCTCGATACGGCAGGCGTGACCAACCGTCTGCAGAGCCGCTCCAAGTACGGTACGAAACGGCCGCGTGCCGCGCGTACCCGCTGAGTATCCCGGTTGAAAGTGCTCGGATCTCCTCGTTGCACGAGATGTGACCGGGCGCTGACAAACATCCCCGCGAGGGTCGCGAGGATGCTGAGTACCTGTGATCCGGCCGCCCCTGACCGGAGAGACTCGCCAACGAGAAATCTGGCGGTCGTGGCGGTTCCTGGGGTCACGACATGTTGAGAGGGAAGAGAAGTGCCAAGAAAAGGTCATGTACCAGTCAGGGACATTCTCCCCGACCCGATCTATCATGACATTCGGCTGAGCAAGCTGATTAACAATGTCATGCTGGACGGGAAAAAGGGATTGGCCCAGAAGATCGTCTACGGCGCCTTCGACCTGATCCGCGAACGCAGCGGTCAGGAACCGATGGATGTCTTTAACAAAGCCGTGGAAAACGTCATGCCGATGCTCGAGGTGAAAGCCCGTCGTGTCGGCGGCGCCAACTATCAGGTCCCGATTGAGGTCCGCCCGGAGCGTCGCCAGACGCTCGCCCTGCGCTGGCTCGTCCACTATGCCCGCAACCGCGGCGAGCGGACGATGAAGGAGCGCCTGGCCGGCGAACTCATGGATGCGGCCAATGAAACCGGCGGTGCCTACCGCCGCAAGGAAGAAATCCACCGCATGGCGGACGCCAACCGCGCGTTTGCCCACTACCGCTGGTAGGGAAACCCCGGACAGCGGCAATAGAACCAAGGAGCCAGTAAGCAGCATGCCTAGAGCATTCACGCTTGAAAAGACGCGGAATATCGGCATCATGGCGCACATCGACGCCGGCAAGACCACGACGACCGAGCGCGTGCTCTACTATACGGGGCGTATCCATCGTCTGGGCGAGACCCATGAGGGCGCTGCCACGATGGACTGGATGGACCAGGAGCAGGAGCGCGGCATCACGATCACGTCGGCAGCGACCACCGCCGAGTGGAAGGGCTACCGCATCAACATCATCGATACCCCGGGCCATGTCGATTTCACGGTTGAAGTCGAGCGCAGCCTCAGGGTGCTCGATGGTGCGGTGACCCTGCTTGATGCCAAAAGCGGTGTTGAGCCGCAGACGGAGACAGTCTGGCGCCAGGCCGATCGCTACCGGGTCCCGCGTCTGGTCTACATCAACAAAATGGACATCACCGGGGCGGACTTCTTCCGCTCGGTGGATACCATCCGTGAACGTCTGAAGGCCAATCCGATCGCCGTCCAGATCCCCATCGGGAGCGAGGAGAACTTCAGCGGCATCATCGACCTGATGACGATGCGTGCCGAGGTCTATTATGACGATCTCGGCATCTGCTACGAAGAGTGCGACGTGCCGCCGGAGCTGCTGCCCGTGGCGGAAGCCCAGCGCGAACGCATGGTCGAGCAGATCGTCGAGTTCGACGAGGAACTGACCGAGAAGTACCTGCTCGGCGAGGAGATCACCGTGGAGGAGCTCAGGCGCGTGCTGCGCCGGGCCACCATCGCGGTCGAGGCTACACCGGTGCTCTGTGGTTCCTCATATCGGAACAAGGGCGTCCAGATGATGCTGGACGCGGTCATCGACTATCTCCCTGATCCGACCGAGGTGCCCGACATCAGTGGTATCAACCCGCAGACGGATCAGGAGGAGACCAGACCGTCGTCGGACGAGGAGCCCTTTGCGGCGCTCGCGTTCAAGATCATGACCGATCCCTTCGTGGGGCGTCTGGCCTTCTTCCGGGTCTACTCGGGAACCCTGGATGCGGGTTCCTATGTGCTCAACGCGACAAAGGGCCGCCGCGAGCGCATCGGCCGTGTTCTGCAGATGCACGCGAACCATCGCGAAGACATAGAGACTGTCTATGCCGGCAACATCGCGGCGGCCGTGGGCCTGCGCGAAACGACGACCGGCGACACGCTCTGTGCCGAAGACCATCCCATTATTCTGGAGTCGATGGATTTCCCGGATCCCGTGATTTCCGTCGCCATCGAGCCGCGCTCGAAGGCCAGCCAAGACAAGATGATCCTCGCGCTGCAGAAACTGGCCGAAGAGGACCCGACCTTTAAAACCTACACCGACGCCGACACCGGCCAGACCATTATCTCGGGCATGGGCGAGCTGCACCTCGACATCATCGTGGACCGCCTCCTGCGCGAGTTCAAGGTCGAGGCCAATGTAGGACAGCCGCAGGTCGCCTATAAGGAGACCATTACGAAGCCGGCCCGGGCCGAGGGGCGCTTCATCCGCCAGACCGGCGGCCGCGGCCAGTACGGTCACGTCGTGATCGAGATCGAACCGCAGGAGACGGGAGCCGGCTATGCCTTTGAAAACCGCATTATCGGGGGTGTGGTGCCGCGCGAGTACATCGCCCCGGTGGACAACGGCATTCAGGAGGCCATGCATGCCGGCATCCTGGGCGGCTATCCGGTAGTCGACCTGAAGGTCGCCCTCGTCGACGGCTCCTACCACGAGGTGGACAGCTCTGAGATGGCCTTCAAGATCGCGGGATCCATGGCCTTTAAAAACGCCATGGCACAGGCCGGTCCGACCCTGCTCGAACCGGTGATGAAGGTCGATGTCACGGTGCCCGAGGAATACATGGGCGACGTGCTCGGTGACCTCAGCTCGCGGCGCGGACGCATCGACGGCATGGAGGCCATTCCCGGCGCGCAGAAGATCGCGGCCTGGGTACCGCTGTCCATGATGTTCGGCTATGCCACCGCCCTGCGTTCACGCACACAGGGACGCGGCATCTTTGTCATGCAGATCAGCCACTTCGAGCCTGTGCCGAAGGCGCTGATGGATGACATACTGAGACGCTAGTTTGACCGGGGCTCCCGCACGGAGTTTCGGTACTTGCCCGAAGGGCAGAGAGACGGTAAAATGATCGTTAGGCTCTTGCCGACGAACATTAGCATCAGAGAGAAAACTGGTGCACAAGGAGGACACCCACGATGGGAAAAGCAAAATTTGAGAGAACCAAACCGCACGTCAACGTCGGGACCATCGGTCACGTTGACCACGGCAAGACGTCTTTGACCGCTGCGATTACGAAGGTGCTGGCCATGGACGGTACGTCCAGCTTCACCAGCTATGATCTGATTGACAAGGCTCCGGAGGAGCGCGCCCGCGGCATCACGATCAACTCGTCGCACGTCGAGTATGAGACGAAGAACCGCCACTACGCCCACGTCGACTGCCCCGGCCATGCTGACTATATCAAGAACATGATCACCGGAGCGGCGCAGATGGACGGCGCCATTCTGGTTGTCTCGGCCGCCGACGGCCCGATGCCCCAGACCCGCGAGCACATCCTGCTGGCCCGTCAGGTTGGCGTGCCCTCGATCGTCGTTTTCCTCAACAAGTGCGACGTGGCCGACCCCGAGCTCATCGAGCTGACCGAGATGGAAGTCCGCGAAATGCTCAGCGAGTACGACTTCCCGGGCGACGACACCCCCTTCATTCAGGGTTCGGCCCTCGAGGTCCTCGAGAGTGACAGCACCGATCCGAGCGATGAAGTCTACCAGCCCATCCATGAGCTGATGGAGGCCGTCGACACCTGGATTCCGACGCCCGAGCGTCCGATCGACCGTCCCTTCGCGATGCCGGTCGAGGACGTCTTCACGATCTCCGGCCGCGGCACCGTGGCCACGGGTCGTGTCGAGCGTGGCACTGTCAAGGTCGGTGACCCTGTCGAGATCGTTGGTCTGATGGAGGAGAGCCGTTCCACGGTCGTTACCGGCGTTGAGATGTTCCACAAGTCGATGGATCGCGCCGAGGCGGGCGACAACATCGGCGCGCTGCTGCGCGGCATCGCGCGCGATCAGGTCGAGCGCGGTCAGGTTCTGGCCAAGCCCGGCTCGATCCACCCCCACACGAAGTTTGCCGGTCAGGTCTATGTCCTGACACAGGCCGAGGGTGGCCGTCACAAGCCCTTCTTCAGCGGCTACCGTCCCCAGTTCTTCTTCCGCACCACCGACGTCACCGGCGTAGCCAATCTGCCCGAGGGTGTCGAGATGTGCATGCCCGGTGACCATGTCACCATCGAGGTCGAGCTGATCACGCCGATCGCCCTGCAGCAGGGTGACAAGTTCGCCATCCGCGAGGGCGGCAAGACGGTCGGTTCCGGCACGGTTTCGGACGTCATCGAGTAAGTACCAGGGGAAACGGCCGCAGGCCGCGAGCGACGCGGCGATCGTCGCCACGTTTGCTCCGGACGGAATACCAAACATGAAGCAGAGCCTCGTCAGATGACGGGGCTTTGTTTTACCGCTGCTGCGGCGGCAGAGAAATCAGGCCGGCAGTGAAGTAGAGGAGAGCGATAACCTCATGCCCAGGAAGAAGGATGACAGCGGGCCCAGGGTCCGGAAGGACGAAGAGTTCGATGCCGTTGGTGATGGCGAAGTGACGACCGCCGGAGACCAGGATGGCGAATCGGAGGATCTGCACCACATGGTGGCGCGGGCGCTGCAGCATGCCATCGAGCGCAAACTGGAGCGCCCGCCTGTAACGACAGAATCCGGCCTCCCAAACCTGCCGGTGGATGTTGAAATGAATGAGTACGCCCTGCTGCCCCTGCGCGGCATCGTTCTCCTGCCCGGCACCAGCATGACCTTCGAGGTGATGCGCCCCGGTTCGCTGGCGGCGGTTCGGCACGCCATGGAACGCGACAGGGTCCTCATCACCATCCCGCAGCCTGATCCCGGGCTGGAGTGGCCCGAACCGGGCGATCTCGGTCGTATCGGCTGTCTCAGCCGTATCCGTGAGGTCTATGAACTCGATGACCGACCCGGCTGCCGCATCCGCATCGAGGGCCTTGAGCGGGCCCTGATCGAGGACTTCACCGCCTCTGAACCCTGCTATCTCGTCGCGGCGGCGATCGTCAGGGTGTCCGGGGAACAGGACTATCAGACCCGACGCCGTGCGGAGGCCTACCGCCGTCAGCTTCTCGCCGCCTACCAGGCCTACTCACTCGCGACCGGACGCTCACCGATGGAGGCGCTGCCGCTGCTGGGTGAAATCCGCGATCCGGGCCGTCTCACCGACCTCATCGTTTCCAATCTCGACTTTCCCTACGATGTCCTGATCGAGCTGCTCGAAGAGCTGGATGTAGAGGAACGCATGCTCAGCGTTCTCGTCGGCATCCGAGCCGAAATCGACGTCAGCGGCATCGAACGTCAGCTCGAGGAGCGCGTGCGCGCCGAGATCGACAAGGACCAGCGCGACTATTATCTGCGCGAGCAGTTGAAGGTCATCCGCGACGAACTCGGTGAAGGTGAAAACCCCGAGGACGAGGAGGAGAGTTACCTCGAACGCCTCGAAAAAATGCAGATGAGCGAGCGCGACCGCGAGCAGCTGATAAAGGAGATCCGCCGCCTCTCGAAGTACCCCGCCCACACGCCCGACGCCTCGGTGCTGCGCACCTACCTCGAGCTCGTCTTCGACCTGCCCTGGGGCAGACTGGTCAGTGAGCAGCTCGATATCCGCCGCTGCCGCGCCCAGCTCGAGCGCGACCATTACGGCCTCAAGCAGGTCAAGGAGCGCATCCTCGAACATATTGCGGTCATGCAGCGGCGCCGCGAGCGCACGGGCAAACCTCCGAAGGCCCCGATCCTCTGCCTCGTCGGACCGCCCGGGGTGGGGAAGACCTCGGTCGGCCAGTCGATCGCGAAGGCGCTGGGGCGCCCCTTTGTCCGCATGTCCCTCGGCGGCGTCCACGACGAGGCCGAGATCCGCGGCCACCGCCGCACCTATATCGGCGCCATGCCCGGCCGTATCATCAACGCCATCCGCCAGGCCCGCGCCGACAACCCCCTGATCCTGATGGATGAGGTGGACAAACTCGGCCGTGACTTCCGCGGCGACCCCTCGTCTGCACTGCTCGAGGTCCTCGACCCGGAGCAGAATGTGGCCTTCCGCGACCACTACCTCGAGCTCGACTACAACCTCTCGCGCGTCTTCTTTGTCACCACGGCGAACAGCACCGACACCATCCCCCAGCCCCTGCTCGACCGCATGGAGCTCATCGAGCTCAGCGGCTATACCGAGGAGGAGAAGCTGCACATCGCCCGTCTCCATCTCTGGCCCAAACAGATGGAGCTCAATGCCATCAGCGGGCGGGAAATCCGCCTGCGTCGGGATGCCATCCTGCGCATCATCCGCTGTTGGACACGCGAGGCCGGTGTGCGTCAGCTCGAACAGACGCTGGCCCGCCTCTGCCGCCGCCTCGCCCTGCAGCTCGCCGAGAATCCCGTCCCGGAGGAGCAGCAGCGCTTACGCGTGATCCGCGCCCACGACCTCGAGGACTACCTCGACAAGCCCCTGTACAAATACGACGAGGCCGGCAGCGAGGATCTCGTCGGTGTCGTCAACGGTCTCGCCTGGACGGCAGCCGGCGGCGACACCCTGGTGGTCGAGGTGGCGGTTGTCCCCGGCAGTGGCCGTGTTGAACTCACCGGACGTCTCGGCGACGTCATGCAGGAATCGGCGAAGGTGGCACTCGCCTGGGTGCGCGGTCATGCCAGGGAATGGCAGATCCCCGAGGACTTCGCGAAAACCCATGACATCCACGTCCATGTTCCCGAGGGAGCGATCCCGAAGGACGGTCCCTCTGCCGGTGTCACACTGGTGACGGCGCTCTGCTCGGCCCTCACCGGCCGCCCGGCACGCCACGATGTGGCGATGACCGGCGAGACGACCATCCGCGGCCGCGTGCTCGCGATCGGCGGGCTGAAGGAGAAAATTATCGCCGCCCACCGTGCCGGCATCCGCACCGTGCTGATCCCGGAGGAGAACCGCCGCGACCTCGACGAGATCCCGGCGTCGGTGCTGGACGAGGTCGAGGTGATCCCGATCTCCTCCGTGACCGAGGCCCTCGAGGTTACTTTGCTAGCTGCCGTTGACGGCGAGGCTGCCGTCGAAGCGGATCCCGGGACCTGACTGGGCCAGATAGAGGCGGCTGTAGGGGCCGCCCCGCTCCATCAGCTCCTGGTGGCTGCCCTGCTCGCGGATGCCGTCGGCATCGATGTAGATAATCTGATCGGCGTTGCGCACCGTTGAGAGGCGGTGCGCAATGACGAGAGAGGTACGCCCATGGGCCAGCTTGTCGAGGGCGGTCTGAATGCGCAGCTCCGTTTCCGTGTCGAGGGCGCTGGTCGCTTCGTCGAGAATGAGAATCGCCGGGTTTTTAAGGAAGAGGCGGGCGATCGCCACCCGCTGCTTCTGGCCGCCGGAGAGGCGGGCGCCGCGCTCGCCGACCTCGGTATCGTAGCCGTCCGGCAGACCCATGATGAAATCGTGGATTTCAGCCTGTTTCGCCGCCTCCACCACCGCCTCGTCGGAGGCCGTGAGGTCGCCGTAGCGGATGTTCTCGCGAATCGAGGCGGCGAAAAGGAAGACCTCCTGCTGCACGATCCCGATCGCGCGCCGCAGCGAGCCGAGCGTCAGATGGTCAATCTCCTGACCGTCGATGGTGATGCGGCCGGAGTCGATCTCGTAGAAGCGCGGGATGAGCTGACAGAGCGTCGTCTTCCCGCCACCGGAAGGGCCGACGAGAGCGACCTTCTGTCCGGGTCTGATGTCGAGATTCACCTGGCCGAGAACCAGTTCGCCCTCCTGATAGGAGAAGCTGACATCTTCGAAGCGGATCGCACCGCCTTCGAGCTCGAGCGGCTTTGCGTCGGGGGCGTCGACGATATCGGGATCCATCGCCATCAGCTCGACATAGCGCTCAAAGCCGGCCATGCCGTTCGAATACTGCTCGAAGAAGGCGACGAGCTTCCGGATCGGTACCAGAAAGGTGTTGACATAGAGCGAGAAGGTCAGCATGTCGGTCACGGTCATGCCGCCCTGGACAACGTAGTAGCCTCCCACACCTATGACCAGTATCTGCAGCAGCGAGGTGGAATAGTCCATGCCGCTCGAGAACCAGGCCATGGCACGGTAGAAGCCGCCCCTCGCCTCGCGGAATTCGGCGTTCCGGCGGTCGAACTTTTCAATCTCATGGGCTTCGTTGGTAAAGGCCTTGGCGACGCGGATGCCGGAAATCGCATTCTCGAGATCGGCGTTGATCTGGGCCGTACGCTCCTTGACATGGGAGGAGGCGTAGGCCATGCGGCGCCTGGCGACCACTGTCAGCATCACGATGACCGGAATCATGACGAGGAGCATCAGCGTCAGCTGCCAGCGGATCATGAGCATCGCGATGAAGGATCCCGTCAGCGTGATGGCCGAGATGAAGAGGTCCTCCGGCCCGTGATGGGCGAGCTCGACTATTTCGAAGAGATCGGACAGGACACGGCTCATCAGCTTGCCGGTGCGGGTGCGGTCGTAAAAGGAGAAGGGCATCGTCTGCAGATGCGTGAAGAGATTGCGCCTGAGATCCGCCTCCATGCGTACACCGAGCAGATGGCCCCAGTAGGTGACGACATACTGCAGCAGGCCGCGGATGGCGAAGAAGGCGGCAATCATGATCATGAGCCAGGCAAAGCGCTGATAATGACCGTTTGGCAGCAGGCTGTTGAGACCGTAACGGGTCAGAAGCGGGAAGGACAGGTCGATAAGGGAGATTCCGAGGGCCGCTGCGAGATCGATGATGAAAAGCCTGAGGTGGGGCCGGAAGCCGCGGGCGAAGAGGATGAGCCTGGGTGTTGTCTGATAGGGATTGCGCATGGAACGTCTATACCTCCAACGAAATACCTTATCACAGGCGGGAGCAGGTAAAGGAAACTTTTTGTCACGGCGCCGGAGAATAGACGTGATACAGCCACTGAAGCATGATTGCCGCCCAGGCAGGCTCATGCTAAGCTATGAGTAATATATTACCTAATGTTGAGAGGCATGGAGGCTCCCCCTGAAGCGGGACGATTCGAGCGCAGAGAGACAGCGAATGACAATAGAAGAATACATCTTGCAAAGAGGACGAACGACGGAGGGGAAGAGATCGGTCCTGTTTTTCTCTCTCTTTGTCATAAGCAACCGGATTGAGACCGTCTACAACGCCGGCATGGAAGAGCTAACCCTGAAGCAGCTGATGCTCCTCATTCTGGTTTCCATTTCCGAAGGCGGGACCTTTACCCGATACGGAGAAATCATGGGCTCCTCGAGGCAGAACATCAAGACTCTGGCCAGGGCACTCGAGAGGAAGTCCTTTGTTTCGATCCGACAGGATGAGAGCGACCGCAGGGCCTGCGGGATTTTCCTGACGGCCAAAACAGCAGAACACTTTTCGCGGTCGGATGCGTATTACGACAGCCAGATTCGCCATCTTTTTTCTGAACTCACGGCTGAGGAGATAGATCTGCTGTTTTCCTGCATGCCGAAATTCTTCACGGGACTGCAAAGGATGGGTGGAGGTCATGCGTAAAGGCAGAAAAGCGGCCATCGTAATCGTGATCGTTCTGCTCGTCGGTTTTCTTCTTTTTAAGCTTGTCGCCGGCAGGATTGTCTCCCATGCTGCTGCACTGCCGGTCAGAGAGATGGACTTCTCTGGGCTGGAAGACGGTACAAATACAGGTTCATGTGAGATTTTTCCGGTCAGGGTCGTGGTTCAGACAGAGGTTCAGAACGGAAAACTGACAAAGATCGACCTGCTGGAGCATTTCAACGGTCGGGGTTCGGCGGCTGAGAAGATCGTAGACGATATTTTGGCCGGGCAGAGCCTGCAGGTAGACAATATCGCCGGCGCAACGGTATCGAGTGTGGCGATCAGGAAGGCTGTCGAAGACGCTCTGTCCGGGAATGAGGTCCGCCAGTCTGTTGCACAATGACGAAGACGTGCACCATCTAACACGGCCATAACGCAGCTCTGCTAAACTCGCGGATGCATAACCCGGCGAGTCAGGATCTTCCGGTCAACCGGGCTTGCATGATGAACGTTAGAGGGTGTTGGATGGACGAGCTGTTTGCCGTGTTCGCCGAGTTCGCAGAGCTGTGGCACAGATTCCGGGGCTTTTTGAGAGACCACTGGAAGGTCTATGTAGGTCTGGTGGTGGGTATCCTGGTCATGATTGCCGAAATCATCCATATGAGGAAGCAGAAGCCTCCGGTAAATAAAAAGGTGCAGAGAGCCAGAGAGCTCGGCCATGTGACCAGGGGGATCAGACAGTCCCAT
Organism: Bacillota bacterium; assembly: GCA_030057555.1. Classification (GTDB taxonomy): domain Bacteria; phylum Bacillota; class Clostridia; order Saccharofermentanales; family Fastidiosipilaceae; genus JAEZYR01. The sequence goes on along the minus strand of JASGUU010000087.1, from coordinate 14,769 downwards.
AGAACACACGAGGACGATGACAGGACCACCTACAGTGCGAAGTATGCCTATGAAGTCGATGGCATGAAATATGCGTATAAGTACTACGGTGATGAATTTCCGCCACTTGAGCTTGATCTATACTATTTCAACAATCCCAGAAGAGCCTTTCACGAGAAGAAGTCGCAGCTGCGCAGCTGCCTCGCCGCCGCTCTGTTCTATCTGATTCCCTTTCTGGCCAGCTGTCTGGTGATACATTTGCTGGGTGGAATCGAATGAGTGTCGAAACCGGCAGACAATACAGCTGCTCCATTTGGGAGATTCCAGTAAAGTGAGGTGTAGACGATGAGCTATCAGGATTTTGAACGGGCCATGGCACTGGCACCCGGCTGTCCCTGTTTTACGACCGCCGGGGGCCGATCGCCGGAACAGATCCACCGTGCGGAGCAGATGCTCGGCGTGCACTTCTCTCCGCAGTTGACGCAGTTCTATGAGAAATTTGGGTATCTGTCCTTCTTCGGCTGTGAAATTTTCGGTATCGATCCCGACAGTACGTCAGGTGATCTGGAGGGTAATTCGCTTGCTTATGCGCTGCATGAGCGCAGTGAATACGGACTTCCCGAGCGATGGATTCCGGTCTATAACTGTGACGATGGCTGTCTGGCGTTTCTGGATTACAGCATGCTGAATCGAGAGCAGGAGCCGCGGGTTATCATGTGCTGCTACGATGGCAGCGGATATCAGCTGCTGGAGACTCTGGCCGAAGATTTCGGCGCCTTTCTGCTGCCTCTCGTGGAGGAAGCCCTGGAATCCTGATCCCGTTTCGTTTGACAATCGTGAAATATGCCTGCGAAAGGGCGCGTAAAAATCCCCAATCACAGCTGATTTTGTTCAAAATTCTAAAGGAGCCGGCGGCAGGAAGTGTGGATTGAACCGGCTGACCGGACAGCCCACATGGAAATGCCCCGTCGGGAAAGCCCTGCTATGGCTCCACTATTCGGGACATCCCGTCCTCGCCGAGCCGATACATCTCGAAACTGTCGACATGAAACGCCTTTGTCTTCCTGTCGTACGTGATGATGTAATTTATCTGGATGCTTTTATCCTCGTTGTACAGCACCGCCCCGGCATGTCCGGGTGAGCGCATGGGAACCTCCATCTCCTCATAGACCAGTTCCAGCGGTTCCGGCTGGGCCAGGTTGGAGAGCCTGATGGCCTCGAGAATCTCGTCATTGCCGGGTGTGGGAGGGAGAAGCCCGCAGGAGGTCAGCACGAGTGTCACGACAAGCAGGACCGCCATCAGGTGGCTGAATCTCTTCATCTTCCGTTCCTTTCACAGTGGGCCGTACGAGCGAGCACTTCCTGTTCGACCGTGGCGTAGTTTTCCTCCGTGCAGAACAGGGCCAGTTGTTCCATCCAGCCACCGCGAAGAAGGATGGTGTGCTCTTTCGGCCTGCATTTGACTCTCGTGATACGACTCCATGTGATGGCAGCCTCCTGCCGCGACGTCGCCAGCATGCCCGCGCCCGCCACGGTGGGTCTGCCGTAGAGCAGTCCCAGGATGACCGCCAGAGCATTTACGATACGGCTCGCCTTTGCCTGTCGGAGCCGTGTGCGGCAGACTGCGCCCTGCGCATCCAGCTGGAATTCCGCATCGTATTTCCCGCGGTAGACCACCATGATGAAAAGCCAGGTAAAGAAAAGCAGCGCGGCCAGAAGCCCCAGTCCATAGAGTGCATAGACGCTTCTGCCCGATGCGAGTCCGAGCAAGAGCGCGACAATGCCAAAAGGGATTCCGATGGCAATCCCCAACTGCTTCAGAATGAGCGCGTTTTTGAATATGGGCACGCTGATTTGCCAGTGGATATTCAGTATGGCAGTTCACCTCCTGAAGTGATCTCGATCGAAGGTCCTTCCGTCTTCTCCTGTATGAACTGTCATCGTTCTTCTCATATGATAACGGTCATGCTGCGCCTGTGGCGATACAACCGGCCGGGCAGGGGGCACATCATATTTGTCGGGACAGGTAAAACCTTTTCCGAGCCATTCCTCAAAGACCTGAAACAGCCAAATTTTCGCGCAGCCGGCATGCAGGCAGCTGGAAGATCCCTTCTCCCATGGCCTGCGTAGCGGCCTGCACGCCGCTCAGCAGCGTACGCGGTCTCTTTGTGGTCAAGATGGGGACTTTGCCAAATTCTTTTTTGGATTTCTCTCGATCCTGACCAGAAACAGGCCCTTTGTGGTCAAGATGAGAACGTTGCCAAATTATTTTTTGGATTTCTCCCGATCCTGACCAGAAACAGTTCGTTTGTGGTCAAGATGGCGAGTAATCCAAATTGTCTTTTGGATTTCTCCTCGTTTTGACCACCAGAAGTCCGCCAGCTGCTTTTCTCCCATTGCCGGCCGTCTTCTTGACATGCTCACCTGCTTCCCGACATTCTTGACGTGCATACAGCCGTGCAGAAAGTTGCAGTTTCTGTGCCATGTCTCTCTGTCCGTGAGCGCCTACAACAGGCAGGCATCGAATTCTTTCAACATGACCTGTGGGTGAAAGAGCATGTTTTCACAATGGGATTTTCCCTTAAAACGCCTGATCGTAAGATGATTGTACTGCTTCGCGAGACGCCTCGCGCTTTTTCTGGCGAGGGTTTCATTGAGCTTCGTTCCGTGGAAATAACAGATCCGGGTCTTCAGGCTGCTGATATCTGCCGGCAGACGAAAATCTGCCACCCCTCTGATACAGTTTCGTATGGTGGTATCCGTCATCGCATCAAGCACAGCTAAAAAGTCGGCAAAGTTCTTCTCCGGACACAGCTGTCGAGCCTGCTCCAGTGTCTTCCTGTCTCTCTGTTGTGCTTTATGGGTTACGCGCAGGTAGAAAGACAGCATGACGCTCTCCATAAAATGGCCAAGCGGCAGCAGAGGAGTGCCATCGAGAAGCATATTTTGAATCTGCAGGCGCTTGTTCAGCCATAATCTCGCAGCCAGAACTCCACCCATGGACATGGCAGCGACAGCAAAGACCTCTCCGCCGTATTTGGAGAGAAAAAAGTCTTCGAATTCTTCTGCCGTTCTGGAGAAAGAGACAAAGTCTTCCCGGTGATCGGGATCGTGTCCGGGCATGACTGGAACCAGAATATGGAAATCATCCCTGTAATGCTCCATGTACACATCCCAGATCTGCCAGGGCATCTGGAAGCCGTGTATCAGAATGATGACCGGTTTTGACCTGTTACCGAAGTCCAGAATCTTCACTTCGCCTCTCCTGTCGGATCTGCTTGTCAGCACTTTCGTATTGGGTACCTGATCACTGTTTTCCATTTCTCCGGTGCCAGTCTTCGCGGATCGGACAGGTATATTTCGTGGTGCCGCCTGTTTCCGCCTATATCTGTGACATAGCCATTTGCTTCCAGAAACGTATTCATCAGCTGTATTGAAGCGGGCTCTTCATCATAGGGACCTGTGTGCATGATCTGCACACACAGGCCCTCATCGATGGTCAGATATTCCGCTGCGGAACAATCCATTTTCTTTTTCGCGGATGCGGTTTCGACGGCCCAGTTGAAGTCGTCCCGGCTGACAAAGTCAGGCATCCGGATGACCGCAATCCAGTTGAAGGAAGACTTGTCGGTTAAGTCCACCCCGGCAATGCCTTCCTGCCACCAGAAACCTTCCAGCGGCGGCACAACATAGTCGAAAAAACCTGCGATCTGATAATCGCTTCTGGAACTCATTTTCAGGGTGTAGGCCACGGCATAAAGCACGGCGACAGCCTGCTGCCAGGCGCCGCCGGCTTCGTTGGGGTCGCCCTGCCCACGAACCGCAACATACTGCATCCTCGGAACATCCACGATCTGCGGCTGCTTCCCGGGCAGATAAAACTCTTTGTATTCCTTCTTGAAATCGAGGGCCATGCCGTACCACCCCCTGGCAGTATGTTATGCAAAGACGCCGGCATCCTGTCAGGCACCGCTTCTCCTGAACCCGGCGCGGCGGAAGGGCGAAAGCCCCGTTCAGCGCTATGATACTATCAATTCAGAGCCCACGAGAGGGGGAGAAGGATGCGACAGCGCAGTTGTTCCGGAGGCATCGTCTTTGACGGCGACAGGGTGCTGCTGATGAAGACAATACGCCTGGAATGGATCTTTCCCAAAGCGGAAGTCAGAGGCAGCGACAGGGCGGCCATGGTGGCACGGGAGGCTGTCCGGAGTCTGGCGGGTGTCGAAACCCGGATTCTGGATCAGGCCGGGCGGACGAGCTACGAGCACTATTCCATCTCCGAGCAGCGGCCCATCAGGACCGAAGTGGACTGGTTTCTGATGCTGCTCGAGGGTGAAGCGGGCCAGGCTTCATTCTTCCCGGTTGAGGAGGCGCTGGTGAGGCTCACCTACAGCCAGGAGAAGTCCCTTTTGATGTTTGCCTACCAGCGCTACTGCGAGATCCTGCCGGTGCAGTGATGTCAGAGCGGGCGGGAATCCTGCCGCCGGACTGGCGGACCATCGCGCGTGTGGGCGAGGCTGAGATCGAGCGCAAACGCTCGATTTTCTTCGCTTTTGCCGCGCCGGTCAGCACGGAGGCCGAAGCGCTCGCGATCCTCACGGAGCGGCGCGAGCTGCGCCCGGAGGCGGTACATCACGTCTATGCCTGGCGGGCGGGGCGGCGGACGGGACACTTTCTGCAGCGCATGAGCGACGACGGCGAGCCCTCGGGAACCGGGGCCATGCCGATTCTGCAGCATATCGAGGGCCGTACGCTCGACGATCTCATCATTGTGGTCAGCCGCATCTGGGGCGGGACTCTGCTCGGCACGGGCGGACTTGTGCGCGCCTACGGTGACAGTGCCGCCGCCGCTCTTGAGACGGCCGGCATTGTCACCATGACCTGGAGCCGGCACTACAGGATTGGCGTCGACTACGATCTTTACGGTCCGCTCGAGAGGCTCTGCAGCGATGAGAAGGTGTCAGTCATCGACCGCGACTTCGCCGCTGCGGTGGAGGTTTCCGTTCAGCTGCCCCTCGCGGCGGCTCCGGACTTCCTCCTCGCCGTGACCAACCTCAGCGCCGGCAGGGCTGTCATCGAGGCGGGGGAGAGTGGCTGGCTGGCCCGCTGATGCCGGCTGCGGCGGATGGTAGAATATGCCGTATCAGGAATACATAACGAAACGAGGCAGGGATGGCAGAGGAGAAACGCGACGACAAGCTGGCCGTATTGATAGATGCGGACAACATCTCAAGCCACTATATAAAGGCCATGATGCAGGAGGTGGCGCGCTACGGCACGCCCACGATCAAGCGCATCTACGGGGACTGGACCCGGCCCAATCTGGGCTCGTGGAAGAAGGTCCTGCTGGACTATGCCCTGACCCCGATACAGCAGTTTGGCTACACCACAGGTAAAAACGCCACCGACTCGGCCCTGATCATCGATGCCATGGATATTCTCTACGGCGATCAGGTTGATGCCTTCTGCCTGGTTTCCAGCGACAGCGATTTTACGCGCCTTGCCACCCGCCTGCGCGAAGCCGGGAAGCTGGTCTACGGCATCGGCGAGGAAAAGACGCCGAATGCTTTTATCGCCGCCTGTGACAAGTTCATCTATCTCGAGATTCTCGACAGCGAAGATGATGAGGATGAGCATGAGGCCGACGAGCGGCAGCAGCCGGCGGAGCGCAGCTCAGGCCAGTCAGGCCGCCAGGGGCGGGGCGGGGAGAAGCAGAACCAGAGCGCCGACAGCAGCCAGGCGGCGAAGCCGAACCGCAACATCACGACGGCGACCTCCGCCGCCGAACGCCAGCTGCTCTCCGGTACCGCCGGCGAGGAGCGGGCGCCCGTCCCGCGGGAGCAGGGGAGGCGGCAGCGGCGCACGATCCACAAGATCGACGAGGCGACGCGGCGGCTGGTCAAAAACTGTGTGGCCGATCTGGCCGACGAGAACGGCTGGTCCTATCTCGGCGATGTCGGAACGCTGATTCTGAAGGTGCGGCCCTCGTTCGACCCGCGCAACTACGGCTATCAGAAACTGACGCCGATGATGCGTGCGATACCCGGTATCGAGATCGACGAACGCTCGATGGGGCAGGGCAATGCCCGGCATATTTTTATTCGCAATACGGAGACGGAGGAAAGAACATGAATTCGTCTGACAACCAGAAGCCTCTGGCCGACTGGCTCTGGCGTGTGGCCAAGGGCTTCCTGATTGGCGTGGGTGCGATCGTGCCGGGTCTCTCCGGCGGTGTCCTGATGGTCGTCTTCGGTGTCTATGACCGTCTGATCGCCTTCCTCGCCAACCTGCGGCGGCGCTTCTTCGAGGATTTCCTCTTCTTCCTGCCCATCGGAATCGGCGGCCTGCTCGGTGTCTTTTTGTTCTCGATCTTCGTCAAACGCGCCTTCGAGACCTATGAGGCTCTCTTCGTCACCCTCTTCATCGGCTTTGTTGCGGGTACCCTGCCGACGCTGAACCGCGACGCCAAACGGCAGGGCCGCGGCCCCGGCGACATCGTCGCCTTTCTCGCGGCGGCCACGCTCGTCCTCGTCATGATGCTTCTCGGCGACCGGCAGTTTACCGACCTTGAACCGAACTTCGCCCTCTGGGTTCTCTCCGGTGCCCTCGTCGGCCTCGGCTTCATCGTGCCGGGCCTCTCGCCCTCGAACTTCCTGATGTATCTTGGCCTCTATCAGAAGATGGCGGCCGGCATCGAGGCCCTCGACTTTTCGGTGCTGCTGCCTCTCGCCCTCGGCCTGGCCGGCGTCATCGCCCTGCTGTCAAAATTCGTCCACTGGCTCATCACGCGGCACTACAGCACGATCTACCACATCATTCTGGGCACGGTCGTCGGCTCCTCGCTCGCGATCTTCCCGACCATTGTTTTTCCGGCCTTTACACCCGCTGGTGTGGCCGCGACGGGCATGGCGGCAGAAATCAGTCTGCTGCTGTGCGTTTTGCTCTTCGGCCTGGGCCTCGTGGCTTCGCTTCTCTTCAGCCGCCTTGAGACCCGCTACGCAAAGGAGGCCGCCGTATCCGAGACGGCGGGGAGGTAAATCATGGAACGTTCAGCCGGCATTCTGCTGCATGTGACTTCACTGCCCGGGCCCTTTGGCATTGGGACAATGGGACAGGAGGCGCGCGATTTCATCGACCGCCTGTCGGAAGCCGGCATCGGCTGGTGGCAGGTGCTGCCGCTGACACAGCCGGCCGAGGACAACCCGCGCGACAATTCCCCCTATAAGTGCTACTCAACCTTCGCCGGAAACACCTGGCTCTGTGATCCGCGCGAGATCGAGGAGGAGCTCGGCCTGCTCGAGGAACACGAGCTGCGCGACTATATGAGCTTTGATGACGGCTATCTGACCGACTATGCTTTCGTGCACTCCAACAGCCAGCGCTATCTGGGCCAGGCCTTCTCGCGGCTGGATGAGGATGGCATGCGGGAAGTGCAGGACTTTCTGAAGTCGGAGGACTGGCTGCTCGACTATGCCATCTTCCGCTGTATCCGGGAGGAGCTTGAGGGTCTGCCCTGGTGGGAGTGGCCGGATGACCTCAAACGCCGCGATCCCGCCACGCTCGCCCGCTTCCGCGAGGAACATGAGCAGCAGATCAACTTCATCGCCTTCGGCCAGTGGGTCTTCCGCCGCCAGTGGCTGGCGCTGCGCGCCTATGCCAATGAGCGCGGCGTGCGCATCTTCGGTGACCTGCCCTTTTATGTTTCGGACGATTCAAGTGATGTCTGGACGCATCCGGAGCTCTTCGCTCTCAATGAGAAACTCGAGCCTGAGGAGGTCGCCGGTGTGCCGCCGGACTACTTCTCTGCCGACGGCCAGCGCTGGGGCAATACCCTGTATGACTGGGACGCCATGCGTGCAGACGGCTACGGCTGGTGGATCCGCCGCATCGAGCATGCGCATGAGATCTATGACCGCCTGCGCATCGACCACTTCCGCGCCCTCGCCTCCTACTGGGCCATCCCTGCGACATCCGAGACAGCGCGTGAAGGGAGCTGGAGACCGGGACCTGGTATGGAACTGCTGGAGGCGGTCCGGGCCGCACTCGGCGATGTCGACATCGTCGCCGAGGATCTCGGGGGCCTCTCGGATGACGTACACAAACTGCTCGCCGACTCGGGCTACCCCGGGATGCAGGTGCTGCAGTTTTCGCTGAGTCCCGGTGATTACGGGACGAGTCGCCCGCATCGCTGGAAGGCCAACAGCTGCGCCTACACCGGAACCCATGACAACGACACACTCTTTGGCTGGCTCTGGAATACGAATGAGGAGGAGCGCCGCTTCGCCCTCGAATACGTAGGCTTCCCGGAGGAGGCCGACTGGCGAAAGGGCGGTTCGGGCTCGCCCGTCTGCCGCGCCTTTGTCCGGATGCTCTGGGCCTCGGTGGCGGACTTTGCCTGCGTACCCATCCAGGATCTGCTCGGCTTCGGCTCGGATACCAGGATGAATGTACCGGGTCAGCCCGAGGACTGCTGGCGCTTCCGGGTGACACAGTATGCCCTCGAAGGCATCGACTTCGCCTGGCTCGCCGACCTCGGCCGCATCTATGACCGTCACGCCGGCATTCAGGCGGCACGCAGCGTGGAGACGGCAGAATCGCTGTGATAAGATAACCGGGTATGTGCGCCTCCGATGGAGGCGCCAAATCCCCGGAAAGGTCGTGGATGAAATAAATGGCAAGCCGTAAGCTTCCGAAGACGATGAAGAAGGCGCGTAAGAGCACGTTCTTCATCCTCGTCGGAGTGATTTTTCTCGCCGTGCTGCTGGCGATCTGGGGCCTCCGCATACCCCGTGCGGGTGGCGGCTACCATCAGCTCTCGAGCGCACGCGACATGCGCTTTGGCATCGACATTCGAGGCGGTGTGGAGGCGGTTTTCGCGCCGAAGGGCCTCGAGGGTCTGCCGACGGATGCCCAGGTGGCGTCGATACGCCGCATCATGGAGACGCGCCTGGACAATATCAATGTGCTTGACCGCGACATCATCGCGAGTCCCGCGACCGGACGGGTCACGGTGCGCTTTCCCTGGCGCAGCGACGAGACTGACTTCAACCCGGATCAGGCGATCGAGGAGCTCGGCGCGACAGCCCAGCTGACCTTTGTCGATCCGGCGGGCGTGGTGGTGCTCGACGGTTCGCAGGTCGTTGAGGCAGCCGGCGGGGTTGATCCGGAGGGGAAGAATGTGGTCCACCTCGAGCTCAACGAGGTCGGGAAGGAAGCCTTCGCCGAGGCCACGGCGGCCAACATCGGCAAGGCGATCACGATCAAGATGGATGACATCGTCCTCAGCGAGCCGGTTGTGCAGACCGCGATTACGGACGGCTCCGCGATCATCACCGGCATGTCGACGCCGGAGGAGGCCGTGCGCCTCGCCCAGCAGATCAACGCCGGTGCCCTGCCCTTTGACATCGAGGCGGTCTCGAGCCGCTCGATTTCACCGCAGCTCGGTGCCCGCGCCCTCGACGTCATGATAGCCTCCGGAGCGATCGCCTTCCTGCTCCTGTGTGTCTTCCTGATGCTGCGCTACCGCATCTCCGGTGTGGTCGCGAGCTTCGCTCTGCTGGCTCAGGTCGTCGGCATTCTGCTCTCGATCTCGATCCCGCAGCAGACTCTGACGCTGCAGGGCATCGCCGGCATCATCCTCTCGATTGGCATGGGCGTGGACGCCAACGTCATCGTGGCCGAGCGCATCCGTGAGGAGCTGCGCGGCGGTGCCACTGTCCGTGAGGCTGTGGAGCTCGGCTTCGACCGTGCCTTCTCGTCGATTCTCGATGGCAACGTCACCGTGGCCGTGTCGGCCATCTGCCTGATCATCTTCGGTTCAGGCTCGCTGCTGTCCTTCGGCTACTCGCTGCTCGTCGGTGTCATTCTCAATCTGGTCTGCGGCGCGACGCTGTCGCACCACATGAGTCGCTCGCTGACGGCCTGGACCTTCGTGCGCAGACCATCGAGCTTCCTGCCGGCCTCCCTCTACGGAAAGGAGGCCTTCAGTCATGGCTGAGATCATTCGTCGCCGGCAGCGGGCCCGCCGTGAACAGAATCCCGCCCCCGAGCGTGAGAATCTCGCGACGCGCTATCTCTCCGCTCCGCGCTTCAGCTACTGGAAGCACCGCTATCGCTTCCTCGCCGTCAGCCTCGTCCTGATCCTGCTCGGCATCATCTCGAGTTTTGTCTTCGGTATAGAACTCGACATCCAGTTCCGCGGCGGCTCCATCCTGCAGTACAGCTATACCGGTGAGATCGACGCCACGGAGGCCGAGAACCTGATCGAGGATGCTCTCGGGCGCCCGCTGACGGCGCAGACGACGCGCGACTTTGCCAGCGGGAGCCAGAACCTGGTGGTCAACATCGCGGGTGATGCCTCCCTCAGTCCCGAGGAGCAGGCCACCATCCGCGAGGCGCTCGACGCGGCCTATCCCGAAAACGGGATCGAGGTCGGCGATGTGGAGACCGTTTCACCCTTCATCGGGCGCGAGCTCCTGATGCGGGGCCTGGCGGCCGTGCTCATCGCCTCGGCTCTCATCGTCGTCTATGTCTGGATCCGCTTCCGCAGCATCTCCGGGCCTTCCGCCGGTGTCTTTGCCCTGCTCTGTCTGCTGCATGACATCGTCATCGCCTTCTTCGTCTTTGTCGCGATGCGGGCGCCGCTGAACGAGACCGTGATCGCGGTCATCCTCTCGATCCTCGGCTGGTCGGTCAACGACACCATCGTCATCTACGACCGCATCCGTGAGAACGTGAAACTGTACCGCCGCGACATGACACTGGCCCAGCTCGTCGACATGTCGATCACGCAGTCGCTGACGCGTTCGGTGACGACCTCGGGCTGTGCCTTTCTCGCGATCTTTGTCGCCTATATCGGTGCCGCCATCTACGGCATCGATTCGATCCGCGAGTTCACCCTGCCCATGATGGTCGGCATCGCGGTCGGATCCTACAGCTCGATCGTCCTCGCCGCCCCCTTCTGGGTCATGTGGAAGACGCGCGGAGGCCGCAGCGGCTACGAGTCCTGAGTCGATCCCGACAGCCACCTGTACATCAGAACCATGAAATGAAACGGGCCGCCCTCCAGGGGCGGCCCGCCATATATTCAGGACTCTAAATCGCAGGACTCTGCCGTCGCAGGAGCAGCGGCTCAGGCGTCGAGCAGCCCGCGCGCGGCCTCGTACATGGCGTCGGCGGTGATGCCGTACTCAGCGAAGACGCGCGGGCCGGGCGCGGAGGCACCGAAGCGGTCGATGCCGAGCACGCGGCCGTCGAGGCCCGTGAAGCGGTACCAGAGTCCGGAGGCGCCGGCCTCCATCGCGACGCGGCGGCGGCAGGCGGGGGGCAGGACCTCGTCCTGATATGCCGCATCCATCTCGAGGAAGCGCTCGATAGAAGGCATCGAAACTACACGGGCGCGCACGCCCTCGGCCTCGAGGCGTTCCCAGGCTTCGACCGCCGGGGCGACCTCGGAGCCGCTCGCCAGGAGGATGATGTCGAGCTCGCCCTCGCCGGCGGCATCACGCAGGATGTAGCCGCCGTTCCGGGCGGCACGGCCGCTGCCCTCGAGCGTCGGCAGGTTCTGCCGCGTCAGGGCAAAGGCGGCGGGACGATTCTGGCCCAGGGTGAAGGCATAGGCGGCGGCCGTCTCGCGGCCGTCGGCCGGACGCCAGGTGTAGATGCCCGGGGTGGAGCGGAGCATCGCCAGCTGCTCAATCGGCTCGTGGGTCGGGCCGTCCTCGCCGACGCCGATGCTGTCGTGGGTCAGGACGTAGATGACCGGTACCTCCATCAGGGCCGAGAGGCGCAGCGCCGCCTTCAGGTAATCGCTGAAGATCATGAAGGTCGCGCAGTAGGGGCGCAGCCCCGAGTGCAGGGCGAGACCGTTCGAGATGCAGGCCATGGCAAATTCGCGGACACCGAAGTGGATGTTGCGCGGAGCGTAGTCCTCGCTCGAGATGAAGCCGTCCGTTTTAATCGTGGTCAGGTTTGAGGCGGCAAGGTCGGCAGAGCCCCCGATAAACTGGGGCAGCTGAGCGGCTATGCGGTTGATCATGGTCTCGCTGGTCTTCCGCGTCGCAATCGCTCCCTCGAAGTCATAGAGGTCGTCGCTGTCGCAGAAACCACGGGCGGCATGGCCGCAGGACCCGTCGATGCCGGTCTCCTGCGCCAGTCCGGCGTAGAGCTCCGGGAACCGGGTCTCATAGTCCGCCCGCAGCTCCTGCCAGGCGTCGTAGGCGGGCCGCTTGGCGGCGAGATGGGTGCGGATGGTGCTGCGGACGGCCTCGGGGATGACGAAGGGCTCGGACTCGGGCCAGCCGAGCGTCTCGCGCGTCTTCGCGATGTTCTCCGCACCGAGCGGTGCGCCATGCGTCTTTGCGCTGCCGGCGAGAGGCGAGCCGTAGCCGATGGTCGAGTGGACCACAATCAGGGTGGGGGCGCCGCGATGGGTCTTCGCCGTCTCGATGGCGCCGCCGATCGCATCCGTGTCGTTGGCGTCCGTGACCGTCAGCACATGCCAGCCATAGGCCCGGAAGCGCGCGGGGACATCCTCACGGAAGGCGAGGTCGGTGTCGCCGTCAATCGTGATCTCGTTGTCGTCGTAGAGGACGATGAGGCGCTCGAGGCCCAGGGTTCCCGCGAAGCTCGCCGCCTCGGCCGAAACGCCCTCCATCAGGCAGCCGTCACCGACCAGGGCATAGGTGTAGTGATTGATGATGGGATAGTCCGGCTGGTTGTAGCGTGCGGCGAGATGGGCTTCGGCGAGGGCGATACCGACCGCCATCGAGACACCCTGGCCGAGAGGACCGGTTGTCGCCTCGACGCCGGTGGTGTGGCCGTACTCGGGATGGCCCGGGGTCTTCGAGCCCCACTGACGGAACTGCCTGATCTCGTCCATGGGAAGGTCATAGTCAAAGAGGTGGAGGAGAGAGTAGAGCAGCATCGAGCCGTGGCCGGCGCTCAGAATAAAGCGGTCGCGGTTGAGCCAGCCGGGATCTGACGGCACAAAGTTCATGTGTTTCGCCCAGAGCTCATAGGCCATGGGGGCGGCACCGAGAGGGAGGCCGGGATGGCCGGAGTTGGCCTGCTGTACGGCATCCACGGACAGCATGCGCACGGCATTAATGGCGAGTTGATCCTGTTTACAATCGGGCATGGGAACCTCCAGAAGTCCGGGGCGGAGCGTGCCGCCTCCTCTTTTTGGCTATTCTAGCATGCTCCGGCGGCCGACCGGGATCGAATATGCCTATGACGGGAGAGAGGTGAGATTGCCAACGACGAGATCCTTCAGCAGGGCGAAGGCTTCACGGACCAGATTATGCGGCAGCAGGAGGGGGTCGCTCGGAGCCGGGATCAGATAAGTCTCATCCCAGCCGGCGGCCATGGCAAGCGCGAGCGCGCGCAGGCCGTGATAGTTCGAGGTCACGATGCCGCAGCGGAAGGACTCTGATCCGGAGGCGGCGCGCAGCAGGGGCTCGGAGAAACGGATGTTCTCGGCGGTGTTGTGTGAGGCTGTTTCAGTGCTGAGACGTGAGGCTGAAACACCCCGGGACTCGAGCCAGTCGGCCATCGCCTCGCCCTCCGGACAGGGCTCATCGGGACCCCGGCCGCCGCTGGTTACCGCCACTGCGGTCGGCACCTCCTCGAGGTAGACGCGCGCGCGCTCCAGGCGATCGGCGAGGATGGGTGAAGGCGTACGATCCTGATAGACCTGCGCACCGAGAACCAGAATGGCAGGGAGATCCTGCGGCACCTCGGCGGTAAACTGCGAGATGATGCGGTACTGAACCCAGCCGAAGAGACCGAGCATGGCGATAGTCACGGTGATGATACTGGCACGCAGCCAGTAGGGCAGGCGGCGCTGATGGCGACGCAGCCAGCGCAGCAGGAGGCTCGCTGCGAAACAGGACAGGGCGAGAATGAGCCAGAAGTAGAGGAAACCCGGCGCCAGACCGATACTCAATGCGACGAGAGCGAAGTAGATCAGGGCCAGAACGCCCAGGGCGAGAAAAAACTGTCTCATGCGCGGCTCCCTGCAGCGTCAGATAGGGACATGAGTGAACATGCCAGTACCAATATGAACCATTTCACCCGAATGCACTCCTGCCGTTTCCTGGGCATCAGATCACAGCATGTACATAGATTGCCCAGTGTACCACGCGAAATGCACTTCAACAACGACCCCATGCTGCGGGGGTGCACGTCACATTTGTCGGGATGAGTAAAACCTGTTTTGAGCCTTTTTCAAATATCAGTAAAACCGGAGTTTCAGCGCAGCCTGTATGCGGGCAATTGGAAGACCACTTCTCCCATTGCCCGCGTGGCGATCAGCCTCACAAGCTGCCGGAATGTGAACGATATCCGATAGAATAACGGGCAGCGAGGATGCCTGGCACAGCCTGGCACTTTCCAGGAGATAGTGAAGCAATCCAGGTTCTGTTGACCTGAAGCAGTAAGTTTAAGGCGATCCCGACAAGCAGCGCGCCGCACTACGGCCAGCGCGCCGCGCAGCGGTGTGCGCGCCCTTCATGGTCAGGATGGCGAGTTTTCCAAATTATTTTTTGGATTACTCTTCGTTTTGACCAGAAACGAACCTTTTGTGGTCAAGATGGCGAGCTTTCCAAATTATTCTTTGGATAACTCCCAAAGTTGACCAGAAACGGCCCCTTTGTGGTCAAGACGGGGACTTTGTCGAGTAGACAGGTCAGCTTCTTTTTCAAGAAGCTGCCTGCCCCTCACAGAACCCGGCGTGCGGTTTTCCCGCACCGGGCTCTTCAAGGCGTCTTTGGTTGCTAATACCAGATGTTT
>JASGUU010000086.1 GCA_030057555.1 Bacillota bacterium | reverse complement strand
AACGACAGGGCCGACCGAAACGCAGGACGAAAACCACCCACACAGAACGCGAATGACAAAGACCCCGCACGGAACCTGAACAGGCTCGAACGGGGTCTTTTGATGTGCGGGTCTTTGAGCGCTTACGTTTCTTTGATCATTTTTATTGTGACAAAAAGCAACGCACCAACAATGACCTGGATCAGAATAAGGATACTCGGCAGATAGATGACGTTGAAAAAGGCATTCAGAACTGTAACCAGAGGTGAAGCCCCTGAATTCTCATTAAAAAGCGCGACGATCCCAACAGCCAAACCGATCACCATCAGCAAAGCAATCAAACCGCTTATGATGGAGAAGACGAGTTTGTACGACGCTCCCTTCCGATACTTCTCTCGGATATTCTGTGACATTTTGCACCTCCTGATTTGATAGTGTGCTTGTGACTAGCTGTGCCAGTGCTGTCCACAGTTCTTCAAGCATTTACCAGTCGCAGACTGAAGCGACGCCTGCCTTCACCAGACAGCCTTCAACCACCTTGCGTTCAAAGGATTTCACCCGTGCCAATCGGCGTTATTCATCACGAAATACCCTGTCTTTTGGAGGACAACCCGGAAGCCATGCGCTCCATTGTGGTATCGAGGCTACTTTGTCTCCGTCCAGCTCGCCAGAAACATCAGGAAAAAATCGTAACTGTGGAGATAGTCCCGCACGTCCTCAACCAAATCTGTGCAGCCGGCAGTGCCTTTCTCCCCGAGATCGGCCCAGGTGAACTCATACCGCCGGTCATACGCGGAATCCGGCCCGAACAAGCCGTCTTCTTTGAATAGTGCATTGAATTTATCCCTCGCATAAGCCAGAAACATTACATCCAGTGCGGAAACATCGGCAGGAACAGGCTTTGTGCCGGCTTTAAACTGAGCGGAGAGTTCGTCGCATGTGGGTTGGAAAACCATGGTTTCGTTGATAGATCGGACTTTGAGCGTCGTGGTCTGGTTGTGCGAGGTGAATTCGGGAGAATCAAACACCCATATCTTGACAAACCGAGTTTCCAGCGTCTGCTTGATGGTTTCAACATCCACAACGATTTTTCCGTTGAGCTCAATGCCTTTCAGCGACAGAGCCTCCGCCAGTGACTGGAAATATCCCTCCAGCCTGCTCAAATCCTGTGCTTCGCCCATGTGTCTGTCCCAACTCTGAAAATCCGGCATCAAAAGCTCCAGAGCTGCCGTATGGAAGCCCTTATTCATCATGTATTCCTCGACATGAGACTTAAAGATCTGCTCATACTCGGTGAACACGAGAGAAAGACCATAAAGATTCCAATCGATCGTCAGAGAGCCGTCTATATCTTCCCGGGGCAGCAGGGTTGCTTCCAGGAGGACCAGACTCGTTACTCTTCCCATATCACAGAGTCTGGCATAGTTGTCCCGTATGTATGCCTGCGCGCCTGAGTATGGAATATACTGCGCGATTCCCAGCTGATCCAGACTGGCGGCTGTCGGATCGGGCAGTGAGAAACTGACATCCGCCTGGCCATCGTGAAAAGTGACGCTGACAAGCTTCGCCTGCGAGATGGCCTGCAGGAGAACCGGATCATTGTTGTTCCCCATATCCGCCATCGCTCTCAGTGCATCCGGCAGGCGGCTCTCCAGCTCAGCGGCAAAAGCTCTTTCAACATCGCTGGGTGGCCGGGTAATTGCTGGAGGGGATGTCGTAACAGCTGTTTCCGTGTCGCCTGCCGGCTGAGTATTCGTGGCAGGTGATGTGCTAAATACCCTCTGCGTGTCGCCTGTTGGCTGCAAACGTGCGGAGGAGGATGTGACAGCGACGATCTGAGCCGGGTCGGTGGTGGTGGATATGGCAGAAGATGCTCCCTGATGCGGCCTTGAAATGAGCAGGAGGAGCAATCCACCGAAGACCACCGCGAACGTGCCGATACCTATGATGATGGGAGTGCTGACGCGTTTGCCTGCACCACTCTGATTGCGCTCAGGCTCTTCACTGTAGAAAGGCGCAGCGGAGAACTGCGGAACGCTTTCAGGTACCGGCCCAGCGACGGGTCCCTGGTTGCAGACAGGTTCTGACATGGTCGTTCCCGACGCTTCATCCACTTTCCCGGACACAGGGGACATCTGCGTTCCAGCCGCATCCGCCCCGGGAAACACCACAGGCTCTTTCGTGTATGAAGGCATGACCGATACCTGCACCCCTTTTTCTGTCTGCGGAGCGGTGTCCGGTTTTCTGCCACCAAAATAGCGGATCTGCCTGCTGGTGACGATCCAGGTGATGCCCGTCATGACCAGACCGCCGGAGGCGATAATGAAATAAGAGCCAACGCGAGTACCGCTCAGGGTCATGATCAGGAGACTTCCGGCAAGCAGGATCCAGAGCCCGTACGCCTTTTTCTTCAGCAGCAGAGAGAGCCCCACGATCGCCACGCCGCAGTAAAGCATGGACAGCCCTACGATCCCGCCGACGGCCCTGTGGTTCAGGTAGCTGGCGTTGGCAAGCGCGGCTGCCGCCGCGTTGACGATGTGAAAAATGACCCAGCCTCTGGCAAAGCCTCTAAGGCCTTCTTTATTCTTCGCACCTTTTTTGTTCGACATCTTGCCCGCCCCCGTTATCATTGTGTGAAATGTCCTGTCGGATGTGCGTCTTTCTGCTTCTCCACATCGCGAGCATAGAGACTTTCGAAACGACCGTGGTCGAACCAGAGTCTAAGAAAGCTGAAATTTCAAGAATTCACACAAATTCCACAGATCAAACCTGTGGTACACGGAAGAAGTCCATGCCTATTTCGTCTGGGTATCCTTTGAGCGTCAGCCATACAGCAAAAAACATCATGAGCTTGGCGGCCGCGCCCGCCAGGAAACCACCCAGCCAGAACGCCTTGTCAAACCAGGTGCCTGTGAGAACCACCGGGAAGGAAAACAACGTACACATGAGCGCCGGCCCGAGTTCCATCAGGAGAAAGGGTACTGTTCTGACCCTGGGAAAACGCAGCAGCGCCAGCAAGGTAAGAATGGGCAGGAAGGTCATTACAAATGCGCTGATAAAAACCAGAAGGAGGTCACGCACGGCAGAACCGGCCTGCCCGGCGAGGAACAGCCCAGGCGCAGACAGGGCCAACAGCAGCGCAGCCATGCCACCGGCTGCAGTAAATCCCGCCGCCAGCAGCAGTCTGCCTTTTTTTCCTACCCCGCGTGGGCCCCTGCCACGTAGCGACAGCATCGCCAGCTCCACAACCGGGAGTGCGAAGAGCAGACCCCAAAGGAAGGCCGGCAGACCGCCGCCCCGCATCCATGCATCACCGGGCCAGCCGAGTGCCCAGCTCAATACAGCCCAGAGGCCATCTCCGGCAAAGCAGGCTACAGCGGCCAGAAACATGGTCAGCAGAGTGGTATGGGATAACGTGATGTGTATCGCAAACTCGCCTGAGCGCGGGTGTTCCGGCTCTGGATTCAACGGGATATCTTCCGTCTGTGCCTCTCCGGTCTGCAGCGATACTAGCTTTTCTTCGTCTTCCGCTACGCGAGGAATGACAGAAAAAACAGTGGCTTCAAGACCGTTCTTTTCCGGCGAATCAACCGTATCTCCCTTTTCTCTCCACAGAATCGCCAGCTCGTTGAACACGTTCATCAGGTAATTTCGAAAGGACTCCTCTTCCATGATCTGCTGCTTTCGGGCAGACGACAGGCTGGAAGAGAGAATGCACGCATCGATCCGGCCGCGCATGGCCTGATGCGACGATTCGCTGGATTCTCTCACGGCAAACTCGATGATGCCCGGGAAGAGCTCCTTTGTGGGAAAAGCCTGATCGAGCCTCCATTTATAGATGAGCGATCTGTGTCTATCAACGTACTGTTCCGCGAGCTTCCTTGGACCCGTCGTTGTATAACTGAAGATAATATCCAATACCGTACCCAATGTGAATTTTGTTTCCATATACTGGTTCCTCATGCGGAAAGATCATTGTGATTCAGACATTAGGTTGCAGTTCAGCTGCTATCAATTGGTATTGACGACCCCTGGTTCAGGAAAGCGTTCTCAGAGGGAAATACATGATCACTCCTGTTATGTTAATAATACTCTTTCCTCGTGCAAAATATCGCCGGGCGAGGTGTCCGGATCCCCATCCATCCATTTGAAAAGCGGTGCCCTCAACTGTACGGTTCCAATATCCTATGTGGCTCATGGGACCTGTGGAAAGCCTGGCCAAGGCCATGTTTCCTTGGCGAACTGCTATATACAAGGCAGAATTCACACTGTGCAGGGCAGGCTGGCCCGGCTCCACGCTCGGCCAAGGCATAACAGTGCGCCCATACAGACATAACAAACGAGACGGATCATTTCAGGTGCGGACTTTTGTGTCCGGGATGAGAATTACCGAGCCGGCAGAGGAAGCAGCAGATGAACGAACGTCAAAAGGCCCTTTCCATCCTGTGTCTTGGTGTCAGCACGATGTACGGTCTTTACTGGCTGTACAATCTGTTTCTGGCCCGTCTGCTGCCCATCCCCTCAGGATTCGGAGCTCCCATCGGCCTTGTACTGATCTATGTTGTCGGCTACGGCCTCTTCCTCGTCATCACGGCGCGCAGCCGCTCCACCCGCCTCCCCTCCCAGCGGCAGTCCCGCCGGCTTTCCGGGCACGGGATTCTCCTTTGCATCCTGCTGCAGTTCACGGCGCTCGCGGTCTTTCTCGCCCTCAACATCGTCATGACCATCCTGGCCAGGCTGTCCGGCTCGCCGCAGCCGGAGGAAGCGTCCATGTCCATGGCACCGCTTGATGCCGTCTCTCTCTTCCTGCTGACACCCGTCATGGAGGAACTGGTCTTTCGCCGCGCCTTCGCCGAAACACTCCTCCCTCACGGCGAGCGCTTCTATGTCTTCAGTTCCGCCTTCAGCTTCGCGATCCTGCACATGATCCCCTTCGCCCGTAGCGGGGCACCTCTCAATGGCCTGCCCCAGCTGATCTATACCTTTCTGCTGGGCCTCATCTGGGCCTCGGTCGTCGTCAAAACAGGCGATCTGCGCCTCTCGATTCTCCTCCACATTCTCTCGAATGTCTGCGGCCAGCTTATGCCTCTGCTGGCGGGCATTGCCGCTCCTCTGGCCCTGGTCTATCTCTTTTTCGTTATGGGGGCCGGGCTTCTGGGCGTTCTGCTCCTGAACCATGAACGCCGCAGCGGCGGGGGCACGATCGACGGAAGCACGGGTATCCTGCGGCGAGACGTGCTTCGGGACAGCTTCGGCAGCGTCGGACTCTGGCTCCAGATCGCTCTGGTCATCGTTGTTGTTCTGATTCGCGCGGGCGGCGGCTGAGGCAGAGCTTTCCGCCCTTCCTTTTCTGCAAAGTTCTCACCGCGTCCGCGTCCGCAGCTGCTCTTCGCAGCGCGTAGATCTATAATGAAACTGTCTGGCCGCATTCCGCTGATTCTGTCGTTGATTGTCTGTACCTGCCTTCGGCAGGGGTGTGCGACAAAGGAGATTCCGGCATGACTGAGATTGATCGTATCGTATCCGGCATGAATCTGGAGGACAAAATCGCGCTGGGTTCCGGCGCCTCCTTCTGGGAAACGAAGGCGTTTCCCGAGCATGGCATTCCCGCCATGTTTGTCTGTGACGGCCCTCATGGGCTGCGCAAGCAGGAGCCGGGCGAGGGCACGGACATGCTTGGCATCAACGTGTCCCGGGCAGCTACCTGCTTTCCTTCGGAGGTGACAGGAGCCGGCAGCTGGGATCCCGAACTGTTGCGGGCGGTGGGCGCCGCCATCGCTGTCGAGGCGAAGGATCAGGGTGTGGGCGTCGTCCTCGGTCCCGGCTGCAACATCAAGCGCAACCCGCTCTGCGGGCGCAACTTTGAGTATTTCTCGGAGGACCCTCTCCTTTCGGGGAAGCTGGCTGCCGCCTTTATTCAGGGCGCCGAAGGAGAGGGAGTCGGGACCAGTCTCAAGCATTTCGCCGCCAACTCACAGGAACTCAGCCGCTTCAACTCCAACTCCATTCTCGATGAACGGACGCTGCGCGAGATCTATCTGACGGGCTTTGAGATCGCTGTCAAGGAAGGCCGGCCCGCCACGGTGATGTGCGCCTATCCCAAACTGAACGGAATCCACTGCAGCGACCACCGTCGCCTGCTGACGGAGATCCTGCGTGAGGAGTGGGGCTTTGACGGTTTCGTTGTCACCGACTGGGGCGGCATGAGCGACCGCATCGAAGGTTTCAGAGCCGGCTGCGACCTCAGCATGCCGGGCGGCAGCGCCTATATGGAAGATCAGGTGGCGGCGGCGGTACGCTCGGGCAGGCTGCCCGCAGACTGTGTCGACACCAGCTGCCGGCGCATTCTGAAGCAGGTCTTCCGGAACGTAGAGAGCCTGCGGGAGAAGCCGGTCTGCGACTACGGGGAGCACCATGCCCTGGCGCGCCGGGCGGCCGAGGAGGGTGCTGTGCTGCTGCAGAACGAGGGCGGGATCCTGCCTCTGGCCGAGGGGACGAGGATCGCCGTCATCGGAGCCATGGCGAAGGCCATGCGTTTCCAGGGAGCCGGCTCGAGCCACATCAATCCCACCCACCTGAGCCAGCCGCTCGACAGTCTGCCCGTCGCTCTCTATGCCGCCGGCTGCGACGAACGCGGCGACACCACGGATGAACTCGTGGCCGAGGCCGAGGCCGCGGCCCGAAAAGCCGACGTGGCCGTGGTCTTCGCCGGCCTGCCGGGGCACTACGAGTCCGAGGGCTATGACCGGGAGGACATGAGCATGCCCGCGGGCCATGTCCGCCTGATCCGGGCGGTCGCGGCGGCCAACCCCAGCACGGTCGTCGTTCTGCTCTGCGGTTCCGCAGTGGAGTGCGACTGGGCGGACGAGGTGCCTGCGATCCTCTACATGGGGCTGCCGGGACAGGCCGGGGGCGAGGCCATCGCCAACCTGCTCTACGGCCGTACCAACCCTTCGGGCAGGCTCGCGGAGAGCTGGCCCCTCCACTACCGCGATGTGCCCTCGTCGGAGTATTTCAGCCGGACCAAAGATGCCCTCTATCTCGAAGGCATCCATGTCGGCTATCGCTATTACGAAAAGGCCGGCGTGCCGGTGCGCTGGCCCTTCGGTTACGGCCTCGGCTACACCAGCTTTGCCTATTCTGACCTCAAGGTCTCAGGGCACACGGTGCGTGTCCAGGTAACGAACAGCGGCCCTGTCGCCGGTGCCGAAGTGGTGCAGCTCTATGTGGCGCCGCCGCAGGAGGGCATCCACCGCCCCCTGCGCGAATTAAAGGCTTTCACAAAGGTCCGGCTTGAGCCCGGCGAGACGAAGGAAGTCTCGTTTGAGCTTGAGGAGCGCAGCTTCGCCATCTGGCAGGACGGCTGGCGGGTGCCCGGCGGCCGCTATGAGATTCAGATCGCGAATCTCGCGGCAGCTCTGGATATCGCGGGAGAAGAAGTCGCGGTCCCTGCCTGGCAGGCGGGTTCCTGGTACGAGTCGTTGCAGGGGCGGCCGCTGCAGGCCGAGTGGGAGACCATGCTGGGGCGCCGCTATACGGCACCCGTGCTCCGCAGGGGCGAGTTCACCGTCGACAATTCGGTTGAAGAGATGATGGAATTCAGCCTGGTGATGAAACTCGTGTACAGAGCCGTGGAGAGAAAGGTGGCAAAAGCCTTCGGCGGGGAGAAGAGTTACGAGACCCCCGAATTCCGCATGATGATGGCAGCCTCCGCCGGCTCGCCGCTGCGCAGTCTCGTGATTTTCGGCGGCCTGAAGGAGAAGGTGATGCTGGGCCTGCTGGACATGGCGAACGGCCACTTCTTCCGCGGACTCGGACGGCTGATCGGTGGCTGACAGAGGCTTTGCCGGCTGCGCTGCCACGTGCATGGCAGGGCTGTGAGCAGGAAATCGACTTCTGCACACTTTATCGTGCAGAAGTCGATTTATTGTTCATTGCATACTGACCCAGGCTGAAAAGCGCGGCTTCCCCGATCCACCCAGGTTCAGGAGAGCGGCCGGCAGCCAGGGCCCAGCGCCGGGACTTCAGGCGAGCCTATTCCGCCTGGATGAGATAGTACATGCTGGCCATCGTGTCTCCGATTTTGAACGTCAGCCTGCCATCGTGGTACTCGCTGGGCAGCGAGCCGGCAAACATCCCTTCAGCGTTGACGGACCATACTTTCATGTTGGGATTGTCCACTTCTATGCTGATGGACGCTTCAATGACTTCCACCAGTACGGGCGGGCGGCCGTACGACAGCATCTGATCCCCGTCAAACCGGGCCTCTGTGTTCCTGGCGCGGCCTACGGCTGTCAACAAAAGGTTGTCAGAGCGGCGGATGCCCGCATCCGTCAGCGATGACAGCGCCAGCACACAGAAATCTGTCGTGGCCGCAACCGTCAGGCCCTGCAGTTGAATCTCGCCCTGTTTGCCCAGGAATCCGTAGACGCACTTTGTGCGTTCGGTATCGATGCTGCCGTAGTTTTTCTGCCAGGAGCGATATAGTTCGCCCGTAACAGAAATGACCTCCCCGGTATCTTCCAGCACGGTGCTGCTCTGGGGCACGGTTTTCTGCGCCACGGGATCGCTCTCGGCAAATGTCACGCCCACGCGCTTCCATTCCGCCGCCCTGGACAAAGCCTCATGCTCCTGGCGTGAAATCAGATCCTCCACGCGGACAGCCAGCGTTTCCGGAGCAATCGCGACATCCTGGCGGCGGGCAATCAGCGCCGCATGATAGAACAGGCCGTACTTGGCCGGATCATTCCAGGTGCTGAAGATGCCCTCGCGATAGGGGACGCCGCCGATGGTGGATGAGGACACTTCCTTGCCCAGGATGTTCATGTCGCGCAGGCGGGTGCCATAGGCATAGGTATGAATCGCCCAGCCGCTCCAGCCCTGCAGAGCGCCGATGGCCGCGTACAGCACAGGGCTCTCCGCCCGATATTCATTGGGCCAGGGCATATCCCATTCGGAGACGAACAACGGACGGTCCAGCGCCCGTACGGAACTTATGGACTCCATGCCAAAAGACGGAGACTGCGTGATGGCCCGGTTCATGCATCTTTTGTCATGCTCGCCCCAGTTCCAGTCATAGTAGTAGGTATGAGAATCCATGAAGTCATTGACGGCCTGGTTGGATCTGGTGACGGCGCCGTTGATGTACCAGTTGGTGCCGGCAATCGGGATTCTGACGCCGATTTCACGCATGTAGTCGTACATCTCGCGGTAGAAGCGGCGCTGCACCTCCACCTTGAACTGCACAAGCGAATCAATGCCGTCGTCATTGATGTCAATGGCCCAGGCCTCACCGGGCAGCTGACGCTCCCTGAGCCATTCTTCATAGAGTCCGCGGAATTCCTGCACATACGGCTCTACCCTGAGCCGCTCCCGGCCGAAGAAATCGCGCTCATTAATGATTTCCGTCAGCACAAAGACCGGATCATCCTTATAGGCCAGTCCGGTGAACTGGTTGACATGGTTCCAGATATCGTACATGAACTTCTTCTGCAGATCGATGAGTCTGCGGTTGTAATAGCAGTACGGATCGGCTGCGTCCTTGAGCGCCGCGGCATTTTCCACCCCGTCCCCGCTTTTGAAATTGCGGTAGGTATTCATGTCCAGATAGCAGTAGACACCCTCTTTTTTCAGACAGGAAACCAGATAGTCCAGCCGTTTCATGCTTTCAGGATGCAGCGACTGCGTATGGCCAACCCGCTGTCCTTTCTGGAAGGAGAAGATGTTCGGTGTGTTCCACTCAGCATCCAGCTGGTGGAAGCGCACCAGGTTGACGCCGCTTTTGCGCAGGCGGGCGGCCACCTTTTCGGAGTAGTCAAAGGGCGGGAAACAGGCTCCGCCATTGAAATTAACGCCCCAGAACAGCCCCGGAGTCCCGTCCTCAAACACCAGACGATCGCCCTGAACCTGCAGGAAGCCGTGCCGGCCCGCAGGGGCAGTCCGGCCAAAGGCCGAAGAGATATCAACGGGCATGTCATCATGGTAGAACGGAAACGGTATATATCTGGCCATGGTACCTCCTGACAGGAACACGCAGAGAGAAGCCGGAATGCAGAGAGCGCCTAGAACAGTTCGCGGAGGATGCGGATGCTCTCCTCCACGAATATCTCGCCGCCCTCTTCCGGACTGCACAGGCCATTGAAAATGTTGGCGCTGTAATGGCCGCCCTGAACGGCGTTTCGGGTGGGCAGATAGCCCAGGCAGTCGCAGGCCAGCTGCACATCGAACACCACCATCCCGGGCACTGCCATCCGGATGCGGTCCGCATATTCAATGTACGCTTCAAACGGCAGCGTCAGGAAGGCGATGTCCCCGATGCGCGTTGCCCGGACGTCCACCTCATAGTGAGCCGGGTGTTCTTCCACTCTCTTTTTGCGCGTCCAGGCATTGGCATAGCCAAATGCATCACGGGGTTTGCCAGCGTCATCAAAGTTGGCGGGGTCTACCAGGTATTTGCAGGCATCCTGATATTCCTGCTCCGTTACCTGCCACAGGGGCAAAGATATCCTGGTGCCATATTGCCTGAGCACAGCATCCCCGCCATAACGGCGCAGGATACGATTCTGGTGGCTGACGATGTTTTCGGCAATCCAGCATCCCAGATCCAGCGACCGCTGACGGCCCCAGCGTGTGCTGTCGAAACCGGCGATCCTGTCCACCATCGGATGCGGGGAAAGGTCGCCCGCCGCCCGACACAGCGGCAATATGCGCACATGGTCACCCAGCCCGCTCTGCACGTGCCCGCGCACCACGCCCCAGTAATCCGCCGTAACGTAGTCCGCCATTTCATCGCACTGCGCCGTACAGGGTACATTGCAGACAACTCCGGTCAGGGCACTGTCCGACAGCCGGTGCACATACAGAAACTGGGATGGCCCGCCGTCGCGGCTTTCCATATGGGAGAAAGCATCCGTATCCAGCTGTCCATACATGCGGGCAGAGCCATCCCTGTAGACCACGCGCCGGTTTACACCGGTGATGATATGGGCAACAGAGAGGCTAAGCTCGCTCTCCTCCATATTCTGCCGGGCCATCAGCACCGCCTGGCAAATCCCGGCAGCGATCTGCCGCCTGCATTCCGCTGTGCTGAGGGTGCCGGGATCTTCTTTTTGGCCCTCGTCGCCTGTCAGAGACAACATGTTGTCCCGCTTGATATAGGGGCCTGTATGGATGTGCGTGCCGGCGATGGTCAGCTGATCCGGCTCAAAGCCGGGCAGCCGATCCAGCAGCAGCGTCTCCACTTCAGCGGTCAGAACATCATAGGCCGAGATGATGTCGCATCCCACCCAGATGCTGCGGACGCCGTCTTTTTCCAGTATCAGCGCCACCGCCAGCATGGGGTCCAGGATTTCGGAAGTGATTCTGGTCTCGAATTGTCCGCAAAGGGAGATCGGCCCTCCGCGCGGTGTGATGTCGGCCTGTCCCCAGCCTGCCTTCAGTTTCCCCATACCTGCACCGCCTCCATCTCATGATCCAGTCTGATACTGCGCCGGGACGACGAACATGGATATCCTGCCAATCCCCACCCGGCCATAAGCTGCGTCTGCCGCAGCACCTGCCATGTGCCATTGTACTCCGCACCATGCAGCAGACCTGGCGCTTCAGTCCGTAATGACGCCCTTCTGCAGGATGATATTGGCATAAAGCGCCGTCTCGCCGGAGGCGATCGTCACATAGGTGTCACGCGCCTCCTCGTAGAATCGGAAGCGCTCGATCTCACGGATTGCAGCCCTGCCGCGCGGATCATGGCGGGCTATGACGGCGGCGTACTCAGCCCAGATCGGGGTGGCGACGGGATCGCCCGGCATCACCTGCATCAGTCCCACCGGCCGCTCGACATAGCTGTCCAGCGGCATGAGTTCGAGGATCGCGTCGAGCAGGGCGACCGCGCCGTGGCCATCGCAGCGAATCAGCCGGCCTGAGGTGGCCGCGATCGAGGCGGCCGGGAAATTCGCATCTCCGATCACCAGACGGTCGCCATGCCCCATCTCGCTGAGATACATCAGCAGGCGGGGCGGCAGGATGGCGGGAATGCCTTTGAGCATGGGGTTTCTCCTTCTTCTCCTGTCCGGAAACACGAACGCATGCTGCTGATCTCAGCCGCGCGCCCGGCCGAACTCCAAAATGCCGGTATAGTCCACAATTCCACCTGCATCACTGACATCCGTATAGCCGAGCTGCCGCAGCAGCTGACAGGCCTTTGACGAGCGCCTGCCCGTGCGGCTGTAGAGAATCAGCGGCGTGCCGAGATCAGGGGCCTCCTCCGTCAGTGTCAGGGCGATCCGCTGATGGGGATGCAGGCGGGCGCCGGGCAGATGTCCGCTCTCATATTCGGCTTCCGTCCGCACATCAATGATGAGGCTGCCCTCACGTCCGGCCGCGATGCGATTGACTTCATTGATCGGCAGGAGCGCCCGTTTTCTGGCCATCACCGCCTCCCTCCCCGAAGCACAGGATGTCGATGTTCTTTGCCTGATTATAACGAAGCCTTCCGTGACGGCGGCAAACCCCGTCACGGAGGGCTTCAGCTGGTGCGCCCAGCACGATTCGAACGTGCGACCTACCGCTTAGGAGGCGGTTGCTCTATCCTTCTGAGCTATGAGCGCATGTGTCGGCGGAAGGGAGCAGACTCCCGACCGCCGGTATGTCCCGTTCTCAGCCGGCCATGCGGTCGGCCAGCTGGCACAGGAAGGGGATGCGCCACTCGGTGCGCTTCCAGGCAAAGTAGGACGCGACGACAAGCAGCACCCAGTACGCGATGTTGGCGATCCAGCTCAATGCGATGCCGAGCGGGATCAGAATAACAGTGGCACTGAGCACGATGACGACGATCGATACGGCCAGCTGGGCAATGCTCAGCGTCAGGGCCTGGGCGGCACTGTAGCGGATCAGGCGGCTGCTGCGTTCGAGCAGCAGGATGACCAGCGGGACGACCCAACAGGCCCAGCTCCCGAACAGTGGCAGCAGGCTGATGACGAGGCCACCGACATAGGCAGCCAGCGCAATCCAGCGATCCTCAACCGTCGGCAGGAAAGACGAGGTCTCCGGGCCGTGTTGACGTTCCACAAACATGTTATTGATCTCCTGTTGCAGTCATAAAGACCGACAATAGACATGATAACGCAAAATCCCGTCCGTTTCTCTTCCAGTCGCAATCAGTTAGGTGCACATCAAGAATGTCAGGAAGCGGGGGTGCATGCCAGGAAGACGGCTGGCAAGGTGGAAAAAGCAGCCTGTGGACTTCTGGTGGTCAAAACGAAGAGTTTTCCAAAAAAAGATTTGGAAAATTCCCCATCTTGACCACAAAAGGGTGCTTTCTGGTCAAAACGAGGAGTAATCCAAAAAAAGATTCGGATTTCTCGCCATCTTGACCACAAAAGGGCCGATTCTGGTCAAAACGAGGAGTTTTCCAAAAAATGATTTGGAAAAGTCCTCATCTTGACCACAAAAGGGCCGATTCTGGTCAAAACGAAGAGTTATCCAAAAAATGATTTGGATTTCTCGCCTTCTTGACCACGATGGGGCACGCACACCGCTGCGCGGCGTGCAGGCCGCTATGCAGCGCGCTGCTTGTCGGGTTCACGTTAATCTTATGACATCAGAGCAAGAGAGCCTGGATCGCTTCACAATCTCCTGAAAAGTGCCAGGTCGTGCCTGTCAGCCTCGTCGCTCGACATTCTGTCGCATACCATTCACTTTCCGGCAGTTTGCGAGGTTGATCGCTACGCAGGCAATGGGAGAAGAGATCTTTCATATACCTGCATGCCGGCTACGCGAAAACTTCGCTGTTTCAGGCCTTTGAGGAGTGGCTGGAAAAAGGTCTCACCCGTCCCGACCAATATGACGTGCACCCCTATCAGTTTCACAGGCCGGGGCTGAAATGACAGATACACATCAGGAATGCTGAAGTCTGTGGCTGATGCTGGAATCGGGCGATTAAAACAGGAACATAGACAAAAATGATTAGGGTCTGGGGCCCATCTTGACTACCGGAGACCCGTTGCCGGTCAGGGGTACGAAAAATGAAAAACACTGCTTCGTGGCCCGCTGTCTCGGGCACCGGGAGCCAGCGGCCGGCCAAAGCATCAACCTTCGCGGCCAGGGCGACCGGCACCCTGCAGCAACAGTCAAAAGCTGCATAAAAAGCGAGAATCCCGAGCCACTACTCTCGGGATTCCCACTCTTGGAGGAAGGTAATGAAAAAGAGTCGCTGTCGTGCCGCCGGCACCGTTCTTCTTGTTCGT
The DNA here is from genome assembly GCA_030057555.1 of Bacillota bacterium. Lineage (GTDB taxonomy): Bacteria > Bacillota > Clostridia > Saccharofermentanales > Fastidiosipilaceae > JAEZYR01. Next base: position 32,439 of record JASGUU010000086.1, on the reverse strand, counting down.
CCCCAGTATGGCAGGAAAATATGGTCTCACTCTGCAGGAAATATGAACGAATGTGACATTTCTCCTAGAGTGATGTGATCCAGGGCTCCAGCTCCCCGGCTTCCTCCTGCGGCGGTTCGGTTGAAAGCTCTTCCTCGCTCTTCCCTTCCAGCAGAAGGGCCCGTACGACCCGCTCCATCTCGTCCGGCCTGATGCGGATGTAGGGCCGTCTGCCGCGCAGCTCCAGACGGTCAAGGCCAAAGGGAACTGCCATCCCGCTCTCATCCGCGAGGGCCTCTATCGGCGCGAGATCGGGCTTCTTCTCTCTGGCGAGCGCCGCGTATTCGGCCAGCATGCGGTCGAGATCCGTCTCCGGCAGCTCGATCGTATCCGGGTCAATGCTCTCGTCAACCTCGTAGACCGCACCCGGTAGGGTTTCGCCGCGCTGGTCCGCGAAGAATTCTTCGGTGCGCCGGGCTTCGGAGGACACAGGCGCATTGCCGGCGTCCTGCAGGCTGTCATAGACCACGTGCATCTCATCCCCCCGCATCTCAAGTTCCAGACGCTCCCCGCTGCTCATTGCCAGCGCCATCGTCTGACCTTCGGAGCGCCTCTCGCTGTCACTGCTGCGCCTGCTACCACCGCTGCGCCGCCGCCCGCGCCCGCGGCGACGGCTGCTGCCCCCGCGCGCACCGTCCCCGACAGCCTCGGTTTTCGCGGCTGACTTCTCGACACTCTTCTTCGGCCGCGGCGGGGCCGTCTCACCCTGCTCGGCGGTCCGCTGGCGACCGCTGCGCCGCCGCCCGCCACGTCTGCTGCGTGTCTGGGTTTCCGACTCTTTCTGATCGGCGATCATCGCCCCGTCGGCGTCGCGGAAGCCGCTGACTACACGGCGGGCAGCCGTCTGGCCACGGCGGCCTGCAGAGGCGCGCCGCCCCTCCCCCCGCTCGTCGCCCCGGCGCCGCTCATCACGCCGCAGCCGCCCACTGCGTCCTTCTTCCGGCCGCTCGCGCCCGCCACGCTGAGGGGCCTGGGGCCGGCTCGTGGTCAGCGCGTTCATCACATCCTCGGCAAACTTGAACGGGCTCGCCGTCGAGACAAAGACCACCGGCGCCTCATCCTGGGAGCGGCGCAGATAGCGCTCGTAGACATTGAAGCCAACCGCCGTGTGCGGATCGATGACGAGATCCGTCTCGTCGTAGACATCGCGGATCGTCCTGGCGATGGCGGCATCGTCCGCATGGCCACCGACAAAAAGCCGCTGCAGGCGCTCCAGAACGCCCGGGCCGACCTCGTAGACACCCTCCTCCGCGAGGCTCTGCATCCAGCCCGCGACCCGTCCGGCATCGCGTCCGGTCAGCTCAAAGAGCAGGCGCTCGAGATTGCTGGACACGAGGATGTCCATGGACGGGGCGATGGTGGTATGGAATTCGCGGCGGCGATCGTAGACCCCGCTGCCGAGGAAATCGCTCAGGACCTTGTTGCGATTCGACGCCAGGACCAGGCGTCCGACAGGCAGTCCCATCTCCCGCGCGTACCAGGCCGCCAGAATGTTGCCGAAATTACCCGTCGGCACGACGAAATTCACGGCCTCGTCGGGTGTAATCTCGCCCCGCTGCAGCAGCTCGGCATAGCTCGACCAGTAGTAAGCGATCTGGGCGACGAGACGGCCCCAGTTGATCGAGTTCGCCGACGAAAGCATGCGTCCCCGGGCAGCGAGCTCGGCTGCGAGCTCCTGATTGGCAAAGAGCTCCTTCACGCCCCGCTGCGCATCGTCGAACGAACCCTCGACCGCGACCACGGCGACAGTCTCTCCCGGTGTCGTCCGCATCTGCAGCTCCTGGGCCGGCGACACACCCTCTGCAGGATAGAAGACGATGCAGCTCGTTCCCGGCACATCGCGGAAACCCTCAAGCGCCGCCTTCCCTGTATCGCCGCTGGTTGCCGCGAGTATGCACAGCTCCCGTCCCAGACCGAGCTTCCGGGCCGCCCGCACCATCAGCTGCGGCAGCAGCTGCAGGGCCATGTCCTTGAACGCTGCAGTGGGCCCGTGCCAGAGCTCGAGCAGCCAGGAACGCCGGCCGTAGGGATTAATGCGCCGCAACGGCGCCGGCTCGCCGTCGAAGCTGCCGCTGTCGTAGGCGGCGCGGCAGGCCTCGTGCAGCTCGTCGGAGCTGAAATCCGTCAGATACTTCTCCAGGATCAGGGCGACGCGGTCGCTGTAGCCCGACTCGCGCAGTTTCTCCAGTTCGGCGGCATCGAGATGCGGAATGCTCTCGGGCACCAGCAGGCCACCGTCGGGGGCCTGACCCAGGCAGATGGCCTCGGCGGCCGTGAAGCGGCTCGTATCGCCGCGGGTACTGATGTAATGCATAGCCATCCTTTCGATTCGAGCTGTCAGCGACCGAAGCGCTTCAGCAGCCAGAGGATCAAAGCCGCGACCGCCACCACGATCACGAGCAGCACGAGCAGGGCCTCGAGGCGCTGGCGCCCGATGCTGGGCACACGCTTCAAAGGCGTCCCGATGTGCGGTCCGTTCTCGAGCTGCCAGATCTCGGCCTGCTCCTCGCGGCTGGCAATCTCGAGCTTACGCCCCGCCACACTCGTCTCGACCAGCTGGCCGAACGAGGGCAGCTCGCTCGTGCGCCGGCTGCCGAAGTCATCCTGATCCGGGATCCGCGGCAGGCGCCCGCTCGCACGCGAGACGGGATTCTGGCGTTCGAGCTGGCGCTGGGCCTCCTCGGCCGCCCGCAGGTAGCGTTCGGTGGTGAAACGTTCCGCTTCGTCGAGATGCGTCGCGCCTTCGAGGCGCCTGAGCATGGCGACCGCCGTCGCGGCATCGCCCCAGAGCATCTGGCAGCAGGCCGAGAGCAGCACCGCCTCGGTGAAGTCGGGCAGCGCCGTCGCGAGCTGGCGCAGGGCGATCGAGGCCACATCAATGGAGTCGGACGCGATCTGCTCAATGCAGCGGTTGTAGCGGGCGACGGCATCGGCCTTCAGCGAGGGACCCGCAAAATCGCGGACCTCGTCCGGATCGAGCGCCGTGAAATTCAGGATCTCATCACGCCAGCGCATCGGCAGCCTCCAGCAGCAGCGGGCGCAGCTCGCTCACGAGATAGAGAGAGCCCATGCACAGCACGGCAGCCTCCTCCCCGATCGCCACGGCCAGCCCGCGTGCCCGGCGCAGCGCGGCGCCGCTTCCAGGCAGCACCTCGACCGGAATCCGGGCCGGATCGTCATGCAGATGAGCCCGTATGGTGTCGGCCAGCGCGGCTGCCGGCAGCGCTCGGGGATTCGTGGGCTGGGTCGCGATCACCGCCCGCAGATCAAGGCGCCGATCGCCGTAGAAGAGCCGGGCCATCGTCCGGGTGTCCTTGTCCCCCAGCACACCGTTCACCACGACCAGGGGGCGGCCGTCCAGATACTTCAGGCAGCTGTCCACCAGGGCGCGGATGGCCTGGGGGTTGTGGGCGCCGTCGACAATCGTATCCGGGCCCCGTGCCACGAGTTCGAAGCGACCGGGCCAGCAGGCGAGGCGCAGGCCGTCATGGAGAGCCGGCCGGTGGCCGAGCCCGGGATCGAAGGCCAGGGCGGCATGGACGGCGACGGCGGCATTCAGCAGCTGTGTTTCACCGACGAGGCGCATCGCAAACGGCTCCTCCAGACCGCGCAGCTGAAAGCACTGTCCGCCGAGACCGCTGTCGAGCTCACGGATCAGCTCGCGGCCGACGACATCGAGCGGCACACCGAGACGGGATGCGCGCGTGGCGACGGTGTCGAGAATGGCGAAGGCGTCGCCGGCCGTCGCGGCGGCCACGTTGGGATCGTAGAGAATGACGCGCTCCGTGCCGGCTTTGATGATGCCGGCCTTGGCCCGGGCGATATCGTACATCGTGCTTCCGAGGCGGTCCTGATGATCGTAGCCGAGCGCTGTGATGACGGCAACGCGCGGAGGCGGGATGACATTCGTCGAATCGAGGTCTCCGCCGAGGCCGACTTCGAGAACGACGGCATCGCATGCTTTGCGGGCAAAGTGCTCGAGACCCATGGCCGTGATCAGCTCAAATTCGGTGGCTGCTTCGGCGCCCGCTGCCTGATTCGCCCTGTCGGTGGCCACCACTTCGCTGAAAATCGTGGCGACCTCGTCCGGCGTGATCTCACCGCAGGCGGAATCCCGGAGGCGACGCTCGAGGTCCCGGGGGCCGTCGAGCACACGGATTCGATCCGTAAAGCGCTCGAGATAGGGCGAGGTGAAAATGCCGACACGCCGCCCCGAGGCCGCGAGGATGCTCGCAATCATGGTGGCGGTTGAGCCCTTCCCATTGGTACCGGCGACATGGACCACCGGATAGCGGGTCTGGGGGTCACCGAGGCCGGCACAGAGGCCACGGATGCGCTCGAGGCCGAGCCGGCTGCCAAAGCGCCAGCTTTTCTCGAGATAAACCAGTACCTCCGCATACGTCATAGAGTCTCCTTTTGTCGCCGCGGACTCCGCTCATCCGCATGACGGCGGAACACCACAAAGCGGCTAAAGAAATAGTTTACGATAACGACAAGGAGAGCTGTCAAGAGATTGGCCAGGTCGCGCGGCATTCCGATGAGATTCTCCAGCACATAGAGCCCGGCAAATTCAATAATCAGACCGCTCGCGAGGCGCCCGGCGGCGAAGGTCAGAAGTTCCCGAAACCAGTGACCGCGGCCGTAGAAAACCCAGCGCCGATTGGTCCAGAAGGCAAAGAGCACCGCCGCCGTCCACGACACCAGCTTCGGCACAAACCAGCCCCAGCTGTCGCCGCCGCCCAGTATCGTGCCGTACAGCAGCCAGTTGACGAGGTTGAACGAACCGATGGCGACCACGGTCGTCAGCAGGCCAAAGACGAGATAGAGCAGCGTCTCGACCGGAATGCGGCTGAGCAGGAGCTGTCCCGCAAAGAGCAGAACGGCCGTCAGGACAATGACGGGCACAGCCGGAAGATCCAGGCGGTCAAGGGCATAGTAGCTCGAGACGAACACGCCGCCGGCACTGCAGCCGAGGCGCAGCAGCAGAAGCAGCACACGTTCGGGGCGGCCCAGCCGGAAGAAGTCCGCCGCCAGCAGGACGACGACAGCGAGCGCCGCGAGGGCGCTCGTGCCATAGATGCGGGCGGAACTCAGTGATTCAGCCGCGCCCAGAGCGGGCAGGGCAATGCAGGCGTAGGCCAGCGCAGACGCCGCATAACCGGGGATCCGACCGCAGCCGGTTCGGCCCCTCATCGCTAGAGTCGATCGTCCGACTGGAAGCCCCGCTCCGTACGGCCGTCCGGCGCGGCATCGGAACCGGGCTTGCCGACCGTTCTGCGGGGACGCGCAGTGGGCGGCGGTTCCACCCGCCAGGCGCTGCCGTACTGGCTGCCGCGGCGCAGATCCTCAACACGGGCAGTCTGCGTCTGACGGCGGTTGATGAGGATGATGACCACGACAAGGATGGCAACCAGAATGAAGGCAATGATGGCGATCAGGACGAGGGGCGCATTGGCGAGAGCGGACAGCAGCCCGGAATTCTGCTTTTCATCAAGAGGACGCTGCATCACTGTACCGTCTGTCACCGCCGCACTGCTGAAAGTCACAACCGGCTCTGTCGTCGTTGTGAGCGGGGCGGCAAAGTCATCCAATCCCTCTGTCAGCCGCTGGCCCTCGGGGGCATTCGGGCGGTAGGTATAGACACCGCGGCGACCCTCGGAGTTGATGAGCTGCAGGATATAGACATCCGGATATGTGTTGCTGGCGAGGACACTGGTCGGATTGCCGCCTACCAGCAGGCCACGGATCGTAAACGTTTCCGGCACCCGGACATCGCCGTCAATCGGAATGACCGTGAAGCGCTGCCCGTCGAAGACAGCCTCGAAGGGCGCATAGTAGTCATAGACTCTCGCGTTGACCATATCGTAGATATGGAAGGTTGGCAGGCGGTTCGGCGGTGCTGCATAGAGCAGGGTCTGCAGGGTATATTCGCTGAACCAGATCTCAACGAGACCTTCTGGGGCTTCACGCTCGATGGCGCTGAAACCGGCCGGGACATCGAGAACATCCGGATGATAGACATCATAGGGCCGCCGGTTGGGATCCGCGTCACTGAGCATCAGCGTGATGTAGGGACGGATGGGCGGAATTGTCGGCAGCGGCGGCGCCGTCGCGATCGGAGGAGTCGGTGTCGGGGTTGGCGGAGGCGGCGTGGTCGGCGCCGGGGTGCTCGTCGGCGTGGTCGTCGGCAGCGTGGTCGGGGCCTCGCTGGTCGTGGTCGGAGCCTCGCTGGTCGTGGTCGTCAGCTCCTCGCTGGTCGTTTCATCCGTCCCGGTCGTGGTGGGGGTCGGTTCTTCGGTCGTCGTGCCCGGCGCCTCGGTCGTGGTGGTCTCTTCCCCGGATGTCGTGGTGGTCTCTTCCTCGCTGGTCGTGGTGGTCGGCTCCGCAGAGGTGGGGGTGGTCTCTTCGTCGCTGGTCGTGGTGGTCTCTTCCTCTGATGTCGTGGTACCTGGTTCCCCGGTCGTCGTGGTCGTCTCCTCGCTGCCCGGCTCCTCCGTGGTCGTAGTGCTTTCTTCCCCGGTGGTCGTGGTCTCTTCCTCTGTGACCGTGGTCGGCTCCTCGTCGGTCGTTCCCTCGTCGGTGGTCGTGGTCGAGCCCTCGTCGGTCGTTCCCTCGTCGGTGGACGTGGTTGAGCCCTCGTCGGTGGTCCCGTCGTCGGTGGTCCCGTCGTCGGTGGTCCCGTCGCCGGTCGTCGTCTCTTCCGTCGAAGTCGTCGGCGTCGATTCGCCTATGCTTACGGAGGTATCGGGAAGTATGACATCCTCCGCCAGCGGCGGCTCCGTGGTCAGATCGCTGAGCGAGCCTTCAGCACCGTACAGAGAGAACGTCCCGTTTTCCGCAGCCGGCTCGAAAGTCAGCCTGCCCAGTTTGGTGCGGGTTCTAAGATAGGTGGTGTCATCTGCCGTATTGGCTTCCCAGACAATCGTCAGAGCGGGGCTATCCTCACTCACATTGCAGGTGGGAGCGAGGCGATCTGTAAACCAGCTCTCCTCAAGGTCAAGATCACTGACCGCCAGGCTGAATTTGAGGACAGCGAAACCCTTTGTGTCGGTTTCCTCCAGATCGGGCACAAAGTAGATCTCATATTCTTCGGTCGCAGCCTCTTCCGGGGTCACGCGGATCAGCTCAAAGCGGTGCTGCGGCTCTACGATCTCTTCTGCATGAGCCAGATAGGGGCGCAGAGCCCAGAGTGACATGATACTGGTCATGAAAAGGACCAGTCCCAACAGGGGTATCAATCGTCTCCACGAACGTTTCACGGTTTGAACCTCCATCGTGTCTTGGGTGCACGGTCTGCCCACATCATACGACTTTCCCGTGTTTCCGGTTGCTCAGGGACGGCGGCGGACGATACGCCAGATGATCAGCGCGACCACCAGCACGATGAGCGGGATCAGGATGAGCGGGACGATACGCTCGAGACGCTGAGCGAGTGCGAGCAGTTCTTCGTCCTCATACGGGTTTTCCGTAAGCGACTGGCTGGGGGCGGTTTGAACATCTCCCGGCAGTGGGTCTTCCGCCTCTATTGTCTCATGTTGCGCGGGCGCGGTCGACCGCAGGGTCCGGCCGTCCGGCAGTGCCAGGGGCGAATCGGTCAGCTGCCCATCCGCTCCGGCAGCGGATGTTCCTGTCGTCTGAATCCCGTCGGAACTGCGCCCGCTGTCACGGGTCCGGGTGGAGTCGCCCGGCAGGAGCGGATCGTCCAGATCCTGCGGCAGCTCTTTCACCGTCTCCACAGTCGGCACTCCGTTATCGGGCCTGGTCGGGGCCGCCGTCGGCAGTTCGGGCAGGGGCTCGGGCGTCTCGGCCGCAACAACAAAAGCGTACACGGCCGCCGGTGAGCCGAGTTCTTCGCCTGCGGCCGTAAAGCGGCTGTTCTCGATCGTAAAGCGGCCGCTGCCCACCGCCTGAGCCGTCATCAGCAGCACGGCGAGACGCTTCCCGCCACTCGGGATCGGACCAAAAACCAGTGTCAGTTGCCCTTCGCCTCCGGTAACACTGACGCTGGTGTCAGGACCGGCCTGCGTGCCATCATATCGGAAACAGGCAGAATTATAGGAGAGCAGCAGACTGCCGCCGTCTGCGGCCACATCCGCATCGACTGAAAGCAGAACTTCAAACTGCTCACCCTGACTGACCTGTCCCGGCGCTTCGAGGGTGAGACTGAGCCCGACACGAAAGGCCAGCAGCCGCCCAGACAGCCCCACGAGCAGCCACAGCAGCAGGAACAGGGACAGCCGGCGAAAGGTGGAACGCAATCCGGACTTCATCGGGCAGAATATCCCGGGCGTCTAGTACAGCCGGCGCAGGCCAAGCAGAGCCTGGCGCATGATCAGCAGGTCCGTTGTGCTGACCCGTCCATTGCCATCGAGATCGGCGGCGCGGCACTGTGCATCCGTCAGCGTGCGCAGGCCGAGGAGGGCCTGACGCAGCAGCAGCAGGTCAGTCGTTGTCACCCTGCCGTTGCCGTCGAGGTCGCCCGGATCCAGAGGCAGCGATCCTCCCAGATAGGCTTCCGCGGCGGCTTTGGCCTGATCGTAGCGGGTCCGGGCGGCGGCGAGTGCGCTACGGGCGGTCTGTAGGGTCGCGAGATCCGTCTGATACTGCTCGTAGCGCAGGCGGGCTGTTTCATAGCCGTTGATGTAAGCGCTCAGGGCGGCGATCTGCTGCTCGCGGCTCATGAAGGAAAGCGAATCCGCGCCGGGCCGCAGTGGCGGATACCTGACGTCGATGGTTCCGCGGGCGTTGTTGGCCATGCGCGTGCCTTCGCTGACCTCGATGCGGATGCGGCCGGCCAGCATGTAGGCCGAGGTGTTGGTCGCCCTGGCTGCATCGAAGACAATCTGGGCGATGGCCAGCATGTCGCTGTTGCCCTCAAAGATCTTCTGCACACCGGCCAGGGTCTGGGCCGGGCTCAGTGTACTCAGGCGCTCAAACATGAATATGTAGGGTACGGTCAGGAAGTTGCGCGGATCCATGTAATACTCGACGGCCTTCCGGGTTACCTGAACAAAATTGGAGCCGTCCTCGACAACATGATTGGCGACAAAGCCGGCGGCGTTATTGTCCGGCGTGTCCTCGATGAGATTGCGCCGCGGCGTCATCTGCTCAAGCACGATGTTGTCCCAGGTATCCCGGGCGGGCACGGCGATGAAGCGCCACTGCGGGTACGACAGGTGCAGCGCGATGAGCGCCTCATGATAGCTGGTCGGGAACTGCTGCAGCTCACCGATAAAGACCGCGTCGCGGGCAGCGTCGAGCTGTGAATAGTCAACCGGAGAAAGCAGCTGACCCGGGAAGAGCTCGGTCTCTCCCATCGTGCTCTCGTCCGTCTGCGGCTGCGAACGGACGGAACGCACAGCGACACCGCTTGTCTCCGGTGATAAGGCTTCGGCGGGGCTGTCCGGCGTCCCGGTCGCTTCCGGGTCGGCAGGCTCCGCTGCCTCCGTTATCGTGGCTGCCGGCTCTTCGCCCAACGCTTCCGTCTCTCCGGACGGGAATTCGGAGCCGGTCGGCATCTCGGCAGCTGTCCCGTCCTCTCCTTCCGCAGCTGCGCCTCCGCCCGGGGCCCGCTGCGGCAGATCGGCGTTCGGCAGGCCTGGGAAGACCGGAATTTCGAAAAATATCTCACCCGACAGGGTATTCGAGTTGGCGTAGGCGGCATAAAGCCGCCGCGACTCCGACCAGGGAGCCTGTATGCCCTGCATGTACTGGTGCCACAGAGGGGTCTGCGAATCATGGGCCACATTGAATTTCTGGAAATAGTTGGTGTCCTGACCACGGTCGATGAAGCGCTCGCGGATATAGATGGCACCGCCGGTCGCCGCCCGCTCGTAACTCGTCCAGGGCAGGCGATAGCGTTCGCGCAGAGCGGGATCACTGACCTTCTCCCCCATGGCGAATACGGTGCCGTTGATTCTGGCACCGTCGACACGCGACGTATCAGGCGTGGTGCCAATGTTGTAGAGATTATGGTATCTGACCGTGGCGGCCTGGATCGGTGTCCCGCCGGCGTTGAGTCTGTCGAGCCATTCACGCTTTTCGTAGTAGTCGCCCGGCAGCACCGGTACGCCACCGTAACTGCGCAGCTTGTTGTCGGCCGTTGTCACCGCCTCTCTGGCGGCCGTGAGTGCAGTCAGTGCAGCATGGTATTCGTCGCGCAGGGCGGGCGTCAGCCGGGAAAGGTCGATATCCTCAGGACTGATCGGCGTGGTTTCGGGCGGCTCAGTCGCCTCCTCGGGCCAGACAACCCTGCCCTCCTCGTCAAAAACCTTATAACCCGGCAGACTGGAAGCCATGTTGATGGCGTTTTGCAGGATAACAAAAGCGCCCTTCTGCGACGCTGCATCAGCCCAGCTGAGACGAACACGATAGTAATAGGGACCGGCAGTCGCTCCGAGCTCTCCCAGCGGTGCCAGCAGCAGGGTTATGAGAAGGATAAGGGCAAAGGCCCGCTTCCGCCTGACTCTCATGATGGTTATGCAGCCTTTCGTGGATCAGTCCCTCGGTTGAGGCGATTTCCGCACAGGGCACGGACGTTCCGCATCAAACACGAACGGCGATCAATTGTAACACAATTGTAATATTCAGCTCCGTCATGCTGCGGCCACATGGTACGAAGAGCAGGATGCATGATAACCGCAATTGAGCCGCTTGTCTCGTGTGTGAACATAATCAAGACATAATACACGGATTTACGTGTACACGCCGTGCGGCTGTGCCATTTCGGTCCAATTTGCCGAAATGCGACTCCTGCACGCCAACACGCGTACAGTCGGATGATTGCTGCTCACCCGGCCCGCGCCGGAGGCCCCGGGCAGCCCCGGGGCCTCTCAGTCCGTGTCGCCCTCACCCTCCACCAGCGTCTGGAGCTCGTCCAGAGAGCGGGCGAAGTCGTCCTCGAAGCGCTCCCGGAACATGTCCAGCTCCGGCAGCTCCATGGTCTCCAGGCGGGCCTCAATCTGGGCACGGGCACGACAGAACTCGCGGTTGCCGGCAGCTTCTTCCTCGATGCATTTGCTCAGGGCGGCGAGGCGGTCGGCCGCCTTCACCAGCTGCCAGGCGGCGGCTTCGAGCGGGTCGTCGAGATCGGGGCGCAGCAAAGGCTCGTAGTCTGGGCGCAGCCCGGCCGGCAGCATGGCCAGCAGACGGTCAACGGCCCGCGTTTCCGCCACATGGTAGGCAGAGGCGAGATCGCGGTTCAGGTACTTGATCGGTGTCGGCATGTCGCCCGTCAGGATTTCGGATGCGTCGTGGAAAACCGCGAGGGCCATCACATGCTCCGGATCCGGCAGCGGGATTTCCGCGGCATCGGGGCGGCGGCGCCGCAGCAGCGCCAGCGCATGGGCCAGCACGGCCACCTGCAGCGAGTGCTCCTGCACATTCTCCTCCCTGCTGTTGCGCATCAGGCTCCAGCGCTGGATCAGGTGCATGCGGCTGATCATGGCGTAGAAGCCACCCGTCATCCCGGTCATCTCTTCCGTCCCTCCCTCATCTGTCATCATCCGCCAGCGTCAGATCCGCCTGCGAAGCCAGCAGGGTTTTCGTTCGGCCGCCGAAATCCAGCTCCAGAATCACGTCCCCTGAAATTGCCTCGACACTGCGTATGACACCGCGCCCAAACAGGGGATGCGTGACCCGGCCGCCGACCCGGTAGTCATCCGGCTCAACTGCCCGTCGCACAGGCGTCGGGCGCCGCGGCGGGGCGGCCCGTCGTTCGAGAAAGGAAACCGGTGAAACCCCGAAGCCCGGCTGACGCCCCGTTCCGGAGGGACGCCGGCCCCGGACCGGTTCCTGTCCCGCCGCGCCGGCACTGCCAGCCGCTCCCGGGCCGACATCGTCCGCCGCTCCCCCGATCTGGCGCATGTACGCCAGCGGGATTTCATTCACAAACATCGATACCGGCTGAGCCTGCACATAGCCGTAGAGCATGCGCGAGCGGGCCGTCGTGATATAAAGTCTCTCCTTCGCCCGGGTGATGGCGACATAGGCCAGACGTCGCTCCTCCTCGAGGCTCGCCGGCGATGTCATCGCCTGCCGTCCCGGAAAGATGCCATCCTCGGCACAGGCCAGAAAAACCAGCGGAAATTCCAGCCCCTTCGCCGCATGGATGGTCATCAGGCGCACATGGTCATCATTCTCGTCGGTGAGATCCTGCGCCGAATAGAGGGTGGCGCGTTCGAGAAAGCCCTCGAGCAGTACGGCGAGGTCAATCGCAGCGTCGGCTTCCGCCGCATCGGAACCCTCCGGAAGCCGGATTGCGAGCGTCTCGCCGCCGTCCTCGTCGGTGACCAGCTCCAGCGTCGCACCCTCCTCCGGCTCGCCGATCAGGGAAAAGCTGCTTTCAAACTCCCCGGCATCGGAGACGAGCTCGCGCAGGTTCTGCACGCGTTCGACGCTGTCTTCGCGGTTTTTCTCCCCGGCATTCAGAATCTCGTCCATCAAACCGCTTCTGTCGACCACATGCTCGACAAACTCGAGGAGTGTCAGATCCGAAGCTGCCAGATCCCGGCGCAGCTGTTCGATGAGGGCGGCAAAGCCCAGCAGGCGCCCGGCCGAACGCCGCAGTTCCGGATAACCGCCGGCCCGGCGGCAGACTTCTAACATCGTCAGTCCTTCGCGCTGTGCGAGACTGCGAACCGCCTCCTGCGTCACCAGTCCGATCTGGCGCTTCGGTACATTGATCACCCGTGTCAGCGAGAGGTCGTCACCGGGGTTCTGGATCAGACGCAGATAGGCCAGAACGTCCTTGATCTCCCGCCGGTCATAGAAGCGCAGCCCGCCATGGATGCGGTAGGGAATGCCGCGCTCGCGCAGACCGAGCTCAATTGAACGCGAGAGTGCGTTGACACGGTAGAGCACTGCGACATCGCGCCAGTGATGCCCGACATGGTCCTTCACATGGCGCTCTATCTCGGTCGCGATGAAGCGTGCCTCCTCGAAATGATCGGCCGCCCGGAGAAAGGTGATCTGCTCTCCCTCCCCGGCATCGGTCCACAGCTTCTTCTCCTTCCGCGACCCGTTGTTGGCAATCACGGCATTTGCCGCGGCCAGAATCGTCCCCGTCGAACGGTAGTTGCGCTCGAGCTTGATCACCCTGGTCTGACGGTAGTCCTTCTCGAACTCGAGGATGTTGCGGATATCGGCCCCGCGGAAACTGTAGATGGACTGGTCGTCGTCGCCAACGACACAGATGTTGCGATGCGCCGCCGCGAGCAGGCGGACGGCGCGGTACTGGGCGAGGTTGGTGTCCTGGTATTCGTCGACCAGAATATACCGGAAGCGCGCCTGCCAGGCCGCCAGAACCTCGGGATGGCGCTCGAAGAGGTGTACGGTCTCGACCAGAATGTCGTCAAAATCCATGGTGTCGTTCGCGTGCAGGCGCTCCTGGTAGCGCAGAAAGACCTCGCCAATCTGACGCCGGCGGAAGTCCGCACCCGCCTGATCACGGTATTCGGCCGCGCTTTGCATGCGGTTCTTCGCCCGTGAAATGGCTCCGTGGACGGCATTGACGGCAAACAGTTTCTCGTCGACGTTGAGATCGCGCATGATTTCGCGCACCAGAGCGCGCTGATCGTCGGTGTCGATGATGGCAAAGCTCTTCGAGTATCCCGTTTCCAGCGGGTGGCGGCGCAGAATGCGGACGAACATGGAGTGGAAGGTACCAACCCACATGCTCCGGGTCACCGGTCCGACCAGGTCGGCGATGCGCGACTTCATTTCGGCGGCAGCCTTATTCGTGAAGGTGATCGCCAGAATCGCCCAGGGACTGACGCCACGGACCCTGATCAGCCAGGCGATGCGGTGCGTGATGACACGTGTCTTCCCCGAGCCCGCCCCGGCGAGAATCAGCAGCGGCCCCTCATCGTGCAGGACCGCCTCGCGCTGCTCGGGATTCAGTCCCTCGAGAAGAGCGGCCACAGACGGAGAACCCGCGCCGTCTCTCTCCCTTTCAAGTCTATCTGCCATATAAACACTCCCTCACCGCAGAACACCGCTCGGCATACCCGATCTGTGTACCCGAGGCACGGCCTCTGCCGGGTCGAATTTATGTTTGCTTTTGACATGGTAACATGGATCCTGAAGGACGATGACAGAGCCTTGACGATCCGTCAATGAAAATACTGTCACGTTTTGCCCACCTGAAGCCGATTGTCATATATGCTAAGAAGCGGAAGCATTTTGCGCCAGGAGGAATGCCATGATTTGTCAGCGTTGTGGTCACACGATACCGGATGGAGCAAAGTTTTGCATTCAGTGCGGTGCGCCTGCCGCGCAGGCTCAGGCGCCGCCCCAGCAGCCGTATCAACAGCCGTATCAGCAGGCGCCGCCTCAGCAGCCGTATCAGCAGCCGCCGCCTCAACAGCCGTATCAGCAGACGCCGCCCCGGCCCCCGCGTCCCCCGCGTCCGCCGCGACCGCCGCGACCGCCGCGGCCGCCACGACCGGCTGTTCACGGCCCCCAGCGCCGGGCACGCTATCTGGTGGCCTGGATTCTCGGCGGCATCTTCGTCATCGCCCTCATCGCCTTTCTCATCTTCTCCTTCCCGCTGCGGCCGGACATCCGCCTCAGCGGCCGCACCCAGACGCTGGACGGCAACCTCGGCACGCTCGAGCTCGATGTCAGCGCGAATCAACTGATCCGCGGCATCCGCTACTCGCTGAACCCGACCAATCCCAACAACATCGACGCCTACGATGTTCTGGATGACATCAGCGGCTCCTGGTTCCACAAGCACGGCGAGCTCAGAAACGTTGTCCTCGATGACCCGATCAACGACAGCGCCCGCAACCCGGGTCCCTTCAACCGCGCCCGTCTCGATCCGCGCGTCGGGAACCACATGCTCTATGTCGTCGCCGACACCCTGTTCGGCTTCTCCGAGCCGCGGGCCTTCAACCTGCAGTTTGCCTCCGCCTTCGCTTCGCCGCCCGATCCGGACCGTATCCGTGATACCGGTGACGGCAGAAGGTTGGTCACAAACGAACTGCTCGTCAGTCTGACGCCGGGCACGCCGCGCAGTGTCGCCGAGCAGCTCGCCTATCGACACAACGCTGAAATCGTCGGTGAAATCCCGGTCATCGACAAATATCAGCTGCGCTTCAATCTCCCGGAAAGTGAAGTGGAAAACATCCGCAACATGATAGAGAGTGAACCGAATGTCGCGCTGGTACACCCCAATTATGTTCATAACTATGAGGAGCTCACGGTATTTCCGAATGACAGCGGCTTTGACAGCTGGAGCCTCGAGAATCCCGACGGCAACAACTGGAACTACGAGGTCATCGAGGCACCGCGCGCCTGGGCCAGAAACCGTGACCTGAAGCCGGTTGCCGTCGGCGTGGCGGACGGCAGCATCGAATACTCGCATCCGGATCTGCAGGTCGATCCCTCCAGAATCTATTTTTTCCCAACCCACACCGTTCAGACCATCGCCGATATTGAAGTTTTTTATGCAAAGGCCGACCGCTCACCCGGCTCAAATTATTATGGGAATCTGGCTCATGGCACCCACGTTTCCGGCACCGTCGGCGCTATCGGCAACAACGGAGAGGGCATATCAGGCGTCCACTGGAGTCCCGAGCTGCACTTCTTCCACTATTGGCATATGGATATCAGCCCCAATACCGGTGAGCTGCTTTTCTCGAATCGCTCCACTATCTTTGAGCTTGAGGTTACGATTACGACGATGGTCGAACAGGGCTGTCGTGTGTTGAACTACAGTGTGGGCGAACGTAGACCAAGCGACCCCGGAAGCCGTGATGAGATACAGCAGACCATCGCCTTTGGCGATCTCTGCCTGCGCCTTGAGCAGGCAGGCTACGACTTCCTGATCTGTAAGGCCGCGGGCAACGAAGAAGGTGCGGACTCCCACGCCTTTGAGATGAACCGTATCATGACCGGCACGGATCCCGCTCGTCGCCACACCCTGATCGTCGCCTCGATCGAAAACACACCTATTTCCCTGTCCAACTGGAATGACCCGCGCATCCGCCGCGGCTACGCGCTCAGCAACTTCACCAATATAGGTGCGGGCATTGATGTCGCCGCACCCGGCACGAAGATCTTCAGTACTTACCCGAATGCGACCTATGGCGATAACAGCGGCACCTCGATGGCGTCGCCCATGGTGGCCGGTACCGCGGCGCTGGTCTACGCCGCCAACCCCTCCCTGACCGCTGCGGAGGTGCGCTCCATCCTGATGAATGAGACCACGGTCTTCACGTCCGACGGCACCAACCTGATACCGGTCATCAATGCCGGCGATGCGGTCACCTATGCCTTCACCGGCCAGCGGCCCGAGCTGCCGCCGGAGGAAGTCATTGACGGCCCCGGCGACTACCCCGGACCGCCGGAAGTCGTCGATCCGGCACCGCGGCCGACACCGCCGCAGCCGTCACCAACGCCGCAGCCGACACCGCGGCCGACGCAGCCGCCACCGACGACCACCCAGCCTCCGGCCGCGAACGGCCGTGTGGACGGTCGCGTGGTCGACGCCAGCGACGGCTGCATGATGATGGACACGCCCGTCGAGGTGCGCCGCGGTCTCAATAACCCCACAGGCGAGCTCGTCACCGAGCTCAGGAGCGGCAATACCCAGCAGGACGCCGGCCTCTTCTCTGTCGACCTGCCCGCCGGTGACTACACCCTCGTGGGACGCTCGCCGGCCTATCAGGACGGCGTCGCCAGTGTAACGGTCCGGGCCAGTGAGACTGTCACGCTCGATGTGCCGATGGTGCCGCAGCTGGCCACGGGTCAAGCGCGGATTGTGCTGACCTGGGGCGACGCACCCGACGATCTCGACATCCACCTGACCGGCACGCTGCCGGACGGCAGTGCCTGCCACGTCTGGCCCTTCGATCCCTCCTCGGGTCCCGAGGGCGCACCCGAGGTCACCATTGATCTCGACGACAAGGACGGCAACGGCCCCGAGACCCTGACCCTGCGCAACTGGAACAGCGGCAGCTACACCCTCTTCGTGCACGACTTCAGCAACCTGGCGCTGATGGCCGACTCCTACGGTCTCGCCCGGTCCGGCGCCCGCGTCACGATCTATCTGGCCGACGGCACGTCGCAGGAGTTCGCTGTGCCGAATCAGGAGGGCACGCTCTGGACCGTCTGCCGCATCAACAACGGCGTCATCACGCCGGTCAACACGATGGACTACGAAGGCCGCCCGCTCGGCATCGCCGATCGCTAGTCCGGGCAAGCCAGGTGAAACGAGGGATTGAGCAGGGAGCAGATTCGATGTTTTGTCCCAACTGTGGCCACAATACAGACGACGGGGATCGCTTTTGTGGCAGCTGCGGCGCCTGCCGCAGCTTTCCCACAGGCAGGGCCCTCTGCCCCGCTCTTTGCCGGAACCGTTAGCCTGGATTGAGAACACGAATGTCAGGAGGAGGAATTTAGATGTTTTGTCCCAACTGTGGCCATGATGTAGACGAGCGCGACCGCTTCTGTGGCAACTGCGGTGCCGACATGGAAGCAGCCAGGCAGGCAGCAGCCGCGCCGCCGCCACCGCAGCAGCCGTATGCCCAGCCACCGCAGCAGCCGTATGCCCAGCCGCCGCAGCAGCCGTATCCCCAGCCACCGCAGCAGCCCCAGCAGCCGGCCTATACCTCTCCCCAGCAGGCACCCGCTCCGGACTATGCTCAAGGCTATCCGGGTGCGCCTCAGCCCATGCCGCCCCGGCCGCCGTATCCCGCCGGCGCCGCTGCCGGAAAGAAGCGCAGCCGCGGAGGCCTGGTGGCTCTCTTCAGCATCCTCGGCGTTCTTCTGATTGCCATCGTGGCTTTTGTCATCTACAGCTTCCCTCTGCGCGCCGATATTCGTATCGCCGGCACACGCAGCAGCCTCAACGGCATCATCAGCGATCTGCAGACGAGCGTAAAATCAAACCAGTACATTCGCGGCGTGCGCTATGCCCTCAACCCTGCGGATCCGGACAACCCCGCCTCTTACAAGCGTCTCGACACCGAAGGCGGCATTTTCTCCCGTGACGGCAAATTCCCGGAACTCGAGCTGCGCGATGAAATCAACAGCTCCTGGCGCAGCGCCGGGCCCTTCGCCCGTCAGGGCAACGCCGGCTCACGCGGCAACCACCGTCTCTATGTGGTCTTCGATACCATCTTCGGCTCCTCGGAGCCCAAGCCCTTCATCCTCGAACGCGCTTCGGCGCAGGTGGCCGCACCGGATCCCGATGCGATCCGCAGCGGCGAGGACGGCTTTGGCACGGTGACCAATGAGCTCATCGTCAGCGTCTATCCCGGCGTGCCCCGCAGCGTCGTCGAACAGCTGGCCTTTAGCTACAACGCCGAGATTGTCGGCGAGATTCCCTCGATCTCCAGGTATCAGTTCCGCTTCCGCCTCCCCGAGGCTGAAGTGGCGGCCATCATGAGCCAGATACAGACCGACAGCAACGTCGCCCTGGTGCAGTTCAACCGCAGCTTCGAGCAGCTCGAGCTCGCCGTCTATCCCGGCGACAGCGGCTGGGACAGCTGGGATGTCGAGGCGCCGGGCGGCAACAACTGGGGGCTCGAGGCCATTCGCGCACCCCTCGCCTGGGCTGACAACGCCCAGCTGCAGCCGGTCTCCGTCGGCATCGTCGACGGCTGCATCGAGTACGACCATCCCGACCTGCAGGTGGCCAGGGACAGGCTCTTCCTCCACCCCACCTGGACCATCCAGACCATCGATGACCTCGAGGTCTACTATGCCAAGTCCGAGCGCGGCCGCGGCTCCGAGTACTACGACTTCCTGGATCACGGCACGCATGTCAGCGGCATCACCGGCGCCATCGGCGACAACGGCGAGGGCATCAGCGGCGTCCACTGGTCGCCGGAACTGATGTTCTTCCACTACTGGCACATGAATATCAGCGCGGAAGATGGCAGTCTCGAGTTCTTCAATGTCTCGACGACCTTTGAGCTCGACGCCACCGTAACGACCCTCGCCGAACAGGGCTGCCGTGTCCTGAACTACAGTCTCGGCGACGGCCGCCCCTCCCGCCCCGGCAGCCAGGAGGAGATGGATGCCACCCAGGCCTTCGGCGACCTCTGCCTGCGCCTCGAGGAGGCCGGCTACGACTTCCTGATCATGAAGGCGGCGGGCAACGAGAATGATGACGCCGGGAACTATGCCATGAACCGCATCATGACCGGCACGGCCGCCGCGAGGCGCCATGTCGTCATTGTCGGCTCGGTGGAGAATACATCTCTGCCGGTCGATTCCATCGAAGCGCCGACAACGGTGAACCGCGCCTGGGCGCTCAGCCGCTTCTCAAACTACGGCGGCATGGTCGATGTCGCGGCACCGGGCACGGACATCTACAGCACCATGCCGGGAGCTTCCTACGACTCGCTCTCGGGCACCTCGATGGCTTCGCCGATGGCGGCGGGCGTCGCATCGCTCATCTACGCCGCGCATCCCGAATATCATGCCGGCCAGGTCAAGGCCATCCTGATGGAGCAGACCGACAGCTGGACCACCGACGGCAACCGCTCGATCCCGGTGGTCAATGCGGCTCTCGGCACGGGCTTTGCCCTTATTGGAGATCCGCCCGTCCTGCCGCCCGAGGCCGAGATCCCCGGCCCCGGCCACTATGACGAACCGCCGGCTCTCAACCCGCACCCGGGTCTCGACAATCCCGAATACATGCCCGGCGAGCCGACAGAGGAGCCCGACGAGCCCGATGAGCCTGACGGGACCGAGCCGCCGGTCGACGGCGATGGCACCCAGATGACCGGTTCCGTGGTTGATGTCACGACACAGGTGGGACTCACGAGCTTCGAGATTTCCATCGTGATGCCCGATGGCCAGAACCCGGTGCTCAGCATCACGAGCGAAGACGGCAACTTCTCAGAAACCATTCCGCCGGCGGCCGGCATGACGGTCTCCGTCACCATCTCCGCCGAGGGCTACCTGCCGAGCGTCCTCCATGAGGTTGCTGTTCCGGCCGACGGTCAGCCATTCTCAATCGGCAAGATCGAAATGATTCCCGTCAGTGGGAGCAGCAATCCCGGCACCGTCAGCGGACGCATCATCGACGCCGCGACGGGCGAAAACATCGTGGGTGCCGAGATTGAGATCCGCGAGGGACTCGACAATCCTCAGGGCACAATCGTCACCAGCCTCGTCTCCGACGATGGCGGCGCCTACGAGACCCAGCTCCCGGCCGGCTCCTACACGCTTCTCGCCCGGGCCGAGGGCTATGTCACAGGTCAGGCCACCGTGGTCAGCGTCGCCGATGAGGTGCGGGGCGATCAGGACTGCATCCTGACGCGACCCATGGAGGCCGACCAGTTCCGCATCGTCCTGACCTGGGGCGAGCTGCCGAGAGACCTCGACTCGCATCTCTTCGTGAAGCTGGCCGACGGGACCGAAGCCTACACTTATTTCTTCTACAAGGAACACGCTATCGATGGCGAGGTCGTCTTCGCCCTCGATGTTGACGACACCTCTTCCTATGGCCCAGAGACGACAACCATCTATCAGCTTCTCGACGGTGAGTACCAGTTCTGGGTGCACAATTTCAGCAGCATCTACGAAGACGACAACCAGGAGCTGAGCCAGTCCGGCTGCGTGGTGACGGTTTATGCCGGCGACGGCGACCCGCTGGTCTTCCATGTTCCGCCCGGCTATCAGGGTTCCACCTGGCATGTCTTCGACATCGTGGACGGCCAGATCCGCGCGGTCAACCGGGTACAGGAGGGCACCGAGTTCTTCGAAACCATCCGGCGCATCGCAGAAAGCATGGAACAGGTTGAGTGACGATGCCTGTCGTCAGGCCGCACTCCGGCAGATCCGGGGCGCGGCCTGATGCCAAAATTTAACATGGATGCCGCATCCGCAGTATTTGCCTGCCATTTCCGCTGTGATAAGGTAGGAAAAATACTGCGGAGCGTGTTATGACATTTCGGAAACGACTCAATCAGCTCTGTGACTGGCTGGCTGTAACGAACGCCGACCTGGCGCGGCGCACGGAAGTGGATCCCTCGCTTATCAGCCGCCTGCGTAATGGCAGGCGCTGCCTGCGGGAGGACAGTCCCGTCATCTCCGCCCTTGTGGACGGCCTGGTCAGTGTCGCCCGCGAACAGGAACGCCTCGAGCAGCTGTTCAAATACCTTGGAATCGCTCCAGCTTCAGAGCATGGCAGGGACACGTCTTCTCCCCACAGCCGCCTTGAGCTCTGGCTGACCGAAGCGGCAACGGATCTGCAGCCGCCGGCGAGACGAAGCGGCAACGGCAAAGCCCGGCAGCTGCCCGGTTTCGCTGACAAGCTCGACCAGCTTATTCGCGCACTCAATCTCACCAACGCCCAGATCGCCACCGCCCTCCATGTCGACCCCTCGCTTGTCAGTCTCTACCGCAGCGGGCGGCGCATTCCGTCTGAAGACAACTGGTTCCTGCAGTCACTACTCGGACATCTCGCCCGACGCATACATGACACGCCGCCGCAGCGCCTCACGCGTCAGCGTCAGATTCTCCGCCTCCCCCGCGACGCCGATGTCGAAAGCATCAAACAGGCGCTCGAATGCTGGATACAGGATCCGGACAGCGGCAGCGCCTCAGAGGCTGCACGGCGTTTTCTCGCCCGGCTCGAGGCCTGCGAAGCACTGCCGCAGCTGCCGCCCAATATGGAGCAGCTGATCCGGAAACTGCCGAGTCCGTCCTCACGCAACGTCCAGCATATCGGCATACCCGGTCTCCAGGCCGCGGTGCGCGACTTTCTGCTGCAGTGCGTGCTCCTCGACAGTCCCCGTACGCTGCTGCTTCACTCCGACCACGAGATCAGCTGGCTGACGAACGATCCCGAGTACGCCCAGCTCTGGCGCGTGCTGATGCACATGACTCTGCAGCAGGGACACCATATCGAGATCATCCATCGGATTGACCGCGAAAGCAATGAAATACAGGGGGGCATCGAGGCCTGGCTGCCCCTCTACACCACCGGCCAGCTGCGTTCCTGGACCCTTGGAGGAGCTTCCGACAGCCCTTTTCGTCACACGCGCTTCGTCCTGCCGGGGGTCTGTGCCGTCATCGGCACGAGCATCGCCGGCGATGACGAGAACGCGGTCTTTGAGTACACCACCGTTCAGAAGCAGCTGGACTACTATGAGCACGAATTCGCATGTCTCCTGCAGCAGGCAAAGCCTCTGCTGCGTGCCGAAAAGCTCGATTCGGCTGCTGCCGTCGAAGCATTCCTGCAGCAGCTGCCGGAACCCGGTACCGAAGTCAGGCACCTGCACAGCGGTCTGCCCTTTGCCTGCCTCGAAAGCGAAGACCTCGAATTCCTGCTGGCTCACGAGAGTCTCAGTGACATGCAGCGCGAAGTCGTACGCCAGCTGCACGCCCTCATGGTCCGGCGCCTCGCCGCCGACCTCGCCGCCGGTCAGCGCAGCGACTCGATCGAGCTCGAAACTCCAGCTGCCGTGAAGGCGCAGGAAGCCTGCCTGAGCCTGCCTTTCGGCACCGTCCCCTACCCACCGGGGCTCTACCGGACCCATCTCGCGCGTGTCGCAGAGCTCTGCCGCTGCCATCCCGACTGGCGCCTGTCCATCCGCTCGCCGGAAGCCCTCGCGAGCATGGCGATCTCGCTCTGGTCCGATGGTTCCGTACTGCTGACACGCGCCGGCGATACACCGCTGGGGCTGCTGCTCAACGATGAGCGGCTGCATCGCGGGCTGCGCAGTTTCGGGAGCCAGCACGCCGGGTGCCATGATGGAGGACGCCAGGAAGCCCTCGCGGCAATCGCAGAACTCGCCGCCGGACTCGGACCGGAGACAGGCGACCGGGGAGGCCGGCCCGGCCCTGCTCCGGGGTGCAGCTGAAACACAAACTGAAAAGCCGGCGTACTCGAAAGCGGTACGCCGGCTGCGGCTGACAGTCGTAGCGCTAAAACTAGTAGTCGGGCTCGATCATGCCGTAGTTGCCGTCACGGCGCTTATAGACCAGAGCCACACGGCCGGTCTCGGCATAGAGGAAAAGCAGGAAGGAATGCCCCAGCATCTCCATCTGCAGAACAGCCTCGTCCGGAGTCATCGGGGTGAGGTCGAAGCGCTTGTGGCGGATGATGCCGATCTCGCCGTCCCCGTCCTCCAGATCATCCTCGTCTTCCTCCTCCTCCTCCTCCGCGGGCGGAGCGGTCTTCAGGTACTCCTGCAGGTAGGCGTAATCGCGGATGCGCTTTTCGAAGCGCGTCTTCTGCTTCCGGATCTGCCGTTCGAGCAGATCGATCGTCAGGTCAAATGCCGTAATGGGGTCGTCTGCGGTCGTCTCGGCGCGATAGTAGTGTTTTTTGACACGAATCGTGATCTCCACACACTTCTGGTCGCCTTCCTGAGTGAGATGGACCACCGCTTCGGCATCGTCGCCGAAATAGCGGTCAAACTTCGCCAGTTTCTTCGCAGCGCGGTCACGCAGCCGCTCCGAGGGCCGAATTCCCTGTGATGTTACGTCGATTCTCATGACGCCTAGCCTCTTTCCTGGACCCGGTTCCGGGCCCGGCCGATGTTCTGTCTCCATTATACAAGGGCGACGGCATTCGCGGGATTATCTGCCTGCGAAATCACGAACATCATTCCGTCCTGTCCCAGTTCATCTGCAATCAGGCTGGGTCTTCGCCAAATAGCGGGCCGGATGGAACAGGAATACCGCCGCAGGCACGACAGGCAGGATGGCCGGTGAACTGTTGTGCAGCCGCCTGCAGGAAGATTATCGGGCGGATTGGCGGCGCTGCCTGTCAGCCCCGCCAGCGGGGGCCCAGAACACGGCGGAAAAGAGTTCGGGCGCGGCCGAGCTCGCCCCAGAAGAGACGTCCATGGCGCAAAACAGCGGGGACATCTATCGAGTTGACCCCTCCCTGACGGGCACGAAAGGTAATGGGTACCCAGGTACAGGGCTGTCCGTCATAGATGCAGGCGGCCGCGAGCAGGGCATTGACCAGCCGGGCGTCAGCGGGCAGGGCCGGCAGCAGCCGGGCCAGTACATCGGCATGCAGCAGGCGATAGGGGGCATTGGCATCGGTGACACGGACGCCGAGACGCAGGTAGATCATCTGTTTCAGAACCCAGGCAACGAAACGGCGCCAGCTGCCATCCTGGCGTTCGTGGCGATGGCCTATGACCATGGCCATGCCGCTGCGCCGCATCCAGAGGGAGGCAAATTCGCTCGACAGGGTCTGCCCGTCGCTGTCAGTCTGCAGGATCCAGTCGGCGCCGGCGGCGATGGCTTCTTCGTAGAGTTCGCGCACGGTCGCGCCGTGGCCGCGGTTCTCGCGGCTGCGCCAGTGCAGCTGCGGGTAGAGGGCCGCCAGCTCGGTGAGCACGACGGCACTCTCATCGGTCGAGCCGTCATCCAGAATCAACATGCGGCTGGCCTCGTCGCCGGCGGCGAGGACGGGATACCAGTCGGCAACGACATCGCGAAGATTCGCGGCCTCGTTATAGGCGGGCATGATGAGATACAGCGTTTCGGCCATGCCAGGCTCCTTTGTCTGTATATGGCTCCGCCTCCAGACCGGGCGGTCAGGGGCGGGCAAGGCGCCGGACGAGCGCCTGCGTGCGGGGGTGCTGCGGGTTGGTGAAAACCCGCCCGGTCTCACCATATTCTACTATCTCGCCCTCGTGCAGGACGGCGACATGGTCACAGAGCCAGGAGACGACATTGAGATCGTGGGAAATGAAGAGACAGGCAAAGCCCATGCTGCCGCTGAGCAGGGCCAGCAGGTTGAGGATCTGGGCCTGTACCGGGATGTCAAGGGCGGAGACGGCCTCGTCGGCGATGAGGAGGCGGGGCCTGGCGACGGTGGCCGCCGCGATGGCGACACGCTGGCGCTGGCCGCCGGAAAGCTCGGCGGGCACACGGCTGCCATAGCGTTCGGGGTCCAGACCGACAGCGCGCAGAATCGCGGCAACACGGCGGCGGCGCTCATCGCGGTCGCGTTCGCCGCGGATGATAAGGCTTTCCTCGACCTGGGCGGCTACCGGCCGCCAGGTATCCAGAGAAGTATAGGGGTCCTGAAAGACCATCGCCATGCCCTGCGTGGCGCGGCGGCGCGCCGCCCCGCGCAGGTGGGTGATATCCGTACCGGCATAGATGATCTGCCCGGATTCGGCCTCGAGTTCACCGGAGAGGAGGCGGGCGATGGTGGTTTTGCCGGAACCCGACTCGCCGATCAGGCCGGTGACGTCGCCTTCGCGGATGACGAGGTCGATATCACGCAGGACGAGACGTTCGCCGGTATAGGCGAGGCGCAGGTCTGTCAGGCGCAGCAGCTCGCTCACGGCTTCTCTCCTCCCGTCTGAATCCCCAGCAGCAGGCCGCGACGGGCAAAGCTCGGCTGCGAGGCCAGCAGCAGGCGTGTGTAGTCTGTCTGCGGTCTGGTCAGGACCTCTTCCGTCGGGCCGCACTCGACGATCCGACCGTGGCGCATGACAGCTACGCGATCGGCCAGGCGGCGGACGATGTCTATATCGTGGCTGATGAAGAGGATGCCGCGACCCTGCTCCCGCTGGCGGCCGAGCTCCTCGAGGACGATGTCGGCGGTCTCGCCGTCGAGGGCGGCGGTTGGTTCATCGGCGAGAATGAGATCGGGCTCGGCAGCGAGGGCCATGGCGAGCAGGACGCGCTGGCGCATGCCGCCTGACAGCTCATGCGGCAGAGCGCGGGCAACAGTCTCGGGCTCGGCTAGATGGACCTTTGTCAGCAGCTCCAGAACACGGGCGCGAATCGCTTCCGTATCGCGGACCCCTGTCAGGCGGACGGACTCTGCGATCTGGCGGCCGACAGGCAGCAGCGGATTGAGCGCTGTGAGAGCATCCTGATAACAGAAGCCCACCTTGCTGGCGAGATAGCGGCGCCGTGCATGGGCGGACAGCAGATCGGGATTCTGGCCGGCGATCTGGATCCGGCCGCCCCTGCGGCGGACGCCGCGGGGCAGCAGGTCGGCGACGGCGAGGGCGGTCATGGTCTTCCCGGAGCCGGATTCCCCGACGAGGCCGAGAATTTCGCCGGCCGAGACATGCAGGCTGATGCCGTGAACGACTTCCTCGTCGGCGGCGAGGGTCAGCTCGTGGATGCCAAGCAGGGCGTCGGCAGGAGGCTCGACCACCGGGTGTTGGGCTGGCGCCACTTCCGGGGCCGGGACATCACCGGGCGAGATGGTGGCGGAGCGCAGCTCGGTCAGCGCCGAACCGAGAATAAAGGCGAGCAGAACGGTAAACACGATGATGAGACCCGGGAATACCGCGAACCAGGGGGCTTCGAAAATAAAGGACTGGGCATCGTGAAGCATGCGGCCCCAGGAGCGTTCGCTCGGCGGAATGCCGAGGCCGAGAAAGGAGAGCGAGCTCTCGGTCAGAATGGCATTCGCCAGGCCGATCGCTATCGCCGAGCTCAGGCGGACCAGAATCAGGGGCAGGATATGAACGGTCATGACCCGCCAGGGCGAGGCACCCATGACCTGGACGCGAATGACATGGGGGCTCGAGCGCTGCTGCATGAAGCCGGTACGAACAACACGGGCAAAGGACGGTGTGAACATCAGGCCCATGGCGAGGATCAGCTGCCACCTGCCGCCGCCAAGGACGGTAATGAAGAGCAGGGCAAGGAGAATCGAGGGGAAGGAGAGCAGGGCGTCATTGAAGCGCATCAGCAGCCAGTCAACGCGGCCTCCGAAAAAGCCCGAGAGGGCGCCGATGACGAGGCCGGCCAGGCAGCCCAGGAGAATCGTGCCGGCGGCGATACTGAGCGTGGCACGGCCGCCCTCGAACAGGCAGATGAGGATGTCACGGCCGTAGTTGTCGGTACCGAAGAGATGGGCGGCGGAGGGCGGCTGCAGGCGCCGGGCGGGATCCATGACGGTGCTGCGGCCGCCATCAATGACAGGGACGAGAAGCACGGCCAGCAGCAGGAGCAGCAGCAGGACGAGAGCGAGGCGTCCGCCTCGCGGCAGTGTCCGGCGCCGTTTCATCGCAACACCGTGCCGCGGCCGGGACGGGCGTGCGCGAGGCGTCCGCCTCGCGGCAGTGTCCGGCGCCGTTTCATCGCAATACCGTGCCGCGGCCGGGACGGGCGTGCGCGAGGCGGGGATCTATGAGTCCGTTGATGAGATCAACCAGGGTGCCGGCGAGAACAACCAGACTGGCTATTACCAGGATGATTCCCAGGGCAAGGGGAAAGTCGCGGGCTTCGACGGCTGTGACCAGAAGGCGGCCGAGACCGGGAAGGTTATAGACCTGTTCGATGATCAGGGCGCCGGAGAAGAGCTCGGCGAGGACGAGACCCAGAACCGTGATCAGGGGTACAAGGGCATTGGGCAGCAGGTGGCGGATGAGGATGGCGGGACGGGACAGGCCCTTGCCACGGGCGGTGCGGACGTAATCCATCTCGAACTGCTCGACGAGGGCACCGCGTAGAAACTGGACGACCCAGGCCACGCGTGGAACGGCGACCGCGATGGCCGGCAGCAGGAGACTCCGAAGCGAGGCCGTGAGGGATACGTGGGGCGGGACATAGCGGACACCGCCGAAGGAACGGAAGAGAGCGCCGGCGGCCAGCGTCAGCAGGATGGCGAGATAGAAAGGCGGTACAGCGAGGCCGATACGGCTGAGAGCGAGGATGACGCGATCGATAAGACCGCCAGGATGGCGGGCAGCGATGAAGGCGAGCGGGGCACCGACGAGGAGGGCCAGCAGCAGGCCGCCGGCCGCGAGGCTGAGCGTCAGCTCAAGGCGCTCCATGATCAGGCGGGTAACGGGCTGGGCGAAGCGCAGGCTCGTGCCGAGGTCCCCCCGCAACAGGTTGCCGACATAGCGCGCCAGACGCAGCGGGAATGGCTGGTCAAGGCCGAGGGAGCGTTCGAGGGCGGCAACTTTTTCCGGCGTGGCGTTGGGACCCAGCATGATGCGTGCCGGTTCGCCGGGCAGGATATAGAAGACGACGAAGGCGAAGAGCAGGATCAGCAGCAGTGTGGCGACAAGCTGCAACAGACGGGCGGCGACGAGGCGCGCGCTGCGGCCCAGCCTCCCGCTCGACCGACGGCCGATCACCCTCTCCCCGCTGCCGGAACTCAACTTTCGCCGTCCGCCCCGACAGGATAGAGACTCGCGATGTCCTGCACGTACTGGGGATAGATGGTATAGCCGCCGAGATCACGTGCCACCGCCGTCAGCAGGGCCGGGTCCTGAATGAAGACCGAGGCCGCCTCATCGAAGAGGATCTGCTGCAGATCGTGCCAGATGGCGTTGCGCCGGGCGGCGTCGATCGTCGTGCCCAGCTCGGCGAAGCGGCGGTCGAAGTCGGCGCTCGAGAAGTTGATGAAGTTGTTGGCGGCGTCCGAGCGGTAGCGGTCGAGAACATCGACGGGTGAATAGACAAAGGTCAGGGCAATGACCGTCGACTGGAAGTCTCTGTCACTGTAGATGCGCGAGAGCCAGGTGGCCCAGTCGACGGGCTCGATTTTTGCCTCGATGCCCACCTCTCGCAGCTGTTCGGCGATGACCTCCGCCGTGCGCACGTGGATCACGTAGTTGGAGGGCACGCTGATGGTGAGTTCGAAGCCGTCGGGGTAGCCGGCCGCGGCAAGGAGCTCGCGGGCGCGGTCCGGATCGCCTGCCGGATCGGGGGCGGAGTCACCGTCGCGGATGGCATCATTCCAGGCAGCGCCCATCGCCGGCGACATCCCGCTGTCGATCGGGGAGCCGTAGCCGCCGGTGACGAGGTCCAGGATGGCAGGTTTGTTGATGGCGAGGCGCAGAGCTTCGCGCACGTCGCGCTGATCGAGCGGCGGGCGGGCGTTGTTGAGGGCGAGCAGGTGCACCATGTTGCTGCGCGACTCGATGAGCTGGTAGCTGTCCTCGACCTGCTTCGCGTTGTCAGGTGTCAGATAGGGAAAGACATCGATGCGGCCGGCCTCGAGGTCGACCATCGCACTGTCGGCGTTGGGGACAATGCGAAACTCGACCGTCTCGATACTGGGGCGGCCGGGGACGAAGTAGTCGGGAAAGGCGCTGAGCAGGATGCGCTGCTGTGTCTCATAGGAGACGAAGCGGTAGGGGCCTGTACCGATGGGGTGCTCCGCCTGTTTCTCATAGCCGCGGGGCAGGATGGCGGTGGTAAAGAAGGCCAGCAGATCCGGATCCGGTGCGCGTAGCGTCGCGGTGACGGTGCCTTTCGCGGCATCGGTGCTGACGGCGGCGAGTGCGCCGAGCTGGGGGATCAGGGGCGTCGCGTCCTCTGCGCCGAGGCCGGCCGCGCGTTCGAGGGAATAGACGACATCGTCGAGCGTCATGGCTGCGCCGTTGTGGAAGGTCACACCCTCGCGGATGACGAAGGTATAGGTCAGGGCATCGTCCGACATTTCCCAGGATGTGGCGAGGGCCGGGCTCAGGCTGCCGTCTGGCTCCAGGCGCACAAGGCCGTCAAAGAGGTTGTAGAGGATTTCCTTCGTCCCTGCCGCCTCCGCGAGGTAGGGGTCAAGGAAGTCCGGTTCCTGCGTCACTGCGACGACGATCTCGGAGCCCGGCACGATACCATCCGAAACCGGTGCCGTTGTCGTTTGCGTTGCTGGCGCCGGCACTGCGGTCGTATTCTCAGTCGGCCGGGCCACGGGTGCACAGGCACCCAGCAGCAGCGCTCCGATAAGCAGAGCCACCAGGCGGTGCAGGCTGGACACGGATTTATTGTGGAACAGGCGCGACATCGCGATCTCCTCCTGCTAGGCATTTCCGGATATCTTAACACCAGCGCAATTGGGCTGCCGTCACAACGCCGTGGCACTCTATGAAAAGGGGAGGATTCCAAGCTAAAACACTCCGGATCCTGCTTCCGAATGCGTGATTACGGAAACGAGGTGACCGGCGCGGCACGGGCCTGACATCAGGCAAGTAGGATTGTTGAGCAGCAAACCACTACTCCAACCGCTGGTGCCCGTGTTTCGGGGCAGGAACGGAAAATTTGGCCACGGATGGACAAAAATGACGCTGGTGCCCCCGATTGCGGGCAGGAACGGAAAATTTGTCCAAGCGTGGACAAAAATGACGCTGGTGCCCCCGATTGCGGGCAGGAACGGAAAATTTGGCCACGAATGGACAAAAATGACGCTGGTGCCCCCGATTGCGGACAGGTAAAGGTATCGAGAACCAGTGCATGCTTCGTACCCAACATCGCACTTCTCCTTTATCATCATCCCGGAGGCGGAGAGCGCCACCAGAATATAGACCCGGTGGAGACAGCGTGAGCACTTTGGCCGAACGTTTTCGCGTTAACATGACCGCAGGCCCCGAAGGTCGGGTTCTGCTGCGCTTTGCCCTGCCCATGATTGTCGGCAATCTCCTGCAGCAGAGCTGCGGCTTCCTCGACGCCTGGATCGTCGGCCGTCACCTCGGCCCCGATGCCCTCGCCGTCAGCGGCAGCGCAGCTGGCCTGATGCTCTTCATCAATTCCATCCTCATCGGCTTCGGGATGGGCGCCCAGGTGCAGTTCTCGCTGCTGCACGGCAGCCGCGAACCCGATCTCGAGCACCGGAGCCACAGCCTCGCTACCCTCTTCTTCACCATCCTGACTCTGCTGCTCTTCGCCGCCCTCCGTCTCGGCCGCTCCGGCCTGACCGCCCTCCTCCGCGTCGATCCCCTGATCCGCTCCGATGTCCACCGCTATCTCGACATCATCAGCCTCGGTCTGCCGGCCACCGCGGCTGTCAACCTCTTCGGCTCGCTGCTGCGGGCCCGGGGCGACGCGCTGCGGCCGGTCCTCGTCTTCAGCGCCGCGGCGGGACTCAACATCGTGCTCGCCCTGCTGCTGGTCATCGGCCTCGGCGGCGGTGTCACGGGAGCGGCGTGGGCAACGGTCGGTGCACAGGGCTTCGCGGCGATCGCCATGACACTCCTGGTGCGCGACGAACTGCCGCGCCTCTCCCTGCGGCACCTCAGGGGCTCGGCCTCTCTCGCCCGTCAGCTCGGCCGCCTCGCGGTGCTGACCAGCCTGCAGCAGTCCATCATGAACTTCGGCGGCCTCATGATCCAGAGCCTCGTCAACAGCTTCGGCTATGCGGCGACGGCGGGCATGACGGCCGGCCTGCGCATCGACGGCCTGGTCCACACGCCGCTCGGGGACTATGCCAACGCCTTCTCCGTCTTTGTCTCCGTGAATTACGGTGCCGGACACAGGGAGCGGCTCATGCGCGGCTATCGCGTCGCCCTCGCGATGACGGCCGCCTTCGCCCTGCCCGTCTCGCTGCTGGTCGTGGTCATGGCGCCCCGCCTCATCGGCCTTATCGTCGGCCCGGATGCCACGGCCACTCTCGCGGTCGGAGTCTCCTATCTGCGCATCGAGGGCGCAGCCTTTGTCGGGATCGCCTGGCTGCTGCTACACTATGCTCTGTTTCGCGGTCTGGGTGATGCAGGCAAAAGCGTCCTCCTCACCGTCATCTCCCTCGGCACCCGGGTGCTGCTGGCCTACGCACTGGCCTCCCGCGGACTGCACTGGATCTGGATCGCGATCCCGACGGGCTGGCTGCTCGCGGATCTGACCGGCGTCTGTCTCTGGCGGCGCCGCCTGTGGATGAATGGAAGGAGAAATCATCATGACAGCGGATGACCAGGGCGACCTGAGCTTCGTCGAGGTCGCGGGGTACGAAGCGATCGCCGAACTCGCCCGTCTCGCGGCCGAGATCTGGCAGGAGGCCTTCACCTACATGATCTCGGACGAACAGATCGCCTACATGCTCGAGCGTTTCCAGTCAGCACCGGCTCTGACCCGGCAGATTGAGGACGAAAACTACCGTTACTGGTTCGTGCGCCTGGGTGCGGAGACGGCCGGCTATCTCGGTGTACAGCCACGTGAGAAGACACTTTTTCTAAGCAAAGTCTACCTCCTCCCCGCCCGGCGTGGCCACGGCCTCGGTGCGGCGATGCTGCGGTTCGCTGCCGCACAGGCGCGCCGCATGGGACTCTGTTATCTCGAGCTGACCGTGAACCGCAGCAATCCGGCGCTCAGGCTCTATCAGCGTGAGGGCTTCCAGATCGTGCGCGAGGCGGTCGCGGACATTGGCGGTGGTTTCGTGATGGATGACTATATTCTGGTGCGCGAACTCGACTCCTGAGACCTGAAGTGCCGGGCCCGGCGCTGTGGCCCCGGGCTGCTTTGGCTCTTTGGGACCTGGCAGAACCGGAAAAGAAGCACTCTTCAGTCTGGGTAGAGTATGCAGTGCACAGAAATGCGAGTTATGCGCACTTTTCTGTGTACAGGTTGAATTACTGTGCATACATGACGGGTTTTTTGTAAGCGCTCAAAAAACGGCATCTCGAAATAGGTTTCCGGTAACCGTAGTCTGACGCAAACAGCGTCAGGAGGTTACCCATGAAACAAGAACGCACGCGCGCCGAGTGGCGCGAGCTCATCACG
>JASGUU010000085.1 GCA_030057555.1 Bacillota bacterium | reverse complement strand
TTGATCTTTTGATCTTTTGATCTTTTGATCTTTTGATCTTTTGATCTTTTGATCTTTTGATCTTTTGATCTTTTGATCTTTTGATCTTTTGATCTTTTGATCTTTTGATCTTTTGATCTAACTATTCCGTTTTTTGAGTTTCAGTTTTGCTAAGCTTTTCCTTTGATTCAGTTTTGGACTGTTTCTGCAGGTTGTCTGCCGGTCCATTTCCACTTTTTAAGGTGGCGTTCCTGTTGTTCAGTGGCTTCTGGGTTTGTATTCCCTGGAGCTTGTAGATACTATACAGTCTTCTTTATTGTTTGGCAAGTAACATATGTTACGCTTTAACAACATTTTAACTGATTTCTTCCACCTTTTTAGGGAATCCGCCCTCCACTTCCTTCTTTCTTTTCACCTCTGTGTAATGCTCATGTAGCAGTTTCCGTGGACAGACTATAGGGATCAGGAAAAAGCATCACTTCGTCACCTGATTGACGCGCTGTGTTTGCTTGAGAGCACAAAGGGGCATACTGACCATACCGCTCTGCCCAGTGAACAAGAAACGCGGGCGATCTCCTGACCTCCCGCGTTTTCTGGCAAAGTTAAGCTCCAGCGAACCTTATCAGTTACCTTTCTGAATCTTCTGGAATCCTTTGTGGACTTTTTCGATCATTTCAGTTAATCCATTTGTCAACACTGTTTTAACTGATTTCTCGTGACAGATCGTTTGCCTTTTCAGTTTTTACTGTTTCTCTGTACTTTTCCTAACTACTTTTGATTCTTTTTGGGATTATGTTTGATCTCTGATCACTTGCCGCTCCGCTCGATCTTTGATCTCACTAATCTTTTTTAAGTTTCTTTTTCGTTAAGATTTTCCTTTGATTCAGTTTGAACTGTTTCTGCAGGTTGTCTGCCTGTCCTTTCCACTTTTTCAAGGTGGCGTTCCAAGTGGTTCAGTGGCTTCTGGGTTTGTATTCCCTGGAGCTTGTCTAAACTATACATTGCTTTCTCTTAACCTGCAAGTAACATACGTTACACATTGCGAACACAGCCTCACTTTTCCAACGTTGAATTTAGGCAAACTGCTATAATATTACTCCCCTCACCTGCTCCACGAAGTTATACGATACCTGGCGGCCACTTTTGCCGCCCTAATCGCTATTCATCGGCAACTGCCGGCTCCAGTGTCTTAACGTCTTCGTGTTCAGCGGCCAGGTTCCTGATCCAGGTTTCTCGTCGTAAAAAGCGGCGGGAGAGAAGCAGCTTAAACAGATCAGTCAGCTGACCGATGGTGTAGAGAAGCTGGATAGGCGCTTCCGTCAGATAGGTCACTGCCGCCACGACACTGATATTCACAGTAAACATGTAGCCGGTGTCGAGAATCAGGGTACTGCGGGTATCTCCTCCTGCACGCAGGATATAGAAGGTTTGTGAATTGGCCATGTAGATCCAGTACATGATACTAACGATACGTATCAACTGGGTGGCGAGCTCACGTACATGTGGTTCAACATTGTAGAGCTGAGGCGTGATGAATGAAGCGCCGAAGAGCATAACTCCGAAGAGAAGCGCCAGCTGCGTACTGAAGCGCTGAATACGGTAGGCGTTGCTGCGTGCCTCCTCTAGATGTCCGCGGCCAAGCGGTTGTGAGACGATGACAGTCGTTGCAGCCGCCATGCCGCCGAACAGAACCGAAAAAAGATCCGACGTCGTCCCGGAAATCGTCAACGCCGCCATCGTATCTGTCCCGCGGGTGGCATAGAAACGAAAGAGCAGGGCAATTCCGAAGAAGTAGCCTATTTCGTTCAGGCAAAGGGGCAGGCCGCGTCTGGTAATCGCCCGGACGAGGGTCAGGCGCAGGTGGAACAGGTCGCGAACACGGGTCGAAAAGCTGAAGTGATTGAGACGCATCGCGAGGAGCGTGACGGCCAGTTCAACGAGGCGGGCAATCAGCGTACCGAGGGCGGCGCCCATGACTCCGAGAGCCGGGAAACCCAGATGCCCGAAAATCAGGATCCAGTTCCAGAGAGCGTTCATGAACACCGTCGACATTGTGATCACGAGCGGCAGACGGGTGTGGCCCAGGGCCCGCATCGAATTCTGGCAGGAATAGGATACGAGCTGTGGCAGAAAACTCAGCGCGGCGATCGGGATGTAGTCCAGAGCAGGCTGGACGAGACCGGGATCGTGGTTGAAGAAGCCTATGATCTGGCGCGGAAAGAGCTGCGCGGCAAAGAAAAAAGGCAGGAAGACGACCCAGGACGACAGCAGCATATAGCGAAAGCTCTGACGCTCTCCTTCGACGTTGTCAGCCCCATGGAACTGGGCGATGTAAATGGCGGCTGCACTGGTGATGCCAACCACGGCAAAGAACCCGATGACAAAAAAGCGATTGGCCGCTGCCACAGCCGCAATCGCATGTGTTGAAAGCTGCCCGACCATCAGGTTGTCAAGCAGATTGACAAAACTGGTAATGAGCTGCTGCAGCATCGCCGGGACGGCGATCCTGAGGACGCTACGGCGAAAGGCTCGCCTGGTACTACGCTCGCTGGCGGCTGGCGCCGGGCGCGGAACGGGCATGGATTTCCTCCAGAGTGCTTGAGACTGGATACCTGGGGCAGGCCCTCTGGCCGCTGAGGCTGACCGGACAGGCCAAGCCGGATTCTAGCACAGTTCTCTGATCTGGCTTTCTGTGGAGGCAAAACCGAAACCCATCAGCAGCAGGATGAGCGGCATCGTGATAACGGGGATGAAAAAGAAGAAGCGGTAGTCCCAGCTCGCGAGCAGCAGAGAGGTACCAAAAGCATAGGCAAAAATCGCAAGCGGCAGAATCAACGCCAACTGTCCGAGGCGCTCAAAGCAGACAGCGACAGCAAGTACCAGTAGCAGGAGATAGAAGCCAATACTCGAAAAAAGCGGCCCCAAAACAACGCGGATGCTGTTGAGCGGCAGGGCGAGGGCCTCCCCGACCTTGCGCACGGCAGGCTGCGGACGGATGTCAAAATCATTGTCGACGATTTCAACAGGGTACTCATAAGGGCGGTAGGCTGTCGCATCCCAGACAAAGGCCGTCAGCTCCCAGACCGCCAACGCACCCAGCAGAGGCCGGGCACAAAAGGTACGCCAGGCCATGGAGAGGATTGCGGACGGCGTTGTGAGCTCGGAGGGGGTCTTTGCCAAAGCAAATTTCACCGTGTTGTAGTCACCGAAACGCATCTGCTCCAGGATGGCTGGATCACCGCTGAGCTCCTCGAGAAAAATGCGAACTTCGGCCTGCACCGCTTCAGGATCGACTACATGGACGGAAAGAATCACGGTCATGGGCAGACCGACAGACTCGTCGACCGTCTGTCTGGGATACTCGACCGGAAAGAGGGCGTAGACACCGAAACGCATGACGATGAGAATGAGCGCCACGAGCGGCAGCAGCAGGCGGGCCGGACGCAGGCGGCGGTAATGGATCAGGAGGGCGGCGAGCAGGGGCAGGGTGAAGAAGAACGCGTTGTGGCGCAGCAGGGTGGCGAGCGCCAGAAGGCCGGCAAAGAGGAGGGTCCTGGGGCGACTGCGGAACCAGGCACCGCCGCTGGAGAGGATATGGATCAGGCAGCATAATAGCAGGCAGACCGTGACCGTCAGGCTGGAGTCTTTCCAGAGATAGATGACCGTATATTCCCAGGCGGGGTTGACGAGGACGAAGAATTCCATGGCGAGGAGGAGGCGGTGCGGGAAGCCATGGCGGGCGAGGCTCGTGAAGACGAGTGAAAGGGCAATGGCTGCGGTCAGTGTGTGCAGCAGTGCGACGAAGAACCAGCGATTTACGATGCGGCTCGCGAGCCAGAGGAGCAGCGTCTGGGCGAAGGGATGCCAGTTGCTGAAGCTGTGGGTCTGAATCTGCTCCCACTGGCTCTGGCTGTCGAAGGTAAAACCGCCCGGGAAGGCGCGCAGGTAGTAGACGAGGCTGACGGCGAGAGCCGGCAGCAGCCAGGGCAGCCAGCTGTGGAGGGTGAAGGCGGCGGGCGCGGCGGCGAGATCCTGCCAATGGCGCCGCTTGAGCCAGCTGTCAAGGCGGCAGAGGCCGGTGTCGGTGAGGCGCCAGGCGAAGAGAACAGCCGGGATAAAGAGGAGGGCGAGGAGAAGTTTGGGCAGCCGGCCGCCTGTGTGGCGCAGGATTCCGGCAAAGTAGGAGCCAACCGTAACCAGATTCAGATAGGACAGGCTGAACATCCTGAGAAGGCGGCTGGCAGTGAGTGACTTTGCATGCATCATGGCAGATACCCTCCCCGTCCGGTACGTTATGATGGGAACGAAAAGGAGAGGAGCATCGGTCGTATGGATACAACATCAAGCCTGATCCAGATCGTTGAAGCGTTGTTTGCGACGGCGGCACTGCGTGTGGCGCCGGCGGATGAGCCGTTCTGGTATACCAGCGGCCTGTTTGGCCCTTATTACATAAATACGCACTTTCTGTATGGTTCGCAAGAGGCTGCCGAGCAGCTGCTGGGCGTGATGGACCGGGAGCTGGCGGATGAGTCGACAGCGGGACAGGAGGCGCTGATAGCTGAACTGCAGCGTGAAACCGAGCGCCAGGAAGCCGGGACACCCGTGTACAGGGCCGTCATTGATGCCCTCGTCGAGGTGGCCGCCGGACTCGGGGCAGCAGCGATATCGGGCGGAGCCAGACGGGACTTTTTCTTCTCGCTGCCGGTGGCGCGCAGACTGGGGCTGCCGCATCTGGCGATCTTCAAGGGCGGCGGGAGCTGCTGGAGCGCTGCTGCTGATGTGGTGTCCGGGGGCCGTTTCGATGGTCTGGCAGCGGGTAGCCGAATCGTGCATGTCGCGGATCTGGTCACCGAAGCCTCCTCCTATACCCGTGACTGGCTGCCGGCACTGCGGCGACTGGGACTCGAGATCCGCGACACGGTCGCGGTGGTGGATCGGGTGCAGGGCGGTGCCGCCGTGCTGGAGGCGGAGGGCGTCAGGCTGCACGCACTCGTGCGCTTCGACCGTGAGCTGTTCGTCGCGGCAGCACGGGCCGGGCACATCACCGCCGGGCAGCTGGAACAGATTCTGGCCTATGGCGCCGATCCGCGCGGCTATGTGCGTACATTTCTCCGCAGGCATCCGAACTTTCTGGAGACCATGGCCGCCCGTGATACGCGTACCCGTGAGCGTGTGGAGCGTCTGAGGGCCATGCAGCTGTGAGTGGACAGACACAGCGGCGGCTCTTTTCGGCGCAGCGCAGCCACGCCCTGCGACGGCACGGTTTCGACCGCTTCTATGTCGCCTGGCACCCACGGCGCAGGCGGGTGGGCATCAGCTTGACGGATGAAGGGATCCCGGAGCTGCGTGTCCCCTACTATTTTCCGGATGACGAGGCACTGGGGGTACTGGAAAAAAACGTTGACTGGCTGGCAGCGGCCCGCGAGCAGCTGCGCAGCCGACAGCAGCTGGCCCCGGTCGATGAGGCGGAAGCCCAGGAGATGATTGAAAAGAGCGACAGGATCGTGCGCGACTTTCTGCGGAACTGGTCGGGGAAGATGCCGCGGCAGCTGACGTTACGTTTTATGAAATCGCGCTGGGGCAGCTGCTCAAGCAACCGAAACATCAGCATCAACGCCTGCCTGTGTCGCCTGCCGCGGGAGCTGGCCCGCTATGTCATCGTCCACGAACTTTGCCACCTCGAAGAATTGAACCATTCGCCAAAATTCTGGGCTCTCGTCGAGCAGCATGTACCAGACTGGCGCGAGCTGCGGAAAAAACTGAAGAAGTACTATTTCGGCTGACGGGCTTTTCCGGGCGGGAAACAAGGAGACAGCCAGAACGCCTGATACACATGCATTTCGGCCGTTTCTCATATGATGCATAGCGAAATTCTCACGTGATCCGGCTGGCCGGTCAGGCTGTTTGCCAGGCCGCCTGTTCCTGATCCGCTTCTTCCGCCCCCCGCCGGTCCCTCACTTCGGGTATTGCCGTGCAGCCCAAAATGCTGATGCAGGGGCTGTGACTCAGGCCTGCGGCAGCCCTCTCGCAACTCGCCGGAGCAGGGCCAGCGGCGCTCTGCGGACTGGGTACATTATGCCGTGCACGCTTATTGGACATATGTGCATTTTCACTGCGCAACACTAGCTATCATGAGCAGAATAGCCCTGAAATGTGCAGAATTTCAACCTTCCGCACTCAAAAGCCGCGGAACCTTGAAAAATTGAGCAAAATTCGTTTCGAGTGGTGGCAATCTGCTGTGCTCAAAAATACGATCTGTACATGCTTTCCTGTGCCCGAGACAAAGTATCGTTCACAAGCCCTTTATGCAGAAGACAACACTGCCTTCCAACAGGTCATCACAGACGACTGCCTTAGCTCTGCCCGGTTTGCCTGTTCTGCTGTTGCCCCACTCCGCAGCAGCTCCGCCTCAGAGGCGGGCGAGAAAACCGTGGAGAGCGGCGGGGAAGGCGAGTTCGTGGCGCTCGGCAGCAGTGAGCCAGAGAGCTGTGTCGGGTGGCGGACTCTGGGTGCTGAGAAAGGCTTCGAGGGAAGCAGTGAGCACCGCCGGATCGGGGGAAGCGGAAGAACCGGAGATCGTCAGGCTTTCGGCACCGAGCTCCCACTCGAGGTGGGAAAAGACATGGCGATGGCTGCCGAGGGGCTGCCAGATGAAGCGGGCATCGGCGCAGTGAGGCTCGAGGGCTGCCTCTATGGCGGCACGGCGGCCGGGATGGAGCAGGCCGTCGACGAAAGGGACCTGCCAGAGACCTCCGAGGAGACCTGCCGGGGGACGGCGCAGACAGAGCAGGGCGCCGCCATGGAGCAGGAAGAGAGGCGCCATCAGCTCCAGCGGACGGGGGCGGCGGGCCGGGGGCAGTGGCAGCCCGGGGGCGCGGCCGCTGCGGCGGGCGGCACAGGCCGCAGCAAAGGGACAATCGCCGCAGAACGGGCGGCGCGGCAGACAGAGACGCGCGCCCAGCTCGATCAGAGCTTCGTTGAGGCGGCCGGGCGAGGCGGCGGGATAGGCGGCATACCAGGCAGCCAGCAGCGTCTCGGCATGGCGCCGCGCTGCGGAATCGCCGCGCTGCCAGTCCTGATCGAGAAGGCGGCAGAGGACGCGGAGGACGTTGCCATCAACGGCCGGGGCCGCCTCGTCGTAGCTGAGCGAGGCGATGGCGCCCGCCGTATAGGGGCCGATGCCGGGCAGCCCGCGCAGAGAGGCCGCCGTCCTGGGGCGGGCATCTGCGGGCAGCGCGGCGACGCGGCGGGCGGCGGCGAGAAGATTGCGGGCTCGGCTGTAATAGCCGAGGCCTTCCCAGAGTTTGAGAACTTCGTCTTCGGGAGCGGCGGCGAGGCTGTCGAGGTCAGGATAGCGCTCGAGAAAGCGCTCGTAATAGGGAATTACGGCGGCCGCCCGGGTCTGCTGCAGCATGATCTCGGAGATCCAGACACGGTAGGGGTCGCGGCGCCCTGTC
Organism: Bacillota bacterium; assembly: GCA_030057555.1. Classification (GTDB taxonomy): domain Bacteria; phylum Bacillota; class Clostridia; order Saccharofermentanales; family Fastidiosipilaceae; genus JAEZYR01. Next base: position 13,491 of record JASGUU010000085.1, on the reverse strand, counting down.
AGGGGATCGACGGTGCGCCAGGGCAGGTCGCGGGCGGCACCGGCAAACCAGTCCAGCAGGGGCCCGGGATCGGGCAGCCGCAGGGTGGACGTCACCAGAGTTCCAGAGCGCCGATGAGGTCGGTGACGCGGGCGACGCCGTGGCTCCGGCACCAGACGGCGAGGTCTGTGACCAGATCGACCGGGCGCGTGGGATGGACGAGGGCAGCGGTGCCGATCTGGACCGCCGAAGCACCCGCGAGCAGGAAGGCCACGACATCCTCGACAGTCTCAATGCCCCCGATGCCGACAATGGGAATCGCGACGGCACGGTAGACCTCGTTCACCATGCGCAGGGCGACGGGACGGATGGCCGGGCCGGAGAGGCCGCCGGTGTTGTTGCGCAGCACCGGACGACGCCGCTCAACATCGATTACCATCGCGGGGATCGTGTTGATCAGGCTGACGGCATCGGCGCCGGCGCGGGCGGCCGCGGCGGCGGTCGCGACGATGCTCGCCGTCTGCGGGGTCAGCTTGACCCAGAGCGGCTTCCGGGTCACGGCGCGGACCGCGGCTGTCACCGCCTCAACTCCGTCGGGCTCGGCGCCGAAGCTCATGCCGTCGGCGACGTTCGGGCAGGAGAGATTGATCTCGATCGCGTCGACAGCAGTGCCTTCGAGGCGGCGGGCGAGCTCGACATAGTCAGCCACCGTGTGGCCGACGATGTTCTGGATCAGGATGACATCCTGCTCCAGCATCCAGGGCAGTTCATCGTGGGCCCACAGATCCCAGCCGGGGTTCTGCAGACCGACGGCGTTCAGCATGCCGGCTGCGGCCTCGGCGACACGCGGGGGCGGATTGCCGCGGCGCGGCTCGAGGCTCAGCGCCTTCGCGGCGAGGCCACCGAGGCGGCGCAGCTCGAAGTGCTTCGCGAACTCGCGCCCGTAGCCGGCACAGCCGCTCGCCGGGATGATCGGGTTCGGCAGGGCGAGGCCGGCGACGGTGGTCGTGAGGTCAGGATTCGCACCCATCCCCGTCCTCCTCCCAGATGATGTCAGCAGCGTCGAAGACCGGGCCCTCGCAGCAGACACGCTCGTAGGTCCAGCCGTCGCCGGCGCCGGCGCGCACGCGGCAGGCACAGGTACGGCAGACACCGAAACCGCAGGCCATACGCTCCTCCAGCGAAACCTGACAGGCGAAGCCCCGCTCCGCCGCCCAGGCCGCCACCGCCCGCATCATGGGGGCGGGCCCGCAGCAGGCAACGAGGACCTGCCCGGGAGCATGGCGACCGAGCAGCGCCGGGTCCAGGGCCCGGAGCCCGTCGAGCACGGTGCCCGCCACATCGAGGCCGCCTTTCTCCGAGGCCAGCAGCAGCGTATCCGCCGCCGCCCGGAAGCGGTCCTCCAGCACCAGGCGGCTGCGCTCGCGGAAGCCAAGCACACAGGCCGTGGCGATTCTGGCCGCCCGCGCCGCCTCGAGCAGAGTCGGCAGGGCGTAGACCCCCGTCCCTCCGCCCACGGCGATCACAGCCTGATAATCGGTGTAGCGCCAGCCCCGGCCGAGCGGCCCCAGCACGGTAATCTCATCGCCGTGAACGAGGTTCATGAGGTCACGGATGCCGGCGCCCTTCGCCTCCATGGCCACCGAAACGGAGCGGCGGTCATGATCAACCGCGCAGATCGCGAGCGGACGGCGCAGATAGGTGCGCCGGTTCGCGAGCATCAGGAACTGGCCCGGCCGAGCCGCAGCCGCCGTTTCGGGCAGCCGCAGCTCAAGCAGGACGGCCGCCGTGGAGAGACGGACGTTCGCGAGAACGAGAGCGGTCTGTTCCAGGCGGCCGGTATTCATGGGTCAGCTCTCGTAGGAGTGGGTCTCGAGCCAGGCGAGAATGTCGTCCACATAGGCAAAGGCCAGGCCGGTGACCGTATCGGCGCAGCCGTAGTAGACAGCGAGGCGGCCGGTATCCTGGTCGACGAGGGCGGCGCAGGGGAAGGTGACGTTCGGTACATCGCCGACGCACTCGTAGTTCATCCAGGGGGCAATGAGATAGTCGCGGGAGCGGCGGATGACCTTCCACGGCTCATCGAGATCGAGCAGGGCGGCGCCGAAGGAGTAGACGAAGCCGTTGCAGGAGTTCAGGACGCCGTGATAGATCATCAGCCAGCCTTCGGAGGTCTCAATCGGGATGGGGCCGGCGCCGACCTTCTTCGACTGCCAGCCGTCACCGTAGGCGCCAAAGACGAAGCGGTGCTTGCCCCAGTAGATCATGTCGGGACTCTGGCTGATAAAGATATCACCGAAGGGGGTGTGCCCGGTGTCGCTCGGACGCGAGAGCATCAGGTAGTTACCGCCAATCTTCCGCGGGAAGAGGACGCCGTTGCGGTTGTAGGGCAGATAGGCGTTTTCGATCTGGTAGAAGGTCTTGAAGTCGTTGGTGTAGCCCATGCCGATGGTGGGGCCGTGATAGCCGTTGCACCAGGAGACCCAGTAGCGGTCCTCAATCCAGACCACGCGCGGATCGTAGCGGTAGTCAAGCTTCGTGATGGCCTCGTCGACAGCCTGAAACTCGATCGGCTCCTCGTCGATGACCCAGTTGTAGCCGTCGTCGGAGCGGCCGGCGAAAATGTTCATCTCACGGGCGCGATTGTCGCAGCGGAAGACACCGGCGAACTTCCCTTCGTAAGTGACGACTGCACTGTTGAAGATCGAGTTCGATACACGGATCAGGTCGCGCTTGATGACCGGATTTTTGTCATAGCGCCACATGACGTCCTGACACCCCGCAGGGCGATCCTGCCAGGGAATGTTCGGGATGCTTTCACCGATAATACGTGCCATCTTGTTCTTCTCCTTTTCTATACATGTCTGCCGTACGCACGGTCAGTGCGCCTGCAGAATGCTGAGCATCCGTCGGTCGAGCCGTTCGCCGTTCCAGTCCTCGTAACGGACATCCCCGCGTTCGCTGTCCAGAATGCCGAACGGGCCGCGGAAGTTCCACAGTGCGTAGCCGATATTATATACCGACAACGCATCCAGCCAGTCCTCGAGCCAGGCGAGCACCGCCTCATGCGGGGTGTGGCGGTAGCAGCCGCCCTCGCCGCAGTGCACCCCGGTGCCTGTGGCGGCGGCCAGTTCGGCCCAGTCGCGGTAGAAGGCGAAAAGCCGCCCGCGATCCCAGCGCCCCGCCGGGTCGTCCGCGGCGAAGTTCGGATCCTGGAAGGGCCAGGACGGCACGCCCTGCCCCGCGGGCTGCTGCGTCCAGCCGGCGAGATAGTGGGTGAAGTGGTGGGGGTTGTAGCCGCGGCAGGACTGGGCGACCCGTCCGCCCGTCTGACGGGCCACGCCCGGCATGGGCACCGTGCCGTAATCGAGGCCGTCGAGGATCACGAGGCGTTCGGGGTCAATGGCATGGATGGCCGCGACCGCCGGCAGCACAGCCGCGTCGTGGGTGGCCGCGTCGACATCGCAGGGCTCGTTGATCGGGTTGAAACTGAGTTCGCTCGCAGGCACTCCCTGATAGCGGCGGGCAAAGGTCTCCCAGTGCAGCCGGAAGCAGTCCTGCGCCTCCCGGTCCGTCCAGAGACTGAAGGGCTCGATGCGGTCCCGGGCCACGGAGAAGCCCGGAGCGCGGTGCATGTTCATCTGGACATGGAGGCCGTTGGCCCGCGCCCAGCCCAGGGCGTCATCGACGAAGCCGAGCTTTGCCTCGTCAATGGCGAAGGGATCGTTGTTCCGGATCCAGAAGGTGTAGTTCATCGGCAGGCGGACGAAGTTGAAGCCGAGCTCGCCAATCAGCTGAAAGTCGCGCTCCGCGAAGAAACCGGGCGAATCACAGAGAAAGGCACCCAGCAGGTTGAAGCCGCGCCAGCGCGGCAGCACAGACTGTTTCGGCATGTCAGCAGCTCACCTCCAGTTTCCGGTCCCGGGCCCGGCGCAGGGCGTCGCGCATGCCCAGGGCCTCGTCACGGGTGGCGGCGGCGAAGTCCGTCTCCCGCCCCTCTTTCTGCCAAGCATACATCAGACTGCGCGAGGCGTTCACCAGAGCGCCCTCGCCCCGGGCATCGAAGCTCGCCGCACAGTCGTCCGCCGTCGCTCCCTGGGCACCGTAGCCGGGTACCAGAATCAGGCTGCCGGGGAGGCGCAGGCGCAGTTTCTGCGCCTGTTCGGGCCAGGTGGCCCCGACCACCGCACCCACCGGGCCGTAGCGCGAGTCGTCAACCAGCGGGGCGTTCCAGGCGGCGACGAGGTCGCCCATGGCCTCGTAGACCCGGCGGCCGTCCGCGAGCTCGAGATCCTGCAGTTCGGTCGCCGAGGGGTTCGAGGTGCGCACCAGGACGAAGATGCCGCGGCCCCGGGCGACGCAGGCGGCAACGAAGGGGCTGATACCGTCCCGCCCGAGATAGCCGTTGACGGTCAGGGCATCGGCGTCAAAGTCACTCTCTCCTCCGAGCCAGGCGGCGGCATAGGCGGCGCTGGAGCTGCCGATGTCGTTGCGCTTGCCGTCGGCGATGACCAGGAAGCCGCGCTCGCGGGCGGCGCGGATGGTGGCAGCGAGAGCCTCCATGCCCGCGGGGCCGTGGCGCTCGTAGCAGGCGACCTGGGGCTTGACGAAGCCGACGAGGTCCTCTACGGCATCCAGCAGGGCGAGATTGTAGTCCAGGATCACGCGGCCTGCTGCCTCTGGTCCCGCCGCCGCAGCCGCCCGCAGTCCGGATGGCAGACGACTGATATCCGGGTCAAGCCCCAGCACCGTCGCGTTGTCGAGCGCGCGCAGGCGCGCGAGGGCCCGCCTGGCAAAACCCTGCTCAGCCACGATAGACCTCCCGCCCTCCGACATAGGTGCGTACCACATCGCTCTGCAGCGTCATCCCGTGGTAGGGGGAATTGTGCGCGCGCGAAAGCATCCTGAAGCGATCCACCGTCACCTCGCGCTCCGGATCCACCAGGATCAGGTCGGCCGGCTTCCCGGCCTCGAAGCCGCCGCGTCCGAGTCCGAAGCGCTCCGACGGCGCCCGGCTCATCAGGCGGGCGAGGTCGCCAATTTCCAGATGACCCGGCAGCACGAGCCGCGTCCAGGCCAGCTGCCAGGCGGTCTCGAGACCCGTCATGCCGTTTCGCGCGTGGGCAAACTCGATGTCCTTCTCGTCGTCGTGGTGCGGGGCGTGATCGGTCGCGATCATGTCGATGGTGCCGTCAGCCAGTCCCTCAATGACGGCGGCAACGTCCTCCGGCCGGCGCAGCGGCGGATTGACGCGGGCCAGCGTGTTGAAACCCAGGCAGTGGTCGTCGGTCAGCGTGAAGTAGTGCGGGCAGGTCTCGCAGGTCACCCGGATGCCGCGGGCCTTCGCCCGGCGGATCAGGGCGACGGCGCCGGCGGTCGAGATGTGGGCGAGGTGGATGGACAGGCCCAGGTAGCCGGCGAGCTCGATGTCGCGGGCTACGATGATATCCTCAGCCACAGCCGGAATCCCCTGCACGCCCATGACGGTGGAGTTCAGGCCCTCGTTCATGAGGCCGCCCGCCGCCAGGCTCAGATCCTCGCAGTGGTCAATGACGGGGATGCCGAAGTCGGCGGCATAGAGCAGGGCGCGCTGCAGCATGGCAGCGGTCGACACCGGGGCGCCGTCGTCGGAGACGGCAACCGCGCCGGCCTCCTGCATCAGGCCGATCTCGGCGATCTCGACACCCTGCTGCCCCTTCGTCACGGCCCCGATCGGGAAGACATTGACGGCGCCTTCGCGCCGGGCCTTGTCGATGACGTAGCGCACCACGGCTGCATTGTCGATGACGGGAATGGTATTCGGCATGCAAAGCACGCTCGTAAACCCGCCGCGGGCGGCCGCCCGGGTTCCCGTGGCGATCGACTCCTTATACTCCTGGCCGGGGTCGCGCAGGTGGGCGTGGGCATCGATGAGGCCGGGCAGGGCGTAAAGGCCCGTCGCATCGACGACATCCGTGCCCTCCCGCGGAGCGCCGTCAGCGTCGATGAGTCCGGCCGCCGTGGCCTGGTCACGTTCGGCAAACACACCATCCACGATGTAAATCGTTCCGGTCCCGGGCTCTGTGCATGCCGCGCCGAGCGGGCGTGGGTGGACGATCTTTGCATTCAGAATCATCAGGTTCATGCGGACCGGGCTCCTCTCTGGCGGCGGTTGCGGGCGAGGTTCAGCAGATAGAGGACCGCCATGCGCACCGCCACGCCGTTCGTCACCTGCTCATGGATGACCGAGCGCTCGTGCTCGACGATCGAGGTCTCCATCTCGACACCGTGGTTCGTCGGCCCCGGATGCATGATCAGGGCATGCGGGGCGGCGTGGGCGAGCACCTCATCGGTGATCGAATAGTAGCGGACATATTCCGGTACCGAGGGGAAGAGCCCGGCCGCCTGGCGCTCGAGCTGGATGCGCAGGCCCATGACCACGTCGGCTCCGTCGGCGGCCTCCTCGACGCTGCGGCAGCGCGTGACGCCGGTCTGCTCGATAAAGCGCGGCATCATGGTGCCGGGGCCGGCGAAGCGCACATCACAGCCCAGCTTCTGCAGAGCCCAGAGATTTGACCGCGCCACCCGCGAATGCGAAATGTCGCCGATGATCGCGACGCGCAGGCCATGGAGGCGGCCGAGCCTGTCGCGCATGGTGTAGAGGTCGAGCAGGGCCTGGGTGGGGTGCTCGTTGCAGCCGTCACCGGCGTTGATGACCGAGGCGCGGACGCGTGGCGCGAGATAGTGCGGTGACCCCGAAACCTGATGGCGCAGGATGAGGAAATCCGTCGCCATGCGGTCGATGGTGATGGCGGTATCGAGCAGGGACTCGCCCTTTGCCGTCGACGAGCCCGAGCTCGAGAGAGCGCCGGCGCTCGCGCCGAGATACTTCGCCGCGAAATCGAAGCTCGCCCGTGTCCGGGTCGAATTCTCGTAGAAGAGGGTGACGACGCTCTTTCCCGCGAGATAGGCGGTGCGCTTGTTGCCGGACTCCATCACCTGCTTCATGTTGCGCGCGGTGTCGAGGATCGCGTAGATTTCATCAACCCCGAGCTGCTGAATGCCGAGGAGATCCTTCCTCCGCAGCCCCTCTTCGTAGCTCATCGGACACCGCCTTCCACGCCACCGTGAACGGTAACGTACTCCTCGCGATCGTAGAGATCGACGGAATCGAAGCCGTCGATTTCAACAACGGAAACCTCGATCTGCTCGGAACGGCTGGTCGGGACGTTTTTCCCGACAAAGTCGGGGCGCAGAGGCAGCTCGCGATGGCCGCGGTCAATCATGACGGCGAGCTGAATGCGGGCCGGGCGGCCCATGTCGAAGATGGCCTCGATCGCCGCGCGCACTGTGCGGCCGGTGTAGATGACGTCGTCGACCAGGACGATGATGTAATCGTAGATGGCGCAGGAGATTTCTGTGGCATTGACGACCGGATTCTGATTCAGCAGCGACAGGTCGTCGCGGTAGAAGGTGATGTCGAGGATGCCGACACCGGGGCGCTCGCCCTCGATCCGGGCGATGCGGTCGGCAATGCGCTCGGCGAGCGGAACGCCGCGGCGCTGGATGCCGACGAGATAGAGCTTTTCGATGCCGCGATTGCGCTCAACGATCTCGTGGGCAATGCGGGTCAGGGCGCGGTCCATGGCGGTGGCGTCCATCAGATGGGCTTTGGCGGGTTGCTGCATGGAAAAACCTCCCACAATATCGCCGTGATCGACCGCAGGAGGTGTGTCCGGGGCGGCGGCAAACAGGCTTGGGCGCATTCTGCGCCTTTCCGGGCAGCCGACTGCCGGGCTATGGCTCCTTGGCGTCTCACGGGACGGCCTTAAAGGATCTCAATTGCAGCTGAGTGTACGGGATTCGCCGGCCGAGAGCAAGCGGTCACGGGTTGATTTTTGACATCTTCGCCCACGTCTGAACTGCGCTGCCAACAGCAATCCAGAACCAGGATGCTGTCCATCCCTGGAAGTTTTCCGTTCCTGCCCGCATTCGGGGGCACCAGTGGCTTTTTTGTCCACGCCTGGAAATTTTCCGTTCCTGCCCCGAAAACGGGGCACCAGCAGCAAGTGACACAACTCGGAAAGTTGACACTCGCGGCTCCGGAATTGGCAAAATTCCGAGTTTTGTCAGAATAAAGCGACACAACTCGGAAAGTTGACCATCGCGGCTCCGGAAATGACAAAATTCCGAGTTTTGTCCGAAATATCTGACACAACTCTAAAAGTTGCCACTCGCAGTTGATTCTGTTCGAAAACTCGACTTATACGCAGAGAAACTGCGTCCAAGTCGAAATCCTCCCTACTGCGCATGGCATACTGCACCCAGGGCGCAGAAGTGCGCCGCTTCTCCTGCTCCAGCGAGGTCCCGGAGGCAGTCCTGAGCCGGAGACCCGGGCCCTCCGCTTCAGCATATCGGTCCGCGCGGTAACACCCGGGGCGCAGGGCTGCAAAAGGGCGGAAGAGCATCCGAAAACGAAAACCCTCCCTGCCGGCAGTCTCGAAGAGCCGGCGTTCACCAGACATCTGCAGCTTCTTAAAAATTCCTTAGTACCTCGATCGAGGTGACTGTGGCAAAATAGATGCGGCCCGCAAGTAAAAAGGAGGAAATCCGAGAGCTGTATGCCTGATAGTAAAATGCCAGCGGCACGTCCATCTCCTTCTGCATCCGCAAAGACGCACGGCCCCGTTCTCCTGATCCGTGAGTTTCTTCGCTACGCAGTCGTTGGCGGCATTTCTTTCCTCGTTGATCTCGGCGTCATCTATCTTATCCGCGAGCAGGTTTTCGGCGGCGCCCGCGACGATTCCCCCGGCCTCGCCGTCTCCGTCGCCCTTGGCTTCTTCGCCGGCCTCCTCGTCAACTATGTGCTCTCGCAGCTCTTTGTCTTTACCGCACCCGGCCAGCAGGAGCGCGGCCGCTCCTTTTCCGCCTTTGCCCGCTACGCCATCATCGGCCTGATCGGCCTCGGTCTCACCGAGCTGCTGATGCTCATCGGTGTCCGCCTCGCAGGCGACCACGGCCTGCGCTACCTTATAGTCAAAGTCTTCGTCGCCGGCATCGTCCTCATCTGGAACTACCTCGGCCGCCGACTCTGGATTTATCAGGAAAAGAGCCAGTCATGAACCCAGGCAGCCAGTCATGCCATGACAACGGACAGAAGCCCGCAGCCCTCATCATTGGCGCCGGCCCGGCCGGCCTCACGGCCGCCTGGTCTCTGCTTGAAGAGACAAACTACCGTCCTGTCATCCTCGAAGCCACGAACGAAATCGGCGGCATTTCACGTACTGTCGTCCACCACGGCAACCGCATGGACATCGGCGGCCACCGCTTCTTCAGCAAATCAGAGCGCGTCAACGAAGTCTGGGAGCGCGTGATGCCAATCCAGGGCGCCCCTTCCCTCGACGACATCGCACTCGGCATCGAGCGCGCCCTCGCTCCCGGCGGCCCCGATCCCGAACGCGAAGACCGCGTCATGCTCATCCGCGACCGCGTCTCGCGCATCTACTTCCTGCGCCGCTTCTTCGACTACCCCATCTCCCTCTCCTTCGCCACCCTGCGCAGCCTTGGCCTGGGCCGCACGCTGCGCTCGGGACTGGGCTACCTCGCCGCCCGCCTGCGCAGGCTTCCGGAGACGAACCTCGAAAACTTCTATATCAACCGCTTCGGCAGACCCCTTTACGAGATGTTCTTCGAGGGCTATACACAGAAGGTCTGGGGCGTCCACCCGCGCGAAATTTCCGCCGACTGGGGCGCCCAGCGCGTCAAGGGACTCTCTCTCTGGCGCACCATCGCCCAGGCCCTCACCCGTCCCTTCCGCTCCGCCGACGCCGAAGTCGAGACCTCCCTCATCGAGTCCTTCCACTACCCGAAGTACGGTCCCGGCCAGCTCTACGAATGCATGGCCGCCGACATAGAGGCCCGGGGCGGTGAACTCCACTTCGGCCACGAGGTCACCACCCTGCATCTCGATCCCGAAAGCCACGCTGTCACCAGCCTCGAAACCCGCGGTCCGGACGGTAAAATCCACAGCTGGACAGGAGATGTCATCTTCTCCACGATGCCCATCAAGGACCTCTGCGCCGCTTTCCGCCCCGCCGACCTCGTCCCGCCGGACATCGCCGCCACCGCGGCCGCCCTCCCCTACCGTGACTTCATGACCGTCGGCCTGCTCATGCGCCGCCTGCTCATCACAAACGAAACGCAGCGCCCCACCCTCTCCGGCTCCGTCCCCGACAACTGGATCTATGTCCAGGACCGTGACGTCCGCCTCGGTCGCCTGCAGATCTTCAACAACTGGTCGCCCTACCTCGTCAAGGACCCCGAAAACACTCTCTGGATCGGGCTCGAATACTTCTGCAGCGAAGGCGATCCCGACTGGGAAGCCTCCGACCCCGACTTCATCCGACAGGCCGTCGACGAGCTCGCCCGGATCGGCATCATTGACCCGGCCGATGTTCTCGACTCCGTCCGCATCCGGGTTAAAAAGGCCTACCCCGCCTACTTTGGCGCCTACGAGAACTTCGACGCCGTCAGTGCCTGGCTCAGGCGTCTGCCCAATCTCATCTGCATCGGCCGCAACGGCCAGCACCGCTACAACAACATGGACCACTCCATGCTCACCGCGCTGACCGCCGTCGACTATCTCAACGGGCGGGCAGGCATGGATGACATCTGGGCCGTCAACACGGAATCGTCCTATCACGAAGCGGACGACAACACAGGCAAAGCCCATGCCTGAACACCGTACCGCCATCTGGCGCACTGCGCTCGCCGTCGGCGCCGCCGTCTTCGCCTTCGTCTTTCTCCTCTGGTACATCCTCGTCCCCTCCCGGGGAGAGCTGCACTCCGACTGTGTCGACACCCTGCTCTGGGCCGAGGCCAGTGTCGATGCCGGCCGCACGCTGAATCCCGATTTCCGCTATGCCGCCCTGCTCCCCTTCGGCGCCAATCTCTGGTTTGTGCCTCTCTACCGTCTTACCGGTTTCACCGTCCAGACACAGATCTGGGGCATGGCTGTCTTCCTGCTGCTGTTTACCGTCTCGCTCGCCTTTCTCTTCTACTGCCTTGGCTGGAACGCCGCCTGGCAGACAGGCGGCATCGCCCTCGTCCTGCTGGGGCTCTCGGCGAGTGCGAAGGCCCGCGAAATCATGTGGCAGCATGTGATCTACTACAGTCTGGCCATCTGGTTCTATTTCCTCCTGCTGGCCCTCATCCTGCGGCTTCAGGATGAAAGGGGCCGTTTCGTCGCCGTCTCCGACCGCCACCCCCAGAGCGGACTTATCATCGGCCTCGCCCTGGTTACCGCCCTGACCGCGGGCATCGGCTGCGATGGCTACCAGCTCATCGGCATTGTCACCGTACCGGTCGCCCTCGCTCTCCTGGCCGAGCGGGCCCTGGCCCGGGCCTGGCGGCGCGATCCCCGCAGCTTCAGCGATACCCTGATGCTGGTGCTGCTTCTGATCACCGGCTCCGTCCTCGGACTCATCGTGCTCCAGGTGCTGCGCCGCGGCGGCATCACGGCCGGCTACGCAAACGCCTACAGCGGACTCAACCCCCCGGAGAAATGGGGGCCAAACCTCGCGAGATTTCTGCCGCAGTGGTTCAGCCTCATGGGCGTTCAGGCCGGAACGGCGCGCCATATCGTTTCCTACGCCGGACTGCGCTTCATTGTGCGCTCCCTGCTCGCTCTCTTCCTGCTGCTGGGTCCACTGGCCGCCACGCTGCGCTGGCCCCGTCTGCGCCGCCGCTCGACGCGCCTGCTGCTCCTGGGTCACCACGTCCTCTTCCTGATTCTTCTTTTCTTCTTCGTCTTTGGCCGTCTCTCAAGCGCCTGCTGGCGCCTGCTCCCGCTCTTCGGCAGCAGCCTGTTATGCCTCCTCGCCTACGCGGAGGACCGCCTCGCCGCCCCGGCCCCGCTCGTCCGCGGCTATCGCATCCCTGTCGCCCGGAGCGGCGGCGACGGCTCCTGGTCTGAGTCCGGCCCCAGATCACGGCTGGCCGCCATCAGCCTCGCTGTCCTGCTGGGCCTCGCCGCCGTCAACGTCGCCGGCACCGTGCTCGCGACCCGTCAGCCTGCTCCGAATGCCTACCTCGTCAAACTGGTCGAGCAGCTCGAAGAGCGTGGTCTCGACCGGGGCTACGCCTCCTTCTGGACAGCCGGCGCGGCACGGCTGCTGAGCGGCGACAGTCTCAATATTCTGACTGTTGACGTTGACAGTGGCATTGTTCGTGAGCGCACGTATCAGACCAACGCCAACTGGTTCGATAATCCCGACCCCGAGAAGCCGACCTATCTGGCTCTGCGTAAAAATGAGATCGACGCATTCTGTTCCAGCTCCGTCTGGCCGCAGTACGAGCGTCGGGTGACGGATCGCTTCGAAGCCGGCAATCATCTGGTTCTGCTTTTCGACAGCGATGTCCTCGCCCTCGACATACGCCCCACTCCGGTGCAGCTCGAACCTGAACCTAAAGGAACGAAGACCCGTGCCACTGAAACAGAGGAAACCCCGGACTCCGACGCGGCAGCCGGCTTCGAAGCCGCTGAACTCACGATTGCTCCCGACAGCCGCGCTTCGCTCGAGCCCGGCCGCTCCATCGAACTGACACTGCCCGACCGCTGATCTCTCCCGCCGCTTGTCGCAGAGCTTTTTCTCGTGATACCATCTCAGGCATCCGCCATGCCGGCGTGATGGAATGGCAGACATAGCGGACTCAAAATCCGCCGGGGGCGACCCCATACCGGTTCAAGTCCGGTCGCCGGCACCATTCACAGCGAAGTCCGCTCCGCAAAAACCCAGAGAACCCTTGCAGGGAACTCTGGGTTTTCACAGTATTCCCCTGCCATCAAGTGGAGATGATGCGCGGGGAAACAGCGCCGGACCCATGTGCGGAAAGCAAGGCCGCAGCTGCTATGCCGAAGGCGGAGTTTCATGCTGCGAGCCCTCATACTGTTGTGTCTGTCTGGCAACCGCTTCTGGTTTTGCATCTTTTGGATCAGCCTCGGCCAGCATAATCTGGACAACAATTGGTATGAACAGACACGCAATCGTAAAAATGGGCATGAAAATCCCGGTGAAGACTTTCTCTATTTCGTCCTCCACTACACCATGCTTTATGTGATGAATCATGGCAAAGATCAAGGAGACAATGTAATAACTGGCAAGAAATGCAAAGGGCAACACGATCAACAGCCTTGTTCTTTTTTCCTGCGGGGAGATAGCCTTGTTCGAATATGTTCCAGCGATGGAGATTGCCAACAACAACAGCAAAGCGGCGAAGAAGACGATAAGGTAAGCAGTAGTTAGCTCAGGCCGGTAACCCATCAGGGGTTTGACGGTTCCTATCACAGCAAAAATGCACAATGCAATCAGCAAAATGGTTACTTTTGCGGAACCGCCAGACGTTTCTTTGTAAGCGCTCAAAAAACGGCATCTCGAAATAGGTTTCCGGTAACCGTAGTCTGACGCAAACAGCGTCAGGAGGTTACCCATGAAACAAGAACGCACGCGCGCCGAGTGGCGCGAGCTCATCACG
>JASGUU010000084.1 GCA_030057555.1 Bacillota bacterium | reverse complement strand
TTCAATTGTCAAGGTCCAGAGGGCCCCGATCGCGAGGCGCTCGACTACCTTATCACCCCCACCACGCGCTGTCAAATCCTTTCTTCCGCTTCTTTCTATCTTCCCTCACTCCTGATCCGGGCGTTTCATATTTCCCGGTCTCGAGCATGAGGTCAGGGCCCCTTCAAGGATCGCTCACCACGAAGAACGCCCGCAGCTCCGGCGCGGAGTTGCGGGCGCACGTTGTAGTTTGGCAGAACGATATCTAGTTGCCGGCCTGCTCGATGACGGCCTGCGCCGCTGCGAGGCGGGCGATCGGGACACGGTAGGGCGAGCAGGAGACGTAGTTGAGGCCCAGCCTGTGGCAGAAGCGGATGGAGGAGGGATCGCCACCGTGCTCACCGCAGATGCCGAGCTTGATGTCGGGACGGGCCCGGCGGCCGCGCTCGACGGCGATCTGCATCAGTTCGCCAACTCCCTCTTCGTCCAGACGGGCGGTCGGGTCGGTATCAAAAATACCGGCAGCGTAATAGTCGTCGAGGATACGGCCGGCGTCGTCGCGCGAGAGGCCGTAGCCCATCTGGGTGAGGTCGTTGGTGCCGAAGCTGAAGAACGAGGCTTCCTGGGCGATCTTGTCGGCGATGATGCAGGCACGCGGGATCTCGATCATGGTGCCGACGAGGTAGTCCAGATCAGTGCCGCTCTCGGCGATCAGGCGGTCGGCGGTCGTAACGATAATGTTTTTGACAAAGGCGGTTTCCTTCGCATCGGAGACCAGCGGGATCATGATTTCTGGAACGACGGTGTAGCCCTTCGCACTCTGCGCCAGAGCCGCCCGGATGATGGCGGTCGTCTGCATTTCGGCGATCTCCGGATAGGAGACGGCGAGACGGCAGCCGCGGTGGCCCATCATGGGGTTGAGCTCGTGCAGGGACTTGATCTTCTCCTCCAGCTGGGCGACGGGGACATCGAGTGCGGCGGCGAGCTCGGCGATCTCGTCGTCGCGCGTCGGCAGGAATTCATGCAGGGGCGGGTCAAGCAGGCGAATCGTCACCGGCAGGCCGGCCATGGCCTCGAAGATGCCCTCGAAGTCGGCCTGCTGCATCGGCAGGATCTCGGCCAGGGCACGGCGGCGGACCTCCTCGTTCTCCGCCACGATCATGCGGCGGAAGGCGAAGATGCGCTCCTTCTCAAAGAACATGTGCTCGGTGCGGGTCAGGCCGATGCCCTCGGCACCGAGGCGGCGGGCGGTGGTGGCGTCATGGGGCGTGTCGGCGTTGGTCCGGATCTTCAGCGTGCGCACCTCGTCCGCCCAGTCCATGATGGTGGCGAAGTCGCCGGTGAGTTCGGCGTCCACGGTGGGCAGCTTCTCACCGTAGATATTGCCGGTCGAGCCGTTAAGGGAGATCCATTCGCCTTCTTCGTAGCGGCGGCCGAGGGCGTCGACCATGAAGCGCCCGTCCACATCAATCGTGAGCTCCGAGCAGCCGGAGATGCAGCAGCGGCCCATGCCGCGGGCAACAACAGCGGCGTGCGAGGTCATGCCGCCGCGGCCGGTCAGGATGCCGTCGGCGACGCTCATGCCCACGATGTCGTCGGGATTGGTCTCCAGGCGCACCAGGATGGCGCGCTCGCCGCGTTCCATGACGGCCGCTTCGGCGTCGGCGGCGTGGAAGTAGATCTGGCCGCTGGCGGCACCGGGAGAGGCCGGCAGGCCGCGGGCGACAACCGTCGCCTTCGCCAGCGCTTCCGGCTCGAAGGTGGGATGGAGGAGGGCGTCAAGGGCCGAGGCGTCGATCTTCTGCAGCGCTTCTTCGCGGGTGAGCAGGCCCTCTGCGACCATGTCGACCGCAATTTTCAGGGCGGCGGCGGCGGTGCGCTTGCCGTTGCGCGTCTGCAGCAGGTAGAGTTTGCCGCGCTCGATGGTGAACTCCATGTCCTGCATGTCGTGATAGTGGTTCTCGAGCAGGTGGGCGGTGGCGACAAACTGCTCATAGGCCTCGGGCAGGATATCGGCGAGCTCGGCGATGGGGTTCGGGGTGCGGGTGCCGGCGACGACGTCCTCGCCCTGGGCGTTGATCAGGAATTCGCCAAAGAGGACATTCTCGCCGGTGGCAGGGTTGCGTGAGAAGGCAACGCCCGTGCCGGAGGTGTCGCCCATGTTGCCATAGACCATCTCCTGGACGTTGACGGCGGTGCCCCAGCTGGAAGGGATGCCGTGCTGGCGGCGGTAGAAGATGGCACGCTCGTTGTTCCAGGAGCGGAAGACAGCGGAGATGGCCAGCAGCAGCTGTTCATGGGGATCCTGCGGGAAGGCTTCGCCCTTATTCTCTTCATAGATCGCGAGGTAGCGGTCGACGAGCTCGCCCATGGCGTCGGCATCGAGTTCGTTGTCGAGCTCGACACCCTTTGCCTGCTTCATCTCCTCGAGAGCTTCCTCGAAGAGGCGGCGCGGGATATCCATCACGACGTCGGAGAACATCATGATGAAGCGGCGGTAGCTGTCGCGTGCAAAGCGCGGATTGTCGGTCAGTTTGGCCAGGCCAACGACAACCTCGTCATTGAGGCCGAGGTTCAGGATGGTGTCCATCATGCCCGGCATGGAGGCGCGGGCGCCCGAGCGCACCGAGACGAGGAAGGGCTTCTCGGGATCGCCGAGCTTCTTCCCTACGGCTTCCTCGACAGCGGCGAGAGTCTCATCGATCTGGGCGCGGATGTCGGGGGCCAGTTCCTCACCGTCTTCGTAGTAGCGTGTGCAGGCTTCCGTGGTAATCGTGAAACCACGCGGAACCGGCAGTCCGAGGCGCATCATCTCGGCGAGGTTGGCACCCTTTCCGCCAAGAAGGTTGCGCATGCTGGCGTCGCCTTCTCTGAAGGCATAGACATACTTACTCATAACTCACTCTCCATCTTCTACGGCTCCGGCTGCGGTCGGCAGCGCGGGTACCGGCATGTCAAAATCAAAGCGACCGGTAAACCAGGCGACGAGGTCCGCGATGGGGATGCGCTCCTGCTGCATCGTGTCGCGGTCACGCACGGTCACACAGTGATCCTCGCGCGAATCAAAGTCGTAGGTGACGCACCAGGGGGTGCCAATCTCGTCCTGACGGCGGTAGCGGCGGCCGATGGCCTGACGGTCGTCGAACTCGACGCTGTAGTCGTGGGAGAGCAGGTCGGCGACGGCGGCGGCTTCGTCCGAAAGCTTGGCCGAGAGCGGCAGCACGGCGATCTGCACCGGCGCCAGGGCGGGCCGGAAGCGCAGCACGGTGCGCGTCTCACCGTCGGCCAGCGTCTCCTCGTCATAGGCGGCCGCGAGCACGGCCAGGAAGGCACGGTCGGCGCCAAGCGAAGGCTCGACGACATAGGGGATGTACTTCTCGTTCGTCGCCGGATCGAAATAGCTCAGATCCTGACGGCTGTGCTCGATGTGGCGGCCGAGGTCGTAGTCGGTGCGGTCGGCGATACCCCAGACCTCGCCCCAGCCGAAGGGGAAGAGATACTCGAGGTCGGTCGTCGCCCGGGAATAGAAGGACAGCTCCTCAGGCGTATGGTCACGGAAGCGCACGTCCCGGGCCGGCAGCCCGAGGGCCAGCAGGAAGTTGTAGCAGAACTCGCGCCAGTAGTCGAACCAGGCCGGATTCGTGCCCGGCTGGCAGAAGAATTCGAGCTCCATCTGTTCAAATTCGCGGGTGCGGAAGATGAAGTTGCCTGGCGTGATCTCGTTGCGGAAGCTCTTTCCTATCTGGGCGATGCCGAAGGGGAGCTTCCGTCTGGTACTGCGCTGGACATTCCGGAAGTTCACGAAAATACCCTGGGCCGTCTCCGGGCGCAGATAGATCTCCGCGGCCGAGTCTTCCGTCACACCCTGATAGGTGCGAAACATCATGTTGAAGTGGCGGATCGGGGTGTAGTCCCGCGCACCGCACTTCGGACAGGCGATCTCATGCCCGGCGATATAGGCCTCCAGAGCCTCGTTCGGCCAGCCGTCCACCGCCTGCACCACGTCATGTTCGGCATTCCAGTCACCGATCAGCTGGTCGGCGCGGTAGCGGCTGCGGCACTCGCGGCAGTCGATCAGGGGATCGCTGAAGGAGGAAACATGGCCTGAGGCCTCCCAGACACGGGGATTCATCAGGATGGCGCAGTCAACGCCGACATTGAGGCGCGAGCGCTGCACAAAGGCCTGCCACCAGAGCTGCTTGATACGGTTCTTCAGTTCAACGCCGAGCGGACCGTAGTCCCAGGCATTGGCGAGTCCACCGTAGATATCCGAACCGGGATAGACAAAACCGCGGTTGCGCGCCAGGGCAACCAGGCGGTCCATGGTCAGCGGGGCATTCATTCGCCGTCCTCCCCGAGCCCATCCAGCTCACGCAGCCTCGCCTCCGCCTGTGCCGCCTCCTCGGCTTCACGGGTCAGCTGGTCGGTAAGCAGTGTCAGGAAGGTCGGCTGCGGACGGTTGCGCAGCTCCTCCTCGTCAAAGCCGAAGTTGCTGCGAATAGCATCGAGGGCCTGCTGATTCTCATCCTGGAGGCGCTGCTGTTCGCGGGCTTCGAGCACCTCGGGACGCAGCGGCACTTCCGGTTTCAGTTCACCGTCGACACCCACCACGGCGCCTGCGAGTACTTCCTCGCTCGCGAGGCTGACATAGTTGTCCTGGTTCGCGACGATCAGGGGCTGTGCTCCACTGAGGAGCTGGCGTGCGCGCTTGGCAACCAGCACGGCCAGGGTGTAGCGGTTGTGGGTCTTCGGTAAGAGTTCATCGATCGAGGGCTTGACGAGCATATTTCCTCCCGCATTTCTGCTGGACAGGGCGACTGCGGCGGCCGGTCAGGCTCCGAACCCTGCCCGCTTCATACTTCACTCACAAATTGGCGTATCTGGTCTATTTTAGCGATTCAGGATCGCTTCAGCAATCCCCGCGAGACGTTCCGAGCGCGCACGCTCCGCCGCCATGATCGCCCGGATGCATTCGACGGCACGTCCGACGTCGTGGTTGACGACGTTATAGGTGAAGCGTGGCGCCTCGAGGATCTCCTCGCGGGCGACAGCGAGGCGGGCATCAATCGCCTCTGCCGTCTCGGTGCCACGCCCCTCGAGGCGGCGGCGCAGTTCGGTCAGCGAGGGCGGCAGCAGGAAGATGCTGACGGCTTCCGGGAAGCGCTCGAGGGTGACCAGCGAGCCGGGAACCGTAATGTCCATGATGACATCGCGGCCCAGGGCGGTTTTCTCCTGCAAAGGTCTCAGCGGCGTCCCGTAGTAGCAGCCGCAGTACTCATCGTGCTCGAGAATCTCGCCGGCCGCGAGCATGGCCTCGAACTCCTCGCGACTGCGGAAGTAATACTCCACCCCGTCCCGCTCATTGGGGCGCGGCGATCTGGTCGTCACCGAAACAGAATGGTCCAGGTTGCCGTCGAGGCGGCGGAGGGCTGCGATGACAGTTCCCTTGCCAACGCCCGACGGTCCTGAGAGACACAGCACGAGTCCTTTGCGCCGGATCCCGATTTCCATCAGTCCCCTCCTTCCGCCGCTGCACTGGCCGGCGGCACATCCGGCAGCTGCCGGGCGATCTCCTCGGCGCTGAGCGAGGAGAGCAGCAGGTGCTCGGAGTCCATGACGAGCACCGTGCGGGTTTTGCGTCCCGAAGAGGCATCGACCACCAGCAGGCGGTCGCGGGCATCCTGAATCATGCGCCTGGCCGGCGCCGAGTCGGCATGCACGATGGCCACGCAGCGGCTGAGATTGGCCAGATTGCCGTGGCCGATACGGATGAAATTTTCTCTAGACAAGGTTCTGCACCTGTTCCCGGATTTTTTCCAGCAAAGCCTTCACCTCGATGACCGCCGCGCTGACATCGACATCCTGCACCTTCGAGCCGATGGTGTTGATCTCGCGGTTCATCTCCTGAATCAGGAAGTCAAGCCGCTTCCCCGGCTGCTCCTCCGGACCGGCAAGTATCGCGGCAAACTGCTCCAGATGACTCGCGAGACGGACCAGCTCCTCGTCGACCGCGGCGCGTTCGGCGAGCACGGCGACCTCCGTGGCGATACGCTCGGGGCCGAAGCGCGCCCAGGCCTCCGGAGTCAGCAGCCGCTCCAGACGCTGCTCCAGGCGCTCACGGTAGCGCATCTCGATTTCGGGCAGGGCCGCCTCGATCAGCGCGAGCTGGCTGCGGATGTCGGCGAGTTTAGTCTCGAGGTCGGCGGCGAGGCGCTGTCCTTCGGCCCGGCGCATGGCCTCGAGCTCTTCCAGAGCCGCCGTCAGGGCGCTCTCCAGAAGGGCCGTGACTTCGGCGTCCGGCTCATCCGTCTCGGCAGCGGCGACGATGACATCAGGCAGGCGCAGAATGGCCATGGGATCGGGACGCCAGTTGGGGGTGGCGCCGACCGTTTCCGCTATGGCGCGGGCGGCTGTGGCATAGGCCGCGGCGCGGGGCAGGTCCGCCTGGAAGAAGGGGCGGTCGGGGCGGTCGTCGCGGCAGGTCAGGGTCAGGTCGACCTTCCCCCGCAGGACGGCGGCGCCAATCCGGCGGCGCAGTTCGGCATCCAGGGACTGGAAGCGCGGGGGCATGCGCAGACTGACCTCGCAATAGCGGCTGTTGACGGCGCGCAGCTCAACTGTCACGGAAAGCTCCCGTGAAATCGCCTGGCCGCGGCCATATCCGGTCATGCTAAGGGGCATCGGAACCTCCTGAAAGAGAAGCGGGAATCGTACCGGTCAGTGTAGCACAGCCCGGATCGATGCGGAGGGGCCTGAAGCCGAGGTAGTCGGACGCCGTCAGCAGACAGCGGATGCCGTCAACGTCGGCGTGGGGCGCGCGACGGCCGGCCAGACCGTGGAGGTGGCCGTAGAGGCAGAGACGGATGCCCGCGGCAGCCAGGATCTCGGTGAAGCAGGACGACTCGGCATTTGCGCGGAAGGGCGGGAAGTGCATGACGGCGACCAGGGGCAGGCCGGGGTGGGCGGCGCGCAGCTTTGCCGCCTGCTCGAGGCTCAGGCGGAGGCGGCCACATTCTTTGCTGCGGATGGCGGCGTCGGCAGCCGTTTCTCCGTCGTCACCGGGCTGCAGCCAGCCGCGGCTGCCGCAGAGGATGGCCTCGGGACAGGCGAGGGCCGAGTTGAACAGGAAGTCGATCGAGTCGAAGCCCTGTGTGGCGAGCAGGCGGCGGAGGCGGGCCGTCGACGGCCACCAGTAGTCGTGGTTGCCCTTGAGCAGGACCTTGCGCCCCGGACGGGCATGGATCCAGGCGAGGTCGGCGATGGCCTCCTCGGGCTTCATGGCCCAGGAGATGTCGCCGCCGATGATGACGGTATCCTCCGCGGCGACCGCCTCATCCCAGTTCGCAGCCATACGCTCGACGTGACCGGCCCAGGCGGGGCCGAAGACATCCATCGGCTTGTCCAGGTCGTGGCCGAGGTGGAGGTCGGAGAGTGCCCAGAGTGCCATCAGTTCTCCTCCGCCGCCGGAATGGCGTCCGTTTCGGGATGAAAGTGCCGATAGACGGCGGCCGCCGGCTTCGCGCCGAGGCCGGGGCAGGCCTCGAGCGCCGCGAGGTCGGCGGCGGCGATGGCCTTCAGCGAGCCAAAGTGTTTCAGCAGGGCGCGGCGGCGGGCGGGACCGATGCCGGGGATACTCTCGAGTTTGTAGTGCAGCTGGCGGCGGCGGGTCAGCGTTTTGCCGCCGCGCCGGGCACGACGGTGCGCCTCGTCCTGGATCGCCGTCAGCAGGCGCAAAAGGCGGAACTGTTCCTCGCGCCCGAGGTCGTCGAGGCTCAGGCTGTCCGCTCCGCCGCTGTCAGGATCACCGTCGGGATCACGGGAGAGGGGCCGGGGCTTTGCCTCATTCTCCCCGTCCTCCCCGCTGATGCCGAGAGCCCGGGCCAGTTCGATGACCCGGCCGTCGACGAGGGCGAGGCCGCGGGTACGGTGGCGGCTGTCCTTGACAATGCCGGCAACGGGAATCGTTTCGCCGTGCTCCCGGACGAGGTCGGCGATCACGCGGACATGGCCCGTGCCGCCGTCGACCAGAATGAGATCGGGACGCTGTCCGAAGGAGGGGTCGTCCAGGCGGGCGAGGCGCCGTTCGACGGCCTCGGCCATGGCGCGGTAGTCGTCGATGCCCTCGAATCCGCGGATATGAAACTGGCGGTAGGCCTGGCGGCGGGCACGGCCGTGGACAAAGACGACCATGGAGCAGCTGCGGTCGGCGCCGCCGAGGTTGGTGACATCGAAGGCCTCAATGCGGGCGGGCGGGGCGGCGAGGCCGACGAAGGCGGCGAGGAGCTGCAGGGCGGTGTCGAGCGCCTCCTGTGTGGAGCCGGTCATCAGACTGCGGCGGCGCAGGGTTTCGGCGGCGTTGCGGGCGGCCATTTCAGCGATCTGGCGGCGGCTGCCGCGGGCGGGATGGTGAACACGTACCCGGCGGCCGGCGAGCCCGCTCAGGAGGCGGCCGAGCTCCTCGCGCTCCTCGTCGGGCAGCGCGAAGGGGCTGATGACCAAGGGCGGCACGCGGCGGGCCTGGGCATAGTACTGACGGATGAAGGCGGTCAGCAGCTCCGTGTCCTCTTCGCCGGCATCGCTGAGGAAGTGTGTCGTTGTGCCGGTGATTTTCCCGCCGCGAACCTCGAGCCGGAGAATGCAGGTTTCGACCGGATTGCGGGCGAGGCCCAGGGCATCGGCATCGAAGCGGCTGCCGCTGACGGCGGTCTGGCGGACCAGCAGGCGGTCGAGGGCGGCGAGGCGATCGCGGAGGGCGGCGGCCTGTTCGTAGCGCAGGGCTTCGGCGGCTTCTTCCATGTCGGCGCGCAGGCGCCTGCGGACGCTGTCGCCGCGTCCCTCGAGGAAGTCCTGCACCTGTTCGAGGACGGCGCGGTACTGGGCGGCGCTGACCTCGCCGAGGCAGGGGCCGATGCAGCGGTTGATATGGTAGTTGAGACAGGGGCGTTCTTTGCCAATATCGCGCGGGAAGACGCGGTTGCAGGTCTTCATCGGGAAGATGTCGTGCAGGGTCTGGATCGCCCGGTTGACATCGCCGTTAAGGTAGGGGCCGTAGTAGCGCGCCCCCTCCTCCTGATCGGCCTCGATGCGCCAGGCCTTCTGTACGCGGGGATAGGTCTCCTGCATGGTCAGCTTGATATAGGGATAGTCGTGATCATCCTTCAGCAGGATGTTGTAGAAGGGCTGGTAGCGCTTGATGAGGTTGGATTCGAGAATAAAGGCCTCCACCTCGTTCTGGCAGACGAGGTAGGAGAAGTCGGCGATCTGGCGGATCATGGCGAGGGTGCGGGCCGTGCCACGCGGATTGGGGGTGAAGTAGGAGCCAAGACGCTGACGCAGGGAGACGGCCTTCCCGACATAAATGACCTGGCCCGTCGCATCGCGCATCAGGTAGACACCGGGTTCGCGCGGCACGAGGTCGAGACGGGCGCGATCGCTCGTCCAAGTGGTCTCCGTATCAGGCTGTGGCTTTGCTTCAGGCATCAGGCTCCTCGCGGCTTGGGCCGGCTGTGGGGGGTGTCCCTACGCAAAAGGAGCCGCTGCCCGCGGCTCCCCTCGCTCATGTCATCATTCTATGCGGCCTCTACGGCGGCAGCGGGCGGTTCAGAAGTTCGGCTTACTGAGGTAGTTATAGACATCCTCGAGCGCGGCTTCCTCGTCGGGTCCTTCCGTAACGATTTCGACCACCGTGCCATTTTCAATTCCGAGAGACATGACGCCGAGCAGGCTCTTGGCATTCGCGCGGCGATCGCCGCGGATGAGCCAGATGCTGGACTTGTACACCGATGCTCTCTGGATCAGGACAGCGATGGCTTTCATGTGAAGGGCATCTTCACATTGAAAGGTAACAGTACTGGTCTTCATCCCCTTCGTCCTCCGTTCGAGCTGTCTGTTCACGCTTCTGGTGTGGCGGAAACAAGCCCGGCACCGCGTCTTTACAAGTCCCAGTTAGTATATCAGCTGGTCGGCGGCTGTCAATCTACACAAGAAACGCAAAACATTCTTGGCAGTAATGTCATGGCCTTTTCGGGAGTGCTCCTATGCCCCGAGACGGGGTCATGCATGTGTATCCCGTTCTTTTGCTGGAAACGGCCCCCTGCCGGTCAATCTGACCAGCCCCCGGGGCCTCGTTGGGGCTGAGGTGGCGGTGCTCTCCGTTCTGGGTACATTATGCCGTGAGCAGTTCTTCGACTTAGGCGCAGATCAACCTGAAATATTGCACATAATACGCTGTGATTGGTGGTTTTTCGCTCAAGAATTCAAGTTATCCACGTTTTCGTGCGTATAACTTGAATTTTTGCTCACTCCCCCTGTATGCAACAGACAACGCCGCCAGCGGGCAGGCTTTTTGGGGGCACCTGTCTGCCGGCGCCCGTATTCCCTGTTTTTTATACCCGGACGGCATAGCATCACCGCCCGCCAGACAACTGTCAGGCTGCTGCGAGTCTCCACCAGGAATGCCGCTAGCGGCGGTAGTATCTGAGGGCGAGCAGGAAGCCGAGGGCAAGCGAAGCCAGATTGGCAACAACGGCATAGATGGTCGCCCGTCGCCGGGAGCGCGGCCCCGGACCCTCCTCACGGGTCAGGCGGCGGCGATAGACGGCAGCTTCGATCAGGAGGACCAGGATCTCGCCAAAGACCAGGAGCGGGAAATAGAGAAAGACGCTCGCATAATAGTCGGCCAGCATCAGCCCCAGTGTAAGCAGCAGCTGGGTCAGGAGATTGACAGCGATGACCGTCCGCAGCTGGGAGGCATGGCGGTAGCCAAACACCAGGGCGAGTACGACTTCAGCGAGCAGGGTCAGGATGAGGGGAAGGGCAAAGAGCAGGGCGACGCGGCCCAGCAGGCCGGGCGCGAGGCGGGCTGTCACCTCCAGAGTCAGCCGCTCGCCGGCAGCCGGCTGCAGGCGACTCGCATCAACTGTGTAGCAGGCATGGAAGGCCGTACGCCGCAGCGGTCCGCTCAGTGCGCAGCCGCCGTCGTCAAAGAGCAGCAGAACCTTGAAGTCTCGAGGTGGATAGTAGCTCCAGGTGAAGAGAGGTTCTGCGGAGCTGACGCGCTGCGAGACATGCAGGAAGAAATACTCGTCTGCTATGTCGGCCAGACGCTTGTTATCCAGCGTATCGCCGGAGCTCCACCCGGACTCGTCGGCGTCGTAGGGTCCGACAACCGGCGACTCGGAGAGCAGGGTAATGACAGCTTCACGCTCGCCGAGGCCCGTAATTTCAACGGAAACAGACGGCTTCGGACCCATGTCGGCGGATACGGCAGCCGAGAGATGGAACAGGCAGAAGATGAGTAACAGCGGCACCATCAGGCGTTTTGATTTCATGCCGGCCTCCTTTCTGGCTCCCGGCAACAGATGCCGGCGGCCACGACCTTGCCTCGGTGTACATTATACAAACGTCTGCCGGGTGGCCCGGTGGTATATGCTGGCTACTACGCACTGATTACCATTGAAGAGAAGATGCCCATCACCGCCTGACGGACGGCATCCTCCGGAAGGGCTATCTGGCACTGGTGCATGATATCCCGCCTTCTGCCCGCGGCCTGATTCGCCTCCCCATCGCGCGCAAGGCCGAGTCCCTCATTGAGCGCTGCGTTTCGCCCCGAGGGGCGTATGGCCGTGACGGCCTATCGTATCCTGGGCCGTTGCCCTTCCCCGGTGGCTGCGGACACTTCTGTGGCTGCGGGCGAAGAGCTCAGCTGGCTCGCCGTCCGCCAGTGCGGGATATTACAGCCTGGTCTGATCGGCCAAACGCAACCATCTCAAGGTCTTTTCCTATCTTGTGTTTCTCTTTGAGATGCTCAGTCAGAACCCGGAAGCGTCCAAAGAACAGATTCTGGTATGGATGCCCTGGCCTACGACGCTGCCGGCGAGTCTATATTCCCATCTGCAGCAGTAGCCGGAAAGATGCTGTTTTTTAACGATAGGGCTGACCGAAACGCAGGAAAAAAATCACCCGCACAGAACGCGAATGACAAAGACCCCGCACGGGACCTGACCAGGCTCGAACGGGGTCTTTTGAGATGCGGGTTTTTGAGCGCTTACGAATATGGAGCTCAAACTTCTGTTTGTGCACAACTATTGTTCAGGGGACAGCTTGAGAAAGTCGAGCACCTTTTATTTGCTGGACTTTCTCCTGACATGGCCGGTGTCAAGGGATGCATCAGGATTTTCGCCCATTCAGGGCTTTCAGCCGGCTGCTCGTAAGGCTAGTCAGCTGACATTCCCAGAAGCTGATAAAGGTGGACTACACATCCGGCACCCCTGAGATGAGACTGCAGGAATTAGACAACATGTCTGAGACCACGACATGGACCGCACACCGGAAATGGAAGGAACACATTTCGAGGTGTGCGGTGTACCCAATATGTCATGCCGCCCGCCGCCGACCGAAGAAGCTTCCCCTCCCGATGCCGGTTACGAACCGGATTTGGGACGAAATCGCCTTTACCCGACTGGTGGATCAACATATTCACTGGGATTCCAGGCTGTGGAATATCAGCCCTGGCGCTTTGCTTCATGCGCTGCTCCTTTCGGCCACTACAGAGAACAGCAGGAGGCACACCCGGACGGGAAGCGGGGGGTGCATGCCAGAAGGACGGCTGGCAGGGGGGGAAAAGCAGCCTGTGGACTTCTGGTGGTCAAAACGAAGAGTTTTCCAAAAAATGATTTGGATTACTCGCCATCCTGACCACGAAGGAGGCGTTTCTGGTCAAAACGAAGAGTAATCCAAAAAAACAATTTGGATTACTCGCTATCTTGACCACAAAGGGGGCGTTTCTGGTCAAAACGAAGAGTTTTCCAAAAAATGATTTGGATATGACATGTCCCCAAAATGGAGCCTGAGTGAACTACAGGGTGCCGGACGTGTAGTGGACGACTTGAGGTCGAACGCTTTGCAGTATTTGAACCATTGGCACTCCTCACGCTGCCTGCAGCCTGGAGTTTCCCGTCGCAGAGGACCGTGATCAGAGGGGCCAACCGTTCCGAGGCGGGTAATCCTGAGCCACTTACTACCTGGCTTGCAGACGAGATATTTGTCCGCACACATTCAGGAGTGTGAGGCCAGCGCCTGGGACAGATGCATTTATATGCAGGGAGCGACGACATGAAGTTCCGCGTAAAAGCCTAAGGGACAGATCAATCACAATTTCGCCATGTACCATAAGCTTTGCGGCAAAACGCATAAGGCCGATGCATTTCGACTGTTTCCCATGCCCGCCCGGAGATATCCCTCAATCCGGATGATTCATCCCTCACAAATACCGTCCCATAAGCCTGTTTGGCAAGACCAGCTGATATCAGCAAACACATTTAGTCGATATAGCGCAGCTGCTCAGCAATCGGTTTGGAAAACTGCCGCAGGACAATCACAACATAGATTCCACACACCAGCAGCGCGATCAGGACGAATGCCAGGAGATCTATGCCCCAGGGAATAAAGGGGATGACATCGGCGAAGCGCTCGACATAGTAGCGAAGGGTAAAGCGGGTTGCAAAATAGAGTAAAAACACGAAGAGGGCGTGTCCCAGTAAGAATCCGGATATGACAAGAAAAAGGCCTTCCTGTACGCGCATCCTGATCGCTTGACCACGACGAAGTCCGGCTGCTCGAAGGGCTCCATAGAGAGCCGTCTGCCCACTGGAGAGTTCCAGAAGGAAGCCCCCCAGGATGATCACAACAAAGATAAACAGGATCGTGATTGCGGTGACACTCAGGCGTTCGGTGCTCTTCAACTGTCCCTGCTGTACGGCACGTTCCTGAGGATATGAATACATCTGCATATCAGGATACAGTGTATTCAACTCTGCAATCAGGGCATTTGTCCGGGTGC
>JASGUU010000083.1 GCA_030057555.1 Bacillota bacterium | reverse complement strand
GTGCAGTTTTTCAAGGTTCCGCGCGTTTTCGCTGTGGAAGGTTGAAATTTTGCACATCTCAGCCCCAGAATGTGCAGTTTTTCAAGGTTCCGCGCGTTTTCGCTGTGGAAGGTTGAATTTTTGCACACGCTCACAACGCCGCGATCAGAATGACAGCCTCTAAGCCTCCCGCTACCCCGCCTCCCTCTCGAATCCGGTCTATAATGCCCATATCGGCAAGGAAGTTTATAAACCACATCAACGGGAGAACTGCCATGAATTCCACATCCACCCCTGTCCCCCGCGAACCACTCGCCACGGTGCCGCTTCGCGACATCCGGATTGATGATCCCTGGTTCAACCGCTATATCAGGCTCGTCAACGAGGTCATCCTGCCCTACCAGTGGGCGGCCCTCAACGATGCTGTCCCCGGCGCCGAACCCAGCCATGCCGTACACAACATGCGCCTCGCGGCGGGCCTCGAAAGCGGCGAATACGGCGGCCCGGTCTTCCAGGACTCCGACGCCATGAAGTGGCTCGAGGCCGTCGGCTACAGCCTCGCCGTCACGCCAAATCCCGAACTCGAGGCACAGGCCGACTCCCTCATCGAACTCATCGCCCAAGCCCAGCAGCCAGATGGCTACTTCAACAGCTACTTCACCGTCGTGGCGCCCCATGCCCGCTGGAAAAACCTCACCGACGCCCACGAACTCTATGTTGCCGGCCACCTCATCGAGGCCGCCATCGCCTACTACGACGGCACCGGCAAGCGCCGCCTCCTCGACGTCGCCATCCGCTTCGCCGACCTCATCGACCGCGTTTTCGGCCCCGCCGAAGAACAGCTGCCGGGCTACCCCGGCCATCAGGAAATCGAGCTCGCCCTCGTCAAGCTCTGGCGCACGACCGGCGAGCGCCGCTACCTCGATCTGGCCCGCTTCTTCATCGACGAACGCGGCCGGGAGCCGAACTACTTCACTACCGAAAAGGCCGCGCCCGACTGGTACGAGCTCTATCCCGGCACGCGCCGCAGCCCCACCGAAACCGCCTACTTCCAGGCCCACCTCCCCGTCCGCGAGCAGAGAACCGCCGTCGGCCATGCCGTACGCGCGACCTACATGTACGCCGCCATGGCCGACATCGCCGCCGCCGACGGCGACCAGGGCCTCCTCGACGCCGCGAAGCGCCTCTGGCAGGATGTCGCCGAACGCCAGATGTACATCACCGGCGGCATCGGCCAGTCCGGCCACCTCGAGCGCTTCACCACCGCCTACGATCTGCCGAACGACGCCAACTACTCCGAAACCTGCGCCTCCATCGGACTCGCCCTCTTCTCGCGCCGCCTCGGCAACATCGAGCGCGACAGCCGCTATCACGACGTCGTCGAACGCGCCCTCTTCAACGGCATCGTCTCGGGCCTCCAGCTCGACGGGCGTCGCTTCTTCTATGTCAATCCGATGAGCATCTGGCCCGCGAACTGCCTGCCCCACACCATGCGCCGGCACGTCAAACCCGAACGCCAGCCCTGGTTCGGCTGCGCCTGCTGCCCGCCGAACATCGCGCGCACGCTGGCCGGCCTCGGCGAGTACCTCTACGGCGTCGACCGCGAAACGGGCCGCATCTACATCCACCAGCTGATCGGCAACCGCGCGACGGTGCGTCTCGCGACCCACAGTGTTGAGATCGGTCTTGAGGCCGCGCTCAGCGAACATGGGCGTGTGGCTTTGCGTGTCGCATCGCCCGAACCTGTCTCCCTCGCCATCCGCATCCCAGGCTGGGCGGATGCCGGCACACTCGCCGGTCCCCGTGAAAACGGCTACCTGCTGCTCGATCTCGAGGCCGGTGAACATCAGCTTAACTACGAGATCCCGCTGCCGCCCGAGCTCGTGCTGCCGCATCCCGAAGTGCGCGCACTGCAGGGTCGCTATGCCGTGATGCGGGGACCGCTGGTCTACTGCCTCGAGGAGGTCGACAACGGTCCGGAGCTCGAGGCGCTGCGCATCGACGACGCGGCGGTGCTGCGAAATCCCACAGGCAAAGCCTCCGCCGACGACCGCGCACCCGCCTGCCTCACGGTCGACGATCCCGTGCTCGGACGCTACACCCGCATCCGCCTGCCGGGCTGGCGCGCCGCAGCCCCCGCCGACGTCCCGCTCTACCGTCCCCTGCGGAGCGGCGACGAGACGGCCGCCGAACGCTACCGGCCCACCGCTACCTGGTGGGTGCCCTACGCGCTGTGGTGCCACCGCGCTCCCGGCGAGATGCTCGTCTGGATCCGCGAATAGCACCGCCGCCTCAGAGATTCGGATTGAGGGCCCGCAGGCCGGCGACATAGTGGCGGTAGGTCGCCATGCTGACGCCGGGCGGGGTCTGGTGGTCGACGCCGGGCAGAAAGCGCCCCTGCCGCACGACGGGGGCGAGCCGCGCGAACTCCCGGTCCACGGCGTCGGGGCCCCGCAGCAGAGCCATCTTGTCAAAGGCGCCCAGCAGCAGCAGCTCCGGCCAGCGGCGGCGCAGTTCGGCGACATCGACGCCGGCCTGACGCTCGAGGGGCAGGATGCCCTCGATGCCGCTCGCCAGAAACCAGGGCACGGCGCGGGTGATGTCGCCGTCGGAGTCAATGAAGACGCGCGTCCCAAAGCGCTTGATCTCCGGGATCAGGCGCAGGTAATAGGGGTGCAGGAACTCCATGTAGAGCGCCTCCGAGAGCATGGGGCCGTGGTTGTAGGAGAGATCCTCGGCGATGGTCATGAAGTCGGCCTGAATATGGCGGCCGAGCTCCCGGACCATGCGCAGCTGCCAGTCGAGCAGATCCTCGCAGATGCGGTGGTAGAGGTCCGGCTCGTCATAGAAGGCAAAGAAATGATCCTCAATCCCGAAGAGCTCGCGCGGCCACCAGAAGAAGCCCTCGAGGGTGTACCAGACGATCGTCTCGCCTGCCTCCCAGGAGGGCCGGACAGCGGCGAGGCTGTCACCGATGCGGTCGACGGCATCGGCGGGCAGCAGGAGCGGCCGCAGGTGCTCGTAGTCGGCGCGGGTTTTCAGGATGCCGGCGCCGTGGCGTCGCGGGCGCGGGCAGTCGGGATGGCGGTGCGCCAGCCAGAACTGCTGCAGCGGGTCGAGGCCGAAATGAGCCATCAGCTCGAGGGAATCAAGGCCGGGCGGGAGTCCCTCCGCCTCCCAGCAGCGGATCGTCTGATCCCACCAGCTCGCCCATTCGAGAACCGGGAGACGGTCCAGCGGCAGGCGCGGGGCCGTGGCCGGCAGGAGCAGCCGGCGCAGGCGCTCGCGGCTGCTTAGAACAAGGGCATCTCGCTGCATCGCTGGCCTCCTTCACCGGGGCGGTATGTGCATTTCATTATTCTACAGGGGGAGGGTTTGTTTCGGGGGCCAACTTTGCGTACACTGTGGCAAATTCGAAGGGGGCTGGCTGTCGGGCCCCCTTCATGGAGGGAACCCTATGAGTCTTCAGCTTGAGTCCAGCCGTCTTGTGCTTGATCTGCCACCCGGCCCCGACGCCATCCGTAACAGTGAAGGATCTTTCCTGACCCTGGAGGACGGGCGCATTCTGTTTGTCTACTCACGTTTTCGTGCCGGTGCCGGCCTCGATCACGATCCGGCGGGGCTCGCCGGCCTGATCCTCTCGCCCGACGGCAGCGAAATGGTCGAGAATCTTGGCTGGCTGCTGAGACCCGAGGCGGACAGCGCCATCAACCAGATGTCCGTCTCCCTCATGCGCATGCTGGATGGGGCGATCGGGGTCTTCTACTTCCTGCGCCGTGGCTTCGAGGACGGCCGCCTGCACCTGCGCCGCTCCTATGACGGCGGACGCAGCTGGACGCCCGCCCGCCCCTGCATTCTGGCGCCCGGCTACCATGTCTCCAACAACGACCGCGTCGTGCGCCTGCGTTCGGGGCGCCTGGTCCTGCCGGCGGCCTATCACCGCCCGCTGGAGCTGCCGCAGCCGGACGGCACAGTCAGATACAGCTTCGAATACGTGTCACATGCGCTGTTTTTCTGCTCCGACGATGACGGCGAGACCTGGAAGCAGTCCAACGGCGTCCATGTCGCCTCGCGGCACACGCGCACGGGCTTCCAGGAGCCGGGCGTCGTGGAGCTGGAGAACGGCAGTCTCTTCGGCTGGGGGCGCACCGATCTGGGACGGCAGTACGAGACGCAGTCGAACGACGGCGGCCGGACCTGGACGCCCGGCGAGCCGTCGGCCTTTACCTCTCCGGAATCGCCCCTCTCCATGAAGCGCGATCCCGTCGACCGCAGCCTCGTCGCCGTCTGGAACCCGGCGCCGGGCTACCCGACACGGCCGACGGCCGGTACCGACCGCACGCCGCTGGTGCTGGCGCGTAGTGTCGACGATGGGGCGAGCTGGTCGGAGCCGGTCATGATCGAGGACGATCCCGCATCCGGCTACTGCTACACCGCGATGCACGCCCTGCCCGGCCGGGCGGGCGCCTGGCTGCTGGCTTACTGCGCTGGCAGCGTTGACGAGGGCATCCTGACACGCCTGCGCATTCGCCGCATTGAGCTGAAGGCAGACTGAAACTCCCAACTATCTGGATTCCACGCGATCCTGACAGGCCCGGCGCTCCGGGTGGTCAGGATCGTCTGTTTGCCAAATTTTCATTTGGATTTCTCTTCATCCTGACCAGAAACAGCTCCTTTGTGGTCAAAACGGAGACTTTGCCAAATTTTTATTTGGATTTCTCTTCATCTTGACCAGAAACAGCCCCTTCATGGTCAAAACAGGGAGTTTGCCAAATTTTTATTTGGATTTCTCTTCATCCTGACCAGAAACGGCCCCTTTGTGGTCAAAACAGGGACTTTGCCAAATTTTCATTTGGATTTCTCTTCATCCTGACCAGAAACAGCTCCTTTGTGGTCAAAACGGAGACTTTGCCAAATTTTTATTTGGATTTCTCTTCATCTTGACCAGAAACGGCCCTCCAGTGGTCAGGATCGTCTGTTTTCCAAATAATAATTTGGGTTGGGGACGCTGACCCTGCGGATCTGGCTCGGCCTGGTCCACAGGTTGTCTTACCATTCGCTTTTTCAATTAGGCATTGACCTAATCAGATCTATCTGTCACAATTTAATTAGCCATCCGTCTAATTAAATGTCAGGAGAATTAAAATGGACCTGAAAACCGTGCTGAAAGCCCTCGCTGACGAAACACGCTTGAATATCCTGACGCTGCTTCTGAGGCACAGCTACTGTGTACGCGCGCTCGCAAAGGAACTGCAGCTGACCGAGGCAACCATATCCCAGCACCTCAGGGTCCTGCGGGATGCCGGCCTGCTTACCGGCGAAAAGCGTGGATACTACATGCACCATGTCGTGGAGCGATCGGTTCTGCTCGAACTGTCGGGCGTGATCGCAGCCATGGCCGCCAGTGATCAGGAAGCCTGCCGGCCGGAACAGCGCGACGACTGTCCCGCCGTCACGGAACATGCCTGCTCCGAAAACGGCAAATGCAGCGACGAGGTCAGGAAGTTCTGTCATGGCACGGATCCTGGCCGCGGAGAGTAAGGGGCCATGAATATGATCAGCGTCAGCCGGCTTACGAAAACGTACGGCGACCTCACCGCTGTGGACGATATCTCCTTCCAGGTAGAAAAGGGCGAGATTTATGGCTTTTTAGGGCCGAACGGTGCCGGAAAGACCTCCACGATAAACATGATGATCGGCCTGTCGCGTCCGAGTGCAGGGGAAATCGAAGTTGCCGGCATTGACGTCAGGCGGCGGACGAAAAAGGCGCAGGCCGGCATGGGGATCGTTCCCGACGAGAGCAACCTCTACAACGAAATGGACGGCTTTGACAATCTCTGCTTCTGCGCCTCCCTGTACGGAATGCGCAGGGAAGAGAGAGAGGCAAAAGCCCGTCGGCTTTTAACGCTGTTCAGGCTGGATGATGCTGGCAGGCGCCCGTTCAAGGCCTACTCCAGGGGCATGCGCCGCAGGCTGACGATTGCGGCGGCGCTGATCCATTCTCCGCAGGTCCTGTTTCTCGATGAGCCGACAACAGGAATAGACGTAGAGAGTTCCAGGCAGATCCGGGACCTGATCGTGGAGCTGAAGCAGCAGGGCACCACGATCTTTCTGACCACGCACTACATCGAGGAGGCCGAGCGTATCTGTGACCGCATCGCCTTTATCGCCGGGGGGCGGATCGTCGCTGCCGGCAGTCTTCCCGAATTGATGGACAGCGTTTCCCGGCAGCACGCCATCCGCTTCATCACGGCCGGGAACAGCACTGTTCATGCCGCCGAACTGGAATCCCGGTTTGCGGGGAGCGAAGTCCGGGCTCAGGCCGACCGCACCATCGTCATGACCTCGCGGCAGCGCATCCCGCTGTTTCCGGTCATGGAGTTTCTCCACAACCGGGGGGTTGAGGTTCTTGAAGCACGGGAACTGCGCCCTTCTCTGGAAGATGTCTTCGTCAGGCTGACCGGCATTGATACTTCGGTGCCGGCAAAGCCCGGACAGAAGGAGGCCGACCAATGAAAGGCTGGATTGCGTTCTGGAACATCCTGAAAAAGGACATCAGGAACTACTATCTGAAGCCGCCCAACATCAGCTGGGGCATCATATTTCCCCTCTCATGGACACTCATGCAGCTCATCCGCTCTCCCGACGGAAGCATCCAGGACCTGCTTCCCGGTCTGATCTCCATGAGCGTGCTCTTCGGGACGACCTCCATGCTCGCCGTCACCATTACCTTCGAGCGGAGCGGCAGATCCTTTGAGAGACTCCTGCTGGCGCCCATAGGCTTAAGCACGATGGTACTGGCAAAGATCGCTGGCACCATCCTGTTCGGCATGTTCAATGCCTTTGTTCCCGTCATTCTTGCGGCTTTCCTTGTTGATCTTCATGCCGTGAACTGGGGAGCCCTGCTGCTCGCCGTGCTGCTGATTGCCGTCACTTCGGCCCTCATGGGCCTTCTGGTTGCCGTGTCGGCCGAACAGGTTTTTGAAGCACAGACGCTGTCCAACTTTTTCCGTTTCCCGATGCTCTTCCTGTGCGGACTCTTCATACCGCTGGCCAGACTGCCCGTGTTTTTACGCCCCGTCTCCTACTGTCTGCCGCTCACCTATGGAACCGATGTCCTCAGGGGCCTGATAACGGGCTCAAGCACCCTCTCCCCGGCGCTTTGCTACGGGATGCTGCTGCTGTCTGCCATCGCCCTCTTCACCATTTCCCGGCACATGATCAGGCGTAACTGGATACTCTAGCCACTCCGCAGCCTCAGCCCCCTCAGCCACCACCCGCGCCCGTCACCCCGAGCTCCCAGAATGCAATCGTCCGCCGCCGCCACGTATAGCTGATCCAGACACGATCGCCGCAGGCAACGATGGCGGGATAGGAGTATTCGCCGGGCTCCGCCTCGGGCTCCTGTGGCTCCAGCTGCAGCAGCTCCTCCCAGCTTTCGCCGTCATCCTCCGATACTGCGAGGCTGAGCGGAGAGCGCGGACCCCAGTTTGCGGCCACCGGATTATAGACCAGCAGCACCTCGCCCGACCCCAGGCGCGTGGCTGCGATCCCGGAGTTGTTGTTCGGCAGCTCCGTTCGCCGGGCGGACGTCCAGGCGGCACCATCATCGTCCGAAAGACTGCGGAAAACCCGCCCCTCGCTGCTGCGCATCAGGGCGCGAATGCGCCCATCCGCCCCCTGCCAGAGCGTCGGCTGAATCAGGCCCGGGCCACGAAACGCCCCCCGCTCTCTCGGGATCGGCACCATCTCCCAGCTTTCTCCGCCATCGCGGGAACGGTCGACAAAGGCATCCCAGCTCGTTTCCGTCTCGCGCGAGGCCGGGGCCAGCAGCGTGCCGGCCTGCGTCAGCAGCGGCGGGTTGCGCACCGGTCCGCGGCCGAAGACATCGTCGGCCACCAGCAGGCGCGGCGCCGACCAGCTGCGGCCGCCGTCCCCCGAACGCTGCCGCCAGGTACGCCAGGCCGGGATCTGATGGCCGGCTTTGAAGTAGAGGTCCACCACCTCCCGCCCGTCGACCGTATGAGCGAAGAGCACAGGATTCCAGCAGGGCACGCCCGGAACATCGGCCACCATACGCGGAGCCGACCACGACCCGCCCACATCGCGCCGCGCGAACCAGATGGCGACATCAGCCGCTCCCTCGCGGCTGCCCGCGAACCAGGCACAAAGGAGCGAACCATCCTCCAGCACGGCCAGCGTCGAGGCATGGCACTGTTCGAAGTACAGCCCCGGCGCAAAGAGATGCAGCCTGCGGATCACGGAAAAATCCATCCTGCGTCCCCTCCCAACTTTCCCACCGACAGACCGAGGCGCCCGGTCCGTCCGGACGCCCCAGCCACCATCATGTGTTCAATCGCCGCAGCAGAGAAGCATCAGCGGCAGCACCCGGATTCCTGCCGGGCAGTCCACCCGGCCTCAGCGCAGCCAGAGTGGCTGCGACCAGGCACGCCGTCCGCTCGTGTCCTCGCAGACGGCCTGAACATAGGACTCCTTCCCGGTCAGACGGTAGCGGTGGATCCGCGCCGTACCTGTCAGGCTCGGCATGCCGGAGCAGTGGAAGCCATCGGAATAAAGCGCGATAACACGGCAGTTCGAGGTCTCCACAAGCACCACGTCATCCTCGATCCGGAAGGAACGGATCTCCGGCCCCTCGGAGGCATAGTAGCGGCCCTCACGCATCGACTTCATGATCGCCGCCTGACTCAATTCCTCGGCCTGCACCATGATCCAGGCGCCGCCGTGATCGGGGTAGTGCTGATGGGAGTCGTCGCTGGCTACGCTGTGAAAACGCCGCCCCAGCCACTGCAGGCGCTGGATATGCATGTCGGCACGTCCGACAAGTCCAGCAACACTGCAGCCGTAGTTTGAGATCTCAACCGCATCGAAACCATGGATCTCATCCATGGCCTCCGGCAGTACATGCGACCACAGCGGATGGGCATAGATCGTGTAGTGGCCGCGGTCCGCAAGCAGGCGAATCAGCTGGTTGACATCGGTCGAGGCGGGATACTCCACCCGCTCGCCGCAGGCCCAGCCCTCGGCATCCGGACAGGCGAGCCCAACCACATGATGGCACCAGGCCTTCACATGGTCGCCGGGAATGTCGAGCTCAACACCCGGGATCAGCAGGAAGTCCTCACTGGCGAGATCCGCGTGCACGCCGTAGATGCGGTGATCCGTAATTGACAGAAAGTCATAGCCCTCGCCGCGATAGGCCGCGACGAGCTCGGCCGGCGTCATGCAGCCGTCAGAGCGGTTCGTATGGGCATGCGTGGCACCGCGGTACCAGCGTCCCTTTTCTGCAAAGGCATTCATGGTGACAGCCATCGTCGTCACGCCTCCCCGTCCAGAGCGCCGTCAATCCAGTCGAGCCCGCGCTGAATGTGCGTATCCCAGTAGGCCCAGTCGTGAACACCGGGATGTTCCTCGTAGACGTGCTCGACACCGAGATCCAGCAGATACTGATGATACTCGCGGTTGGCCTCGATCAGGAAGTCCTCCGTGCCACAGCTCATGAACAGGCGCGGCAGCTCGTCACCGGACTCCACCGCCGCCTGCGCGATGAGCTCGAGGTTGTCCTCATACGAGGTCTCGTACTCCCCGGGTGAGCCGTGGTTGATAAAGAAGTTCATCAGCCCGCGATACTCGGCCGGCTCGAATTCGGCCCGCCGTTCGCGCAGCTCGGCAATCGTGCGAATCTTCTTCTCTTCCCCGTCCCTGCCGCGCAGGCGCCCGATGCCGGCCGACAGCGCGATGATCGCACTGAATTCAGCGTGCCCGCGCAGGCCGATCTTCAGCGCGCCATAGCCGCCCATCGACAGCCCGGCCACATAATTGTCCTCGCGGCGCCCGGAGAGCGGGAAATAGCTGCGTGCGGTCGCCGGCACTTCTTTGGCCACATAGTCATAGAAGTCGAAGCCATAGGCCTGATTCGTGTAGCCGCCGATATGCGTCGTGGGCATGACCACCGCCATCTTCCGGTTCGCGACGTAGCGTTCAATCGAAGTGCGCCGCTGCCAGATCGTGTGGTCGTCACTGAAACCGTGCAGGAGATAGAGCGTGCGCAGCCTGTCGCGCCCGTTCCAGCCCTCCCCGACTTCAACCCCGATTCCCTGACTGGCTTCGGGCAGGATGACGTCCATGCTCATCGCCATGCCGATCGTCTGGGAAAAGTAGTTCAGATGTACCAGTGCCATGATCCCCTCCGATCAAAATGAAGCGAAGCCCATCGGAGCATCTCGCTCCGATGGGCTCCGCGGGGAGCGCTTCATCAGCGCCTAGTGCCGGCTGTGATCATAGACCGAAATCTGCCTCTGTGGCAATGCCTGCGGTCGGATCATGCGGGCCGTCGGCAGCCGGCCGGCTGCCCGTGAGTCGGATCAGCCTGCCAGATTGGCCTTCCACTCGTCGTACTGCTTCTGAACCTCAGCCATGATCTCGTCGAGACCGGCGGCTCTCATCTCGTCATTGAACTTGGGAATGTTCTCGACGGGGTCGATGGCGCCGGCATAGAGCGAACGCTCGTAGGCATCACGCACGTTGTTCAGCGCGGCAACCAGTGCCTCAACCGGTGTCTGGTCGAAGCGGAAGCCGAGAGACGGGTGCGGGACGGCGTCGAGGGCGTATTCCTGCAGCAGGCGGTTCTTCTCGGGATCTTCCATGGTCGTCGGGGTCTGCAGGGCGGTGTTGCCGAAGGTCCAGGCGCCACCGTGGGCACCGCTCCACTCGGCGTTGATGATGTTGACACGCTTGTACTCGTCACCCTCATCGATCTCCCAGTCTTCGCCGGGGACACCGTAGAGCATCATGTTGAGCAGGTCGGTATCGCGGTGCATCATGTTGATGTACATCATGGCGCGCTCGGGATCGGCCGAGGTGACCGGGATCGCCAGCATCGAACCGCCGGTGTGGGTGGTCGTGACGACCTTCTTCTGGCCGTAGATCTCGCCGATGTTGAGATTCTTGTTGCCGGAGGCGTTGACACGCTCCTGCGCCTTGATGTTGTTGCCCTTGAGCGGCTGCTGGTAGATCAGGAAGTCGCCGGTCTTGAAGATGTCGGAATCGTTGAAGGTCGTCAGAGCGGCATCGGGATGGATGTAGCCCTTCTGCGCCCAGTCAAACATGGTCTGGCAGAGCTGCATGGCATAGTCGGATTCCCACATGTTGACGATGGTCTCGTCGAAGTTGCCGTTCTCGTCGGGGTCCTGAACCATGGTGATGACACCAAAGTTGGTGAAGCCCGGCACCCACGGCTCGTCGCCGTTGCCGCCGCTGAAGAGATAGGGGTAGCTGCTCGGCTCGGCTTCCTTCATCTTCTCCAGATAGGGCTCGAAGTCCTGAACCTTCATCAGGCCTTCAGATTCCTTCAGCGGAACGAAGCCATACTCTTCGGCCTTGTCGATGTTGTAGAGCCAGCCGTTCGGAACGGCGAGTTCCTTGTTCGTCGGCACGGCGTAGTTGATGCCGTTGATCTGCGTACCGGTGATGAAAGCCGGGTTCAGGCTGGAGAGGATGTCCTGACCGTATTTGGCCAGCAGGTCGCCGTAGGGGCCCTCGGGATCGTTCAGGGCGTTGAAGGAGCCCGACTGCACCGAGCGCAGGTAGTGCTGCCAGTCGGCGGTGAAGACGATATCCATCTCCTGGCCGGACTGCAGGGCGGTAATCGCCTTCTCCGACCAGTCGCCCCAGGCCACAATCTGGAACTCGATCGAGGCGTTGATGAGCGGCTTGATGTACTCGGAAATCACAGCCTCAACCGCTTCGCGGCGGCTGCAGTCCTGATTGCCGATTTCGACGTACTTCAGGGTGTACTCGGGCAGGTCAGAGGCATCCGGTGCTTCCGTAGCGGGAGCATCGGTTTCCTTCGCGTCCGTCTCCTTGGCGTCGGTTTCCTTGCCGTCGTCATCTGCCGGGGCCTCGGTCTTCTCGGCTGCCTTCGTCGTGGTCGGCGCTGCCGTCGTCGCAGCGGAACCACCGCAGGCGGCGAGAGCCATCACGAGCGCGCTGGCGAGCAGCGCAGCGATAATTCTTTTCTTCATTCTTTCTCCTTTTCATGCAAAATCGGCTCCAAGACCGATATGCGCTTCGTACAGATGTTTTCCTGGGGCCTCCGGCAGAGCGCCGGAGGCTGGAGTCCGACTGTTCTAAATCAACCGTTTCCGGAGCGGCCGCGGACTTCTAGCCCTTAATCGCTCCGAGGGTGATTCCCTTGACGAAATACTTCTGGAAGAAAGGATACGCCAGGATAATGGGTCCCATCGTAACACCCGCCATCGCCATGCGGAAGGCGTTGGTTGGCAGACGGGCGATGGTCTCACCGAGTGACGAGACCTGCGTGGCCATCTCCGAGAGGAAGCGGGCGTTGCTCAGGGTGCTGTAAATCATGTATTGCAGGTTGTAGTGCTCTGCGGTATCGACCAGCAGCATGCAGTTGAAGAAGTTGTTCCAGATGCTGATTGCCGAGAACAGGGCCACGGTCGCGAGGCCGGGCTTGGCCAGCGGTAGAACAATCTGGATAAAGGTTCGCCATTCGCTCGCGCCGTCGATACGCGCCGACTCGATGACACCGTCCGGCACGTTCGAGGTATAGAAGGTGCGCATGACGATGACCCAGTAGGCACTGAACGAGAGCGGCAGGAAGAGGGCGAAGATCGAGTTGTCGATCTTCAGGATCTGACGCGAGACGAAGTAGAAGGGCACCACACCGGCGTTGAAGAGCATCGTGAAGAAGCTGACAAAGGTGAAGAAACGGCGGAAGCGGAACTCTTTACGTGAGAGCGGATAGGCATAGAGGCTGATCGAGACAACCGAGAGGGCCATGCCGACCAGTGTAGCGATGATCGTGTTCTTATAGGCCGTGAAGATGATCGAGCCTTCACGGAAGAGGAAACCGTAGGCCTCGGGGGTGAGGGACTTCGCATAGAGCTTGTAGCCGTCCTCAATCAGCTCCATCTCGGGCGTGAGCGAGGCGACAATAATGACCCAGAGCGGAATCAGCACCGTCAGGCAGAGCAGGATGAACACCGCATGCATGATGACATTGGCGGCCGGAGAAACGGCGTTGAGCTCTTTGGGTTTTTTCGCCTTCTTAACAGGCTGAGCGAGACTCGTCGTTGACATCATTCTTTCCCTCCCCTGATCAGAACAGCGCCATGTCGGCATCAAAGCGACGGACGATGAAGTTGGTGGTCAGCACCAGGATGAAGCCGACCAGGGCCTGGAAGAAGCTGGCGGCAGAGGGCAGGCCCAGCTGGGCTCCGGTGCGCAGGGCGTTGTACACGAAGACGTCGATTGTCGTCGTCACCTTGGCCAGCGGCCCCGAGCCGTTCGGCAGCGAGTAGAACATGTCGAACTCGGAGCCGAAGATGCGGCCGACGGCCAGAATCTGCAGCAGCACGATCATCGGCAGCAGCAGGGGAATGGTAATGTACCGTA
This sequence comes from Bacillota bacterium, assembly GCA_030057555.1. Taxonomy (GTDB): domain Bacteria; phylum Bacillota; class Clostridia; order Saccharofermentanales; family Fastidiosipilaceae; genus JAEZYR01. The sequence goes on along the minus strand of JASGUU010000083.1, from coordinate 5,542 downwards.
TCTGCTGCCACTTCGTGGCACCGTCGATGGCCGCCGACTCGTAGACCTCCTGATCGAAGCCGGTCAGCGTCGAGAGATAGAGGATGGACGAGTAGCCCGAGTGTTTCCAGACGTTCGCAAAGATCAGGATAAAGGGCCAGTAGCGCGGGGTCCGGTACCAGTCGATCGTTGCACCGCCGAAATTCACAAGCAGGTTGTTCATGATGCCGTTCGTCGACAGGAAGGCATAGACGACATAGGAGGCGATGATCCAGGAAAGGAAGTAGGGCAGGAAGATCACGGTGTGGTAGAACTTCGCCGCCAGACGGTTGCGCAGCTCGTTAACCCCGATCGCGATGGCAACGGCGACGACGGTGCCGACCACCATGAAGATGAGGTTATAGCCAACGGTGTTGCGCACATAGTCGCCCATGCTGGGCGTGCGGATCAGGAACTGGAAGTTCTGCAGGCCGACCCAGGGATTCTCGACAAAGAGCGAGTAGATGAAGCGGTTCTGGATCGGGAAATCCTTCGGCACGGGAGCGAGCCCATAGCGTTTGAACGCCATGATGATCGCCGGCATCGGCAGATAGTTGAAACAGAACATGAAGGCCAGTCCAGGCAGCAGCATGGACAGATAAGCCAGATCAGTTCGCAACGATCCGCGTTGTCTGATATTTAATGCTTTCTGTTTTGCCATCATCCACTCCATTCTGACTTGACAGCAGTCCGATATGATACCAGTGGCCACTATGCAAAGTGATGTGCTTTACCGTGCCATGCCCCGTACACTTGATTCAGTATGGCGGCAGTTCAGTAATCAGGTGTAGCGGTTCAAGTTTTCACTGTCCGAAAATTATAGCCTAAGATGCCCCATACGTCAACCAATTTTACGGTTTTCTCTATGGACTCTTCACAATGTCCTTAACATTTTACCTACATTATCTTATCAGATCACCTGCCACATTCATGACAGAAAGTATATAAAGTGTCGCGAAACATGTCCTGCCTGACAGGCTCTGTTTTCGCGCTGCCTGTTTGGGCAAAGTGCCGAATTTGCCAACCATGCCTTTTTGCGTCCCGTCTGCATTATTTAAGAAGGTTTATCATGCTATGATTAAGGGCGGCTGGCGGCCTCTGCGAGCCCGCCGCCAGAGCATGGCAGGAGGAAGACAAGCACATGGCACAGAATCAGAAGATTGATCCGTCGACACTGCGGATCACGGACATCCGGGTAGCCGACATCGTAGGGGCACCGATGCACTGCACACTGGTCAAGGTCTACACCAACCAGGGTCTCGTCGGCTTCGGCGAGGTGCGCGACGGAGCCAGCCGCAACTATATCCTGCAGCTGAAGAGCCGCGTCCTCGGGCAGAATCCCTGCAACGTCGACCGCATCTTCCGCCGCATCAAGCAGTTCGGCCACCATGCCCGTCAGGGCGGCGGCGTCTCTGGTCTCGAGATCGCCCTGCTCGACATCGCGGGAAAAGCCTGGGGCGTCCCCGTCTACCAGCTGCTCGGCGGTAAGTTCCGCGACCGCATCCGCATTTACTGCGACACCGATGTCAACGGCAAGCATACCGGCAAGCAGATGGGCGAGGCTCTGAAGAAGCGCATGGAGCGCGGCTACACCTTCCTGAAGATGGACGTCGGCATCGGCCTGCTGCAGGGTGTCGAGGGCGCCATCTCCGCTCCGCTCGGCTTCCTCGAAGAGATGCGCGCGCTTGGCAGCGGCTGGAGCCGCAGCCACACGGCGACGCTGGAGGAGCGCGAGAAGGGCCACCGCGCCTACGAGATGATCAACATCCCGCACGAGATGACCGCCATCCAGATTACGGAGAAGGGGCTCGACTACCTCGAGCAGTATGTCCGCGAAGTCCGCGAAGTCATCGGCTATGACATCCCCCTCGCCGTCGACCACATGGGCCACATCGGCCTCGGCACGACCATCCGTCTCGCCCGCCGCCTCGAGAAGTTCAACCTTGCCTGGATCGAGGATCCGATGCCCTGGTACTCCACCGAGGAGTATGTGCGCCTGAGCCGCGCCACCACCATTCCGATCTGCACCGGCGAGGACATCTATCTGAAGGAAAACTTCAGGCCCCTTATCGAGCAGAACGCCGTCAGCGTCATCCATCCCGACGTGCTCACGACCGGCGGCCTGCTGGAGACGAAGAAGATCGGTGACATGGCCGACGAACACGGTGTCGCCGTCGCCATCCACATGGCCGAGAGCCCCATCGCCTGCCTCGCCGCCGCCCACGTCGCGGCCGCGCTGCCGAATTTCCTCGCCCTCGAGTTCCACTCAAACGACGTCGACTGGTGGGACGACATCGCCATCGGCACCGACAAGCCCATCGTGAAGAACGGCTTCATCGAGCTCAGCGACGCACCCGGCCTCGGCATCACTGACCTCAACGACGAGGTCATCCGCGAGCACCTGCATCCCGCCTACCCGGATCTCTGGGCCGACACCGGCGCCTGGGACTTTGATCCCGCCCACGACCGTCTCTGGAGCTAGGCCCTCCCGCATTACTCGCCGCCTTCCAGGCAGAACGACAGCACACCGCAAGGCAGAAGGAGAACAGCACATGTACTTCAACAACCCCGAGGACCTCATCCGCATCACCCCGCAGTGGCAGGGCGAGCGCTTCCCCGACGGCCGTCCGAAGGTACCGCAGAGCGTACTCGACCGCATCCGCCGCCTGAACTTCGAAGAGGCCTGGGCCTCGCTGGCCCGCGCCGGCTACAACCACAACACCGAGTCGAACTTCCGCATCCTCCACCCGGAGCGGAAGATGGTCGGCCGCGCCGTCACCGCCGTCATGGTCCCGCACCGTCCCGACCTCGATGCCGCCCTGCGCGCCGTCGGCGACGAAGAGGGCCACACGGGCTTCTACAACCAGTGGATCATCGACTCGCTGGTTGAGGACGATGTCGTCATCGTCGACCTCTATGACAAGATCTACCGCGGCACCTACGTCGGCGGCAACCTCTCCACCGCCATCGCCACCCGCACGAAGCGCGGCGGCGCCGTCATCTGGGGCGGCATCCGCGACCTCGAGCAGATCGTCGAGATTAAGAACGAGTATCTCAACGTCTACTACCGCGGCGTCCACCCGACCGGCATCGGCGAGTGCGTCATGACCGGCTTCAACGCCCCCTGCCGCGTCGGCGAGGCCATCTGCATGCCCGGCGACGTCGTCCTCGGCACGCTCTCGGGCGTTGTCTTCATCCCGCCGCACATGGCCGAGGATGTCGCCACCAACGCCGAGAAACTCAAGATCCGCGACGTCTTCGGCTTCCAGCGCCTGCAGGAAGGCGTCTACACCACCGCCCAGGTCGACCGCAAGTGGACTCCCGAGATGAACAGGGACTTCCTCCAGTGGTTCGCCACGGATCCGCGCGCCGCCGACTTCCAGCATCTCAACTGGGACGAGGAGATGGCCGACCACGAGGGCAACTAAACATAATATTCAGGCAAAGCGGGCCACCCTCGCCCGTCACCCGAGCAGCCAGGGCGACCCTCGGGTCGCCCTGCCGTCTGCCCGCCGCCCGATCCTGAATGGAGGTTGACTGTTTCCGTGCCGAGAGTCTTTATCAGCGAGCCCACCGGACCCCTGGGCAGCGCCCTCGCCCGGCTCTACCGCGAACAGGGCTGGGATGTGGTCGCGGCCGATCCGGCCGTCCCCACGGATGACGAGGCCTTCGCCGCCTCCGTGGCGGACCTCGCACCCATCGATGTTCTTCTCATCTGTCCCCGCCATGTCATGCATCTCGATGTCATGACGGCCACGCGCGACGAGGTGCTGACCTCGCTCGATCTCAACGTCCGCCGCTCCTTTCTCTACGTCCGCCACATCGCCGCCCGCATGCGCCATGACTATCAGGCCGACCTCGACGCCGGCCGCGAGCCCACGCCGCGCGCCCTCCTCTTCATCGGCTCCATCCATGACGAGAAGCCGACTGCAGCCGACTTCATGTTCTCCGCCTCCATGGGCGCCCTGCAGATGTTCCACGAGGAGGCCGGTCTCTTCTATGGCACCGACGGCATCCACTCGGTCATGCTCGAGCTCGGGCCGATGGCCGGTGACGAGGAGCTCTTTGCCAGTACGCAGACCCGCATCTACCAGGACCCCCTGATCCGCATCCCGCGCGACCGCTTCCTCGAAGTGGAGGAACTCTGGCCCATCCTCGACGCCGCCTGGCGCAGCCCGGCCCTCAACGGCGCCGAAATCCGCGCCGATGCCGGCTTCACCCAGACCTACTCGGTCATTCCACGCCATAGAAAAGAGGGCAAGTGATGGATCTCCAGCTCCGCGGAGCCCGTGTGCTCATCACCGGCTCCGGCAAAGGCATCGGCCGCGGCCTCGCCCTCGCCTTCGCCCGCGAGGGTGCCTCGGTCGTCGTCCACTACAACTACAACCGCCAGACCGCCGAAGAGACCATGGCCATGCTCGCCGCGCTCGACGGCGGCGGCACGCACTACATGCTGCAGGCCGACGTCTCGACCGGCGAGGGCTGCACGGAACTCGTCCGCGAGAGTGCCCGTCTGCTCGGCGGCCTCGATGTCCTCGTCAACAACGCCGCCCTGCAGCTCAACCGTGACATTGACGACTACGAGCTGCGCTATGTCGACCAGGTGCTCTACACCAACTTCGTCGGCTACTGGCACTGCATCCGCGAGGCCATCCCCCACCTGCGCCGCTCCGAGCACGGCCGCATCATCTGCATGTCCTCGGTCCACGGACGCCGCCCCTCCGAGTTCGACGCCGTCTACAGCATGTCGAAAGGCGCCATCCGCATGCTCGTCCGCGAGACCGCCCTGCGCCTCTACGGCACCGGCGTTACCTGCAACGCCCTGCTGCCGGGCGGCATCCGCATCGAGTTCAAGACCGAAGTCGAAGGCACCCAGACCTTTTTCGACCGTCTCCGGAAACAGATGAGCCCGGAGGAGTTCGAAGCCGCGCTGGCCGAGCGCCGCGAACGCATGAAGCAGTACCGCGCTGCCCCTCCGCCGCCCGAGCCCGTCGCCCCCGAGGAGCGCGAACCGCGCATGATGGCCGGCGTCCTCGGCGAACCTTCCGATATCGCCTATGCCACGCTGATGCTGGCGAGCCCCCTCGCCCAGCACATCAACGGCGCCTCGCTGCGCCTCGACGGCGGCTCGATGCTGGCCTGACAGGCCAACCGGGCTGCGGCTGCGGTTCATTATCCGGCGGGTGGTTCTGAGTGCCACCCGCCGGTACTGTCAGCTTGAAAACTCCCTGAAAACATCCTGAAGCCGGGCATACCGGCGCAGGCGCTGTGCTTCTGGGCTGCGGCAGCTCTCTGACACCTGATCGGATCAGAAGAAGCGGCGCTTTTCAACCTGGGTACAGTATGCAGTGAGCAAAAATGCAGCTTAGGTACTTTTGTGGCGCGCATAAGTCTTGTTTCTGAGACCAGCTATATAATGTCAAGCCCTGAATAGTGGTTTTTTGAGGATGTATCAGCAGTAGCTTAGATGCTGCTGATACTAGCTCAACCATCAGAAGTTTCAAGAGAAACGAGCGATTCCGGA
>JASGUU010000082.1 GCA_030057555.1 Bacillota bacterium | reverse complement strand
GCGCGCCCACGAAGATCCCGCCCTCGAGCCGGATCTGGTGGTGCGGGTGACGGGCTACTCGGCGTTCTTTGCCTCGCTCTCCCGCGACTATCGCCAGCAGGTTGTCGACCGCTATCTCTCGCGCGGCCAGGAGGTGGAGCCATGAAGCAGCCACAGCGTCTCGCCCTGCATCCGCTGCTTCGCAGCGGTGCGGTCCTGCAGCGCGAACGTCCGCTCAGGATCGCGGGCTGGTGCCCGCCCGGCAGCGGGGTTCGTGTCGAGCTGGTGCGCCTCGACAGCCGCGGTCAGCGCTTCGCCGAGCACACGCGGGCGGCGGCGGATGGCAGCTGGGCGGTCTGGCTGCGTGCCCAGCCGGCCGGCGGCGAATGGCGGCTCACCGTGGAGGCCGGCATGCTGCGGACGGTTCTCGTCGATCTTCGGATCGGTGACGTCTATCTCTGTGGCGGACAGTCCAACATGGAGCATCCCTACGCCCTGAGCACGAGGGCGGCGGAGGATGGCGGACGCTTCAATGACCCGGAGCTGCGTTTTCTGCGGGTACCGCTGCGCCACGTGCTGTCCCCGGACCTCGCCCCCTGGGACTGGACGACCTCGCCCTGGCAGACGCTTGAGCGTCCGGCAATGGACGATTTCTCGGCCCTGGCCGCCTATGCCGGGCTGACTCTGCGCCGGCTGGATCCGGATGTCCCCATCGGCCTCGTCGGCTGCTATCAGGGGGCGACCAGCGCGAGCTGCTGGCTGTCGCGCGCGAGCTTCGAGCGGCATCCGGACTTCGCGGTCTATCAGGCCGAGTTCGAGGAGCGGAGGGCGCCCTGGCGCGATCCGTCGGTCTATCAGGCGGCGGCGGTCGATTATGAGCGGCGCGCGGCGGCCCGCCATGAGCGTGTCATGGCCTACCGTGCGCGCCATCCCGGGGCTACGGAGGCGGAGATCGACCGCGCCCTCGGTCCCGGCCCCTGGCCGCCGCCCGAGAACGAAGACTCCTTCCTGCGCCCCTGCGGCCTCTATGAGACCATGCTCGCGCCCCTCGCAGGGGCGGGCTTCGCCGCCGCGCTCTGGTACCAGGGCGAAAGCGACGCCGGCCATGCCGGGCTCTACCCGGCGCTGCTGGAGGCTATGATCGCGGACTGGCGGGCGCTCTTCGGCGAACTCCCGCTGCTGCAGGTCCAGCTGCCGGCCTGGCATCCGGATCCTGCGGCCGCCGACGACCGCAGCTGGGGCCGCCTGCGTGCCGCCCAGCGCCTGGCGTCGGCCCGGATCCCGGACACGGGCCACATCGTCGCCCTCGATCAGGGACAGCTCGAGAACCTGCATCCGCCGAACAAGGACGAGCTCGGCCGCCGCCTCGCCCTGCACCTGCTGGATCGGGCTGCTGATGCCTATATCGCCGCGGCGAAGTGGCTGCAGAACGGCATGGTTCTCGAGCTGACGGGAGAGGTGTTCTGGGATGCAAAGCAGGATCAGGACGCCGGCGACAGTGGCTTCGACATCCGTACGGGCGACGGCTGGCGGACGCTGCCGCGCTCGGCTGTGACCGTGGGGCGTAGGAGCATCCGGGTTGCCTGGGAGGAAGCGGGCGTTGAGGAGCTCTGCTACGGCGGTCGCAACGCCTCGCCGGCCACGCTGCTGACGCCAGGTGGCGGTGCGCTCGAGGCGGCGGGCTTTCTCCGTGCGGACGGAGGTGAAAGATGACGGATACAGATTATCGCGTTGGTACGTTTGCACCTGATATTTTGTTCATCGAAGAGGGCCATGTGCGCATGTGGCTGCTGCTGGGCGCGCGTAAGGCGATCCTGGTCGACACCGGTTTCGGCCGCGGCGAGCTCGCGCCGCTCGTGAGGCGCCTCGCCGGAGACAGGCAGCTGCGGGTCGTTCTGACCCACGGCGACGGCGACCACACGGGTGCGGTGGAACAGTTCGAGCGCGTCGCCGCGCATCCCGCGGAGTTCGACTATCTCGCCGCCCGTGGCGGGCTGCCTCGCGGCATCGATCCGCTCTGGGAGGGCACGGTCCTCGATCTCGGCGCCGCCCGCTATGAGGTTCTGCTCATTCCCGGACATACGCCCGGGTCGATCGCCCTCCACGATCCCGCCCGCGGCGTGCTCATCGCCGGCGACTCGGTGCAGCGCGGCCCGATTTTCATGTTTGGACAGGGGCGCAACATGACAGCCTGGGTCGCCAGCATGAAGCGGCTGGCGGAGGCGAGGCGGGAGCTGGGGGAGGCGGCCTTTGCCCATATTCTCTCAGCGCATCACGATCTGGTTCTGGACGGCAGTATCTTCGCGGATCTGATCGCGGGCGGCGAAGCCTGGCTCGCCGGAGAACTGTCTGGCGAGGATCCCGGTACGGACCGGCCCTGCCGTCTCTATCGGGCGCCGGGGGTGGCCTTCTTCGCACCCTGACGGCTTCTTCCAGGTGGTGTTTTCGTGCCGTCCGGGTATGTTGCCTGTTGCATATAGGGGCGCGAACAGGTTTACGAGTTATGCACTGGGAAACGTGTATAACTCGAATTTATGAGCTCAAAGCCGCCACTCGTACGGTATTTTGTTCATATATTCGAGTTATGGGCAGTGAACATGCGCCCAGATCGAATTCTTGCACACGGCATAATGTACCCAGACCGAAGAGCTCTGCTTTTCCTGCTCCGTCATATTCAGTATGGAAAACAGCCGGGACGCCTGGCTGTCAAGCGTCTCAGCCATTGTTGCTTCCAGTTTGCCGGTGCCTCCTATCGGCCCGGACCCGAGGCCGAAGGATTGAGGACGAAGCGGGCAAAGCCACGCCCCGCCTCCCGCGCCGCCTCACGAACCCACTCGGCGTTCCAGCGGTTCGCGCCGAGGCGGTCGTAGACCGTGAGGCCGACATGGCGGCAGAAGCGCTCCATCTGCTCGAGGCAGGGGAGAATGCCGTTCCCTGAGCCGCCGGCCGAAGCCAGAAGCAGAGCGCCGCGCCCCCGTATGGGGCTGGCATGCAGGGCTTCACAGCGGCGCAGGCGGTCGAGGAAGGATTTCAGCCCCTCCGCCATTTCATGCCAGTAGACCGGCGTGACGAGAATATAGCCAGCGGCCTCGTGTATCTGCTCCTGCATGGCCGTGAAGCCGTCGTCTCCGAAGCTGCAGCGGTGCTCCGTCCGGCAGCTGCCCCAGCCCGTACCGCAGATCTGGCAGCGCCGCAGCCGGCGGTCGCAGGTATCGAGGCGGACGACCTCGGCGCCGCCCTGCCTGACGCCCTCCAGAATCGCGTCACTGAGCGAACGACAGAGACCGTCGCTCTTCGGGTTACCGTCGAGGAGGATGATCATGGGGCGAGCGTCGCATGCGCCGTCTTCAGCGCGTTTATGATGCCCAGCGACTGCGGGCAGACCGCCTCACATTTGCCGCAGGCAATACACTGGCCGGCACCGTTTCCCTCTTCGACGAGTCGGGCGTAGCGCGCCTTGACCTCGGGCCAGTTCTCGTACATCGAGCCTTCGTTGAGAAGGGCAAAGATGCGCGGGATGCTGACATTGGCCTGGCAGGGCAGGCAGTAGTCGCAGGCCGTACAGTCGACCCTGATACGGCTTTCGTAGAGCTGGCGCACACTGTCGACCAGCCGGCGCTCGGCGTCGCTGAGGCCATCGACTGCGGCGGTGGCGAAAATCTCGAGGCTGTCCTTGAGCTGCTCCATGTTCGAGGCGCCGCTCAGTACCACCGTGACCTCCGGCTGGTCGGCGAGCCAGCGGAAGGCCCACTCCTGCGGGCTGCGCCAGGTTTCGGCCGTTGCCCAGCGATCAAGGACATACTGTGGTACGTTGCCGGCGAGGCGGCCACCCTTGAGCGGCTCCATGACAACTACCGGTATGCCTCTGGCGGCGGCATACCTGAGGCCTTCGCGGCCGGCCTGATGGTCGACATCGAGCAGGTTGTACTGAATCTGGCACATCTTCCAGTCGTAGGCGTCGATGATTTCCTTGAACACATCGAGGTCGTCGTGGAAGGAGAAGCCCGGGAAGCGGATCTTCCCCTTCGCCACCATCGCATCGAGATGCTCGAGGATGCCGAGCTTATGGAGCTTGTCCCAGGACTGGCGGTTCATGGAGTGCAAAAGCCAGAAGTCGATATGATCCGTCTCGAGCGCAGCGAGGTGCTCGTCGAGGAGACGCTCGAAATCGTCCGCGGTTTCGACAATCCAGGCCGGCAGCTTCGAGGCGACAAGGACGCGCTCGCGGTAGCCGTCGCGGAGAGCTTTGCCCAGCACCTTTTTGCTGTTGCCGCCGTGGTAGCCGTGGGCGGTGTCGAAGTAGTTGACGCCGCTGTCGGCGGCGTGGCGGATCATGGCGATGGCATGTTCTTCGTCAATCGCTTCAGTGCTGGTGCTGCCGTCGGGCTGTACCCTGAGCGGCAGCCGCATGCAGCCGAGTCCATAGCGCGATACTTCAAATCCCAGCCTGCCAAAGGGTACATATTTCATTTGCTGTCTTCCTCCTGCCTGACTATGGCGAACTCCGATGCAGACGCCCTGCAGTATCCAATCCATACATGAATAATTATAAACAACGTTATGAAAGCCGCAAATCAGAGGGCACGCCTGTTATCCGACTGCCTGCCGGAGCGTGGTGTTCCGCTGGCCGCCGTGAGGGGCGAGAGACCCTGTTTCCTGTTGGATATGCATGAAAGCCAGGGGCCTGTTACCTCTTTTCTGTATAGGTGCGCATGATTTCAAGTTTGTTTAACAGTCCGCTTTCGATGATGAAGAGGCCGGCGATACGGGGAATGACAGTGAACCGGTCACCCGGGAACCCGAAACGGAAGATGTGGTGGATAATTCGGCACGGACCTGACAGACGTACAGGAGGCGGACTTTGCGCCATCCTCTACAAGGGACGGTACAGGATCACGATACTCACCAGCAGGTGATTTCCTCTTTGATGCAGCGACGGGAACCATCACGAGTTATGCAGGTACGGGCCAGAATGTCGACTTCCAGCGATATGGAAAGCTTTGAGAACTATGACGGTGCAGTAGCAGTTGACACATCGTCTGTCGCAAAGATCGCATCTTACTGTTCTGGCGATCCTGAGCATATGCTTTTCCTGCCGCAGCCCGTGAGGAATCTCAAGGCAGGCGCCGATGAGAACAGGATCACAATCACCTGAGGCCTTTACAATGTGAGCGGCACAGACTATGTGGATACGGTCTATGAGGACGGCTGCTGTTTCTACCGTGTCTATCCATATTTTCTGTATGGAGAAGGAATCAGCCCCGGAGACAGTGATGCGTACGTCTGCGTCTTCGCCAGAGCGCCCCGCGCCGTCACGAATCTGAAGGCAAGGGGGAATCCCACATCCGTCACAGTCAGCTGGACAGCGGCGGAGTTTGCGGATGGCTATATCATCTGCCGTCAGGCGCCCGGCGAGACGAAAAGGAGCTGTCGGAAAATGGCCACGAATACGTCTATACCCGCATTCAATAGATTCTGGCGGGGCCTCCTGACCGGCCCCGCCATCTGAACTGGACCGTGCGTCTGCAGCCACTGAAGTGAAAGTGAAATATGCCCGGCTGCTGGCAGGCGCACGATGAATTGTTATGCAAACCCATGTTTTCCAGCCACCAGGCAGACAGTGAGCGTCGCCATACGTCCATGAATTTGGCCGGGGGAGGCTCTGACTCGCAGGACAGGCATCCGGTTGTTGTGGTTCCCGGGAGCGACCGGAAGCGTGTCACTGCCCCGAAAAAATCAACGCATCTGGCTGTTTACAGCGCGAAAAAAGCGGCAGATACTTTCACTGTACGGTTTTCCTCTGGTAACCGCTCAATCCACTTTCAGGAGGTTATCCATGAAAAAGTCAACATCGTTCATTCTCACCATCCTCATTGTTATTCTGTCCGGTGTCGGCACCCTGGCTGCGCCGGCGCAGTCCGAGCCCCGTAACCTCTACGAGCTGCGGGTGGAAGATCCGGCTGCACCGGAGTACTACGAACGGCTGATGGGCCTCACGCCCTCCGCGACGGCAGGCTTTGTCTTCCGTGAAGCCGCCCGCGTCAGCGCGATCTCGGAAGGCTTCCCGTCACCTGACACCGTTGCCGATCCAGCATATGTGGGGCGCTATGTCTGCTGCCATGAGGGCTTTGTGTTCGTGCAGCAGTGTCTCTGGGATCAGGGCTTCTGCCTCAACGCCGTCTCGCATGAGCCGGGAATCTTTGATATTTCCGGCGGCATCTACTGTGGACGGGTGCAAAACGAGCAGGCGGATGAAGTCTTCTTTGTCTACAACAGCAACGACAACCAGCTGCTGCTGACACTGACACCGGCCGAACGTGCGCCACAGTCGCTGCCGCTGCCGCTCTCCGTCATCGGTGCGTGGCCGGAGCTGCCGGCTGAAGGCATTCTCGTCCGTTCCGAGTATGTCTTTGACCCGGAGGGCTCGTATGCCGACCTCTTCATCAGAGACCTGTCCGAAGACGCTGTGCTCGACTACGAAGAACAGGCAGCCGCGGTCAATTCCGAGGCCAGCCTTCTGATGGATGAAGGCGGCCTGCTGGAGGACTGGTCGACCGGTTCCCATGTGTTTTCCATCCCGATGGGCGACATGCTGTACCTTGATGAGAACGGCGATCCGCTGGATGCCGTCGCTCTGCGCGACAGCGCCGCGACACGCGACTCGGCACCGGCCGACGAAGCCCCGACAATCGACTGGTCGTGCCCTGACTTTGCGCTCAAACTGTATGACGAGTGGCAGTATGACGAAGAGCTGAGCGGAGACACATATCACCGCTTCATTCCGGCAGGCGACGACCGCCAGGGCATCCTGATCGACATGCTTCCCGTGACGCTGGACGAGTTCAGCCTGGATTACGAGGTGTATCTCGATGGGGCAATTGAAGGCTGGGCGACAGGCTATGAAGTCCTTTTCGAGGGGGACGCCCACTGGGAGGCTTTTCCCGGCGCGCTGACACTGACTTTCGATATTTACGACGCAGCGGGCGTCTTTGCCAAAATGTCGATCATCGCGTTTGAGAGCAATTACGCCGATACATTTGTGCTGATTTACTGGGAAGAGCTGGAGCATGACTTCGTGCCTTCCTACTACGATCAGGCGATGCGGATCTTTGAATCGTTTACCTTTATGAACTGACTCCAGTCCTTTTCCGGATGCGTCTGGTGAACAGACCCTGGATGTATTTCTGACAGGCAGAAGACAGCCCGGAGAGAGATCTCTCCGGGCTGTCCGGCTCCTGACAGGATTCCTGATTCTGCCGCCCTAGAACGTGGTGTCAAAGCTGGCCGAGACGGAACCGCTGACCGAGAAGAGGAATAGATTGAGGCTGTAGGACACTTCCGCCGAACAGGTCAGTTTCCAGTCGTTCTTCGGCGGTATCGACTCGATGGTTCCTTTGGCATCGAGATAGAAGCTGATGATGTTATAGCGTTTTCCCGCCACCTTGATACCGCCCTCCAGGCCTCCTTTCAGATAGAGCGTGAGGATGAACTTGTTGCCATCAGGTTTACCGTCATTATTCAAGTCAATGTTGGCGTAGTAGCCGCCGTCTGCACCTGCATAGAGGAAGCCCCGCAGGTATACGATCGACACGTCCACACTGCGCTCGAAGCCGAATTCGATCTTCCCCTTGATGATGTTGGCACCGTCATCCGAGATGCGGAAGCCCAGTCCCAGGCCGACGCGGTAGATGCTCACGTTGCCGGCGAGCGTTTCGGGATAGCCAATATAGACTCCGAAGAGCTTGGGGCTGAACTCGAAGCCCAGGGAGCCGCTGAGTTTGATCGCGATCACGTCGAGCTCGTTGAGGGTCATGTTGAAGGAGAAGTAGCGCTCGGGATGGCTGTACAGGATCGCCACATCGCCCACATGTCTGTAGCCGTCTCCGCCGATCATCGCCTCGACGTCAAGCGGCAGAAAGAGTCCTCCGGACGCTTCCACCAGGGGACCATTCTCGAAGCCGAAGTAGAGCTTGCGCACCTCGCAGATTTTTGCGATTTCCATCGTTCCCCTGATGCCGGCGGCAAACTTCCCATCCGGTCCCCGATCCACCTCCATGCCGGAAATGAGCTGCTTCATCGCGCTTTTCTCCGCCGGGAAGACCAGTTGATTTTGCTTGTTGCGCTCGACAACCATGTTGTTGACAACCAGGCCGGAAAAGTCGCTCAGGGAGCCGATGCCTACATCCAGCTTATTATCTTTGCCCTTCTGCAGCAGACCGATGGCGAAATAGCCGCGGGCATTGTCCACGTCATAGCCGAAGCGGGTAATCGTGTCGATCGGCAGCTCGCCCAGGCTGCCAAGGAAGCCCAGTTCCAGATTCTCCGTTTCGAATTCGATCAGGCCCTGCTCGATCTTCCCGAGCTGGTCCTCGACTCCCTGAGCCTGCTCGACGGCCTGCAGCCTGGGCGGGTAGATTCCTGCCGCCAGCATGACGGGCTGATCCGGCCAGTTCTGCGTCTCGGCCTCCGCCACACGTTTGGGTACCAGCCTGCCCTTGACATCAATGCACTCGTCGAAGCTGGTTTCGAGTATCGAATACGACTTGTCATAGATCACAACCGGCAGTTCCAGCTCCGTTCCCTTGAGCGTATCGACCGCGATGCAGTCCGTGGTGTCCGAGCCCAGTGCAATATCCTCCGAGAGAAGCACCGAACCCCAGAGCGAGAGTCTGGTCGCCGTGCCGGGAGTGGCGCTGGCGGCGAGGTATTCAAAGTTGATTTCGCGGATATCCAGCGAGAAGCCCTGCATGTGGACAGGGCAGGTCTTGTCGAGGGTAGCCCAGCCATGCACTTTCTTGGAGTTGTTGGCTGCGAACGTGTCCGTCTTTTTCGCCGGAACCACCATGCTCGTGAATTTCATCGGCTCCTTCAGCTGGATTTCCGGTGTTGTCAGGTCCACCGATCCACCGAAGCGCATGCCTTCCGGCTTCAGGAAGCCACCGTCAATGGTGAGGGTGGTGCCGAGGCCCACGAAGTCTTCGATGACTGTTTCTGCGACGGAGCAGAGAAGCTGACCGGCAGCCCCGTCCGCATTGTCCTCCTTGTTGGTGTAGAGCTTCACATTGACCCAGTTGTTGTTGAACAGTTCCAGGGCCACCTTGGCATTGATCTCGAGATTGACCTTGTTGGCATACATGTCGAGCAGACAGTCGAAGACTTTCACCTGCGTGAAGCCGCCGAGCCGTTCGCCGAATCTGGCGTCAACCCCATCATCGTTATACATGTATGTCTGGTAGTTGAAGCCGTTGAGGTCATAGATCATCTCGCCTGCAGCCAGCTTGAACTGTATGGGGCTGCCATCCGTCGTCTCGATAAACGCCGGCGGCAGTGTCAGGAATCCGCCCTTGAAGACCATGCCGACCCAGAACGGCTTCTCGGTCTCCCGGGGCGTCTCGGTTCCTTCAGATTTCGCGAAAAAGTCATTGCGGTCGAGGTCGATGCTGATCTCACTGGCTGTCACGACGATGGCCTGGTCGCGCTGGTCCTTGGAGCTGAGGCTGCGCTCCGTCACGCGCACCGGTGTGAGCTGGGCTGAATCGACCAGGAAGCCCTCCCCCTTCCAGTTGGTCACGTTGAATTCCGCGAAGGCACAGTTCTTCTGCATTTCCGGATCCGCAGGAACGATCAGAAGACCGTTTTTCTGTACCGTCTCGCCGAACTTGATGTAGTACCTGGTCGTGGTCTTGTCATCATGTTTATCCTTGTCGTAGTTGGGATTCATGATGTAGTCCATGGTGTTGACCGTGCTGTGGGTCTGTGCATAGCTCGCCGGAACACCCGGTCCCATATAGTCGGACTGCTCAAAGGGGAGAATGATCCTGCCCTGGATGAAGCCTTCGTCGGTGGGAACGCCCTTTTTATAGACGATGCTGGCCTTCACCCTCAGGCCGGCTCCACCCGGGACCAGCAGCTGCAGGAACTGTCCGTCGGGAGAATCAACCATGTCCAGCCTGCCGGTGATGCGTCCATGGGCATCACAGGCGAGACCCAGAGAGCTCATCTTCAGAGCCTCGTTGTTGAGGGTTTCCAGGGGTGCCTTCAGTGTCGCTTCCGTGATCAGGGAGAGCACATCCTCCGACTCCCCGTTCCTGTCCAGATGCAGCTCGATGGAAGAGACTCTGTCCAGCGTGAGCCGGTCGATGCGGACCGGCGGGAGCACGCTCTGCCTGCCCGCCGGCAAGCCGATGTAGAGCTTGGAGGGTTCGCGGAAGGGCGCGTCGACGAAGATGAATCCGGTAAGGTTGCCGATCAGGTTTTTGCTGGGATCGGCGTTCTGGACATAGCCGCTGGCCATTCCCATATCAGTGAAGGGGATGTACAGGGAGCTGATGGTGACGCCGATTTCTTCGAGTTTGTACGGTTTGTCGACATAGAGGATGCCGGCGGTGAACACGGTGATGTCACCTTCCTCGGCAAACTCGGCACCGGCGATCTGTACCGGGAGAACCTGCCCGGTGTCGGGATCTCCGAAGATCAGATCCGCAGTCCCCATATAAGGGACTTTCGTGTGAACCAGGTGAGGCGCGGGATTCACCAGAACGATGTTTTTGAGGGTGTAGTACGAAAAGATGCCGGAATCACTGGTGTAGGTGTCTTCCGGTAATGGCTCGGAGGTGCCTCCCGCCCGTCTGGCTGGCCGGTCCCCAGGAGCCATGACCCGGGAAGGCACAGGTTCCGGTTCAACGGTGAATGAGACGAGGCTCGTGTTGTCGTCGGGTGCTTTAAGCGGAGGACGGTAGATGTAAAGTGAGAAGTGCTCCTCATCCCACCCCCATTTGTTGCTGGCGGTAATGGTGCCCTCGTAAGTGCCATACACAATATCCCTGTCAACGATGATTTTCTGCTCCCATTCATCGACAGAGAACAGGTGCGTCACAGACTCGCCGGCATAGTCCTCTACATATAAGTCATAGGTGATCGGCTCGCTGCCGCTGATAGTAAAGGGGATATCTTCCACATAGCCCGTCATGAATCTGGGCTGTGTGTCTTCAATCATGATATCGGGGGGTTCTCCCCATTCTTCGATGATGATGACATCGAATACCAGCTCTGCCTGTCCTACCGCGTTGGTCGCTGTCAGCGTCACGATATAGTCGCCTGGGCTCAGGCTGCCCGGAACCACAACCACGTTGTTCCATTCATCGATATACATGTCGGCTTCGCTCTGACTGTCGCTGTGCCAGGCGCTTACTTCAAGGGTGATCGGCTCGCTGCCGGTGACGGTATACCAGATCCACTGGTCAAAGCCCTCGTCGAATATAAAGCTCTCTTCATCCATATACAGGGCTGGCGGGTCGAGCCTTTCGGTGATTTCTACTTCGAACACAAGCTCATCGGCTCCGGCCATGTTGCTTGCGACGAGTGTCACCGTGTAGTGCCCGATCCCAAGATGAGGGTGCACATCGACCAGACGGGCCTCTTCGAGGAGCGTGATCTCGGACACCAGATTCCCGTCGTCGTCCACGGCTTCGAGGATGAATTCTAAAGGTTCGTCTCCCGTCACCTCAAACGGGATGGGCATGCCGAGGTCCTGCTGGTTCGTGTGGTACAGAGGATCCATGGAGAGTTGGGGCCGCTCCATGCGGACTCCGTCAGGAATTTGCGTTCTGGGAAGCTCGATGGTCACATCCTCCCGGGCCAGAATCGGCTCCGAGAAGTCGCTCAGATAACCACCGGTGTCAAGCACCCGTACCTTGTACCAGTTGGTGGCCGCCCGGTCGGTTGTGTAGTCGCGCCAGAGAGTAGAGAAGAGCAGGGGGCTCGCCTGGACATAGACGCCGTCCTTTTCGGTGCAGTAGTAGACGATATAGCCGACCGTGTCCTCCAGACACTGTTCTTCGGTCAGCCCTTCCATATGCGGTTTGTTCCATGTCAGGTTGATCGACGGATTATCGCCATACGTGATGGTAAAAGCCAGCCCGTCGATCGGGTCAAAGGGACGGTTGCGCCGCGGTGTTGCCTCTATCGGCTCCGGCTTCGTCGAACCCAGCTCGTCATCGTTCCAGGCCTGTACTGTATAGAGATAGTGCGTTCCGTATTTGGCGTTATAGTCGATGATCTGCAGCGGCTTCTTCAGTCCCGTCTGCGGATCGACCTCTTCTTGGGTATCCTCATCCACGGGGAGTTCGCCGACCTTCTCCCAGCCTACGAGTGCCATCATCTGTTCGCTCAGGTCCCGGTAATCGGAGACAGCCAGAGGTCCCAGCGTATGAATCAGTTCGGAGAAGACTCTCTGGCGCAGTGCGACATCCACATCTGAAAGCTCCTCGGTGAGAGCATCCGTTTCTGAGAGGTTCACGGTCTTGAAACCCAGCAGGGGATTGATCTCCTGACCCGAGCCGGACTGTGCCCTGGCCGTCCCTTCCGCCAGGAACTGCGTGAGAAATTCGTCCGTTACCGTGGGTGTGGCAAAGACCGTCTCCAGGATGGCAGGATCTATATTTCTCAGTGTCTCTGCCGTGATCTTGGGAATCTCGGCGCGGTAGACTTCATAGCGGCAGCAGTACTCCACGGATGAGAAGTTGACCGCGACGCCGTCTTTCCGTGACAGCGGCAGCAGGAGGTTCGGCGTCTGCGGCGGCTTCGTCGAGGGCACGCGGAATTTCTGCACCGTGCCTGCGCCCGACTCGACGCCCCAGGGGGAGACAGCCGTGATCTTATAATAGTAATAATGGGCGTGGCTCTGCTCAACGGGATCCGCATACTGTGTGCCGAAGGCCAGATCTTTTACCATGGTCCATTCAAGTGTCGACTCGTCGATTGGCTTTTTGAAGTTTTTCACTTCGCTGCGGTAGATGCGGTAGTACTTGACCTGCAGATCCTCCGGTTCCTCCCATTCCAGGAGCACGTAGCCGCCCTCGGGGTTGTTGTTGATGGGATTGTCGTTGCTGGTTCTCACGGGTATTGGCTTGAACCCGCCGTCCTCCTCCGATTCGCCGTCCTCCGGTTCGCCCTCCTCTGACTCGCCCTCCTCCGGGCTGCCGTCCTCCGATTCGCCCTCCTCCGGACTGCCCTCCGTGGCTGCCGGCTCCAGACAGATGAGGAAGACGTCGACTCCGTCACCTCCCGGTTCCAGTCCCTGGATGAGGTACAGATTCTGCTCCAGGGGTTTTTCCGTCAGTTTGGTCCATTGACCCATTGCCAGCAGCTGGTCGCGGTCTGTCGTGGCCAGCTGTTCCAGCTGTGGCGACTTCCCGACCAGCTGATAGACAACATAGCCCCCCAGATCGTCGCCGCTGTAGGCGGGCCACCTGAGGCGCGTCGAGCCATCCGGAAGAACATCCTTTCCCTGCACGCCCAGAAATACATGGATATATTTCTGTTCCGGGAGATTGTCGAAAAAGCGTGTCAGAATCACGGGTGACCCGCCTTCTCCGAGGTACACTCCGACTGTGGCACCGGAATTATCCGCCATTTCAACGAGCGAAGTGTTTTCCGCACTGGCTCTTTCCGAACCCGACCAGTTCTCCTCCACGTCCGTTTCCGACACATTCTCGTCAATGACGAGGCCGGGCGGCAGGACGGAGTAGTCAGGCAGCTTTCTGGCCATCATGGAGATGGTAAGCGCGGCGGGAACGGTTGGCTCGACATCGGACGGCACGCCGATGGCGGCGGACTTGGACCAGGCACTTTCGTTGTTCCAGGAGTCCCAGGCGGAGACCCAGTACTTATATGTCACTCCCTTCTTTACATTCGCATCGAAGTAGATCATGTCCGGTGCCCTGGATGCATTGCTCGCCAGGAAGAGCTGGAAGGCCTCATGGAGCGCCCCTGATTCATACTGCGCGGGCTCGTCGACCACAGGAGGCGCGTCTCCCTGGGAAGCGACCGCCCCTCCCGCCACCTCGTCCAGCAGCTCAGGAGGAACGGTGCCCGGCAGGGTGCCTTCCTTGCCTCCTTCCTCGCTTTTTTTGGGGTTGTCAAAATGGAAGTTTGCCAGCGGCACCGGTTTGCCGTAGGAGCCCACTCCAACCTTCTCCGCCCGATAGAGGGTGAAGCGGACCGTGTCGGGAGATTCATTAAAGATGGGAATGACGATGCCCTCTTTGCCGCTGTTTTTGGCCAGAGCTTCCTGTATGGCCTGGCCGACCGTATCATCCGAAGGTGGCGTTTCGTCCGTGGAGAGGACCAGAGAGGCGGTCGTGGGGGCATCGGGAGGAGTGACCTTTTCCACCCGGATCTTGATCGGGGCACAGCACTCGCTGCGCCTGCCGAATATATCGATGGAGTAGAGGCGGTACTCGGCCTTCGTTCCGTTCTCCAGCTTCTCCTGATACATCACAGGTGTCTCACAGAACACACCCGTCTTATCAAGGACTTCGGCGATGACCACCGGCTTATCATTGACAGTGGTGAATTTGTCTTCGCCCTCGAGCTTGCGTTCGATAAAGTAGCCGCTGATGATGCGGCCCTCGGCCTCGCTGGCAGGTTTGCGCCAGCGCAGGAAGACTTTTCCATCCAGTCCGTAGCCAAGAAAACCTTCCGGTTTGGTGAGTTTCAGCTCCTCTCCCCAGTGCAGCTCCACTCTGGCACTTTGTCCTCCGGGAGCCTCGATGATATATGTGATGGGCTCGCCGTCAGGCAGCTTTTTTTCGGCGATATTGTCACGGATCAGGAAGCCGGCCTCCTCGGCGAACTCATCATCGACAAAGGCCAGCGTGGAGATCTGCTGGCGGGCTCCGAGCGTCGTGGCGGCCGCTTTATAAGAGGCATTCTCCGTGCCGCCCGTTCCTGCTATCGTCTGGATGCCGCTGGGAAGCGACGACTGCTGCACGGAGAAACGCTCCCAGACCTGTGAACGTATGGCACCCGCCTCGTAACGGCCGTTCTCCGGGTGATTCATCAGCTGGACGGGAGAGTTCAGAGCACGATCGCTCTCGGGGATTTTCTGCTCCAGTCCGTCCGGAATGGTAACCTGCATCTGCCTCATGAGGAGGAAGTCCCTCTCGCCTCCCATGTGCTCCAGGGGTCGAAGCGAGGGGCGGGTCTGATAGACCGTGTCATTAAAGGACTCTTCATCCATGCCCATCGCAGCCTCTGAGTCCGCGCTGTACTCGGCGGCTTCATAGACATTCTGGATATCGCCCGCATCGGGGTGACTGAAGTCGCCACTCATAACTGTCGTCGCGGCTGCCTGCTGCTGAGCGATCAGCTCCCTCTCGTTGCCGATCTGTCTGTAAATGCTGTAGCCTTCCTCCGGGAGCCAGTCCGCCTCCGGAATCATGTGAATCAGCGCTTCTCCAGGGTTCTGCCAGATGCCCTTCATGTTGATGGAGGAGGGCATGCGTTCCCAGTCACCGTACTCGACATCATCGAGCAGATAGTCAACCTTTTGATGCAGCTCGCCGAGTATGTCCTGCTGGCCGGCATAGACATCGAGCACCTGACTGGCCTCGGCGGGACGGCTCATGTCGATGGATTCAGCTGCCTCGTCGAGTCTCCTCGCGCCCTCGGACTTGGGCAGCGGGTCCCTCTCCTCCACGGGGGCGGGCGGCGGCATGAACTGCCGCAGTTCGTCTTCCGGCCCCGGCGGCTTCTCTCTGACCGGCGCTTCAATGGGAGTCGCGCGCACCGTCACCAGATCGCCCATGGGCAGATCCTCTTCCTCCGTACGCTCTTCGAGCTGTCTGCCTATCTCTCTGAGATTGTTGAGGGAGTAGCGCGAGTCGACGATGTCCGTGAGACTTTCGGCTGCGAGAAGCTCCTCGGCAATATTGGGGTTGCGCAGAAAATCCTCGATGTCGGGGCTCTGACTGTAGAGCAGATCGTTTAATGTCTGGGGCCTCTCCTCTTCGGTGGCGCCGAGCACGTACTCACGATCGGGCAGGTAGGTAAACCCGCTCTGATCCAGATTCGGGTCATCCGGCACTACCGGCACTACCGGTTCTTCGTGGGTAGTGGAGCTGCTCTGTTCCGGCCTGGACTCATCCGGTTCTTCGCGGTTCAGGAGTCTGTGGGTGAGGATGCTGCCCGCGACGAGAACAACGATGACCGTGGAGGTGATCAGCCAGCTTAGGACCGGTCTGGTCCTGAACGGGTTGCCCGAAGCTGTCTTCCGTGAATCTGATTTCTTCATTTCCTGCCTCCGAATCTTCTGTTTCAGGGCTTCGAAATGTTTCTCGCAACCCCTGATTGCTCTTGACAGACGGTTTGTGGAGATAAGCTGATAGTGTTCCGGGACCTTCGCTTCAATGTTGTTTCGCTGACTTCTCTGTGATCAGATGCCGCAGAATGCCGCAGTTTGGCAACACCCTAGTCCTGAACCTGTTAAATAAGCGTGAAATACGGCGGCGCCTGCCTAAAATACGGTCGTTTTTCGAGGCACCAGGTGCCTGCGTCGGTCTTTCGGCCTGGCAGTGGTGATTGTTTGTTGATGTTTCCCAATAAGCGATGCGTATTTCACGCCTGTTTAACGACCTGTTCACTAAGATTCTGAGCAGAAGCCTGGCTCATGTCAACGTCCAGATGGGGGCGGCAGAGCAGCCTGTGAACAGCAGTCCGTCGGGAGGCAGACGCGGCAGCCAGTTACACCGCAGACAGAAAGGAGTTCCTGATGCCATGAAGAAAAAGATGAAGCTTCTCGCCGTCCTGCTGGCGGTTTTGCTGGTGCCGCTGGCTGTACACGAAACACCCGCTGCCCAGTCGCATCCGGATCCCTACAGCGGGGATCTGGGCAATTACGAAGGTACATGGATCATCAATGGGACAACGGAGGAGGACTCGAGCTGGACGCTGGAAATCTCCGGTGGCAAGTACCATCTGCACAATGAACATCAGGACTTCAAAGGTGATGTCGTCTTTACGCCCGGACATGAGGATTTTGACAGGCCGGATACGCTTTGGCTGGATTTCGATCCCGATCTGGGGATTGAGATCGTGCTTGAGAATTATGCAGGTGGCCTGATCGATGTTTCCGGGCAGGGTTTTGTCTTTGTCAGGCCCGGCAACCATATCGAATTTTCCGAGGCGGAAGAGCTGGAAAACTACCCCAAAGAACGCATGGTCGGCGACTGGGTGCTGGACGCGCTCTGTGTGTATATGCTCGACTTCAACTTTCTCATTGAGCTCACCAACGAGGACATCATGGCGGGCAGCATAACGGGAGATAATCGCCTGATCATCAGTTTCGAGGACGGAATTATATATCAGATCTCCGAGAAGCTGGAAGCGCGTATCCCGGTTGCCCGCTACATGAATCTGGGCCGCGGCCGCATGTATTTTGAAGCCCCGGAGCCGATAGTGCCCTATGTCAACAGATATCTGACAACGGTTCTGCCCGCCGGCAGGCAGCAGGGCCTGGAAGAAGAGTTGATCATCGAGGTATTTCCCATTCCTGACGGACCCGTCGATTTGTTCGTCTGGTTCAGCTTTAAGCGGATCACGAGTGTAGATCAGGTAAAAGGAGGCGACGAGGCATGAAAAGAGCACTCTCACTGGTCCTTTCACTGTTCATCCTCATCGGCCTGAGCGACTGTTCTGCCGGCAGGAAAAGCAAAGGGACTATCGTTGAAACGATTTCTCCAGGAACAAAAGCCGCTTCGGAGTCAACAACAGGCAGAATCGGCACCACGGCACCCGCTGCGGAACACCCGGAAAGCCGGCAGACAGATGACTTTCAGGCGGGCGTTCCCGAGGCATACCGCCTGAAGATCAACGTGCCCGCCGGCTGGAACGATCCACTGCCCTCGGCTGGCGAGGACTTCGTCTCACCTTTGTTTGGCGTTGGCAAGATCATCGATGAGCAGCAGCAGGCTGACAGGGAGCCGGTCAAGCTGCCCAGGGTCGTCGACCTTTTCACGATTGAAGAACTGGAAGCCTTTTTTGACATGACGGTTGTTCTGAGTGAAGAAGGTCGCAATATCGTCATAGGGAACCGTGACAAAGAGCTGTATCTCATATATCGAACGGACGCGTCAAAACCTGCGTTCTGGGATGGAAAGCTTGAGCTCGCGCTGCAGGATTGCGGCGACCGGCTCAGTGCCTTGACGTATATGACGATGATTGCCTCCGAGCCGCGCGAAATTGAGGATCTGGGAGAACACGCGCTGTTCACGGAATGGAACTCGGTCTTTATCCTGGTGGCTGATTCCGTGCTGCTGAGCATCTCCGCGAAGTTTAAGCCTCCGGAGGGCGGGATGCCGGAACACATGGACGAAGAGCCCATGCTGGAACTGGCGCGGCATGTTTACGAACGCCTGATGGAGAGAATGGGTCAGGCTCCCTGAGTGGTCGAGTTGAAACATGATGCTTTGAGGCAGCTCGAGCACGGCGCCATGGAAGAAGCACGTCAAAGACTCTGATGGGGGAACAGGGAAAGCCGGAGAACAGTGCTCTGTCAGAAGCCGGATTCGGCCGCCTGGCTGGCGATACTTCTCATGTCAGTATCCGTATACACTACTGCCGCCGCCCAGTCTCAACCCGATCTCTTCAGTGGCGATCTGTCCAATTATGAAGGCACGTGAATCATCAACGTGACAACGGAGCAGGATACGAACTGGATGCTGGAATTCGCGTACGGCGAGTTCAGCATGTACAACACACATCAGTTCTTCAACGGTGAAGGCAGTTTTACGCCCGGACATGAAGACATTGGCAGGCCGGATACCCTGTGCCCGGATATAGATCTCAGCCTCGGGGTTATGTTCGTGTTCGAGAGCTATGCAGAGGGCCTGATCGGGTTTCCGGCCAGGGCCTCGTCTTTGTCAGGCCCGGTGAACAGATCGAATATGAGGAGGCGCAAGATCTGGAGAACTATCCCCGGGAAAGCATGGTCGGCGACCGGGTGCTGGACAAGTTCCGGGTGTATATCCATGATGTTGACCTTTCCTTCGAGCTCTACAACGAGGAAATCATGGTGGACTGTATAAAGGGAGACAGTGGTCACGATCGAGATGGCAGCGTCCGCTTCGGAACAGGAAAGCGAAGAGACGGTGCCGGAGCAACTGGAAAGCGATCAGACTGAGGACTTACAGGCAGGAATCCCGGAGCAATACCGCGTTAAGATCAATGTTCCCGCCGACTGGAAAGATCCTCTGCCCTCGTCGGATCCTGACCTCGTTTCTCTCCTGTCTGGTCCTGGGAAGATCGTGGATGAAAAGAAGGCAGCCGGAGATCCATTGGATCTGCCCGGAGCCGTCGATCTCTTCAAGATCGCAGAGCTGGAAGAGCATTTCGACATGATCGTTATCATAGATGATGAAGGAAGTCCCGCCATGTATGAGTCCGAGACGATGCGGCGTGAACTGAATGACGGGGAGGTCTACATCTCGCTCATCGACTGGTGTGATCCGCCCAAAAAAGGCTGGAGTCATGGTACCGCTGGAAGAGGAGCCCATGCTGGAATTTGCGCGGCTGGTCTACGAGAGATTTGTGGAAAGGCATGAGCAAATGAAGCAGTCAAAAGCGGCGGATTCATGCCGCCCTTTGTCCCCGCCGCGCACAGCCCCTTCCGGCAGTTGGCGTATGATGGATGGAGGCAGCCGTCTCTCCTACGGGAGTGCGGCAGACAAAGGGAGGTGTGTGCATGGGTCTCGTTGAAATGGACCTCAAGCAGCTCAGGCTCAATCCGATGACACTGATAGGCAGAGACTGGTGGCTCGTCACCGCCGGCCGGGCGGAGAGTTTCAATACGATGACCGCATCCTGGGGCCATCTCGGCGCGATCTGGAGCCGCCCCGGCGAGGGCAGCATGCCGACGGCGGTCATCTACGTCCGTCCGCAGCGCTACACGAAGGAGTTTCTCGACCGCGAACCCCGCTTCAGCCTCTCGGTGCTCGGCGAAGAGCACCGCGCTGCTCTCAACCACCTGGGCTCCCATTCCGGCCGCGACGGCGACAAGGTCAGTGAAGCCGGCCTCACCCCGGTGGCGGCGGAGGGGACGGTGTACTTTGCCGAGGCAAAGCTCGTCCTGATCTGCCGCACGCTCTACCGCGCCCCGCTCCTCGAGAGCGGCTTCCTCGACCGTGACATCATCGCCCGCAATTATCCCGAGCGCGACTACCACGTGCAGTATGTCGGCGAGATCGTACGCGTACTGAAGAGGGAGGAAGAATGATGCGCCTCGAACCTTTTCGCAGCACGGAGATTGTCCCCGGCGTCCACATGATCGACGGCGCGGCGACGGAGCGCTGCTTTCTCATCGAGGGCAGCCGGCGCTGGCTGCTGATCGACTCCCTCACGGGCTGCGGTGACCTAGCTGCCTGGATCAAAACGCGCTGGCAGCTTGAGGACGAGCCCGAGCTGGTCAATACCCATGGGCACATGGATCATACGGGCGGAAACTATGACTTCCGGGCCTGCGCCATGCACCCGGCCGATCAGCCGATGTTTACCGAGCTGCTGGAGCTCGATGCCGACGCCCCCGATCCGCGCCTCGGCTACCTGCGCTCCTCCGAGGGCCGGCCCGAGTTCCGCGGGCGCGTTACGGCCGCCGATCTCGTCCCGCCCCGCCCCATGCCCGTCCGCCCGCTTGCCGACGGCGACATTTTCGACCTCGGCCGGCGCCGTTTCGAGGCAGTTCTGGTGCCCGGCCATACCAGGGGCTCGCTCACCTTCTATGATCGTGAGAACCGCCTGCTGCTGACCGGCGACGCCCTGAACCGCAATACCCTGCTGAGCCTGCCCCACTCGACCAGCATCGCACGCTACCGCCTGAGCCTGCTCGCGCTCCGCGAGCGCGTCGCTCCCGACGCCCGCCTGCTCTCAAGCCATGACCCGCAGCTCTACGGTACGGACCTCATCGACGAGGGCATCGAACTCTGCGGGCTGATTCTCGCCGGCCGCGATGATCAGGTGGAGACGGAGTTCATGGGGCGCAGCTTCCGCTATGCCCGCGCCCACCGCGGCCTCGTGCGCCTCGACGGCGGCACGGTCAACATCGCCTATGATCCCGCCAACATCCACGACCGGGATGACGTATGATAAAAAGAGTGACACCGCCGGTCCGGCCGGCGGCGGACAGAAGGAGAAGTATATGAAACTGGGAATGAGCAGCTACAGCCTGGTGAAGTATCTGCAGTCGGGCCGGATGAGCCTGCTGGAGATCATCGACTGGGCCGCCGCCGAAGGCCATGCGCAGATCGAGTTCGCGCCGATCGGCTTCACTTTTACCGATAACCCCGGCCTCGTCACGGCGGCGGCCGGGCGCGTCCGCGATGCCGGCCTCGAGGTCTCCTGTTACTCCATCGGCGCCAACTTCATGGCCGACGATGAGGCCGCGCGCGAGGCGGAGATCAGGCGTGTTCTGGGCGAGATCGACATTGCCGCCGCCCTCGGCAGCCGCTTCATGCGCCACGACATCGTCTCCTGGTCCGCCGACCCCGCCGAGACCTCGGCCGCCAACTTCGATCGCCTGCTGCCGCGCCTCGCCGAGTCCTGCCGCCGCACCGCCCGCTATGCCGCCGAACGCGGTGTCGGCATCCTGGTGGAGAACCATGGACAGATCATGAACGGCTCGGAGCGCATGGTGCGCCTGGCCCGGATGGTGGACGACGAGAACTTCGGCCTGCTGACGGATATGGGCAATCTCTGGTGCGTGGATGACGACCCGCTCGTCGGCGTACGGCGCATGCTGCCCTGGACGAAGCACCTCCACTGCAAGGACTTCTACCGCCGCCCCATCAGCGCTGTGGCGCCGGCCCCCACGGGCTGGTTTACCTCAAACGGCGGCTACTGGCTGCGTGGCGCCGTCTTCGGCTCGGGCGACCTCGACGTCGCGACGATTCTGCGCCAGGTGCGCTCGGCCGGCTATGACGGCTGCTGCTCGCTGGAGTTCGAGGGACTGGAAGAGCCGGAGACCGCCGTGCGCGACTCTATCGCCGGCATCGCCCGCCTCTGGGAGGCCGCGGCCGTCTGAAGCTGACTTTGCCGAGAACATGAAACGAGCCCGCAGACAGGAGATCCGCGGGCTCGACTCGTTCCGGGCTGCGGCTCAGGCGCCCTGAAGTTCCAGTGTGATGATGCCCTTGTCGATCTGATAGTACCAGGTGACGGCGTGCCCGCGGGGCGACAGTGTCCAGGCCTCGCTCATGGCCTCGGAGATCGTCGTCATGTCGGGATCGTAGCCGACGGCATAGAGTTCGAGGGCGTAGCGCTGACCGTCGTCGGGAACGAAGGAGTCAAACCAGAGCCCGATGCGGTTTACCATCTCCTCGCGCGTCGTCACCACGGCATTGTTGGCCTCGTAGGGGGCGATGTAGTCGCTCGGTGCTGCCGGTACTCCGGGGGCATAGATGGTGTGGGTGGCAGCCATGGCCTCGTCGGAGCGCAGGAAGTTGACATGCAGAGGCTGCGCCCCGGTCCCGCGATCCGGCTGTGGGTCATCCCAGGTGACATCGACGTTGTACCAGACGCCGTCAAACAGAATTTTATTCCAGTTGTGTGTTTCGTCGCCGGCGTAACCGTAGATCGTGATCGTGTTGAAGCCCATGTAGTCGGCGATCGCCTCGAAGCCGAGCGAGTAGCCGACACACATCGATTCGCCCGCGAAATAGCAGGAGGCGATGTTGTTGTGGTTGCGGTCGGCGGTCGGCGAGTAGATGTTGAGGCGGGTCAGATAGTCGTGCAGGAGGACGAGGCGCTCCCAGTCGTTTGCCGTCTGTGCCATGATGTGGTCGCCGATCAGACGGACATGCTCCTCGATCCGCAGCCATTCTGCCTCCTGCTTCTCGACCGTGTCGTAGGCATCGAGGAACTCGAAGCTTACCTTGTAGCTGTCAAAGCTGCGCACGCCATCTGTATCCCTGTAGTAGTAGAAAGGGGTAATCCAGTTGGAGTACATGAAGTAGCGGGGGTTGGAGTCCTTCACGGTGAAGACGACGGTGTTGAGCGCGGTGTCGAACTGCTCCTGGTCCGCGGGGTCGATTGTGACGCCGGCGAGCGCCGGGCCGAGTTCAACTTCGAGTGCGCGTGCGTCAAGGGCGGCTGCGACGAGTTCGGCCATGTGGCGCTGGACATCATCCTCGATGCCGGTCCAGTAGGGCGTGGCGCCGCTCTGGTCACCAAACTGATCGTGCGCATTCGGCGTCACCTGCTCCGGTGTCAGGAAGCCTGCCGGCAGGCTGTCGGGACTGAGCCACTGCCTGACCTCCTCGGGGATCTCATTCCCGGCGGTGGGCTCGGTGGCCGGAGGCTCGGTCTCGGAGGGCTCGGTGGCAGGGGTTTCGCTGCTTTCATCGGTGTCGCCGGGATCGTCGGTGCCGGCGCTTTCCGTGGCCGTTTCAGCCGTATCTGAGGTCTCCGTCCCGTCGGCCACTGTCGTCTCCGGAGGCAGTGTCTCCGTTGCGGGTGCCGGGGTGGTGGTCGCCTCCGGGGTCGTTTCCGGTGCGGCGGTCGTCGTGGGCACGGTCGTCTCGGGCGGTGCCGTTGTAGTTGCTGCGATGGTCGTGGTTGGCGTTGCGGTCGTGGTCGGCGTGGTGGTTGGCGCCGCGGTCGTTACCTCTGCAGTCGTCGGCGGCTCCGGTACCGAAGGCAGCCGAAGTGACGTTTCCGGCGGCAGCGTGGTGGTCAGCTCCGGCCGCAATGTTGTCGTGGAGCGGGATCGGGTGAGTGCGATATTCGGTGGCGTGGGTTCACTGGTGTAGCGCTGGCAGGCCGTGGCCAGCAGCAGCGCGCAGCTCGCGAGCAGCAGCGCGCATACACGTCGACCGTGATGCGAACGGCGGGGAACGGGATTTCGATCACGCATTTTGGAACAGGTCCTCCTTTATCTGCGATTCCTAGCCGCCGGAGTACCGGCTGCTGTCTGTATCCAGTTTCTGTGTCGCCTGGAATGGTCAGCTGTTTCCTGCCTCGGCTGACCGTCCTTTCGTCCCAACATGAAGTCCTGTCAAGGCGCAGTCTCATACGACAGGTGGCGATGGTCTGCTGCTGGATTCAGCTCCGGTTGCTGCTGCCAGCGGCAGCAGGGGACATTGCGACTACAATTATCTATTATCGCCCGAGAAGAGGTATTTTTGCCAGTCATCCGCCGCATTTTGGTGCATGTCATATTTGTCGGGACGAGTAAAACCTTTTTGAACCTTCCTTAAATACCTGAAGCACCGGAGTTTTTGCGTTGCTTGCATGCAGGTATATGGAAGATCCCTTCTCCCATTGCCTGCGTAGCGGCCAGCCTCACAAACGGACGGAATGTGAATGGTATAGGAAATAGGATAGCGGGCGGCGAGAATGGCAGACACGACCTGGCACGTTCCAGGAGATTGTGACGCGATCCAGGTTCTGTTTCCCTGATACCGTGTGATAAAGGCGATTCTGATAAGCAGCGCGCCTCTCGTGGTCAGGATGACGAGTAATCCAAATCTTTTTTGGAAAAGTCTCGAACCTGACCAGAAACGGCCCCCTCGTGGTCAAGACAGCGAGTAATCCAAATCTTTTTTTGGAAAAGTCTCGAACCTGACCAGAAACAGCCCCTTTGTGGTCAAGACAGCGAGTAATCCAAATTCTTTTTTGGAAAAGTCTCGAACTTGACCAGAAACAGCCCCTTCGTGGTCAGGACGGCGAGTAATGGAGTGCTGACTTCCTCCTGATTCGGTGTTCAAGATTTTGTCAGCACCCCCTTTTCTCTTCGTTTTGACCACCAGTAGTCCGCAGGCTGCTTTTCTTCCCCTGCCTGTCCTCCTCCTGGCCTGCTCACCCGCTTCCCGACACTCTTGACGTGCACTCCCTGCGCTCTGGCTGCTCTGTGGCCGGAGCAGAGCGCCCTCAGCCGATTGCTTCGCCGTAATAGGCCGCCCGGTACAGCGCCTCGATCTCGGAGATCAGCGGATAGCGTGGGTTCGCCGTGGTGCACTGGTCCTCGAAGGCCTGCTCCGACAGCGTCCGGATACCGGCCATGAAGCTCTCCTCGTCGACACCTGCCTCGCGGATCGAGAGCGGCAGGCCGAGGTCGCGCATCAGCTCCTGAATCGCCCGGATGAGCCCCAGCACCTGCTCCTGCTCACCGGCGTCAAAGGCCGCGAAACCCAGACGTGCCCCCACCTGCGCCAGACGATAGGCGCCGCGGAACTCGGCATACTTCGGGAAGGCGGTGAACTTTGTCGGCGGCTGAGAATTGTAGTACATCACATAGGGCAGGAGGATCGCATTCGCCCGCCCGTGTGGCAGATGGTAGGCCGCTCCCAGCTTATGCGCCATCGAGTGGTTCAGTCCCAGGAAGGCATTCGTAAACGCCATGCCGGCAATCGCCGAGGCGTTGTGCATCTTCTCACGCGCCTCGAGATCACCCGCATCGGCATAGCTGCGCCTGAGATACTTGAAGACCAGCTCAATGGCCTTGATCGCCAGTCCGTTGGTGTAGTCGTTCGCCATCGAGGAGACGTAGGCCTCGAGCGCGTGCGTCAGCACGTCCATGCCGGTGTCGGCGACGATCGAGCGCGGCAGGGTGTCGACGAACTGCGGATCAACAATTGCGACGTCCGGTGTCAGTTCATAATCGGCGAGCGGATACTTGATGTTGCCGTTGCGCTTGTCCGTCACCACGGCGAAGCTCGTCACTTCCGAGCCCGTGCCCGATGTTGTCGGTACACAGACCATCTGGCACTTCGAACCCAGGTTCGGGAAGTGGAAGGTGCGCTTGCGGATGTCCATGAACTTCAGCCGCAGCCCGTCAAATGAGGTGTCCGGATGCTCATAGAAGAGCCA
Source organism: Bacillota bacterium (assembly GCA_030057555.1). Lineage (GTDB taxonomy): Bacteria > Bacillota > Clostridia > Saccharofermentanales > Fastidiosipilaceae > JAEZYR01. The sequence continues at coordinate 26,869 of JASGUU010000082.1, read as the reverse complement.
CATGCACTTCGCCGCATCCATCGCCGAACCGCCACCCAGCGCGATGATGACATCGGGCTCGAAGCCGCGCATGGCGGCGACACCGCGCTCAATCGTCTCGAGCGAGGGATCCGCCTCGACATCGCTGAAGATCTCGGAGTGGCAGTACTGTTCCCGCTGTCTCAGGTGGTGCAGCACGATGTCGACATAGCCCAGTTTGACCATGGTCTGGTCGGTAACGATGAAGGCCCGGCTGATCTTCGGCATGGCCTCGAGATACTGGATGGAGCCGCGCTCGAAATAGATCTTCGGCGGAATCTTGAACCACTGCATGTTGACTCTCCTGCGATAGAGGCGCTTGCGGTTGACGAGGTTGACGGTCGACACGTTGGCCGTTGTCGAGTTGCGGCCGTAGGAGCCGCAGCCGAGCGTCAGCGAGGGCGTCCCGGTGTTGTAGATATCGCCGATTGCACCCTGCGAAGACGGCGTGTTGGCGATGACGCGGCCGACACGCATGGCCTTTGCGTAACGCACACAGATCTCGTCGTCGTTGCAGTGGATGACAGCTGAGTGGCCGAGCCCGCCCAGCTGCAGCATGGTGTCTGCATAGGCAAAGCCCTCCTCCTCACCGTCGCACACGAAATAGGCCAGAACCGGCGAGAGCTTCTCGAGCGACAGCGGATACTCGCGCGAGGGCCGGGGCAGGGGGGCGATGAGGATCTTCGTTCCCGGCGCCACATCAATGCCGGCGCCCGCCGCGATCGTCTCGGCCGTCTGTCCGACGACCTTCGGATTGACCATCATGCGCTCGAGGTTCATCACGTGGCGCGTGACGAGTTCGGTTTCTTCCGGCGTCAGGAAGTGGCAGTTCATGGCCCGCATGCGTGCCTCGAACTCCTCATGGATGGCGCGGTCGACGATGACCGCCTGCTCCGAAGCGCAGATCATGCCGTTGTCGAAGGTCTTCGAGATCACGAGATCGGTACAGGCGCGGCCGAGGTCAACATTGGCGTTGATGTAGCAGGGGACGTTGCCGGGACCGACGCCGAGGGCCGGTTTCCCGGCGGAATAGGCCGCCTCGACCATCGAGGCGCCGCCCGTCGCCAGAATCAGCGAGACGCCGGGATGCTGCATCAGGGCATGCGTCGCCGCGAGTGCGGGCTCCGTGATCCAGAGGATGGCATCCTCCGGGGCGCCGGCCCGGACGGCGGCATCACGCAGGATGCGGGCGGCCTCGGCCGAGCTCTGCTGGGCGGAGGGGTGGAAGGCGAAGACGACCGGGTTGCGGGTCTTCATGCAGATAAGAGCCTTGAACATCGTTGTCGAGGTGGGGTTGGTGACCGGGGTCACGGCCGCCACCACACCGACCGGTTCGGCGATCTCGACGTAGCCTTCGAAGTCATTCTGCTCGACTACACCCACGGTCTTTTCGTTGGCGAAGGAATGGTAGATGTATTCGGTGGAGAAGCGGTTTTTGATGTCCTTGTCCTCGGCCAGTCCGCGCCCGGTTTCCTCCTGGGCAAATTTGGCGAGGCGGAAGCTCGCATCGAGTCCGGCGAGGGCCATCGCGTGGACGATGCGGTCGACCGCCTCCTGGTCGAGTTTCAGCATCTCCTGCAGGGCGGCCTGGGACCGCTCGACCAGCCGGTCAACGGCGGCGACGGCCGCGGTTTCCTTTTCGCTAAGCGTAGCGTTCATGCTGTGTTCCTCATTCTCTCTTTTAAATCGATAAATTAAGTACGTTTTAAGTACGCAAAAATTATAGCACCGATCGCTGAGCATGCCAGTGTAATCGTTCGCAAAAAAGCGAATTCTCCATATTGACGACAGAGAACATGCGGCAGGCGGCAGGTTCCGGCGATGTGGCAGGGAAAAGTTGGACAGGCAGCGGGAAACAGCTGAATATGTGCTGCCTGCGGCTGCGGGATCGTTCCAGGCTGCCGCTGTGTCTATTCTTCTCCGGCCGCAAAGCGCATGCCGGGATAGGTGGCGCGCATGAAGCCGTCCGGGTAGCTTTGGTCGATCCAGAATTCGATACCGTTTTGTGGTGTGATGCCGTTCTGGCGTGCGTGCCAGCGCTGCACGGCGAGTGCGGTCAGGGCGATGTTGACACCGAGAAAGAGGGCGAGGGCCAGCGTCAGTCGGCGCTGCGAGCAGAGGCCGAGGCGCAGGATGAGTCTGTGAATCCAGGGCTCGATGTGATACAGGAAAAGAATGCTGAGAAAGCCCCAGAAGACCATGTATATGAGGCTCGTTCGCCCTCCCCAGAGAGGCAGTGTCCAGCTGCTGTAATGCCAGGATATGGATCCGAAGAAGAGCTCCTGCAGCCAGCTGATCAGAGCCTCGAGCACACCGCTGAGGATGCCGCCCAGAACGGCTGCCTGTCCGGGCCTCAGGCGCCGCAGCGGGATCACGAGAAAAGTGAGTACGACGGCGCCGCAGCCGTAGACCTGGCTGAAGGGTCCGTAGAGCAGGCCTTTGCTGCTGTAGGTACAGCCTGCTGTCAGGAGTGTGAACAGCTTCTCGAGGCAGTAGCCGCAGACCGATGCGATGGTGAAGATCCAGAGCAGATAGGCGGGGTTCGGAAATGGCTGGCTGGTGGCGGTGCTGTGGTGGTCTGAGCGGGCAGCAGTGGGCATATGGTGCATGGAACTCCTTTTATCGTTCTCGATTCTGTCCGGCAGGTATGCTTCATGGCGGGGGCTGATCACCTCAACCTTGAACCTGCGCTTCAGAATCTTACGCCCTGCATGTAAGAAGCAGCCTGCTGCCGTGTTAGAGTTGCCCCTCCTTTCGCGGGGAGAGCGGCGTTTTTCGGATGGGTACAGTATGCAATAAGCAATAATTGAACTTATCCATGTTTCGCCGGGAATAATTTGATTTTTTGCACAAAATAACGTGCGAGTGGAGGTTATCAATAATTCAATTCATACAAGGACCGCCGTATATAAATCGATAAATTGCTCACGCCCCCTCTATGCATCACGATCCCTCACGCCATTTTCTACATGCATCTGCCGTCCGGAGCGTAAATCCTGTTTCAGGCATTTTCGGACGGCCCGCGGGATAGCCGGCCCGGCGGCACCGTCAGCCAGGCAGTGTGGGATAATGCGCCGTAACAGCATGTAGAGGGGGGGACCAGAGTGACGCACTCCCGGTATCCGACGAACGATACGCCTGCCCCGCGTCTCCATGAGAGGCAGGAAGAGATCACCCGGATCGCCGCCCCGCCTGACACCGTGCCCTGCCTGCCGGCGAACTGCCGCAGAACACTGGCGGCGGCCGCGGCCGGTCCCGCACGTGCATGAATCTGCCCGGAAATGTCCACTTCGGCTAAGTCCAGTCCGCCGTCTGGGACGAGACGATCCGCGCCCTTTTTCAGGAGCACGGCGTCACCCTGCTCTGGAGGAGAAGAACGATGAAACTCGCCTTTATCACCGACGAAGTCAGCCAGGATCCCGACACGATTGTCGCCTTCGCCAGACGGGAGGGGCTGTCGGGTCTGGAGCTGCGTTCCATTGCAGGCAAAGCCATCGACCGTCTCCCTGCCGCCGAAGCCCGGGAACTGGCCGCGCGTTTCCGTGACGCGGGCCTGGAGGTGATCTGTCTCGCCTCTTCCTTTGGGAAGCACGAGGAGGACGAGCCCTTCGCCGCCGAGCTCGAGAAGCTCGACCGCCTGATCCCGCTCGCCCGCATCTTCGCTGTCAGCCGGATCCGCGGTTTTGCCGGCTTCCGTGCCGCCACGGTCCCGGCCGTTCCCCCGCTCACGCCCGAACTGCTTGAGACTCTCGCCGACCGGCTCTGCTCCGCCTGTGGCCGTCTCACGGACAACGGTCTCGAACTGCTTCTCGAGGCCGACCCCAGCGTCTACACCAGCAGCCATGCGAAGCTGGGGCAGCTGCTGACAGTGCTGACGGAGCGCTGCGCTGATTCGCCTTATGCGGCCATCTACGATCCCGGCAATTCCGTCTATGCCCCGGGCTGGGAGCAGCCCTGGCCCGCGGCCTGGGAGGCGGTTGGGCCGTGGCTGCGCCATGTCCACGTGAAGGACGCCATTCGCCGCAGGCCGCAGGGGGCGGATGGCATCGATGCCGTGGGCGATGAGGTCGAGTGCCTCCGTGTCGGCGACGGCTCTGTCAACTGGGCGGCGGTGCTCGCCGGGCTGCAGGCGGCAGGATACGAGGGCTGGCTGAGCATGGAGACACACTATCGCCTGACCGGGCAGCTGGACGAAGAGGCACTGAAGCGGCCGGGCGGCGCGGCGTTCTCGGACGGCGGGCTCGAAGCCACGGCCGAGAGCGTGGAGGCTTTGCGTGCATTATGGGAGGGTGTGAAATGAAGCGTTTTATGGTGGCCGTGGATCTGGAGGGGGTGGCCTGCGCGCTGCCGCAGCCTGGCGGATCGGTGGAGGATTCCTTTAACATTGAGTTCGTGCGCGGACAGGCGACGCGGGAGGCCAATGCTGCCGCCCGGGCGCTGTTTGCTGGCGGTGCTGAAGAGGTGGTGGTCTGGGACAATCACGGACGCGGCTGCAGCCTGAACTATCGCGAGCTTGATTCGCGGGTGGAGATCGCGATCGGGGCGACGGTGGAGCGCCGCATTCCCGATGAGGGACGTCCGCTGGCCGGCCTCGTGTTGATCGGCTATCACGCCATGGAGGGGACGCCCCAGGCTGTGATGGCGCATACCTTTTCGAGCGTGACCTATCAGGGCATCGCGATCAACGGGGAGAACTGGGGCGAGCTGGCCTTCGACGCCTGTGCGGTGGGCGATCATGGCTGTCCGATTCTTTTTGTTTCGAGTGATGATGCCGGCTGTCGGGAGGCCAGGCATTTCTTCCCCTGGGTGGAGACCGTGGCGACGAAGCGCTCGCTGGCCTTTACGCGTATTGTTTCGCTGCATCCGGATGCGGCCGTCGAGCGGATTTATGCCGGGGTCAGGCGGGCGCTGGAACGCTACGATGAGATGGAGCCCTTTGTCGTGCCGGGCCCGGTGCGCTGCGAGATTCGTTACAAGCGCCTCGATGCCGCCCAGCATGCCCATCTCGTCGATCGCGAGGGGAAGGCCTTTGCTTTTTTGGATCCGTTTACGCGTTTTGGCATGCTGGACCGGCCCTGGGGATTCATGCTGCCGGACGCCTGAGGCGGCTGGTGGCGGGCGATCGGTCCCGCTTGTCCCCTCGGACCGGCTCCGCCTGTCCAGCGCGTAAAAATTGCACGCCCGATCTTGTTAGGACTTCAAGGTATTCGCGCTTCGTTTGTCCGCAGAACAAAAAACCTCTTTAATCAGCTCCAGATCAGCTGCCAGAATTCCCGCTAAAGGTGCAGACGACGCTCGAGTTCAGCGCGCATGGCCGCTCCGTGAAAGAGCAGGATGGCGGCAAAGAGCAGGATCGCCAGCGCGACGGAGAGCAGTGAGGGCAGCGGGTTCGACACCAGATCCAGCAGCAGGAAAAGAAGCGGCACAAGGCTCAGTGCCGTGATCAGGAGCAGATAGACCAGATAGTCCCGGGCGTCGAGGCGCAGGCTGAGAGCCGTGATATAGAGCGTGCCCATCGCTGCGATGCAGAGAAAGGGGATGGCGTAGTCGAGCGACCAGCCGTGCCAGCCGATTGCGAGGTCCCAGATCACGGCGAGCGGCGCGAGGAGGCTCAGCTGCAGACTGACAATGCGGGCAAAGCGCCGCCGCCGATGGAGGATGCTCGCCAGCGAAAGCCACATGCTGGCGAGGGCCAGGAGGAGAATCAGCGGCCAGCGGATGGGGATCGGGAAGAGCCACCAGAGGACGAAGCTCGAGACGACCAGAGCGACCGAGACCAGGCCCAGAATGCGCAGCACGAGATGCTGACGTTCAGGCACCTGGACCCGGGCCCAGGCATCCCGGGGCAGGTCGGGATCGGGGTCCGTGGGCGCCTGCCAGCCGTCCGGCGGCAGCGGATTCTGACAGAGAGGGCAGGCCCGCTTCTCGCCCAGAATCGTGACCTCGCAGACGGCGCAGCGCTGACTTGGCAGCCAGCTGTCCTGCTGAGCGGGTGCTGTTTTCCGTGTGTCTGTTTCAGGCATCGGCAGGCTCGCTTTCAACAGCTTCAGCTGCGGCAGCTTCGCGTTCCGCAGCTTCGCGTTCCGCAGACTCGCGCCCGCCGGCGGCCGTCAGCGCCGCCGCCCACTCCGTGTTGCTGGTGACTTCGACTTCGAGGCCTGCCCGGACCAGACGCCGCACGAAGAGGCGCTCGACCTCATGGACTGCCAGCGCGGAAGTCAGGCAGAGTGTCAGGCGGTCGCCAAAGCTGGTCGCACAGATCTGCACGCTCCGGGTTGACGTTGCCGAACCGAAGGCGGCGATATGCGGGCGGCAGGCCGCGGGCATGGCGACAACCCCGAGATTGGAGAGTGACGAGGTCGCACCGCGGTCGGCGAGGCGGTGAATGAGCGAAAGGATCGGGTCCTTGAGCACGGTCGGCAATATGCGAATCAGCGGCTGGCGCTCAAAGGCGAGCAGACGGGCGGCCCTGGCCTGCAGCCCGGCGGGTTCGAGCTGCTGGCGCAGCTGCCCGGCGAGCAGCGGCAGCAGCTCCTCGAGCGGGGGCACGACAGCCGGGTCCGGGCGGTGATGCTCGAGCGAGAGCAGACCGAAGAAGTTCCTCGCACTCGCGGAGGGGAAGATACGTCTGAGATTGACCGGTACATCGATGACCGCCGGCAGCCCGGAGCGCTGTGGTGTCTGATCCTCGTAGATGGCCTGCAGCAGGAGGGCGGCGAGCCAGACGGTCAGGCTCACCCCTGCAGCCCGCGAGCACTCCAGCGCGGCGCTGAGCGGGACCCCGGCTTCGATGACGGTCTGGCAGCCGGGCGCGGCGTGCGCTCCGGGAATCTGGAGAGCCCGGCGGCGCAGGATGCTGCGCCGGGACGCGGCGGCCTGCCTCCGGACCCGTGGCGGCCGCTGGCGGAACCAGCGCCGGAAACTGTCGTCCAGGTGCTGACGCTGACTGGAACCGATGTCGACGATCTCGCTCTCGGCGATGTCGAGCTCCGGGTGGCGCAGCCGCAGGTACTCGCTGACCAGACAGCGCAGGAAACTGAAGCTGCCGGTACCGTCGCTCAGAGCATGGAAGACCTCGACGGCGATGCGCCGGCCGTGGTGGAGCACGCGAAAGGGCAGCCGCCGCCGATCCGTGTCGTGGAGCGGGGCAAAGAGCGGGTGGCAGTCCGCCTCGACGCGGGCGGGGAGATCGCTGCTTTCGAAGTAGTACCAGAACAGACCGCGGCCGAGCGCCATCCGGAACCAGGGGAAGCGCAGCAGGGTGCGGTCGAGGGCCGTCTGCAGCAGTTCGGGATCGACCTTCGCGCGGAGCTCGCAGTAGAGGCGGTAGACCTTCGTATCGGCTGCATTGGCGGTGGCGGGGAAGATCTTTGAGGCGTTGTCGAGACGCATCCAGGTGCCCGCGGCCTCCCGCTGCCGGCGCCTCATCCGTCCGCTCCCGGGCGGCCGACGCGCCATTCGACCGGGTGCTCCCCGCCGGCCGCGAGCAGCTCCGCCGGCCGCTCGAGGCCCAGCCAGGGCAGAATCAGGCACCAGGTGGCGGCTGTGGCGGACCCCTGTCCGGGCGCCCCCATGTAACCGTGCAGTGTGTGCAGCACGCGGATGGCCATGGCCGCATTCCCGTCCGCCACCAGCCTCGCGGCGTAGGCCTCGCCCTCGTCGCGCAGCGGATCATACTCGGCGGTGATGACGAGCGTCTCGGGCTGATCGTGAAGCGAACGGGCGAGCAGCGGGGCGCTGAGCGGATTTTCACGGTCCTCCGGCCGGGAGAGATACAGATCCATATAGGCGCCGATGCGCTCGCGGGTCAGCAGCCAGTGTTCGCCATGTTCATGCATCGAGGCAAAGCGGCTGTCAGGACCGTAGTCGCCGCTGAGGGCCGGATAGAGCAGAATCTGCCGGCGCGGCACGGGATGGCCCATCGTGCGGGCGTAGAGCGCCAGTGCGGCGGCCAGATTGCCCCCGGCACTGTCACCCATGAGCACGATGTTCTCAGGCAGGATGCCGAGCTGCGGTGCTGCACGATAGAGAAAGCCGGCCACCGTCCGGCAGTCGTTGAGGGCAGCGGGAAAGGGGTGTTCCGGCGCCAGCCGGTAGTCGACGGAGATCACCGGCCAGCCCGTCCAGCGGGCGGCGGCGGCACAGAAGGCGCTGTAGCTGTCGATCGTGCCGGTGACCCAGCCGCCGCCATGGAAGAACAGGATCAGCCCTGTGGGCGGGGCTGCTTCGTGGACATGTTCCAGCAGAGGCGGCGGGATTTCCGGGCCGCGGTCCGCATCGAGTACCAGCTTTGCAGCCGTGACGGAGGGATCCGGCAGAGGGCTGTTCTGCCCGGGTTCGAAAATCCGCAGCGGGACAGGACGGCCGTCGCCCCGCAGCAGCAGATCGAAGCCCTGCCAGACGGGCTGCAGCAGCGGCAGACGCGGTTCCTGCAGGCGCCGGATGCGCGGATACTGGGTGCGGACATCGGGCAGCAGTGCGGATATGCCGCGGATCAGGAGACGCTGCAGGACGTTCATGCGCGTCCGGGCGTTGTCGTCGCCGCGCGGTTGAACACGGCGGCCGCCACCAGAGCGAGGTACTGCGGCAGCGGGACGTAGTCGGGAATGGAATTGCCGCTGCCGAGGGCGTAGCCGCCGGTCGCCGCCGTCAGCTCGAGCAGGCGGCAGGCGCGCTCATAGACCTCCCCGGGCGGGCGGCGGATGAGGAAGTCGACATCGATGCCGCCCAGAATGGCGATGCGGTCGTGATAGCGTTCGTAGGCCTCTTCGACCGGCTGGATCTTGTCCTCGAAACTGTGCTTGGCGTCATAGCCGATGTCGTCGATGATGTCGTCCATGACCGCGGCGAGATTGCCGCAGCAGTGCAGAATCGCGGGCTTCCCGGCGGCGTGGATCGCCGCCACGATGCGGCGGTGCCAGGGGATGATCCAGCGGCGCAGATCGGCCGGGGCGAGCAGGGTCTGTTCCGAGAAGCCCCAGTCGTCGTTGACGATCAGGGCGTCGACGGCCGGATGCGCCGCCGCCCGCTCGTAGTAGACCAGCAGGCGCTCGCCGATGGCGCTGCTGACGCGGTCGATCAGCGAGGGATCGTCGACGGTCAGGTAACACAGCTGATCGTAGCCCAGCAGATCGAACAGGTTCTCCTCGACGCCGCCGGGACCGTGAACGAGGAGACCCATGCCGGGTGCCATATAGGCGCGCAGGCGGTCCAGCCGCGGCATGGCTGCGCTGGCAAAGTCGGGCCAGGGATAGGAATCCGCGTCGCCATGGCTGCGGATGGCGATGTGGGCGTTCAGCGAGGTGGTGCGCCCCTGCCGCCCGGAGGGAGCATGGGGAAAGCCGAGGTCATGCGTCTGCACGGTGATGTAGTCGTAGCCGAGCCGGCGGTAGGCGTCTGCGAGGCGCAGATGGGTCCAGTGCGGATCGGAGCGGTCGTAGTTCAGGTCGGCCGTAAGCGCCTCGTAGATGGAGTCGTTCAGGAAAAACTCAAAGAGCGTCGGCCGGGCCGGCACTTCACGCCGCAGCACGGCGAGAAGCCCGGTGACATCCGGCTGCAGCCGGTCATGACGCCAGCTGGCGATCTCGATCATTGAAGGGTCAAAAGTGCGCATGCTGCAGGTCCTCCCAGGCCGGCCGGAGCAGATGGTCTCCGGCACTGTATCCGGATGGGGCTGATGCCGTCATTCTACCCAAAGCAGGCACGGGCGGCTGCCTGCCCGCATTTTTTGGGGGACGGTCTTTGCATATGCAGGAAGTTCAACGGGTTTATAAAACTTAATTTAAATAATGGATGCGCCTGCTTGTTGCCTGGCCTGTGCCTGTGCTAGAGTGACAGATAATGACCTTCGGAACGGGAATCCTCCCCGTTGGACACATGTATGTCGAATGCAGGAGTTGGAACGGATAAGATGGCCATGGATTTGTTGTCTTCCGTAGCGGACCTCGAGAACGAGGCTGAAGCCCTGATTGCCGCCGCACGTGAACGGGCGGCGGAGATGGTTGCCAGCGCACGTGAGGAAGCCGCCGCCGAGCTGACCCGTCGCGAGGGTGAACTGGCCGGGGAGCGCCGCGCCGCCGCCGAGGCCATCCGTCGCCAGCAGACGAATGCCATAGCCGCCGCCACGGCGGATGCCGACCGCGCCGCCGCTGAACTGGAGGCGCGACTCGGCAGTCGTGTCGAGGCGCTGGCCGCCACGATCGCAGAGAGGATCCTGGACGACCGTGCCGATCGTTGAGATGGACCGCCTCCGCCTGATTGGCCTCCCGCAGGATCTGCCGGCGGTGCTCGCCCTGCTGAGCCGTTTTGGTGCGGCCGACATCCGGGAGCTGCCGGAGCAGGCCTCCGGGCATGACAGCGTGCGTGAAACCGGACGCATGGAGCTCGAGCGGGAGATTGCTGCGATGGCCGACGAACGGCAGCGCCTGGCCGGGATGATTCCGGTGGCGGGAGATCTTCTGCATATCAAAAAGCCGCTGTTTACCGTGCGACGTCGCGTGAGTCTCGCGGAGCTCGAAGCCGCTGGTTCGCGGCGGGAAGAACACATGGCCAGGCTCGAGGCGCTCGAGGAGACCCTGGCCGAGGTCGCACGTAGCAAAGAGCGGGAGGCACGTCTGCTTGCCAGGCGGGATCTGCTCGCGCCCTGGCGGAATTTCATCCTGCCGGCCAAAGAGGATAACCGGCTCCAGCACCTCGCCCTGATTGGTGGCAGTTTCGCCGGCGACGCGCAGCTGCAGGCAGCCATAGCGGCCATGGATGAGGCGGAGCTGATCTTTGCCTATGAATGCATCTATCGCACAGAACTTGGTCTTGCCGTGATCTTTGCTGTGCCACGACAGCTGAGAGGGCGGGCCGCGCGCGTCCTCCATCTGGCGCAGTTGGCCCCATTCCCCGCGGAGACCGAGGCGGAAGAGGTGGGCGACTACCCGCGCGCCTGGCGCGAGCTTGAGGAGCATATCTCAGCCGCCCGGGCTGCACGCGAGGCGCTTGAGGGACAGGCCCGCGAACTCGCGGTAAATCGCGGCGATTTCGAGCTGCTCTATGACTGGCTCGCCGTCCGGCAGCGTGAGCTCGAAGCCCGGCGGGCGATCTACGAGCTGCGCCATGTCTATGTGCTGCAGGCCTATGTGCCCCGGAAACGGGCCGACCGGCTGCTCGAAACACTCAGCGGGCGTTTCACGATTGCCTGCGAGCGCGAGGCCTGCCGCCCGGCGCCCGACGTCCCCGTCCTGCTGGAGAACCATCCGCTGCTTGAACCCTATGAGGAGATCCTGACGACTTTCGCCCTGCCGCTGCCGGGTACCGACGTCGATCCGATTCCGGTCATGGGGCCCTTCTATGCCTTCTATTTCGGCATGATGCTGAGCGACACCGGCTACGGCCTGCTGCTGGCCCTGCTGACCGGCTGGCTGATCTGGGGCGTCGGCGTTGAGCGCGGATTCCGCCGCATGTGCATGGTGCTCTTCCAGGGCTCCATCGTCAGCATGGCCTTCGGCTTCGTCTTCGGCGGCTTCTTCGGTAACGCACTGACGGAGATCACGGGTGGGGCGATGAACTTCCCGACCCTCTGGTTCAACCCGATGGACGACCCGGTCAAGATGATGCTCGTCTCGGTGGCCACGGGTGTGGTGCATGTCTTTGCCAGCATGGCTGTCAGTATCTATGCGCACGTTAAACGCGGTGAAGGACGACAGGCGCTGAGACAGGTGGTGCCCTGGTATCTGATTCTGCTGGGGCTCGGCCTGCTGCTGACCGATATTCAGATTGCCGGGGTCAAGCTGGGCACGGTACTGGCGGTGCTCGGCGCAGCTGCGATCCTGCTCTTCGGTTCGGATGCCCGGAATCCGCTGAAGCGCATCTTCTCGGGGCTAGGCGAGCTCTACGGTGTGACCGGTTACCTCAGCGACTTCCTTTCCTATACGCGTATCCTGGCTCTGAGCCTCGCCACCGGCGTCATCGCTCTGGTGATCAATATGATGGCCATGCTGGTCGGCTGGCGCGGACCGCAGATCATCTTTTTCGCCGTCATCATGATTTTTGGCCATGGTCTGAACCTCGCACTCTCGGCTCTCAGCTCATATGTACACACAACACGCCTACACTATGTGGAGTTTTTCAGCCGCTGTCTGGAGGGCGGCGGTTCGGCCTTCGATCCGCTGACCGTGGACAGCAGCCGCTATACCCGCATCGAAACGCGCACCCCGGATGCGCGCGCCAAGGCGCTGGAATAGGGCAGACATAGGCAGAACGCGCGGCGGAAGCTGTGCATAAGCAGGAGGAAATATGGCAGTCATCGAATTCTTCGAAACACTCTTTACGGGCGCAGGTCTCGCTCTGTTGGGTGGTGTTCTGGCGGCCCTCATTGCCGGCATCGGCTCGGCCAGGGGCGTCGGCATGGTCGGCCAGGTGGCGTCAGGCGTGCTGACGGAGGATCCCGGCCTCTTCGGCAAGCTCGTCGTCCTGCAGGCCCTGCCGGGCACCCAGGGCATCTATGGCCTTCTGATCTGGTTCTTTGTCATGATCTTTGGCGGCTTCTTCGGCGGTACGGCACACGAGCTGACACTGGCGCAGGGTATGGGCTACTTCCTCGCCTGCACCCCGATGATGATTGTTGGCTACTTCTCGGCCATCTATCAGGCACGGGTTGCTGCTGACGGCGTCGCCCTGCTCGCCAAGCGCCCCGAAGAACAGGCGAAGGCCATCACCCTCGCCGCAATGTTCGAGACCTATGCTATTCTGGCTATGCTGGCCTCGATCCTCTCTATCATTAACGTGCGATGAAGCGGCCGTGACGAAACGACTCGACAATGTCCGTGAGCACGTGCTGAGCCGAGCCCGTGCTGCAGCCGACGATATTATTGCTGCGGCGGAAGCCGAATGTGCCGCGATTCGTGCGGAGGCGAACGGGCGTCTGGCCGCTCTCGAGGCCGATAGAGCCCGGGAACGTGACCAGGAGAAGGCTTTAATCCGGCAGCGCAGCCAGTCGCTCGGAGCCATGGAGCGGCGACGCCTCGATCTCGAGGCACGTCAACGTCTCGTTGAGAGAGTGCTTGAGGCGGCGCGGGAACGCCTCGTGAACATCTCGGATGAAGAGCGTCAGGCCTGGTATATACGTGAGCTTACACGGCACGCAAAACCCGGCTGGCAGATCCGCTTCCGACCGACCGATGCTCATCTGGCAGAGGCGGTGCTGGCCGCCCTGCCCGAGGCGCCGGAGCGCCTGCCAGACGATCCCGAGCTTCAGGATGGCTTCGTGCTCAGCCGTGACCGCATCGAGGAGCGCCACAGTCTGACGGGCCGCCTCGACGAAGAGCGCGAGCGCTGGGTGGAGGAGATCGGTCGCCGGCTCTTTGCGGAGCGGGAAGAGGCATGAAGACTCGTCCGCGCTCCGGCTGGCGTCGCCCGCGTGTCTCGGACCCGGCCTACGCCCACGCCACCGGTCGCCTGCGGGTGATCGATGCATGGCGCATGGGGCCTGAGGACTTCGCGAACTTTGCCTCGACACGGGGGACAACGAGCCAGCGCCATCAGATCCTGACGGAAGCCGGCTATCCTGAGGCACCGCACCTGGAAGAACGGGTGCTCGCCGGACGGCGGCAGATCGACGGCCTGCTCTGTGAGCTGACCCGGGACGGTGTACTCGCCCGCGGTCTGCTTTTGGAGCGTGACTATCACAATTTGAAGGTCTATATGAAGACCCTTACCGTTCCGGCAAGCCCCGCTGCCGCCGGTACTGCGGCAGGACTGGAGTCTCTGCCGCCAGACCTCTATGATCTCGTCATGCACGACGCTCCGACAGCAGCCGCCCGACTTTATGAGCATTTCAGGCGACAGCAGGAGCGTCCCGATGAACTGGTTAAAAACACCGGAGTCAGTGAGGCAATTGCCCGCGATGTCCGACAGCTGCTCGCCATCTGGCGGCGCCATCCGGATCCGGTGATGCTTGAGCAGACAGGCGATCGGCTCTACTTTGCCGCCTTTGCCAAACTCGTCGAAGATCCCGAGACAGGCACGGCGGCGGGCTTCCTCAGCGACTACCTCTCGATCCGTGCCGATGCCGCCAACCTGCAGATGCTCGCCCGTACCCGGGCGGCCGCGAGCGGCGCCTCCTATCTTCGCCGTATCGCCGTCGTAGGTGGGACAGTGGGGCCAGAAGGACTCGCGAGGCTCTATGACGCGGATGATGAGGATGTCTTCGCCGCCTATCATGGGAGCCTTGTTTCCGGCCTCGCCCGCCGCGCGCTGAATTATGACAGCCGCAATGCGATCTGGGCCTACGGCCTGGCGGTGGATCAGGCACTTGACTTTCTTGCGGAGACCGGACGCCACGCCTCGTTCGGTCCCGATGCCGTCGGCAGTTTCTGGCTCGACCGCACGCTCGAGATAGCGAGCCTGCGCATCCTGATCGCCGGCCTGGAGCAGGGCTATGCCGGCGAGGAGCTGCTTGCCATGCTGCCGCCTTCGGATCGTCTCCCGATTGGTGCGGTTGCGCTCGATCCGAACGGTGAGACCGAAGTGGGGAGGCTGCCCGGATGAGAGAAAAGACAGATTACAGCGAGATGACCGGCATCGCCGTGCTGGGTGACCTCGGCAGCATCATCGGCTTCCGTGGCCTCGGGCTGACGGTGGTCCCGATCGCGCCCGACGAGGATCCTGTGCCGCGGCTCACGGAGCTCGTGGCCGCCCGTCGCCACGCTGTCATCTATATCACCGAGGCGGTCGCCCGAACCTGCGAACGGGAGCTCGCTCTCTGGCAGGAGGAGGTTCTGCCGGCCATCATCCCGATCCCCTCGGCCACCGGCGCGACGGGTTACGGTACCAACAGCCTGCGGACGGCCGTACGCCGCGCCGTCGGCTTCGACATTCTCGATACTGTCCAGACGCCGCCCGAGAGCTGAAGCGGCGACGCGCCGTCGGCTTCGACGGCGCCGAAGGAGCAAGCATGGAAACCAAGCACAGTTCTGGAAAAATTCTGAAGATCGCCGGCCCGCTGGTGGTGGCGACGGGCATGCGCGACGTGCAGATGTTCGACGTCGTGCGTGTGTCCGAGGCCGGCCTGATCGGTGAAGTCATCGAGGTGCACGGCGACCAGGCGTCGATTCAGGTTTATGAGGAGACGGCGGGACTGCGTCCCGGCGAGCCGGTTGTATCGAGCGGCAGGCCGCTCTCGGTCGAGCTGGCGCCAGGTCTGATGGGCCAGATCTTTGACGGCATCCAGCGCCCGCTGACCGCGATGTACGAGCAGGGCGGCAGCCAGATCCAGCGCGGTGTCGAGTACGACCATCTGGACCGCGGCCGCCTGTGGACCTTTGCACCGCGTGTCAAGCCTGGTGATGAGGTGGTGGCCGGCGACATCCTCGGCACGGTGCAGGAAACCCAGGTGATCGAGCACCGCGTGATGGTGCCGGCCGATCTCAGGGGACGCTACGAGGTGACGGCGATTGCGCCGGGCGACTACACGATTCTCGCTACCGTGGCCACGCTCAGGCCCGTGGGCGGCGGCGCCGCTGTCGATGTGCGCATGCTGCAGACCTGGCCGGTGCGCGTGGCGCGCCCCCATGCCGGCAAGCACGCGCCGGCAGAGCCCCTGATCACGGGACAGCGGACGATCGACATGTTCAACCCGATCACGATCGGGGGCACGGCGACGATTCCCGGCCCCTTCGGCTCCGGGAAAACGGTCGTCCAGCACCAGCTGGCCAAGTGGTCGGCGGCGGATATCGTCGTCTATATCGGCTGCGGCGAGCGCGGCAACGAGATGACGGACGTGCTGAACGAGTTCCCCGAGCTCATCGACCCGAATACCGGGCGTTCCATGATGGAGCGCACCATCCTGATCGCGAACACCTCCGATATGCCCGTCGCGGCGCGCGAGGCGTCGATCTATACCGGCATCACGATTGCCGAGTACTACCGCGACATGGGCTACTCCGTCTCGATCATGGCCGACTCGACTTCGCGCTGGGCGGAGGCGCTGCGCGAGATGTCCGGCCGCCTCGAGGAGATGCCGGGCGAGGAGGGCTACCCCGCCTATCTCGGCTCGCGGCTGGCCCAGTTCTATGAGCGCGCCGGCGCCGTCACCTGCCTCGGGCAGGACAGGCGCCCGGGCTATCTGACCGCGATCGGGGCGGTCTCGCCGCCCGGCGGCGACATGTCCGACCCGGTGGTGCAGGCGACGCTGCGCATCGTGAAGGTCTTCTGGCGCCTCGACAGCGACCTCGCCTACCGCCGTCACTTCCCGGCCATCAACTGGATGCAGTCCTATTCGCTCTATGCCGACAAGGTGACGGAGTGGATGGACGCCAATATCGCCGGCCGCTGGTCGGCCAGGCGCCGCCAGGCCCTGCGCCTGCTCGCCGACGAAGCCGCGCTCGAGGAGATCGTCCGCCTGGTCGGCGCCGACACCCTGTCGGCCGAGGACACGATCAAGCTCGAGGCCGCCCGCTCCCTGCGCGAGGACTTCCTGCACCAGAACAGCTTCGACCCCGTTGACACCTACACCCCGCTCGCGAAGCAGTTCTACCTGCTCGACCTCATCATGAGCTACCATGATCAGGCCCAGGAGGCCGCCCGCGGCGGGCGACCGGTCCGCTCCCTGCAGAACCTTGATGTCATGGCGCGCATCGCCCGCTATAAGGCCGTGGATCCGGACGAAGCGGAGACGGTCTACCGTGAGATTTTGCAGGAACTCGAAGATGAGATCGCCCGCGTCGGCTGAAAGGACCCCCCATGGCTAAAGAGTACCGTACGATCGAAGAAGTCGCCGGCCCGCTGATGCTGGTGCGTGGTGTCGAGGGCGTGGCCTATGACGAGCTCGGTGAGATCGAGCTGCCGTCGGGTGAGCGGCGCCGCTGCCGGGTGCTGGAGATCGATGGCGGCGATGCCTTGGTGCAGCTCTTTGAGTCGGCCATTGGCATCAACATCGAGGCCTCGCGCGTGCGCTTTCTCGGCCGCGGCCTCGAGCTCGCCGTGGCGCCGGACATGCTCGGGCGCGTCTTCAACGGCATGGGTGAGCCGATGGACGGCGCTCCGCCCGTGATCCCGGTCGCACGCCGCGACATTAACGGCAGCCCGATGAACCCGGCCGCCCGCGACTACCCGAACGAGTTCATCCAGACCGGCGTCAGCGCCATCGACGGCCTGAACACGCTGGTGCGCGGCCAGAAGCTGCCCATCTTCTCGGGCTCGGGCCTGCCGCACAACCAGCTCGCCGCCCAGATCGCCCGCCAGGCGAAGGTCCTCGGCGACGACGAGAAGTTTGCGGTGGTCTTCGCGGCCATGGGCATCACCTTTGAGGATGCCAACTTCTTCGTCAGCGATTTTCGCCGCACCGGGGCGATCGAGCGCACGACGCTGTTTCTGAACCTCGCCGACCAGCCCCCGATCGAGCGCATCGCGACGCCGCGCATGGCGCTGACCTGTGCTGAATATCTGGCCTTTGACCTCGACATGCAGGTGCTCGTCATCCTGACCGACATGACCTACTATGCCGAGGCGCTGCGCGAGGTTTCTGCGGCACGCAAAGAAGTTCCCGGCCGCCGCGGCTACCCGGGCTATCTCTACACCGACCTCGCCGGCATCTACGAGCGGGCGGGGCGCATCCGCGGCAGGCGCGGCTCGATCACGATGATGCCGATCCTGACCATGCCCGACGATGACAAGACCCATCCCGTCCCCGACCTGACCGGCTACATCACCGAGGGCCAGATCATTCTGGACCGCACGCTGAACCAGAACGGCATCGAGCCGCCCGTCGATGTCCTGCCGTCACTCTCGCGTCTGAAGGACAAGGGCATCGGCGAGGGGAAGACCCGTGGCGACCATGCCGACGTCATGAACCAGCTCTTCGCCGCCTATTCGCGGGGCAAGGACGCCCGCGCCCTCGCCGTGATCCTCGGTGAATCGGCGCTGGGCGATCTCGACCGGCAGTACGCAGCCTTCTCGACCGCCTTCGAACAGCGCTATGTCCATCAGGGCTACGAGGCCGACCGCAGCATCGGGGAGACGCTCCAGATTGGCTGGGAACTCCTGGGCATGCTGCCGGCGACACAGCTCAACCGCATCAGCCGGGAGTGGATTGACCAATACTACGTCGCGGCGGAGGAGGCCTAGTCCATGGCCGTGCGTCGTGTCAGCCCCAACCGCATGGAGCTGCTGCGCCTCAAGCGTGAGCTCGAGGTCGCACGCCGCGGTCATCGCCTGCTGAAGGACAAGCGCGACGGCATGATGCGTCGCTTTCTGGAGCTGGTGCAGGAGGCGCTGCGGCTGCGGCGGCTGGTTGACCAGCAGCTCGCCGAAGCGACGGAGGCGATGGCGCTCGCCCGCGCCGTGCTCTGGCCGGAGGTGCTCGGGAACGCGATGCGTCTCGCGGCGCGGCCGCTCGAGGTCGAGGTGAGCGAGACGGCGATCATGGCGGTGCCGGTGCCGCAGCTGCGGATTGATGCGACGGCGGTCCAGGATCAGCGGCAGACCTTCCCCTACGGGCTCGCCAGCACAACAGGCGAGGTGGACGTGGCGATTGACGGGCTCCGGAAGGCTTTGCCTGCGATGCTGGAGCTGGCCGAGGTTGAGAAGACCGTGCAGCTGCTCGCTGTGGAGCTCGAGCGCACCAGACGCCGGGTCAATTCGCTGGAACATGTCATGATTCCCGAACTCGAGGAGACGATTCACAGTATCACACTGAAGATGGATGAGAATGAGCGCGACAACCTGACCCGCCTGATGAAGGTCAAGGACATGATCGTCGCCGAAGCCATCCTGAAGCGCCGCGAGCGTGACAGCCGCTTCGCCGGGGAGTCGGCGGACCGGGGTGCCTGATGCGGCCGCGGAGCCGGCGGCGCTGACAGAGTGCAGTCATATGTTATATCTGACAGTCAGCGGCCATCGTGCGCTCCCTGAACGGATTGCCATACCTCTGGCGGAGGCGGCCGGGCGCAGTCTCGCCGACTGGCTCATGGCGTGCGGCATCGAGGCTGTGCCGACACCCTGTGGCGGGCGCGGGCGCTGCGGCAAGTGCGTCGTCGAACTGCGGCGGGCGGGTGCGTCCATCAGCGAGCGTGTTCTTTCCTGTCAGTATTATTTGGATCCTGAGCATGATCAGGGGGCCCGGGTGCATGTTCCGGGCGAGGCCGCGATGGCCATTCCGCTGGAACTGGCCGAACTGGACCTCTCCGGCACCCCGCCCGAGGTTGATGCTCGTTATTGTGTTGCCGTCGATATCGGCACCACTACCGTCATCGCGCTGCTGCTGGATCTCGGGGACCCGTCCGCTACCGTGCCGCCCGCTGCTGCCGGCCGCCGCATCCTGGCCGGAGTCCGGGCGGCCAACCGCCAGCGTTTCGCCGGTGCCGATGTCATCTCGCGCATCCAGCATGCCCGCGAGCACGGCCTCGCGAGTCTCGTGGTGCCTCTGCGCGCTCAGCTCACGGAACTGCTTGAGGAACTGGTCGTCACGGCGAATGCGGTGTACGGTCTGGGGCTGAGGCCAGACTCCATCGATGCCTGGTCTGTTGCTGGCAACACCATCATGCTGCATTTTCTGGCGGGGCTTGACCCGAGCTCGATTGGCGAGGCGCCGTTTGCGCCCGTGAGCCGCTTCGGCGACAGCCGGACAGCCGCCGAACTGGAGCTGCCGGGTCGGGCGGACGCGCCGGTGTGGCTGCTGCCGGCGATCTCCGGCTATGTCGGCGGCGATGTCGTCGGCGGCCTGGTGGCGGCGGGTGTGGATCGCAGCGGGGAACTCGAGCTCTTTATCGACATCGGCACGAACGGCGAGATGGCGCTCGGCTCGGCAGCCGGACTCGTTTGCTGCTCGACCGCGGCGGGGCCGGCTTTCGAGGGTGCTACCATCGAGATGGGCCTCCCGGGGGTCAGCGGGGCGGTCGACCGGGTGACACGGTCGGCAGAAGGCTGGCCTCTGGTCGTCCGGACCATCGATGATGCGGAGGCGATCGGCATCTGCGGCTCCGGTCTGCTGGACGCCATGGCTGCGCTGCTTGATCTCGGGCTGGTGGAGGAGACGGGCCGTTTCGCCGATCCCGGGGAGCTGCCGCCCGGTCTCGCCGCCTGTCTGCTGCCGCGCCGCAGGCTCAGCGGCCGTGCCGCCGTGGCTTCTGCCGCCGCGACGGGCGATGAGCGCCCTGATGAGCTGGTCTGCCTGCTGCGGCGTGCACCCGACATCTATCTCTCCGGGCGCGATATTCGCGAAATTCAGCTGGCCAAGGCCGCTATCGCAGCCGGTATCGCCACGTTGCTCGATGCGACCGGACACAGGCCGCAGGAGGTCCGGCGGCTTGGCCTGGCCGGCGGCTTCGGCAGCGTCGTGCGCGCGTCGTCGGTTGCCCGCATCGGCCTGATTCCCGCCGCGCTCGAGGATCGGGTTACGGCTCTGGGCAACACCAGTCTGCAGGGCGCTGTCCGGGCCCTCGTCGATGCCTCAGCCCGCGAGCGTATGCTCGTTGTCGCCCGCAGCTCAGGCTACATCGAACTCTCGGCCAATGCGGACTTCATGGAGCGCTATGTCGATTCCATGTTTTTTAACGGCTGAGGCGCAGGGGAGAAACCTTTCCTGGCGGATGGTGTCTGGCCGATTGGCCATTATTTCCGTTTGTGCCCCGCAGACGGGGCACCAGCGCGATTTTTGTCCACCCCTGGCCAAATTTTCCGTTCCTGCCCCGCAAACGGGGCACCAGCGAGTTTTTTCTCTACTGTGACCACAAATCGGAGCACTACTCCGATATGTGTTCAAAGCTGACCTGGAATGCTGATATGTTCCCACCTTTTACTGCGCAACTCAGTCGAGTGCCAAGGAAGGAGCCTCGCCGAAGCACAGCCTCGAAGCAATAATATGACAAGTCTTCGAGTTTTGATCACTTTCAGGTGACAAAACTCGAAAAGTTGACACTCACGGCACTGAAAATGACAAAAAACGGAGTTGTGTCAGTAAAAGGTGACAAAACTCGAAAAGTTGATATTCACAGCTCAGATGCCGCACCTGCACCCACTGGCCAAGCCGATCTTGCCTTGGCAAAAGCTCGTTTAGCACTCGCTGAGGTTGGTGAGCATCAATATGCCGATCAAAATCAGGAGGAAGTACTCAAACAGGTGCATGCGCTGCATGCAGCGCCTGAAGGAGGCAGCGAGCAGATACAGATGGCTGACGCCTTCCAGTAGACAGCCATGCTACAGGTCTGAAAAATCACATGAAAAATCGGCAGATCGAAATCCAGCTCTTACCTTTTGCACCGTGCTTGGGATCAAAAAACAGGATCTGGAATAAAAAGTTAATGATGAAAATGATGCCTGACATGCAAAGGATGGCCAGGAATATCTCCATTTCATAATATACAGCGATTCCCAGACAAATTGCCCCAATCAAAGCAGAGACAGCAAACACAACTGCCTCCTGCATCTCTCTATTATTCTTCATATCCTGCCTTCTTCCGATGAAGCGAAGTGTAATCAATTCCTGCACAACTCCATTAAACCTTTGCCATGAAAAGCTGAGTTTAAAGCAGGATTACAGGACAAGCAGGACGGGAGACGATTTCCCTTGCACACGTCGCCAACATGGAAGCTGCCAGACGATTCGAGTCACGATTCGCAGGCGTTGCTGCTCTAATATCTGATCCGCCACTCTGCCTGCGAAACAGCGCCCAGCCTCAGCTGAAGAAGCTCATATAGCGTCCGATGAGGTTGGTCAGCATCAGAATGCCGATCAGAATCAGCAGGAGACCCGAAAACAGGCGGATGTGCTGCATGTGGCGTTTGATAAAGGCAAAGCCCGTAGCCATGCTCTCGTAGAGGAGCGCCGTCAGCATGAAAGGAATGCCGAGGCCCATCGAGAAGGCAAAGAGCAGGCCGATCCCCTGCCAGACGGTCGCGCTGTTGGCCGCCATCGTCATTGCGGCACCGACCCAGGCCGTCAGGCAGGGAGTCCAGGTCACCGTAAAGGCCAGGCCGAAGAGCAGGCTGCGGAGAAAGCCCCGCCCCTGGCTGTGCTGATTCAGCATACGCTCGCCGGGAGAAGCGGCATCGCCCTTGATGAAGCGACTCCGCAGCCAGACGTGCAGACGGTCGAAGAGACCCAGATAATGCAGCCCGAGCACGAGCATAATGACGCCTGAAACGCGGCGCAGGAGATCCTGATTGCGGAAGAGCGCGCGGCCGATCGAGGTGGCCGTAGCCCCCAGCGCGACGTAGATCAGCGTGAAGCCGATGATAAAGCCGAGAGTGTTGATGACGCGGCGTTGCCGGCCGGCGGCCTCATCGCCCGCCAGATAGACGAGATAGACCGGCAGCATCGGCAGGATACAGGGAGAGAGGAAGGCGAGGACACCCTCCAAAAAGACCATCAATACCGGCATGGCAGCTGTCTCCTAATCTGCCCCGGCAGCATAGCTCTGTACACCAGCGAGATAGTGGTCGAGCTGTTCGCGGGTCAGGATGCCGCGGTGCTGGTAGTAAAGATCAAAGTTCGGCGCGATGATCCAGGTCGCAGGAATGGACTGGACATAGTAGAGTTCGGCAGCGCTCGGCATGCCCGCCTGTCGTTCGTCATAGTAGTAGGGAAAGCTGTAGCCCTCGCCGGAAATGAAGCGGTCGGCGGCATCACGGGTTTCACGGCCACCGTCGGTCAGGTCGACGGCCATGAAAACGATGTCGTCCCGCTCTGCGATTTCCTGATACCAGGCATTGAGCATCGGCATCTCGCTGCGGCAGGGAGGACACCAGGAGGCCCAGAAGTTGAGAACGATGACGCGCCCGCGAAAGTCCGAGAGACTGTGCGTCTCGCCGCGGTTGTTAGTGAGTGTGAAGTCGGGAGCCTGATATTCGCCTCCCGTTGCTGTGTTCTCGCTACCCGCCGTTTCACCCGTTTCGACAGCGTCCTCCGGGGCTCCCGTGACGCTGTCCGAGGCTGTGCCCGGCGTTTCCGCCGTCGTTGTTGTGTCTGGTTGCCGGGTGGCGAGCGGGCCTGGGTCGCCAGCAGGATCGGCATGGCCGCCCAGAAGCTTCAGCAGGATGGCTGCGAGGGCAAAGACAGCCAGCAGTCCGCCGCCCAGCAGGATGAACTTGCGTTTATTCTTGTCCATGGGCGCCATTGTAGGGGAGAAAGAAGTCCGCCAACGCCGCTGATGTTACCGATTTTGACCTCTGCGACTGATTCCGGTCCGGCCGGGGGCAGTCATGGTCCGCCAACATGCCCCCGTCAGAACTCTGGCGGCGGCTCCCTCAAGCATAGGCGATGCCGTCCGCCTTTGGCAGATTGCGGAAAAAGCGCAGGGCGAAGGGGATCGTAATCCCGAGCGTCAGCAGATCCGCGATGGGCTGCACGGCGATCACGCCGTTGAGGCCAAAGAGGCGCGGCAGAATCAGCATCAGCGGGATGAAGAAAAGCCCCTGGCGCGAGGCGGCCAGCAGCGTCGCAGAATACGCATGCCCGGATGCCTGCAGCAGCATGTTGGTGGCGGTATTGGGTGCCATCAGGGGGAGGATGGCCGTCTGCAGCTGCATGATCGGAATCCCTACCGCGATGACGGCAGGGTCGTCGCGGAAGGCCTGCACCACCTGAGGCGCGAAGAAAAACAGCAGCAGACCCATGCCCGCCTGCAGCAGAAAGCCCGTGATGATGGTGAAGCGATAGGCCGCCCGCACGCGGCTCCAGGCACGGGCGCCGTAGTTGTAGCCGACAACGGGCTGGAAGCCCTGGCCCAGACCCAGCATCAGCGCCGTGACAAAGAAGGTGACGCGACCCACAATCGAGAAGGCCGCGACGGCTGCCGCACCGCCCAGCGCTTCGGCACTGCTGTTCTGCAGGCTGACGGCGATACTGGCGAGCCCCTGACGCGTCAGCGAAGGGAAGCCCAGACGGACCATCTCGATATAGTCGCCCGCCTTCCTGCTGATGGCCCGCGGTGACAGACGCAGAGCCGAATGGCGCGACTGCAGCATCGCGAGCAGAATCACGAAAGAAATGACAGCCGACAGCGCCGTCGCGATCGCGGCACCGGAGACGCCCCAGCCAAAGACAAAGATAAAGAGCGGATCCAGCCCGATGTTGATCAGGCCGCCGCTGGTGAGGCCAATCATGGCGTGGAAGGTCTTCCCCTCATAGCGCAGCAGATTGTTGAGGACGAAGGAGGCGCACTTGATCGGCGCTACGAGCAGAATCCAGAACGCATACTCACGCGCGTACACAAGAAAATCCTCGCCGGCGCCCACCAGACGCAGCAGAGGATCCAGGGTCAGAATCCCCGCAACCGTGATTCCGAGGCCCGTCACGAGTGCCGCGAAAACGCCCGAGCTCGCCTTCATCCGGGCGGCCTCGAGCTGCTGCTGGCCGAGCAGGCGGGCGATATGACTGCCCGCACCCTGGCCCAGCATGAAACCCAGCGCCTGGATGATGGACATCACCGGCATGAAGACCCCGACACCGGCACTCTGTTCAGTACCCAGCTGGGAGACGAACCAGGTGTCGGCAGTGTTGTAGAGTGTCGTCACCAGCATGCTGATAATCGAGGGAATGGCGAGACGCACGATGAGCGGAGGGATCGGCGTCGTGGTCATGCGGGCGAGCTGACGCTCGGCTTCGCTGCCACGACCGGAATTTCCGGCCATCAGAAGTAGGTCCTCATATACCAGCGCCGGTCCGCGAAGACTTCCGCGAGCGCTGCAGCCCGCTCCGGCTCGGCGAGGACGGCCGGGCAGCCCGCAGTGCGGGTCAGGCCGAGGTCAAAAACTCTGAGATCCCCGCTCGCGAGCGCCGAGAGTTCGCAGATATCGAGGCTGAGCGTCGATTCGGGAGCAGCCATCCCACGGCACACCCCGTCGGGCGTCAGGAGGAAACAGGCCTCGTTTGCAGGCAGTTGCCGGTCCTGGACGGCAACGGCGAGTCCCGCGGGCAGACGGTGACCCGGATGCGTCCCGTGCCAGCGCCGTGACAGGAGACCGAGGAAAGCTTCTGCATCAATAACGCGCAGCATCGCCGTGCAGGCCGCCGGAGCCGGCGTGTCCTCGATCAGGAGGGAGAAGGCATAACCGGGCGGCAGTTCGAGTTCCACTTCGTCGATATCGGCGGCGAATCTCTGCAAAAACTGCAGCACGGCCGCGAGCTCGACGGCGCTCGTAAACAGCAGGTCGCGCACCACCATGCGCCGCTGATCCGAGCGGAAGGAGAGGGCGGTCCTGGGCTCGCCCTTTGCGTCATGCATGAGGTAGTGGTAGTGCTTCGTGGTGAAGGGATTGTCCTGCTCGAGGCGGGCGGTGATGTCCATATGCTGTTCGAAAAAGCCGTCAAAGTGTCGCCACATGCGATCCTCGAGCCGCCGCCAGTCGGCGAAGTCAGCTTCCAGGCCGCCGAGCTCCGCCGGACGCAGCATGGTCCAGCTGCCCTCGAGCGGCGGCACGCGCAGGATGATGTCAGCCGGGCGCAGCGTGTAGCGCCGGCAGTTCTGGATGACCTCGAAGCCAAATTTTCGGTAGAAGAGGTGGCGGAAGGGATATAGTGCGGCAAAGACACAGCCGTCCGCCGCGAAACGCCGCAGCATCTCCTCCAGGATTCCCCGCACCCCGCCGCCGCGGCGATGCTCGGGATAGGAGGCGACACCGCCTACGCCGCCGACGCCCACGAGCTCACCGAGGAAGCCGGCCTGAAACTGTCCCGCAATCGCGACGCCGGTCATCCAGCCGTCATCCGTGAAACTCGCATAGCAGCGGTCGAGGGCGGCCACGCGCCCGGCCGCATCGGGGAAGAGGCTGTCAAAGTGCTCCAGCAGCGCCCGATCGCCGGCATCAGGAGGGGTAAAGTTGTAGGCAACGCTGCGAACCCGCTCGAATTCGGGCAGCTCCTCGCGTCGGATCTTGCGTATGATCATCAGATATCCTTCCTGTCAGACGAGAATGCCACCCGACCAGGTCAGGGTGTTCTCGCCGTAGTAGTAGGGGAGGCCTGCAGTCCGACAGAGGTCGGTGACCAGAATGCCGATGGCCTCGAGCGAGGGGTAGGCGCGGTCAGGAAAACGGCAGGGGATGTCGGGGCAGCCGCAGCTGGAGCAAAGCGTGCAGGTGCCACAGGTAAGCAGCAGCATGCCCGGCGGACAGGCACCCTCGTCCACAAAGTTGTTGAAGAGTCCCTTCAGAATCCGCTGGCCCTCTGCCATCGCCTCATAGTCGAAACTGTCCTCGAGCTGGCAGGTGCGCTGGATGAGAATGCCATGACTGTACTGGTCGATGCGCCCGCGCCAGGTGGCGAGGTCGCCGATGTGGGGCGGGCACATCCAGTTCTTTCCATAGCTGTGGCAGCGATCGGCGGCGCACATGGCGCGGACCTCCTCGCGCAGCTCAATGTCGGCGACATCAAAAACGGCGGTGGCCGTGGCGCCGCCCGCTTCCGCATACGTGCGAATGGCGGCGATGAGCGCCTCGAGTCCGGCCGGACTCTGTTTTAGCTCGGCCGCGGCGGCGAAACGCCGGGTATCGGGCTCTTCGGGCTGGCTGCTGTTCATCGTTTCTGCCTCGCTCTGCAAATGGTGCCGGAAAGAGGTTGCCGGCTGGACGGACTCCTCTGATTATACTGAAGTGGATTTCAAAAAGCGTAGTGTTTTTTCCCGCAGCCAGGGACGGTGCTGGATCTGCTTTCCCCTCAATGTATCTCATGCCAAAATCAAGAATATAAATAAACATGTTATCTTGAGAAAGCGAAAGGGCACATGCAATTATGAGCCTGGCTGCAAAGCGCGTTCTGAAAAAGCCACCTGCTCGTTCGTTTGGGGCCAGCAGCGCGGCTCAAACGGAGCCACCTGCTCATTCTGACTGGAGCCAGCACTGATTTGTCTGGCTCTCAGTCAAAATGATT
>JASGUU010000081.1 GCA_030057555.1 Bacillota bacterium | reverse complement strand
AGCAGATCCGCGAAGTCTTCGATGGCGTGCCCGAGATGCGCGGTGCCTTTGTCTACGCCAATGACCGCCCGGGCTGGGGCATCACGATGGACGAGGAAAAGGCCGCCAAGTACCCCTGCAGCGCCGCACTGCCGCAGTGGACATTGACGCGTCTGCCCGACGGCACGCTCGTCCGCCCGTAGTTGTTATTTGTCTGGTTTTTGAATGGAAGGGGCCGTCTCCAGGAGGAGGCGGCCTTCTTTTGGCGTGAGGCAGCCTGGGGCTGGCCAAAAATTGCGCTGGTGCCCCGAAACCGGGGCAGGAGCGAAAAAATTGGCCACAGCTGGACAAAAATTGCGCTGGTGCCCCGATATCGGGGCAGGAACGGAAAAAATGTCCAGGAGTGGCCAAAAATCACGCTGGTGCCCCGAAACCGGGGCAGGAACGGAAAAATTGGCCACAGCTGGACAAAAATTGCGCTGGTGCCCCTGCTTTCGGGCAGGAGCGAAAAAATTGACCACAGCTAATTACTCCACCTGGCGGTGCAGCACCGCCGCTTTCTCTTTTCACCATAAAGCGGCGGCATACGAATCGATAGGAAGCAGTCGTACGGGCGACACTTGCGGTGGTGCCCTCGAAATCGAACACAACTCCGATTCATGTCCGCGTCTGGCCAATAACTGCGCTGGTGCCCGGAATCAGGGCAGATGATATGCTGAAGATCAACACCCGATCTCAGCTCAAACATACAGGGAGCAGTGCCATGTGCGGACGATATGCCAGTTATACGACGGATGAGGAACGAGAGATTCTCGAGATTGTTCAGGCGGTCATCAACGCCAATCTGCAGGCAAAGTCCGACCCCGCCTCCCGTCCCGGTCCCGTCGAAGTATTCCCGACCAACAGCGTCCCTGTCCTTCTCGGCGACGAGTATGAGCTGCGCGCCGTCCTGATGGGCTGGGGCTATCCCGGCTACCCCGACCGCCGTTACCCGAACCGCAGGCCCCGCCCTCTCATCAACACCCGCTCCGAGACAGCCGCGAAGCTGCCGACCTGGCGCGAATCCCTCGCCCGGCGCCGCTGCATCGTGCCCTCAGGAGGCTTCTTCGAGTGGCAGCATGGCGGCCCCGGCGACAAGACGAAATATCGCTTCAATGTTCCAGACAGCCCCGCCCTTTTCATGGCCGGTATCTGGCAGAACTTCCCCGCGCCTGACGGCAGTCTGGTCCCGCAGTTTTCGATCCTGACCACCGCCGCCAATGGCTGGATTGCCGATGTCCACGACCGCATGCCCGTTGTGCTGCGCCGCGACGAGTGGGCGGCCTGGCTGCTCGACAACGACCACCGCATCTTTGACCGCTCCGACCTCGAGCTTATCCGCTGCATCGCTGCCTGAAAGGGAGTGCCGCTATGATCTTTGCAGAGCTCGCTACGATATTTGTCAATAGCTCCTCTGACTACGAAGAACGAGAGAAACGTGAGCAGATCATCAACGAACTCAAGGAGCGGGTGTATACGAACCCTTCTAAACTGCCGGAGCGTATGCGTGAGTACGGCTCTGAGAGAAGGCGGGGGAAGAACGCGATCATTGGCCAACTGCGCGCTCTGGCAGAATGTTGTATAGAGCATGGCTTTGCCGGCCTGACGCAAAATGACTTTACATTTCCTCCAGAAGAGGTCAATGTGGATGTTCAGTCCGATCGTATCCGCTGGATGGAACACGAGATTCGCTATCACAGAGAAATAATAGAGTTTTACGACAGGATCGAGATCTACTTTTCAGAAAAGCTCTGGACGAGCGAAAGCACAATTCGCGATGATCTGACCCTTGTGCGTTTACGGCAGGATACTGCACGTCGACATGGCACTCCGGGGATCGCTTCCACCGAAGATCACATTGAACTCAGTGTTAATAAGAGCGAGCTGCTCGAGCTGCTTCTGGCCATCAACGACCGCATCAAAGCGGTTTCAACAAGTGTGCCTCTGGAACGTATTCTGCATGACATATGGGTGAATCTGGGTACAAGCAGCCAACAACGTATGGAGGAACTACTCCCGGAGTCTCTGGTCGAGCTCGCCAGGCAGGACCCTTGTGTTGATATTCTCGAGCATCGTGGCTCCCCACTCGAACGGGTTCAGCTGCCGGAGGTAATCATCTTCGAAGAGGATGGCTGGTGCTACGGGATTCAGAACGCGACTGGTGAGCGGCGAAAGCATAACTGGATCATGCTTTTTGGCAAAAGAGACCTGTTTTCCGGTCAAGTCTACTTCGAAATCAAACTTGAAGGCCAGGAAGGCCAGCCTTATTGTGGTCGTCTTGAAGAGCTTTCTCATAACAGTTTAATTCTTCGCCTGGATGGCGGAGAGAAAAAACCTTTGATATCGATGAGATAAGCTGGGCGCGTTTCCGCGAACTGGAATCCTCGCGTTTCCGCGAACTGTAATCCTCCAGACACTCCATACCAGCCGATCTGCCCGCAGCAGGTCGGCTTTTTCGTGCTCGAAACAGGCAGCTCAGCTTCAATTCCCCAATTTCCCCTCTCAGATGGGTCTGTTTCCGAAGGCACATCCTTGATCATGGATGTAACGCAAACGGATGCCGCACCGCAGAAAGGAGGGGAAATATGTAGCAGGCGAAACTTGATGAATAGGCCACTGAACAAAAGGAAATAAGACAAAGGAGAGAAAGGAATGAAAAACACAATGGAACTTTTGAAACAATTTCCCCTCTCAGATGGGTCCGTTGCCGAAGGCACATCGCAGATCATGGATGTAACGCAAACAGATGCCGCATCGCAGAAAGGAGGGGAAATATGTAGCAGGAAAGACGTGATGCATAGGCTGATGAACAAAAATAATATTACAAAGGAGAAACAAATGAAAAGTACTATGGAACTTCTGGAACAGATGATGATCCGTCAAATATCAAACATGAACGAAGGGACGGCTGAACGCGACGAGATGGTTGCCACCTTTGAGCTGCTTCTGACGAGAACGGTGAGAGATGCCAGCGGCACGGAGGACAGGGAGATCCTGAAACGCCTGGCGCGGATGCAGGATGCCAGGAGCGGCTTCTGGTTTTGCACCAAAGATCGTCAGGTGCCGTCAGACGCCCGGGTAGATTTCATGTACCGGCCGACCTACTACGCCACCGCCATCCTGATGACGGCCGTCAACCTTACCCTGCACTGCTGGAGGATGACGAGATCAGGACAGCGCTCAAGCGCGGCCTCGACGCCGCCGTGCTGCGCAACTTCAAAGGCCACGGATTCCACGGCAGTTCGGGCTATATCGACACGGTAGAGATCTATCAGAAAGGTGGTGTGGACCCCTTCCTCGCAGCTCACGCCAACATCAGTCCCGATTTCACCGCTGAATGGAACAGGGTCATCCCCCGGCTGCTCTTCATCGAATCGGAACTTCATGCCTGGGGTGAGCCTGAGAGGACGCTCCGCCGTGCCGCGCGGATTCTGGCCGGAGTGCATGCCAGACGAATGGAGTCACCTGAACTGCAGGCGGCGCTGACAGCCGGGAGCAGACTCTACTTCGCCTACGGCAGCAACATGGATGAGACCCAAATGTTGAAACGATGTGCGCATCCCGTGCCCGTTGGCCTGGCGCGCCTCGACGGCTACCGCCTGGTCAGCCGACAGAACAAAAAGAACTACTACGCTTCGCTGGATGAGGCAAAGGACGGTTCGGTTCCCGTCCTGGTCTGGGCCTTGAGCGACAGCGACATCGAGACGCTGGATGGCTATGAGCCTCACTACTACTACAAAAAGGATGTCACCGCACGTTTCGGACACAAGCGCCTGGAAGGCTTTGTCTACCTGCTGCCGGAAGACCGGGAGCGAGGACGTATGGGTAACACCTACAGACAGACGCTTCTCACCGCTTACCGTGATCTGGGGCTGGATGACCGGATCTGGCAGGTGGAGCAGATGGAAACAGAGCAGGCGGATTTCAGGAGTGTTGCTGAGTGAAGACGCCGAGCCTCACTCACACAGGAGGTGTCCCGCCATTCCGGCGGGGCACCTCATTTCGTATCAGCTATAACTGATGCAGAAGAAGATCACTTTTACTTCATCAGTTATAACTGATAAAAGTGGAGTATACTATGATTGCATCAGTTATAACTTCATGCAAAAGCTGAGAGGAGGTGAAACATGCTCATACGCGAAGCGTACCTGTCTCGTATTCGTCCCTTTATTGATCTGCCGATTATCAAAGTATTGACCGGCATGCGCCGCTCCGGAAAGTCTGTTCTTCTGCAGCAGATTCGTGATGAACTGCTGACACGCGGGATTGAGAAGTCTCAAATCGTAATGCTCAACTTCGAGGCGGCAGAGCATATTCCGCTGCGGGATGGAAGAGCGCTTCATCAGCATTTGGATGAAGAGGCCAGAAGAGGGGAGAAGAAACGGTATTTTTTCCTCGATGAAATACAGGAAGTCGACAACTGGGAGGAAGTCCTGCGTTCCAGTCTCGTCAGCCACAACTGCGATATTTATATCACCGGCTCGAACTCCAGGCTCCTTTCCGGCGAACTTGCCTCGAAGCTGGCAGGTCGCTATGTGAGCTTCGAAGTGTCACCTTTCTCTTTCGCGGAGTATTCCAGAGCACATCGCGAGCAGGGTTCGGAACTCG
>JASGUU010000080.1 GCA_030057555.1 Bacillota bacterium | reverse complement strand
ACGCCGCCCTCGGCGTCATCCCGGCCTGGGCGGTCGGCTACCTCGCTGACCGCATCATCCACGGCGACATCGAACTCGGGCGCTTCCTGCTCTACGTCGGCCTGCTGATCCTGCTGGCCCTGCTGCTTTATGGCATCAACTACATCTGGCAGCTGCTGCTGTTCAAGGCCAGCGACACCATCTCCCGCACCACCCGCCGCCGCCTGGTGCGCACCTATCTCATGCATTCGCCGCTCTTTTTCGCCCGCCACTCGACCGGCAGCCTGATGGCGAAGGCGACCAACGACGTCGACGGCATCTCCGAGCTGGCCGGCTTCGGCGTCATGGCCCTCTTCGACGCCACGGTGCTGCCGCTCGCGATCCTGCTGGTCATGGCCATCGGCCTCTCCTGGAAACTGACCCTGGCGGCCGTCCTTCCCCTCCCCGCCCTGATCGTCGCCTCGAAGAAACTGGGCAGGCTGCTCTACACCCGCTACGAAGAATCCCAGGAAGCCTTCGAGCGCATGAACGAAGACGTCCTCGAAAACATCGCCGCTGTCCGCGTCATCCGCGCCTACGGCCGTGAACAGGCGGAACAGGCGAACTTTGCCCGCACCGCCCGCCGCAACTATGAGGCCGTCATGCGTGTCGTCCGCCTCAACGCCCTCTGGACCCCGCTGTCAAAGGTTGTCCCCGCACTGAGCTACATCGTCGCCCTGGTCTACGGCTCCCGACTGCTGGCCACCGGCGAGCTCACCAGCGGCCGCCTGATCTCCTTTATTTTCTATCTCGGCATGCTGACCTGGCCGATGTTCGCCATCGGCGACTTCATGAACGTCTCGCAGCAGGGCTCGGCCTCGATGGAGCGCATCAACGAGCTCCTCTATGAAAGTCAGGATGTCACGGACAGCCCGGATGCCCGTGACTGGGACGGCCAGGGCGCCCTGGCGATGGACAGCTATCGCTTCAGCTATCCCGACAGTCCACGGGCGGCCCTCGACGGCATCAGCTTCCGCCTCGAACAGGGACAGACCCTCGGCGTGGTGGGGCGCATCGGCAGCGGCAAGACCAGTCTGCTCAAGCAGCTGCTCGGTTTCTATCCCCTCGAGGAGGCAGGCCACCTGACGGTCGGCGGAGAGCCGATCGAGGCCTGGACCCGCGCCTCGCTGCGCCGCCAGATTGGCTATGTGCCGCAGCAGCATGTGCTCTTCTCGCGCACGATCCGCGACAACATCGAGCTCGGAGCCGACCGTGACGATGAAGCGCGCAATCTGACGGTGGAGGAGGCCATCCGCCTGGCGGATTTTGGCAAAGACCTGAACCAGCTGCCCGCAGGCCTCGACACCATGGCCGGCGAGAAGGGCATCGCCCTCTCCGGCGGCCAGAAACAGCGCATCTCGATCGCCAGGGCCCTGATGAAGGACCCCGCCATCCTGATCCTCGACGACAGCCTGTCGGCCGTCGATGCCAGGACCGAGGAGGCCGTACTGGCCGCCATCCGCCAGGAGCGCCGCGGAAAAACCACCCTGATCGCCTCACACCGCCTCTCGGCAGTGATGCACGCCGACCTGATCCTCGTCCTGGAGGACGGACGGGTCACGGAGCGCGGCACGCACCGCGAGCTGATGACGGCGGGCGGCTGGTATGCCGAACAGTTCCGGCGCCAGCAGCTCGAGCAGCTGGGTGCGTCCGCTATGACAGGAGAAGCCATCCATGCATAAAGATGATATAGATCAAGCAAAGACCAGGCCGGGCCCCGGGGAGCGGGCGGCCACCCGGGAACGGGTGCGCTTCCGCCAGCGCCGTCTGCTGCACTATGCCCTCAGACAGAAGCGGTCGCTGGTGGCGGGCTTTGCCTTTATGATTGCCGCCGTCATTTCTGACCTGGCCGGTCCCTGGCTCGTCTCGCACATCGTCGACGGCCAGCTCGCCGAGGGCCGCGGCATCCTGAACCCGACCGTCTTCTGGACGCTCATCGCAGTTTACTTCGTCACGGTCATCGCCGCCTCCGCCCTGCGCTATGGGGCGACCCTGAGTTTTCAGGGCACGGCCAACCGCATCGCGATGGCGATGCAGGAGGATGTCTTCGCCCATGTCCAGACCCTGCCAATCGCGTATTTCGACCGTCTCCCGGCCGGGCAGGTCGTCTCCCGCGTCACCAACGATACGAAGGCCGTGCGCGTGCTCTACGATGTCGTGCTCTCGCAGCTCGCCACGGCGCTGATCTATGCGGCAGGCATCTTCATCGCCCTGTTCCTGCTGGACATCCGTCTCTTCCTGATCGCCCTCGTACCGCTGCCGCTGCTCGCTTTGCTCTTTCATGATTTCCGCACGAAGTCGGCGCGCTTTAACCGTCGCTTCCGCAGGGCTCTCAGTGAGCTCAACGGTAACCTCAACGAGACCATTCAGGGCATGGAGCTGGTGCAGGCGCTGGGTCAGGAGGAGCGTATCTATGATGAATTCTCCGAAATCAACGATGAGGTCTACCGCCAGGGCTACGCTATGACAAAACTTTTCGCCTATTCCTCTTTTAACGGTACGGATGCACTGAAAAACCTGGTTTTCGCGGGTGTCCTGCTCTACTTCGGCATCGGCCATCTCAGCGGACGCTATCTGGTGCCGGTGGGCCTGCTGTATATCTTTGTCGACTACATGCTGAAGTTCTACGGCCAGATGAACAACGCCATGACCCGTGTCGGCGATCTCGAGCGTGCCAACGGGGCGGCGGATCATATCTTCGAGCTGCTGCGTGAAGAGTCCTGGGTCGATCGGCTGGAGACGATGGCAGTGCGAGACGGGAAGCGGCCGGCGGTGGAGCAGCCGGGAGAAGTGGAGTTCCGCGAGGTGAGCTTTGCGTATAAGGATGAAACCGTCCTGCGCGAGGTCAGCTTCAGGCTGCCGGCGGGGAAAACGCTGGCCTTTGTCGGACATACGGGTTCCGGCAAGTCCACGGTCATGAATCTGCTGCTGGGCTTCTACCGTCCGCAGGAGGGGGATATATATGTAGATGGCCAGGAGCTCAAGGTGCGTTCGCTGCGCGAGGCGCGTGAAGAGATGGCGATCGTGCTGCAGGATCCCTTCCTCTTTACCGGCACGCTGCTGTCGAACATCACGCTCGGCGACGAGAGGATCTCGGAGGCGGAGGCGCGTCAGGCGCTGATCGATGTCGGCGGTACGGATTTCCTCGCCCGCCTGCCGGAGGGTCTGCAGACACCCGTGCGCGAGAAGGGGGCCGCCTTTTCCGCCGGTGAGCGGCAGCTGATTTCCTTTGCCCGCGCCCTCGCCAGGAACCCGCGCATCCTGGTGCTCGACGAGGCGACAGCGAACATCGACTCGGAGACGGAGCTGGCGATCCAGAATGGCATCCGCCGCCTCGGGGAGGGGCGCACGACGTTGATTATCGCGCACCGCCTGTCCACCATCCGCCACGCCCACGAGATCCTGGTGCTCGATCACGGGCGCATCGCCGAGCGCGGCAGCCATGCCGAGCTGATCGCGGCGGGCGGCCTCTACCGCGCGATGTACGAGGCGCAGTCGGAGGGTTCGCGGGCGGCATAGGAGGCGGGGCTGCCGTGGCCTGCGGCCGGCGGGCCGCCGGTGAGCAGCCGGGTTGTGGCTGGTGAGCAATTTTTCTGTTTATACACGTTTTCGCGCATAAATATGCGCGGACACGCATAATGCCGTAGTTATATGCAAATTCATTGCATGTGCATTCAAAGCATGTGTATTCATCGTTTTTTGCTTGTATATTGCAGTCGGCCAAGGATACATGGCCTTGGTCAGGCTTTCCACAGATCCTATGAGCCACATAGGATAATGGAACCGTACAGTTGAGGGCGCCGTTTTTTTGCTTGGGATCTA
>JASGUU010000079.1 GCA_030057555.1 Bacillota bacterium | reverse complement strand
CTGGACCGCATCCTCCTTGAAGTCCTTCGGGTAATGTTTCGCCATGTCTTATCCTCCTGCTGGCTGCTATTCTAACTGGGATCAAGGTGGCGAATTCCACTTGTACACTTTTGATGCTAGCACGGCTACTGATGGACTAATAAAATGACAATTATTCGAGTTGTGTCAGGGAAAACTGTCACAACTCGAAAACTTGACCTCTTCAGGCGAGATAATGACAAAAACTCGAGTTGTGTCGGGAAAAACTGCCACAACTCGAAAACTTGACCTCTTCAGGCAAGAAAATGACAAAAACTCGAGCTGTGTCAGGGAAAACAGCCACAACTCGAAAACTTGACCACGTGACACAACTTGGAAAGAGACCATGTACAGGCAGCGGGATGACGGTGGACAAAAAATACGCTGGTGCCCCGGATTGCGGGCAGGAACGGAAAATTTGACCACGGTGGACAAAAAATACGCTGGTGCCCCGGATTGCGGGCAGGAACGGAAAATTTGACCACGGATGGACAAAAAATACGCTGGTGCCCCGGATTGCGGGCAGGAACGGAAAATTTGGCCACGGATGGATAGAAGTAAACTGTATGCTGCTGCGCTCAGCTTTCCGCCGACCAGGCTGTTGGTGCCACAGCTGCCGTTTCCTGCTTAAGTTAATATCAGGGCATGCGAGCTCCGCTCAGGCACCGACCCGGCCGCTTCCGCCTCCTGCAGGGAACTCAGACATACGTACGGATCCTCCCGAATCGTAATCCTGCTGCCAGCAGGCCGCTGGTATTAAACAAACCCACCTCTTCGCAGCTTTCATTGAGTCGAGTGTATCAGCGACTCTGGATGCACTTACCGTTTCGGTATTCCATCGTTTCTGTATGTCGGCTGCATCTGCGCTTCCGGGCAAAAAAGACGACACGGGACTCTTGTCCATTGCCGCCTTTTTTATACACGTTCTCAGACCTCAATCTGCCGCATGCGCCTGGGAATCTGCCGGTGCAGCAGGGCGAGGATGAAGACCAGCAGGAACAGGACGAGAGCCAGCTGCAGGCCGAGCGAAAGCAGGATGGAGGCCGAGGGCACGAGGCGGATCAGCAGGAACTGACTCCCCAGCACCACACCCATCAGCAGGAAGGAGACCAGAGTGCTCCAGAGGAGGTTGAAGTTGTTTTTGGCCGCCTGGGTCTCTGTTTCCCAGTCGAGTTTCGGATTCAGGAGGTCAAAGAGGAAGCCAAAGAGCGTACCCAGAGCCGCGCCAAGGAGGACGAGCAGAGGCATGGGGATGGCAAAAAGCGGCGGCAGACCGATGAAGATGACCGCGACGACAGCGAACAGCCCGATCGGCAGGGAGACGATGATGAGGGAGAGCAGCAGCTTTGCCGCGATCTGTGTATACCAGGAGACCGGGATGACTTTCATCATCCAGAACGCCTGGCCTTCGCGCGAAAGCGCGGTGGCGGAGGTGGCGCTGGTTGAGCCGACCATCAGACCCAGCGCGGTGGCGCCGGCAAACATGAAGCCCCAGCCGGGCTCGAGCTCGGTGCCGAGCTGCGCCAGCATACCGCCCACCACACGCAGCATCTGAACGCCTTCGTCACCCGAGGCCAGCAGCGAGATCAGCAGCATCAGCGGCATGATCAGGGCCGAGAGCACACAGTTCATGAGGAAGGTCGGCGAGCGGCTGATGCTTTGCCATTCGCGCACGAACAACGTGGCGAAGATGCCGCGGCGGCGCGTCGCACGCTCGAGGCCGGCGGTGCTCAGGCGTTTGCGGTGGCTGCCATGCTGGCGCACGGCGACGATGGCACGGGCATAGAGGAGGTCGGCGGCGAAGTAGGCGACGGCGGCCGCGACGGCGGCCACAGCCATGAAGCCGAGGGCGCTGAGCAGGGCCCGCCCGGCGGAGTCGGCGGTCAGGGCGCCGTAGCCCAGCGGCAGGCCCGGCACGAAGCGCCCGACGCTCGCGAGGCGCTGGAGCAGCGTCTCGCTGACCAGGAAGCCGATATCGTCAGCGGACGCCGCCTGGCTGCCGGCCTGTTCCCCGCCGCGGCCGGAGGCGTAGAAGAAGAGCAGCATCAAAAGCAGCGAGACGATGTTCGTGCCCATCATGAAGCGGTCCTTGTCGCGGGCGAAGGGCGTGAAGCGCATGATGAACATGGTCACAATCGATATCACGGCGAGGGGCAGGACCGGCAGGGCGATGACGACGATCAGGAGCAGCGGCCACCAGTACCAGCTTTGCCCGCTCATGACACCATAGATGCCAAGCGACGGCAGACAGATCGCGGCGTCGATGCCCAGCTCGTAGAGGTAGATCTGGATAAACTTCGCCGCCACAATGTCGCGGGCGCGCAGCGGCAGGGAGAGCAGGCGCTCGATGTCGTTGGCGTGGTAGAAGGCCGAGACAACATAGAAGAAGCCGAAGAAGACCGTCAGCAGCACCACCACCAGCAGGACCAGGGCCGGGAAGATCTCGGGACAGCCCATGGCCTGCGTCGCACGGATGGTCCCGAGCGAGAGCATCACGACAGCGAAGAGCAGATAGGCCGCCAGAAATACGTACAGGAAAATGCGGCCGATCTTCGAGGCGATGCGGCGGCGTTTGCGTTCGGAGGTCAGGGCTTCGCCGGGGGGCGAACCCTTCAGCAGCAGGCCGGTCAGGCTGAGCAGGCGGTCCATGGCTCAGGCCTCTTCGTCGAGCGAGGCCAGGAGGGGGGCAATCTCCGGGTCGTCGGCATCGGTCAGGCTGAGGAAGATCGACTCGAGCGAGACATCCTCGCGGTGGGCGGAGCGCAGTTCGTCCATCGTTCCCAGCAGGACCAGGCGGCCGTGGTCGATGATGGCGATGCGGTCGCAGAGCTTCTCCGCCACCTCAAGCACATGGGTGGAGAAGATGACCGTGTTGCCGGCGTCGGCATGGGCACGCATGCGGCCACGCAGCTTGAAGGCCGCGCGTGGATCGAGTCCGGTCATCGGCTCATCCAGAATCCAGACCGGCGGATTCACGAGCAGAGCGGCCAGCAGGATGATCTTTTGCCTCATGCCGTGGGAGTAGGACTGAATGCGATCGCCGAGAACCATATCCATCTCGAAGTCCTCCGCGATCTCGGCGATGCGCTCGCCCTGACTGCCGGGCAGGCGGTAGAGCGCGGCCATGTAGTTCAGGTACTCGATCCCCTTCAGGCGCAGAAAGGCATTCGGGTCGTCCGGCACATAGAAAAACGACTCCTTCGCCGCAATCGGCTCGCGCACGATGTCATGGCCGTTGACCGTGATCCGGCCGCTGTCGGGGTCGAGAATGCCGGTGATCATCTTCAGCGTGGTGGTCTTCCCCGCCCCGTTCGGTCCCAGCAGGCCGAGAATCTCACCCGGCCGCGTCGCGAGGGTCAGGTCACGGACGGCATAGTTCCGGCCGCCGTCATAGGATTTGCTGACTGCCTGGATATCAATCATGGGACCTCCTCCGCAGCCTCAGTCGCGCTGCTGCCAGTCGAGTACGGTACGTACCGGGTACCAGCCGAGGAAGCGCAGCGAGGGCAGCTCCAGACTGAGCTGGTAGAGCGCCTCGAGCATGGCCTCGTCGCGGGCCGGCACATCAATGTCGATATAGAAGGAATACTGCCAGGGGCGCTTGGGCACCGGCAGGGACTGTATGCGGCTGAGGTTCAGGTTGAGATCGGCAAAGGTCGCCAGCAGCTCCGCGAGCGAGCCGGCCTGGTGCGGCAGCGAGAGCAGCAGGCTGACGCGGCTGGCCTCGGGAACAATCACCGGACGGCGGGCCACCGCGACGAAGAGCGTCTGGTTGTCGGCGACATTCGCCACCTCGTCCGAGAGAACGACGAGGCCATGGCTGCGGCCGGCATCTGCCGAGGCCAGCGCGGCCAGCTGGTTGTCACCGCGCTCGGCCACGCTGCGGGCGGCAAAGGCGGTGTTCTGGCTCTCCTCGATCTGCCAGCCCATGCCCTGGATGATGGTCGAGCACTGCGCGAGCGCCTGCGGGTGCGAGATGACGCGGCGGATGTCGCCGAGGCGGGTGCCGGGCAGGCCCAGCAGGCGGTGCTGGATCTCCATGGCCACCTGGCCGACGATGTAGAGGCGGTGGCGCGTCAGCAGATCGTAGACCTCGTGGACGATGCCGGAGCTGGAGTTCTCGAGGGGGAGGACCGCGACCTTGACATTGTCGTCAACCACCTGGCGGCAGGCCGAGACGAAAGTGCGCAGCGGCATGATCTGGGCCTCCGGAAAAAGCTCGCGGGCCGCCGCGGCGCCATAGGAGTTGAGGTCGCCCTGGGTGGTCACGGCATGGATCGGCGGCAGGGCCTCCGCGGCCGTGGCGATCTCTTCACCGATGGGGAAACGGGCGCCGCTCTCATAGCGCTGGTGGTACTGCTGTGCGCGCGAGAGGCGCATCAGGGTGCGCAGCAGCGGGGCCTCCTCAGGATGGGCGTGCAGCTTCTCGACCTCGCGGGCACGATCGCGGACGGGGCGGTTTGCCTCGCCCTTCGCCGTGGCAATCGCCGCAACAATCTGCCGGCGCTCGCGATAGGCCTCGAGCAGGCGCGCATCAACGGCATCGATCTGTTCGCGGAGCGGGGCCAGCCCGGCCTCGCGGGTGGCATCTTCCCCGCCGCGGCTGTTATCTTCCTTCATGTTACTATCGCTGATCATATATGCTAACCATTTCCAATTCGTTATTTGTGTATCGATTTCATCAGACACGTTCGTCATTCTACTGCAAAGCTCATACAGCTGCCAGTTGGCATGGTACATAAAATCCAGCTCGGCTTCCGTTGCTTTTCATGTGGAGGCGACGGCCAAGCCGGCTTCCCGTCAGGGCACGCCTTCTGCTCTTTTGTACTACTGTTCTAAGTGCTTAATACAACGATACAATATGCCCTCCCGAAACACCTGTCAAGCCCTTTCCTGACAGAGTAGGGCTTTGTTAACAGAAAAACGTAACGGCGGCTTTAATCTTTTGTTTTTAAGACGCGCAGCCTAAAAACGCGGACAGGGGCGTTGAACTGGCTGGCACGAAACGGCAGCTGTCAGGGGCTTCGCCGGGCCGGGGAAAACAGCGCCTGTCTGTCCGGGTGTGGCTCGTTTCGGTCTGGGTAGAGTATGCAATGAGCAGAAAATCGAGTTATGCCCGGCCGGGCAGCACACAAGTCGAATGATTGAACAAAATTTGCAGTGAGTGGGGGTTTTCGGCTCAAATACGCAACTTATACACGAGCTTCCGTGGAT
The DNA here is from genome assembly GCA_030057555.1 of Bacillota bacterium. Lineage (GTDB taxonomy): Bacteria > Bacillota > Clostridia > Saccharofermentanales > Fastidiosipilaceae > JAEZYR01. The sequence continues at coordinate 25,396 of JASGUU010000079.1, read as the reverse complement.
AAGTTGGATTTTTGCTCATAACCTCTATATGCAGGAAACAACGCACCCTGCCGGCAAAGCTGCTCCGGCTGCCGGCGTCATTCCGCCGGCAGATCGGCGGAGCGGACGAAGCGGCCGGAGGCGAGCCAGCTGTCGAGGAGGGCGATGGCGACGGCCCCCTCGAGCACCGGAACCGCGCGCGGCACGATGCAGGGATCGTGGCGGCCGCGGACGACCAGCTCCTCCGGCTGCAGGCTTTCGAGATTGACCGTGCGCTGCGTTTTCCCGATGGAGGGCGTGGGCTTGATCGCCACACGGCATATGAGGGGCATACCGTTCGAGATGCCGCCGTCGGCGCCGCCGCCGTGGTTGCTGGCCAGGCGGATGCGCCGGCTGCCGTCCCCGGCGGTAAGCAGCACGGGCGGATCGTTGTTTTCGGAGCCACGGCGCAGCGTGGCGCCAAAGCCGGCGCCGAACTCGAGGCCCTTGACCGCGGGGACGGCATAGATGAGCGAGGCGATGCGCGGCTCGAGGCCGCCCATCATCGGGTCGCCGATGCCCGGCGGGAAGCCGGTCGCGACCACCTCGACGACGCCTCCGACCGAATCGAGATCGGTCTTCGCCGCCGCGATCACTGCGAGCATCCTCTCCCCTGCATCAGGGTCGAGGACGGGGAAGCCGCGCCGGGCGGCGGCCGCGAGGGCGGTGAGGTCCGGGGCGACGGAGTCGAGGGACGCATCCGAAACCGCGGCGATGCTGGCGATGTGGGCGTGCACCGAAACGCCACGGCGCTTCAGGATGGCGATCGCGACGGCGCCGGCATAGCAGAGCGGGGCGGTCAGGCGGCCGGAGAAGTGGCCGCCACCGCGGGGATCGTTCGCACCGTCATAGCGCATCAGGCCGGTGAGGTCGGCGTGGCCGGGACGCGGCAGGGCGGCGAGATCCTCGTAGTCCTGCGAGCGCGTGTCACGGTTCGTGATCAGGGCGGCGAGCGGTGTGCCGGTCGTGCGCTGGCGGAAGACGCCGGACTGAACCTCGGGCACATCGGCCTCCGTGCGGGCCGTCGACCAGTCGTGGCGGCCGGGGGCACGGCGGGCCATCTGGGTACGGATCAGGTCCTCATCGTAGATTTCGCCCGGCGGCAGCCCGTCGATCACGACGCCGACGCTGCGGCCGTGCGATTCGCCGAAGATGCTGATATGCAGCTGCTGTCCCCAGTAGGATGCCATGACACCTTACCTCCTCGAGTCAAAGCGGGACGGCGAGACCGCCGAGGCGGCGGTAGTCATCCCAGAAATCCGGATAGCTCTTCGTAACCACGCTGCCGTCGTCGAGCTCGAGCGGGCCGTCACAGAGCGTGGCCGCCACACCCCAGCACATCGCCATGCGGTGGTCGCCGGACGCCGAAACGGCTTGATTGCCGCGAAACGGTCCCGGGCGGCCCCAGATCCTGAACTCCGACTCCGCCTCATGGACCCGGACGCCAAGCGTCTCGAGCATGCGGCAGCTGGCGCCGAGGCGGTCACACTCCTTGATGCGCAGGCGGGCGGCGTTGTGGACCCGGTGGCGGCCGGGCGTCAGGGCCAGTGCCAGAGAAAGGACCGGGATGAGGTCGGGAATTTCATCGGCATCCAGGCAAAAGCCGTCAGGACCCCGCTCCAGGCCGGGCCAGTCGCTGTCCGCACCGGCCAGGGCGGCGAGGATCGGACGGACGGCCCGATCACCCTGACGGCTCGACTCAGGCAGATCGGCTACGGTCACATCGTGGCCCAGAAAACGCGCCACCAGCCAGAAGGCGGCCTGACTGAAGTCGGGCTCGACGGCGGGCTTTGCAGAAAACACATATCGCTGTCTGCCGGGGATGCGCCAGCCCGTGTCGGACTCCAGAACCGTGATGCCGAAGTCACGCAGGGTGCCGTGCGTCAGGTCCACATAGGCGGCAGAGGCGAGCGGTGTCGTAAGCTCCAGTGTCGAGTCGCCGTCGAGCAGCGGCAGGGCGAAGAGCAGGCCGGTGATGTACTGCGACGAGACATCGCCGACGATCTGGAAGCGGCCGGCCTGGAGGCGGCCGGTGAGCTCGAGCGGCAGGTAGTCGGGGCCGCTGGGCGTCATTTGGATTTTTTGTTCTGCGAAGGTCGCGCCGTAGGCCGCTATCGGGCGCTGCGGCAGGCGGCCGCGGCCGATGAAGCGGGCGGGCGTGCCGAGCGCGGCGGCGAGCGGGATCAGAAAACGCAGGGTCGAGCCGGACTCTCCGCAGTCGAGGATCCGCGGCTCTGGTGCTGTGTCCTCGAGTGCGGCGAGGCAGCGCCAGGTGGCGGCGATGTCGTCCGAGAGCGCAGGATCGAGCCCGGTGTGGCGGCCGGCTGCCTCGATGTCACGGCCGGCGGCGAGCCAGGCAGCGATCAGGACGCGGTGAGCAATGGACTTGGACGGCGGCACGCGGACGGTACCGGCGAGCTTTGCAGGCGTGAGGCGGAGAGGAGTCACGCTGGAGCTCCGGGGGTCGGCGGGAGCTTTGCATAGAGCATGGCCAGTTCGTTGAGGCTGAGGGGATGGATGATGGCCTCCCCCAGTTCGCGGATGAGGATGAGGTTCAGGGAGTCGCCGAGGAGTTTTTTGTCGCCGCGGACGGCGCCAAGCAGGCGTTCGGCAGGCAGGGGCGGCGGCGTGGTGGGCAGGCCGAGTGCGGTGAGCAGGCTGCCCAGACGGTCAATCAGCCCGGGCGGCGTGATGCCGAGTATGGCGCCGAGGCGCAGGGCGAGCATCATGCCGATGCTGACGGCCTCGCCGTGGAAGTAGGCCTCGTAGCCGGTCAGCTGCTCGATGGCGTGGCCCAGAGTGTGGCCGAAGTTCAGCTGCATGCGCAGGCCCTGGTCGAATTCGTCGGCGAGAACATAGTCGGCTTTCGTGCGGATGGAGCGCTCGACGAGGGTGGCGTAGTCGAGGTCGGCGAGGCTGCGGCCTTCCAGGAGATCGAGGAGACCGGGGTCGCGGATGGCGGCGTACTTGACGACCTCTGCCAGGCCGTCGGAGAGACGGGCCGGGGGCAGCGTGTCGAGCGTGTCGGGGTCGACCAGGATGGCGTGGGGCTGGTAGAAGGCGCCGACGGTGTTCTTGGCGTAGGGCATGTCGATCGCGGTCTTCCCCCCGACCGAGCTGTCGACCTGGGCCATCAGGGTCGTCGGGACCTGCACCAGATAGATGCCGCGCTGCCAGGTGGCGGCCGCGAAGCCGGCGAGGTCGCCGATGACACCGCCGCCGAGGGCGATGATCGTGTCGCGGCGGGTCAGGCCGGCGAGGTGGCAGGCGCGGTAGATGCGCTCGAGGGAGGCCGCGGTCTTGTTCTGTTCGCCGGGTTCGAGAGCGAGCGAGAGGGTGGTGAAGCCGGCCTGCTGCAGGCCAGAGGCGAGCGGGGCGAGGTGGATCGGCTCGACATTCGTGTCGCTCACGATCAGGGCGCGGCGGCCGGGGACGGTGGCGGCGACGAGGGGCGCGGCTTCGCTGTGCAGCAGGCCGCGGGCGATGCGGATCTCCGACTGGCGGCCGGCCGTCGGCAGCGTCAGGGCGATCACGGCGCTAGATGCGGCGGCCGACCGCTTCGGCGACGCGGCGCAGTTCGGGCACGAGGGCATCGAAGGCGGCTGGTGTCAGCGACTGCTGGCCGTCCGAGAGGGCGCGGCTCGGGTCGTTGTGGACCTCAATGATGAGGCCGTCGGCACCGGCGGCGATGGCGGCCTTCGACAGCGGATCGACGAGCCAGGCATCGCCGGCCGCATGCGAGGGGTCGACGATGACCGGCAGGTGGCTGCGGCGCTTGAGGACCGGCACGGCCGAGACGTCGAGAGTGTTGCGTGTCGCCGTCTCGAAGGTGCGGATGCCGCGCTCGCAGAGGATGACCTTATCGTTGCCGCCGCTCATGATGTACTCGGCGCTCATCAGCAGTTCGTCGATCGTATTCATGAAACCGCGCTTCAGGAGCACGGGCTTACGCGTCTGACCCAGCTGCTTCAGCAGCTCGAAGTTCTGCATGTTGCGAGTGCCAACCTGAAAGATATCGACATATGCCTCAAACATCTCGATCTGCGATACGTTCGTGATCTCGGAGACGAGGGGCAGCCCCGTCTGCTCACGGGCGTGGCTGAGATAGAGCAGGCCTTCGGCCTTCAGCCCCTGAAAGGCATAGGGTGACGAGCGCGGCTTGAAGGCGCCGCCGCGCAGCAGCTTCGCGCCGCTCGACTGCACCTGGCGCGCGATGCCGGCGATCTGCTCCTCGCTTTCGACCGAGCAGGGGCCGGCGATCAGGACGATGTCGGGGCCGCCAATCGCGACGCCGCCGACCTCGACAATCGTGTCGTCGGGATGAAAGCGGCGGTTCGCGCGCTTGTAGGGCTCCTGCACCTTCATCACGCGCTCGACGATCTCGTGCTGGCGCACCTGGTCGATGTCGATCACCGACGTATCTCCGACGAGGCCTACCACGCTCATCTCGCTGCCGATAATCGGGTTGGTCTGGACACCGAAGCGCCGCAGCCAGACGCAGAGTTCCTCGAGCTGATCGGAGCTCGTACCGGATTTCAAAACCAGAATCATATAGGGTCAACCTCTTTTCCTGGGGACTATTCTACGCAAAAACAGCCGTTGCTGGTGGCCGTCAGGATACAGGCAGGAGGCGGTGCGGTAAATACATCGTATTTCACCTGTTGCTGTACCTGCCTCTGTGCATTTTTTCAATCTTCCGCAAGGGCGGTTGCATAATTATTCACTTCACTGCATATTTCGCGGGAATTATGCAGCATCGTGAGTATTTATGCACCTACCTGTCATAAAAACTGCGAAAGGTTGAAATTTTGCACACTCTGGAGGCCCATTCTGTGCAAATTTTACGGCCGGGGAAGGTTTTGACACTCCCCCGGCGTGTCAAGCGGAAATTTTGCACACTCCGAGGCCCATTCTGTGCAAATTTTACGGCCAGGGCAGCTTTATCGCCCTCGACTGCGCACGGACGCAGATCTCCGCTTTACACTCCGCGTCACGCCAGCTCCAGCGCCTGGGCAATGCGCCGTGCGACCTGGTCGGGGGTGCCGCCGGCGTCGATCTCGAGGTCCGCGGCCTCGCGATAGAGGGCCAGCCGTTCGCGGTAGAGGCGCTCGGTCTGGTCACGCAGCTCGGCGGCGCCCGCCCCCGCCCGCTCAAAGGCCGGCCGGAAGCGCTCCAGAATCAGCCCCAGCGGCGCGTTGAGCCAGACGACGAGCGCGTTCCCGGCGTGCACGTGCTCCGCGAGGCCCGGCTGGATCAGGGTGCCGGCCCCGGTGGCGATGACCCTGCTGCCGGGGGCGGCGAGCAGCTCGTCGAGGACCTGGCGTTCCATCCCGCGGAAGCGCGCCTCGCCGTGCTCGCGCTGCCAGGCGGGGCTGCGCTGCCCCGTCGCCGCAGCGAAGGCGTCGTCGAGATCGCTGACCGCGAGCCCGTCGAGACCGCAGGCCTGCGGCAGGCGGGCGGCGACGACGCCCTTCCCGGAGCCGACGAAGCCGGTCAGCAGGATGCGCTGCCCGAAGCGCCGCCAGAGCTCGCGCGCGAGCCGGCCGAGCGTTTCGCTTGACGGCGAGATCAGGGCTCCCAGGGCCTCGTTTTCGGGCTCCCAGATGCGGCGGGCGAGGACGGCCTGGCGCCAGAGCATGGCGAGGCCGCCGGTGGCCCGGAGCCCGGCCGAGCGCGCCAGCAGCAGCAGACGCGTCGCCGGCGGATTGTAGACGGCGTCGAAAACATGCGGCCGCCCGGCATCGAAGAGCGCTTCGAGGAGACCGCGCTCGAGCGGCAGCTCACCCACGATGGGCCACATGCCGGCGGCTGTCGCATTGATGATCAAGTCGAAGGCAGCCTCGCGGCGCAGCAGCAGTTCGCCGAGTCCGTCCGGGGTCACGCTGTGGACCCGGCGGCGCTCGAGGCCGCGCGCGATATCGGCGGTGAAGCGCTCGACACGCTCGGGGCTGCGGCCGGTGATGAGGAGTTCTTTGCAGCCCATCTCCAGAACCAGTGCGGCCAGCGTACGCGCCACACCGCCCGCTCCGATGATGAGAACCCTGGCTCCCTCGACATCGCCGAGATCCGGGCGCACGCCACCGGCATCGGTGTTATGGCCGCGGCTTAGCTGACAGTTGATGGTGTTGACGGCGCCGAGGGCTTTGGCACGCGGATCCAGCGAGTCGAGCAGGGGCATCACGCGTTCCTTGTGCGGGATGGTGACGTTGAGGCCGTCGTACTGCTCGAGGAGCTCCGGCAGCCGGGCGGCGAGCTTCTCCGGCGGGATGTCGCAGAGCTCATAGTGGTTTGCGGCACCGGTCAGACGGTCGATCTCGGCGTGGATGACGGGCGAGAGACTGTGGCCGAGCGGATGGCCGATGAGGGCATAGCGGCGGGTGGGCTTCACATCGGAGCGCATCAGACGCCTCCTTCCAGACCAAGCACGACCGGGGTCGAGCGGTAGCCGATGCCGAGGCGGTGGACGCCCATATCGATCAGGGAGAGAAAGGAGGCGCGATCGCGGATGCCTCCCGAGGCCTTGACACGGCAGCGGCCCGCCGCGGCTTCAAGCATGGCGGCAATGACGGCGGGGGTGGCGCCCTCACGGCGCGCGCCGGTGAAAAAGCCCGTCGAGGTCTTCACAAAGTCGGCACCGGCCTCCACGGCCGCCACGGTCGCCCGGCGCACCTCGTCGAGGGTCAGGGCGTCGGTTTCAAAGATCACCTTGACGAGGGTTTCGTAGCGGTGGGCCACCTCGACAACGGCGCGGATGTCGGCCGTGACGCGCTCCCAGAGCCCGCTGCGGATCCAGCCATAGTTGGCTACGACATCGAGGTCGTCCACCCCACCCGGGCGGCAGATGAGCTCTGCCTGCAGCGCCTTTGACTCCGTCGTACTGAGGCCGAAAGGAAAATCGCAGACCACCGAGATGCCTGTCGCCGTGCCGCGGCAGAGCTCCCGGGCCAGCTCGAGGGCGGCCGGATTGATGCAGACCGTGACACAGCCGTAGGCGATGCCGGCCGCTATCTCCCGGCGGATTTCCGTCTCACTGAATTCGGGCTTGAGCACTGAATGGTCGATGTAGCGTGCGAGCTCCGCCGCTGTCATACAGGCTGCCTGTTTCATCTCCTTCACCTCCGTCTCAGGGGCCGACCTGATAGCCGGCCCGTTCCAGTATTGCCTCTGCCAGCCCGAGCTGGCCGCGCTCGCCGAGATAGACGCGCAGACGGCCGCCCTCGTACTGACGGGCATGCAGAATCGCCAGATTGCGGATGCTGATCCCGGCATCGCCGAGCAGGGTTGTGATGCGGGCGAGAGAACCGGGGCGGTCGAGAATATCGAGGCTGAACGAGGCATCGATGGGCAAAGCTCCATGCCCGCTCGCCGGAATGCCGGCGCGGTCCCGGGCCGCCGCCGTGAACAGCGCCTCGAGAGCCGCCGCATCATCCGCCTCCAGAGCCGCCCGGAAACGTGCGATCTCCGCCTCAAAGCGCGTCAGGCTCTCAAGCAGAGGGCCGCGGTTCTCGAGGCAGATGCCGCGCCAGAGGGCGCCGTCGCTCGCCGCGATGCGGGTGATGTCGCGGAAGCCGCCGGCGGCCAGGCCCGCCGTCTGTTCGTCGGCGCCGCCGATGGCGGCGTTGACGAGGGCCGCGGCGACGACATGGGGCAGGTGGCTGATGGCAGCTACGGCGGCATCGTGGGCGGCAGCGTCGAGAACCAGAGGCCGGGCGCCGAGGCGTGTCACCAGCCCGGCTGCCAGCGCCAGATCGGCGGCAGCATCGCCGGGATAGGCGGCATCGTCCACGGCCGGCGGTACCAGACACCAGACGGCATCTTCGAAGAGGCGCGGCGTCGAGACGGCATAGCCCTGGCGCTCGGAGCCGGCCATGGGGTGGCTGCCGATGAAGCGCAGGCCGCGGACGGCATCGAGCACCGGGCGCTTGACGCTGGCGGCATCAAGGAGCAGGGCTCCGGGCACAGCCGTCGCGAGGCTGCGGGCGACGGGCGCGATCAGGGGCGTGGGCAGGCAGATCAGGATAAGGTCGGAGCCGGCGAGGGCGGACCAGTCGTTCGAGTCCGGATGACCACCGTCGATCACAAGCGCCCGGTCGATGACACCCTCCGCGAGGGCCGCCTCGAGCGAGGCCCCGTCACAGTCACAGCCGATGATCCGCACCTCCTCCCCGCTCCCGGCGCCGGCGCGCAGGGCACGGGCGACCGAGCCGCCCACGAGACCGAGACCGAGGATGGCGAGGCGCATCGGGGCGGCCTCCGCAGTCATGCGGGCTCCGGGCCGCGGCCCATGACGGCGGCGATGCGGGCGAGTTCGGCCGCGAGGTCGGCATACTGCGCGGGTGTCAGCTGCTGGGCGGCATCGGAGCGGGCCTGCGGCGGATTCGGATGCACCTCGATGATCAGGCCGTCGGCGCCGGCGGCCACCGCGGCGCGGGCGAGCGGGGCGACGAGGCTGGCTTTGCCTGCCGCATGCGAAGGATCGACGAAGACCGGCAGATGCGTCTTCTCGCGCAGCACCGGCACGGCGCTGAGGTCCAGCGTCGAGCGGGTGGCGGTCTCAAAGGTGCGGATGCCGCGCTCGCAGAGGATGAGGCGGTAGTTGCCCTCGCTGAGGATGTACTCCGTCGAGGAAAGCAGCTCGTCGATGCTCTCGGCGAAACCGCGCTTCAGCAGCACCGGCAGGCCCGAACGCCCGACGGCTGAGAGCAGGCGGAAGTTCTGGGAATTGCGCGCGCCGATCTGGACAATATCCACATACTCGGCGGCTTCCTCGAGGTCCACCTCTGAGGTGATCTCCGAGATAACCAGCAGACCATGGCGGTCGGCGGCCTCGCGCAGCAGGCGCAGGCCCTCGCGCTCCAGGCCCTGAAACGAATAGGGCGAGGTGCGCGGCTTATAGGCGCCGCCGCGCAGGACCCTGGCACCGGCACGAGCCACGGCGGCCGCGGTGATCTCGAGCTGTTCCTCGCTCTCAACGGCACAGGGCCCCGCGATCTGAACCAGCTCGTGGCCGCCGAACTCCACGCCCCTGATCGTGAACGAGGTGCGGCCGGGGTGGAAGGTCAGGCTGGCGAGCTTGTACGGCTCCATGATGGGAACCAGCTTCTCGACGCCCGGCAGCAGGCCCAGCTGCTCGGTATCCAGGCGTGACTTGTCGCCGACCACACCGATGATGGTCAGGCTCTCACCGATGGAAATATGGGCACCTAGGCCGCGCGCGGCGAGCAGCTTCTGAATGCGGGCGATATCGGCCTCGGGGGCTCCGGGCCGCATGACGATAATCATGGTTGATTCCTCTCTGTTCACAGGTCACCTGAAGGCAACCCGTATGCGTCAACATACCACAGCCACCTGCCGGGACGCCCGCTTTTATAATGTTCACCAAAATCGGCAGACAAGCTGAATTCAAGCAGACAGGAGTTCTTCGTTTGATACGGATAACGATCACTGCAAAGTCTCAGAACGCCAGGCTGACGGCGGCAACACGATTGCCAGGCCATCTGGCGCAGACAGCTTTACAGGCAAAGCGAACCTGGTTTCCGGCAGCAGGAATCGAGGTCGGGCAAGCGGACACAGACAAACCCTGTACTCACATGCGTCTTCTCTCCCGGCTGCATGGAAGGGTCGTGAGCAGAAAATCGACCTGTATACAGCGAACCGTGTACAGGTCGGTTTATTGAGCGAAACACCACCACTCGCAGCGTGTTTTGTTTCAAAACTGAGTTATGCGGGAGCGAACATGCGCACGACTCAAAAAACTGTACACTGCATACTCTACCCAGGTTTGTTCGCATCCCCTGCTCCAGGCAGAGCCACATGAGCTGCCACAGGAGAAAAGCAGAACGTGATAAACGTGTTTGAAGCTGGCATGAGAAACACTTCGACAAAGCAGATTCCTGACCTCCAGGCAACAGTCCGCTTCCGGAAAGCGTCGGATTTCAGGCCAGGCTGACCACCTCTGCCCCCCTGATCTCAGCTGCCTGGGGTCAAAGCGCCAAATCGTCCCTGCCCCACTGGCATTTGCCGCCGTTCTGGTTAACAATGGCAGGCCGTGAGTGTAAGCAGCAGGGGCAGGCAAAAGCCCGCAGCGGCAGCGGAGGAATGTACATGGCAGAACAGATCATCAATGGCAGACATGTGACCAGCCAGGAGGCGGGCTATATCGCTCCGGGCGACCCCACCGTCGCCCGGCATCTCGACTGGTACAGCGGCCTGAAGCTCGGCTTCATGATGCACTGGGCCCCCGTCACCCAGCTCGGGGTCACGGAATCCTGGCCACTCTCGGATGGCGACGCCGACTGGAGCCAGTCCGGCATCCGCTGGACCTCGGACATGGACGAGTTCCGCGCCCACTATCGCCGCCTCAACCGCACCTTCAACCCCATCGCCTTCCGTCCCGACCACTGGGCCCGAATCGCCCGCGAGTGCGGCTTCAAATACCTGCTGTTCACCACCAAGCACCATGACGGCTTCTGCATGTACGACAGCCAGTATACCGACTACAAGGTCACCGCACCCGACTGTCCCTTCCACAGCCATCCCCACGCGGACATCACGGCCGCCCTCTTCGACGCTTTCCGCGCCGAGGGCCTCGCTATCGGCGCTTATTTCTCGAAGCCCGACTGGCACTCCCAGGATTTCTGGGTCCCTGAATACGGCACTGCCCCCTCCCGAAACGCCAACTACGACCCCCTGGAGCACCCCGGGCGCTGGGAGCGCTTCGTCCAGTTCACCCACAATCAGATCACGGAGCTGATGACGAACTACGGCCAGGTCGACTGTCTCTGGCTCGACGGCGGCTGGGTGCGCCCCGACACCAACCATCAGGACGTCCGCATCGGCGAACTCGCCGAACGTCTGCGCGCCACGGTCCAGCCCCATCTCATTGTGGTCGACCGCACCGTCCCCGGCGCTTACGAAAACATCCTGACCCCCGAACAGGAAGTCCCCGGCGAGCCGATCCACGTCCCCTGGGAGACCTGCATGAGCCTCGGCCGCTCCTTCAGCTTCCACTATGACGACGTGGTGAAATCGCCCGAAGAGGTCATCCACACCTTCTGCGAAATCCTCGCCAAGGGCGGCAGCCTCGCCCTCAACATCACCCCGCAGCCAAACGGCGAGCTGCCCTCCCGCGGTGTTGCGGTCCTGCGTGAACTCGGCGACTGGCTGCGCCACAACGGCGAAGCCGTCTACGAGTCCGGGATCTCCCCCTGCCGCTCCCGGGACGCCCTCTATACCCGCCGTGACGGTCACGACTACGCCTTCATTCTCTATCGTGGCTGGCCGGTCATGCCACCGCGCCTGTTCCTGCATGCGGACGGAGAGGTCGCCGACGTCACCTGCCTGCGCACGGGTCAGTCCCTGCCCTTTATCCAGAATGGCGCCCGGCTCGGGCTCACGACCGACTCTCTCGACATGGTCGGCGCGCGCTACGCCGATGTCTTCCGCATCCGCTATCGCCAGCCGGCTGCTGCCGGGCGCTGAAGTCCGCTAGAATGCCTCCCGGGCCCAGCCGTCCTTCGAGACGACCGCGGTCCGGGAGGTTTGCATTTTGCCACTCAACTATGACAGCACCCGCCGCACCGCCTACCTCGGCTATGTGACACAGGCGATCATCAACAACCTGCCGCCGCTCTTCTTCGTTATCTTCCGCCGCGACTACGGCCTCGGAATCCCGCAGCTCGGCAGCCTGGTGCTGGCCAACTTCATCATCCAGCTCGTCGTCGACCTCCTCGCCGTCCGCTATGTCGACCGCATCGGCTACCGCCCCAGCATCGTCTTCGGCACCCTGACGGCCGCCTGCGGCCTCCTCTCGCTCGGGATCCTGCCGCAGCTTTTGCCCGATGCCTTTGCCGCCCTCTTCATCGCCCTCACCCTGAACGCCATCGGCGGCGGCCTGATCGAGGTCCTGGTCTCCCCCATCGTCAACTTTCTGCCCGGCGAGGCAAAGGCTTCGCGCATGGCCCTGCTGCACTCCTTCTACTGCTGGGGGCATCTCGCCGTCGTCATCCTGACCACCCTGATGCTGCTGCCCATCGGCGAAGAGCGCTGGTGGCTTCTGCCCCTGCTCTGGATGGCAGTGCCGCTCACGGCGGCCTTTCTGTTCTCCCGTGTCCCGATCATCGAGCCGCGCGCCGCGGACGACAGCGGGCCACACGTCCCCGTGCGCCGCCTGCTGCGGCAGGGCGGCTTCTGGCTCATGCTCCTGCTGATGCTGGCTGCCGGGGCCGGCGAACAGATCATGGCGCAGTGGTCCTCCTTCTTCGCCGAAGCCGGCCTCGGCGTCTCAAAGATCACGGGCGACCTGGCGGGCCCCTCGCTTTTCGCCCTGTTCATGGGCTGCGGGCGCTTCGTCACCGGCCTGATGGGCACACGCCTGCGCCTCAGACGCGTCCTCTTTCTGGGTGGCATCGCCCTCGCCGGCGGCTATCTGCTCACTGTCTTCGCGCCCTGGCCGGCCCTCTCGCTCGCCGGCTGTGCCGTCGCAGGCCTCGGCGTCAGCGTCATGTGGCCCGGCGTCACGAGTCTCGCCGATGAGCGCTATCCCGGCGGCGGCACCGCCCTCTTCGGCCTGCTCGCGGTTGCCGGCGATCTCGGCTGTGCCATGGGGCCGTGGCTCGCGGGCCTCGTCTCGGCTGCCGTCATCGAGGCCCCCGCCGCCTGCGGGATGGCCGCCGGACTCGGCTTCACGGTCACCGATTTCGGCCTGCGCACAGGCATCCTGATCGGCCTCGTTTTCCCTGTCCTGCTCATCATCGGAGCCCGATCTCCGGAGCCCGGACAGCGCTCCTGATCTGCCTGCAGACGTTACTCCGGCAAAGCTCACCTGAAATGTTCATCCTGCGTTCATCACACGGCACGAATTTCGTTTCTTCAGCGTGCTACAATTCCGCTGTTATGACATCGGGTGCCGCTGTGCCCGATAGCAACGCATCGGACAGGATCATTCATGGCACGCTACTGTTTCTACTGTAATGCTGAGCTCAAACCCGGTGAGGCCTGCAGTTGCCGCACCGCTACACAGCGTGCCCGGACGACGGGAGCGGAGCAGTCGGAGCAGAGCGCTTCCGGCCCCACGGCCCGGAAGGCCAGGGCGCGGCGGCGCTCCCGTCCGCTGCCGACCTTTGACTGGCGGCGGGTGCGGGTTCAGGCCTTTGCGTGGCTGAGAAATCTCAGCGAATTCATCACCCGCCCGATGCAGGCTGTCAGGCGCCATGCCCAGGCCCGTCCGGCGACTGCTGTCACAGCTCTCTTTTTCGCCGCGGTGCTGACCGCAGTTCTACTGGTGGCCATCACCCTCGACAGCAGCCTCGGCTCGCTGCTGCTCTACCGCAGCCGCAAGCTCGCCGAAAGTCTGACACTGGGAACGCGCTTGCGCATGTTTCTGCGTTTTCTGGCCTATCCCCTGCTGTATTTCGGCATCAAGTGGCTGCTTACCTTCTTCCTTCTGCGTCGCCAGGCACTCCGGCTCCCGGCTGCTGCGGCCGCCCTGACCCCGGGCGCCGTCTATCTCGCCATGGTGATGGCCCTGGGCCTGTGCTTCGTCCGGAGCGGCGGCCTCCAGGCGCTCTGCCTGTTCGTGGCCGCTTTCGTCATCTGCCAGATAGCGGACTACCTCGCGATCGGGAGCCTGGTCAGCATGCCCCCCGACCGTCTGCTGCGCCTGACGCTGCTCGGCATACTGCTGCTCGCGATTGTGCTGGGTGCTGTCCTCAACATCCTGCTGCCCGATCTCAGCGACTTTCGTGTGACCTCGAATCTGGCCTGAGACCTTCGCCATCCGCGTTCCGGCGGATGCGTCGCAGTGAAGTGCAGCGTTTCATAACAATGCCTTTACTTGTCCTTCAAAGTACAATTGATTATCATACCCAATTGCAGGGGAGCTCCTTTTGTTCCCGCCCATCATAAGTCAGGAGGCCTGGATGGCACGATTGAAGAAACCCGACCCCGATGCGGAGCTGAATATGCCGCAGCCGGCACTCCGGCGCCTGCCACAGTACTTCGGCTACCTTGTCCAGCAGCAGGAACAGGGGGTTCGCATCATCTCCTCATCCCGAATTGCCGAAGACCTCAACCTGCACCCGGTTCAGGTGCGCAAGGACATGGCCCTCACCCGCGTCAGCGGGAAGCCGCGGACGGGTTTTGACGTTCAGGCTCTGATTGATGAACTGGCGCGCATGCTCGACTACAACAATCTCAAAAATGCCGTGGTCGTCGGCTGTGGCCACCTCGGCAGCGCGCTGCTAAACTACCGCGGCTTTCAAGGCTACGGCCTCAACCTGATGGCCGGCTTCGACAGCAACCCCGAACTTATCGGCTCCCGCGTCGGCGATGTCCCGATCTACGCTCTCGATGAGCTCGACAGCATCGTCCACGAGAACCATGTCCAGATCGGGGTGATCACCGTCCCCCGCGACCATGCCCAGGATGTCTGCGATCGGCTGGTTGGCGCAGGAATCAAGGCCATCTGGAACTTCGCCCCCACCCACCTCTTTGTTCCGGCTGACATCATCGTCCAGAACGAGAACATCGCCGCGTCGCTTTCGGTGCTCTCGAAGCGGCTTTCGGACCAGCAGCTGCGCATGCGCTCGGGTCAGGTTCCCGGGGATGACCGCGACAGGAGCTAGGCCATACAGGCAGATGCTGATGAACAGGCAGAAGCTGATGTGGATAAGGAGAGTCCGATGAGTCTATACCTCGGCATTGATCTTGGCGGCACCCATATCAAAACGGGTATTGTTACCGACCGCGGCAAGCTGCTCGATACCGAATCCAGTGCCACCCCGCCCGGCGGCAGCGGTGCCGAGCTGGCCCGGGCGATGCGGCAGCTGACCAACCGCCTTCTCGAACGTCAGGAGCTGTCGCTCGACGACATCGAGAGCATCGGCGTCGGCTCGCCGGGCATCGTCGACACGCAGACGGATTCGGTGATCTTCGCCGGCAACCTGCGTTTCCGCCATGAACCCCTCGGAGCCGAAGTCTCGCAGGTCCATGACGGGAAGCCCGTGCGCCTCGTCAACGATGGCAATGCCGCAGCCTACGGCGAGTCCATTGTCGGCAGCGGCCGCGGTGCCTCCTCCCTCGTCATGATCACGCTCGGCACCGGCATCGGCGGCGGCATCATCATCGACGGCCACATCATCACCGGCTATGCCTACGGCGGCGCCGAGCTCGGCCACATGGTCATCGACATGGACGGCCGCCACTGCACCTGTGGGCGCCGCGGCTGCTTCGAGACCTACGCCTCCGCCACCGGCCTGATCCTGACGACGCAGGACTACATGCGCAACCATCCCGAGACCATCATGTGGGCCCTCTGTGGCCAGAGTCTCGGCGGTGTCAGCGGGCGTACGGCCTTTGATGCGGCGCGTGAGGGTGATCCCGGCGGCGAGGCGGTCGTCAGTCTCTACATCCATCATCTGGCCGTGGGACTCGGAAACATCGTCAACTCCATCGAGCCCGAGGTTCTCTGCCTCGGCGGCGGCGTCAGCCGTCAGGGCGACTTCCTGCTGAATCCTCTGCGCGAGGCCGTCTATGCCGAGCTGATCCCCGGCACAGTCGAGAAGACGCGCATCGTCCAGGCCAGCCTTGGCAACGACGCCGGCGTCATCGGGGCCGCCCTGAGCGAGGTCTGGACCGAGCACAGCAGCGCGACGGTCGTCCAGGAACGGGGCGACTGAGACGCCGTCTTGACGGGCGCCAGGCTCAGTCGGACTGCCGGCCTCGGCCACCTGCCCGTCGACCGGCCCGACAATCGTGTCAGCCGCGGCGACAGTGCACATGTGGTGGGCGATGACCAGAACCGTTCTGCCGGCAGGCAGTCGCGAAAGAGCCCCCTGCACCTTCGTCTCGTTCTCAACATCAAGCGAGGCGGTGACCTCGTCAAGGTGGACGATGGGCGCGTTCTGCAGCAGCCGGCTCACAAACTCATCGCAGTTGGCGGCGGCAGCTGCCAAAACGTCCTCAGCACTTGCGCCGTGCCGTCTCAGGCGGATGCTCTCGAGCACCGAATCGTCAAAGAGCACAACATCCTGGAAAACCATGGAACAGGCTTCGAACAGGACTTCCGGATCGACGGTGGAGATATCCACACCGCCGACCGCAATCCCTCCCGCGTCAACCTCCCAGAAGCGGGCGGCGAGGCGGGCACAGGTACTCTTCCCGGATCCCGAAGAACCGACAAGAGCCGCCATTTCTCCTTCAGCGGCTGTGAAGCTCACTCCCTTCAGCACATCCTCTCGGTCGCAGGCGAAGCTCACATCGCGAAACATGATGTCATTCTTTGGGGCAAAGGCTTCGCCACCTGTGGCCGTCGGCGTGTCGAAGATCTCCATCAGACGCCGGGCGGAGACCTCTGAGACAAAGGCCTCGGCGATCAGGGCCAGACTCTGGTCGAAGGGAGCGTAGACGCGCGTGATCACCAGCAGGAACAAAAGCAGAGTCATGAAGTCGACGCGGTTCTGGGGGATAAACCAGGCCCCAGCCAAAATCGTACTTGCCACCCCCAGGCGCATGATGACACTGACGGCGTTGACAAAGAGGCCGACAACGAGCTCGCTCTGCCGCAGAATAGTCTCATGACAGTCAATTACTCGCTATCTTGACCACAAAGAGGCCGTTTCTGGTCAAAACGAGGAGTTATCCAAAAAATAATTTGGATTACTCGCCATCTTGACCACGAAAGGGCCGTTTCTGGTCAAAACGAGGAGTTATCCAAAAAATGATTTGGATTACTCGCTATCTTGACCACAAAGGGCCGTTTCTGGTCAAAACGAGGAGTTATACAAAAAATAATTTGGAAAAGTCCCTATCTTTACCACAAAGAGGCCGTTTCTGGTCAAAACGAGGAATTATCCAAAAAATGATTTGGAAAAGTCCCTATCTTGACCACAAAGGGGCCGTTTCTGGTCAAAACGAGGAGTTATCCAAAAAATGATTTGGATTACTCGCCATCTTGACCACGAAGGGGCCGATTCTGGTCAAAACGAGGAGTTATCGCCCGAATCATATAAGTGAATTGTGCCAGATCGGGCATACAGGAGAAAGCCAGGCAACTCGCTTTTGCATCTACGATCATTTCGGGGCACAACTCCCCCTGATGGAGCCAGGCGGAGCGTCGGCGCTTCGTGTGAGCCGGCGTCATGTCGTCTCTGAAACCCGTATGGATTTCGGGGACTTTATTGGGGGGACGACCGGGACGACCGGCTACGCATGGCTCGTGAATTCCGCGCTGCCTGCAAATATGGAATACAAGAAAGAAGAAAAAGGAACTCTAACTAAGCCAGTGAAACGGTAGAAAGATATATCATGGCTAGCATGGATTAGGTAAGCACTGAAAATTTGAAGAGGAGAGATGATGATGGAAAGAGTTCATGTATCCGATATAACCCTGAAAAGAATTGGCGGCAACCCGGACTATTCTTTGAGTTTTCGGGAAAAAATCGACCTGGCCGAGGAACTGGATCGTCTGGGTGTATCAGTCATTGAGACCGCTGGCATTGAGAACCAGAAAACCGACAGTCTTTTGATCAAGTCCATTGCTTCGGCTGTAGGCCAGAGCGTGGTGGCTGTCCCTGTGGACCTGGAAGGTCAAATGCTGAAAGCGACATGGGAGGCCCTTAAGGAAGCGGCATATCCCAGGCTTCAGGTCCCGGCTCCGGTCAGTATCGTCCAGATGGAATATCAGACCCGTATGAAGCCGGATGAACTGGTCCAGGCCATAGCCAAAACCGTCAGGGCCTGCAAAGACATCTGTGATGAGGTGGAGTTTATAGCCCTTGACGCCAGCCGCAGCGAACCGGACTTTCTGCGCCAGGTACTCCATACAGCCATTGATGCCGGGGCTACGGTTTTGACCATCTGTGACACGGCAGGAACCATGTTTCCCTATGAGTTTCGTGCCTTTCTCACGGACATCATCCAGGACGTGGACGGGGCTGACAAAGTCCGCATAGGGGTATCCTGTGCCAATGACCTGGCCCTGGCTGACGCCTGTGCTCTGGCTGCCATCCAGGCCGGTGCCCGCGAAATAAAAACCACGGCCATTGACCTCAATGCCGTATCCTTCGCCAACCTGGCCAAACTGATTTCGCATAAAGGCTATGCCCTTAACGTGCAAACCGGTATCCGTATGGCCCAGCTGGGCAAGGGTATGGACCGGATTGACTGGCTGTGCAAAACTCACCGCAGTACTGGCTCGCCCTTTGACTATGGTGTGGCCCAGGTGGAAGAGGACTTTCTGGCCCTTCATGCCCATGAGGACAGGGCCACAGTCATCCGGGTTGCCAGGCAGATGGGCTATGATTTGTCTGAAGACGACGAGGGCAGGGTCTATGAAGCCTTTCTGGGAATCGCCGGCAAAAAAGGAAGCGTGGGCCGAAAAGAACTGGATGCCATTGTAGCCTCGGTGGCCATGCAGGTCCCCCCCACCTACCAGGTCAAATCCTATGTCATCAACAGCGGCAATGTCATTACCGCCACAGCCCACATCGTGCTGACCAAAGAGGATGAAAACCTGGAGGGTGTCAGCGTCGGAGATGGACCGGTGGATGCAGCCTTTTTGGCCATTGAAAATATCACCGGCTACCACTATGAACTGGACGACTTCCAGATCCAGGCTGTAACCCAGGGTCGGGAGGCCATGGCGGAAACGGTCGTTAAGCTTCGGTCCAATGGCAATGTCTATTCCGGCTACGGCATCTCAACTGACATCATCGGTGCCAGCATCCGGGCCTATGTCAGTGCCCTGAACAAAATCGTCTACGAAGAGGTGAACGAATGAAACTGTCCTTTTCAACCCGTGGATGGGACCATCTGACCTGGGATGAGTGGGTAGATGCTGCCCTGCAGATGCGCTTTCAGGGCCTGGAAATCTACAGCCTCCACAAAAACCCCAGTCTCTATGAACTGACCGGTCCCTTCCACCAGTCTAACCGGATGGTGATCAAGCGCTCGCTTTTCGACCATAAATTGAGCATTTCATGCTTCGACAGCTACTGTGACCTTTCCCGGGAAAGCCCCCAGACTCTGGACCAGGTTCGCTTTCTCATGGATACGGCCCAGGCCATGGAAGTCCCCTATGTGGCGGTAGCGGCTCTGGACGAAAACCCGGACCAGGTCCACAGAAACCTGGAGGCCCTCCTTCCCCATGCTGCAGACAGGGGTATCATCCTCCTGATCAAAACCTGCGGGATCTATGGAGACACGGCCCGCTTACGGGACCTGCTCAACACCTTTGCCTGTGATGAACTGGCCGTACTGTGGGACATGCACCACCCCTATCGAAGCTTCCATGAAGATCCTGCTGAAACCATCAAGAATCTGGGGGCCTATGTCCGCCATGTTCACCTGAGAGACTCAGACGATGTGGATACCTACAACCTGATCGGTGAAGGGACCCTGCCCGTGGCGGAGATGATCAATGCCCTCTATTCCATTAACTACGGAGGCTTTATCTCCCTGGAATGGAAGCCAGCCTGGATGGAAGACCTCCAGGACCACGAGATCATCCTGCCCCACTTTGTCAACTATATGAAGCGCTTTCAGAGCCCCAAAAGCCGGAAGAAAGAGCTCTACTACAACTTTGACCACACCGGCCAGTACATCTGGGAGCCGGATATTCTCATCGACGAGACCTTCTCTCTCATGCTGGACCGGGTGGTAGAAGAGTTTCCCGACCAGTACGCTTTCAAGTACACCACACTGGACTATACCAGGACCTATTCGGAATTCCGTGATGACGTGGATACCTTTGCGCGGGCCCTCCTGTCCATGGGCGTTCGGCCCGGCAGCAAGGTAGCCATCTGGGCGACAAACCTGCCGGAATGGTTTATCACGTTCTGGGCCACGGTCAAGATCGGTGCCGTCCTGGTCACCGTCAATACAGCCTATAAAATCCATGAGATTGAATATCTGCTCAGACAGTCGGACACCCACACGCTGGTGACCATTGAATCCGCCCTGGATTCCAACTATGCGAAGGCCATCCAGGAACTTTGTCCCGAACTGGAAAATACGGTGGCTGGTGAATCCCTCCATGCCAAAAGACTTCCCTTCCTGAGGAATGTCATTACCGTCGGCTTCCGCATGAAGGGATGTCTGACCTTTGCCGAGGCCATGGGCCGGGCGGACCAGATTCCTCTCAAAGATGTTCACCGTCTGGCCGCCGCTGTCAAGGTGGACGACGTCTGCAACATGCAGTACACGTCCGGGACCACCGGTTTTCCCAAGGGGGTCATGCTGACCCACTACAACATCGTGAATAACGGCAAGGCCATAGGCGACCGGATGGGCCTGTCCACGGCAGACCGCATGCTGATCCATGTGCCGATGTTCCACTGCTTTGGCATGGTCCTGACCATGACAGCGTCCATGACCCATGGGGCTACCATGTGCCCCCTGCCCTACTTTTCCGCCAAGGCCTCCCTGGCCTGCATCAATCTGGAGCGGATTACGGCCATGAATGGCGTTCCCACCATGTTCATCGCCATGTTCAACCATCCCGACTTTGCCAGGACGGACTTTTCCTATATGCGGACCGGCATAATGGCCGGGTCAGGCTGTCCTGCTGAACTGATGCGTCGGGCAGCCCAGCCCCACCCGGAAGGCATGTCCATGCGGGGCATCGTCAGCGTCTATGGCCAGACAGAGACTGCGCCTGGCAACACCATGAGCGCCTGGCAGGATCCCCTGGATATGCGTGCCCAGACCGTGGGCTATCCCTTCCCCCATATTCAGTGCAAAATCGTAGACCCGGATACCGGAAAAGAGCTGGGACCCGGTGCCGATGGGGAGTTTTGTGCCCGTGGCTACAATGTCATGAAGGGCTACTACAAGATGCCCAACGAGACCCGGGAAGCCATCGACCAGGACGGCTGGCTCCACTCCGGCGACCTGGCGCAGAGGACGCCGGAAGGATATTACATCATTACCGGCAGGCTCAAAGACATGATCATCAGGGGCGGAGAAAACATCTATCCCAAGGAAATTGAGGAGTTTATCTACACCCATGACAAGGTCCAGGATGTCCAGGTCATCGGCATACCCAGTGAAAGATACGGGGAAGAAGTCATGGCCTGTGTCATTCTCAAGGATGGGGAAAGCATGACGGAAAGGGAGATGAAGGACTATATTGCCTCCAGATTGTCCCGCCACAAGGTGCCCAGGCACGTGGTTTTTGTCGACAGCTTCCCCATGAATGCCGCCGGGAAAATCATGAAATACAAGATGCGGGAAAATGCCGAAGAGTATTTGAAAGCCGGCAAAGGAGAACCCCATGACTAAGCCCATCGTCACCATGGACGGCAACGAAATAGCTGCTGACATGGCCTATGGCTTTACGGAGATTGCAGCCATCTATCCCATCACCCCTTCCTCCCCCATGGCAGAGCATACCGACGCCTGGGCGGCCAGAGGACGGAAAAATCTTCTCGGTCGGGAAGTAACTCTGGTGGAAATGCAGTCTGAGGCAGGAGCCATTGCCGCCGTTCACGGAGCCCTGCAGACCGGAGCCCTGGCAACATCCTTTACATCCAGCCAGGGCCTCCTCCTGATGATCCCCACCATGCACAGGATTTCCGGGGAGAGGCTGCCCGGTGTCCTCCATGTAGCTTCACGAGCTGTGGGAACGCACGCGCTCAGCATCTTCGGCGACCACTCTGACGTCATGAACTGCCGGCAGACGGGCTTTGCCATGCTGGCCACGGGAAGCGGCCAGGAGATTGCTGACCTGGCCCCCATCGCCCACCTGGCAGCGATTAAGGCCCGCATTCCTTTTCTACACTTTTTTGACGGTTTCCGGACATCCCATGAACTGGCCAGGATCGAAAGGCCGGAGGATGAATTCCTTCAGGGTCTTTTAGACAAGGAAGCTCTGGCAGCCTTTCGGGCCCAGAGCTTAAACCCTGAACGTCCCAGGCTCAGATCCACCGTGCAGAACCCGGACATCTACTTCCAGGTCAGGGAAGCCAACCAGCCCTTCTACGACCGCCTGCCAGGTATCGTCCAGGACTATATGGATGCCGTCAGCGCCTATTCAGGGCGGAGCTACCACCTCTTTAACTACTACGGCCATGAAGAAGCTGACCGCGTCATCGTGGCCATGGGGTCCGTCAGTGGAACCATCAGGGAAACAGTAGACTACCTGAATGAAAGAGGGCAAAAAGTGGGCTTTATTCAGGTCCACCTCTTCAGGCCCTTTTCCATGGACCATTTCCTGGCTGCTCTTCCGGCTGCCTGCAGGCGCATTGGGGTCCTGGACCGGTGCAAGGAAATGGGATCGGCCGGAGAGCCCCTCTATCAGGATGTGTGCTCGGTCCTCTACCAGACCAGGCCTGAGATCAAAGTGGTGGGTGGCCGCTATGGTCTGGGTTCCAAGGATACCGATCCTTCCCAGATCCTGGCCGTTTTTGAGAATCTCAAAACCGATCAGGCAAAAAACAGCTTTACCATCGGAATTACCGATGACATCAACCAGTCTTCGCTGGAGTACGAACTGACGGAAAAAATCGGCAATTCGGACCTGGTCTCCTGCAAGTTCTGGGGACTGGGTGGAGACGGGACGGTCGGAGCCAACAGAAACACCGTGCAAATCGTCAACGAGACAACCGACCTCTATGCCCAGGCCTATTTTGAATACGATGCGAAGAAGTCCTTTGGCGTCACCAAGTCCCATGTAAAATTCAGTGCTCAGCCCATTCGAGGTTCCTACTATGTCAAACAGGCTGACTTTTTGGCCTGCCATAACCAGCGCTATATCGAGACCTATGACATCGTGGACGAGATCGTCCCCGGCGGCACCCTGCTCCTGAACTGCAGCTGGACCCCTGACGAGCTGGAAATCAAACTGCCCGATGCTGTCAAGCGCCAGCTGGCAGCAAAGGACATCCAGGTCTATATCATCAACGCTACAGAGATCGCCACTGAGCTGGGTCTGGGCGGCTTCACCAATACGGTCCTCCAGGCGGCCTTCTTCTCTCTCTTCAAGGTCCTGCCCCTGGCTGAGGCGGTGGAGAAGCTCAAGGCTGCTGTAAGAGCCACCTATTTTGCCAAGGGAGACCTCATCGTCAACCGCAATCTGGCGGCCATCGACGCCGGCATTCAGGGGGTCCAAAAAGTGGATGTCCCCAGAGCCTGGCTGGAATGCCCCGCGGCGGAAGAACGCCCGGATCCCAGGCTGCCCCAGGTTGTTCGGGACTTTTTGATCCCCATCAACAGGCAAAAGGGCGACAGCATGCCCACCAGTGCCTTCATTGGCTATGAGGACGGGACCTTTGAAATGGGCCTGACAGCCTATGAAAAGCGCGGCATTGCCGCCCGGATTCCCAGGTGGATACCGGACAACTGCATCCAGTGCAACAGGTGTTCCTATGTCTGTCCCCATGCCTGCATCCGTCCCTACCTGCTGAACAAAGAAGAAGTGGAAAAGGCTCCTGAAGGCTTTCAGACCATCCCGGCCACAGGCTCTGCGGCCAGGGGTCTGGAATTCAGCTTACAGGTCTCCGCCTATGACTGCACAGGCTGTGGCAGCTGTGTCCATGTCTGCCCGGCCAAAACCAGGGCTATTGAACTGGTGCCGGCTGACCTGAATGAAGATATGCTTGTCCCGTGGTCCTACGCTCAAACGCTGTCGGACAAGGGCGACCTTTTCAGTCCCCTGACAGTTAAGGGCAGCCAGTTCCGCAAGCCCCTCCTGGAATTCTCCGCGGCCTGTGCCGGCTGCGGGGAAACCCCCTATGCCAAGCTCATGACGCAGCTGTTCGGTGACCGGGTCTACTGGGCCAATGCCACCGGCTGCAGCCAGGCCTGGGGATCTTCCATGCCCGGCATCCCCTATACCGTCAATGAGAGAGGGCATGGACCGGCCTGGTCCAACAGCCTCTTTGAAAACAATGCCGAGTTCAGTCTGGGCATGGTCCTGTCAGTCAGCCACCAGAGAGAAAGTCTCAGAGCCCGGGTCCAAAACCTTGTGTCATCCACCGGGAATGCTTCCCTTGAAGAAGCAGCCCGGAACTGGCTGGAGACCTTTGATGACTTCGAAGCCTCCCAGCCCGCCAGCCGGAAACTCATCGAGGCTCTGAAAGAAGACAGCTCCGACCAGGCCAGGGACATCCTGAAAGACAGGGAGCACCTGGCCAAAAAGACCTTCTGGATGTTCGGCGGAGATGGCTGGGCCTATGATATCGGCTTTGGCGGTCTGGACCATGTGGTAGCCAGCGGCGCAGATGTCAATGTTTTTGTGGTCGACACCGAAGTCTATTCCAACACCGGCGGCCAAAGCTCCAAGGCCACTCCCATCGGAGCCGTGGCGCAGTTTGCCTCCTCCGGCAAAGCCAGCCATAAAAAGGACCTGGGTGCCATGCTCATGACCTACGGCAATGTCTATGTGGCCCAGGTAGCCATGGGCGCAGACAACAGCCAGGTCCTGAAAGCCCTGCAGGAAGCCATGGCCTGGAAGGGTCCTTCTGTCATTATCGCCTATGCCCCCTGTATGGCCCATGGTATCCGTCTGGGCATGGACAAGGTCCAGACGGAGATGAAGCGGGCTGTGGAGGCCGGCTACTGGCTGCTCTACCGCTACAATCCGGCTAATCCCAGGGCTCCCCTGACGATCGACTCCAGGGAGCCCAGCATGGACTTTGATGAATTCCTGAAGGGCGAAAACCGCTATGCCTCCCTGGTCAGAACCTTCCCCGACAAGGCTGCAGCCCTCTTTGAAGAAGGACGACGCGGGGCCATCGAGAGGTACAGAAAATACAAGCGCCTGGAGGACATGCAGACCATGGAGAGGGGTGACGAGTAGGATTTCCCGCTGATCGCGCATGTCCTCTGCAGCAACTTTACAGGCCGGCATCATGATCACCATGGGAAAACATGCCTGCTCAGGTCTGTGCACAACACAGATAACAGCAGGCAGAATTCATGAAAAACTTCCCCTTCGCAAACATGCTCAGGGGAAAAATCAAACAGCAAATGCCTGTCTGTTTCCCTCATACATCCTGCCGTGTCCGCTTAGGCTCCCTCTGAAGGAGCCTGAGTGGATCTGTGCTTTTTCCTCACCCCTTTCGCTTTCTTCTCGACGGTTTGGGGCTGCGTGAAAACGAAGCAGGTCTGCTCTAATTGTAGCGGGATTTTCCGAGTTAGTACTTGAGGGCAGCTTGTGCGCCTCAGCCAAACGGCAAATACGTGACGCTCTGGTCAGCTGGGTCACAATATCAGGATCGTAAGCGCTCAAAGACCCGCACTTCAAAAGACCCTGTTCGAGCCTGTTCAGGTCCCGTACGGGGTCTTTGTCATTCGCGTTCTGTGTGGGTGGTTTTCGTCCTGCGTTTCGGTCGGCCCTGTCGTTTAAAGACCGGCATCTTTCCGGCTACTGTTGCAGATG
>JASGUU010000078.1 GCA_030057555.1 Bacillota bacterium | reverse complement strand
CTTATCAAAAGATTATAGATCTATTCTTATGGCCAAATGTGAGTTTATGGATTTATTTGATTAAACAAAATACTCATGTCGACAAGGTTATCGAGCTTATTACATTAATAGTCGAAAGATAGTTAGGTATTTTTAGATCTAACACCCGGGTCAGGGCGGGCTGATCTATGCCTGAGCGGGTTTGAGAGAAATGAAACTGGATAAACAGGAAGGTGGCATGCTGATAAAGAACGCTGCGGTACTGGCACCGCCGGCGATCATCCTGCTGGGCTTTCTGGTGGCGCAGTCCGCCAACGCCCTCATCGGAGCCTGGGCCTTTATTCCGCTGGCGCTGGTGTACTGGCTCTCCATCCTCATCGTGGTCAGGCCGGACAGGGAAGTCTTCGCCAAACTGCTGAAAAAACCCGCCGGCAGCCGGCTGTGGCAGATTGTGCCCTATTTCCCGGCGCTGTTCACCGTGGTGGCCTTTGTCTGGGGCCTGCGGGTGATTACCATCACGCCCCTGCTGACGGTTCTGTCCGTGATTTTTATAGCCGTCAATCCCGTGCTGGAGGAATTGTTCTGGCGGGGCTGGCTGCTGTCCCGGCTGCCCTGGGGGCGGGTTGTGAACATCGCCTACTCCACCCTGATGTTTACTTTGAGTCATTACTTTATGTGGGGTGTGTTTTCCCTTACGATCCGGAGCAGCATGATGCTCATGCCGCTGCTCATCATGGGCGTGCTCTGGTCTCTGAGTTTTCTGAAATCCGGCAGCCTGCGCCATGCGGTCATCGCCCATGCCCTGGTTGACACGTTCAACCTGTCGGTATGGGTGTTTCTGAACCTGTACATTCCCCCGGTGGTCTAGTGGCAGAGACCATTCCCGTCCGGCTGTACAGTGACGGCCAGGCGGCTGTAAGATGGTCTGCAGGAAGCCTGTCGGCTCAGGCAGATTTAGGAGGATGAATACATGCGTGTACGCAATATTCTCGTGGATGGCAGGGCTGTTCTGGCGGTCGATACGGCGGACGGTCTGGTGCTGCCCGGCTGCGATACGGGCTCGCTTCCTGAAACGACCGATGAGCTGATCGCCGCCGGTCCGGCCGGCCTCGCTGCCCTCGAGGACTGGCTTAAGACCCGCGACCCTGCCACACCAGCCGATTTTGCCGACGTCGACGCCGTTCCTCATGCCCCTGCGGTATTGAGTCCTGCCCACATTTTTTGTGCCGGCCTCAACTATGCCCTGCATGTGGCGGAGGGTCAGGATGGCCCCCGCGATCTGCCCGCAGAACCGGTCTGGTTCTCGAAGTTTTCGTCCTGCCTCGCGGCGCACGGCGATACCATCGAACTGCTGCCGGCAGCGCGGGAGCATGACTTTGAGGCGGAGATCGTGCTCGTGATCGGCCGTGCGGCGCGGCGGATTTCGGAGGCCGGGGCGATGGGGCATGTCTGGGGCTATACGCTGGGCAACGATATCTCGGCCCGCGATCTGCAGCGCCGCTCGACGCAGTGGATGATCGGCAAGAACGGCGACGGCTTCGCGCCCGTCGGTCCCGCGATTACGACAGCCGACAGTGTGGATGCCGGCAGGCTGGATATTGAGAGCTGGCGCCGCCGACCCGGCGAGAGTGAAGCCGTGCGCTACCAGCGCGGGGAAACGGGAGAGCTGCTCTTTGGCTTTGCCCGTCTCATCGCCGACATCTCGCAGATGGTGACTCTGCAGCCGGGTGACCTGATCTTCACCGGAACGCCATCCGGCGTCATCATGGGGCGGCCGCCCGGAGAGCGGCACTGGCTGGAAGCGGGGGACGAGGTGACAATTCGCTCCACCCAGCTCGGTGAACTGCGAAACCGCTTCCGCTGAGACTGCGCCGGCGCTGCCGGCTGAATCCACTGCTGCCCGATTCCAGACAGCAGCGGGTTTCGGCTGCCCCGTGCCTCCGCATGGCGGATTTTGAGTCAGTCCATAACACATCGAAACATGTGAGAATTTAGCTGCAGGAGCTTCAAAACCAAAACAAGAAGGTTAGCATGCAACACGTTACGTTTCGAGAAATCACGGAAGACAACTGGATACAGGCGTCGCAGATTGATCATAGTGAAGAGCAAAGCGACTTTGTTTCAGACGGACTTGAAATTCTGGCTCTGGCTTATGTCAACAGAGATAAGAATGCTCGCTGCTACGCCATTTATGCAGATGGTGAGATGGTTGGCCTGATGCTGGTAGAGGAGCTGGTCGAAGAACCATCCTGCTATCATTTGCATGAGTTTCTCATCGATCAAAAGCACCAGCACAAAGGGTATGGGTCACTGGCCGTTGAAATGCTTCTCGGGGCACTGGGCCGTGAAAGAAAGTTTCCTCGCGTAGAACTCTGCGTCCATAAGGATAATGAAAATGCAATCGCCTTATATGAGAAGGCTGGCTTTGTGAAAAGCACTTACATAGATGAGGCTTGCCCCTGGAATCTCATATATGTGTATACCTTTCCGGACAAACCTGAAGGATGAATGGCAACAAACCTGGCGTATGGCAAGGCAGGACGGCTGAGCGAAAAGAAGCGAAATAATGGTGTTGAAGCGGCAGCATTTGCCGGGCGCTTATTCTGGGAGCTCTTCATCCGCTGCAGCTGGAAATACCGTGCACTTTGCCTGGGTACATAACGGGATCGGCGCCTGGCCGTAATCCTTCGTGTTTCCTATTTTCGCCAGAGCTGACCAGGTTTTCGAGTTGTGTCAGGATTTGCTGTCACAACTCCGATTTTTGTCCTTTCAGCGCTCAGGAATGACAAGTTTTCGAGTTGTGTCAGGATTTGCTGTCACAACTCCGATTTTCGTCCTTTCAGCGCTCAGGAATGGCAAGTTTTCGAGTTGTGTCAGGATTTTCTGCCACAACTCCGATTTTTGTCCTTTCGGCGCTCAGGAATGCCAGGTTTTCGAGTTGTGTCAGGATTTTCTGCCACAACTCCGATTTTTGTCCAGCCGTGGTCGGAAGGCTGGAGGAAGCGGAGCACTCGGAGTTCCAGATGTGGCAGCGCCCCCGCCCGTGAAGGCTCGAGCTCGAATCCCGCCCGTGTCTGCGCCTCTACGGCCCGCTCTGCTCCCGCAGCCCGCAGGCGTTGTCCACGTCCTGGACGAAGATGATGCCGCGGCCGGGCTTGTCAATCTCGAGATCGGCGCGGATCTGTTTTGTGATGGCCTCCGTCCTGTCGCGCTGCGAGAGGATCAGGACGACTTCCTTCTCAGGCTCGATCTCCATGGAGAAGAGCTTCGCCCTTTCGTGGATGCCGGAGCCGCGCGCATTGAGGATCGTGCCGCCGCCGGAGCCGGCGCTTTCGGCGGACATGATGACATCCTGTGCGCGGCCGTTCTCAACGATGACAGTGATCAGGTGGTACACGTTTCTATTCCCTCCGCTCGCCCGGGGAGCCGGGCTTTGATCGAATGTGTTGTCACGATGAATGCCGGCCACATAGCGGACGGCCATGTAGAATGCGATGCCGTGGTTCGGCTTCTCGAGATGCAGTTCATCGTGGATCGCCTGCATCGCGCGTTCGCAGGCTGCGCTGCCCGCGACCATCCAGACCAGTTCGTTACGCGTCTCGTTGAGGCCCAGCAGATCCAGTATCCTGCTGCGGCGGTAGCTGCCGTGGGCGATCATGATGGTGCCGCCGTTGATCCCGAAGCTCCGTGCGATGCGCAGGACCCGGCTGCCCTGACCGAAGGGAACGATGACACAGAGCTTGGCGAGCGCGATGGTGTTCCCGCTCACGGTACCGTGGGGGCTGATCTCGTTAGGCATGTCTAGTTCACCTCTCCATCCTGTGCCGGAACTGCAGCCGCGTCCACCTCGGACATGGCGGCGGCATCCGCGCATGCGTTGTCCATCGACCCCTCGGGAAGCGATTCGCCCGCGCCCGGTTCCCGTGCCGGCTGCGAGCGGTGCTTGAAAACCAGACCGAGCAGCTGCAGGGCGATCAGGGGAGCCATGGCCACCATCGCGATGATGCCGAAGCCGTCGATCATGACATCGGCATGCGGCAGACGCTGGGCGGCACCCTGGGCGAAGGCCAGGATAAAGGTCGCGGTCATCGGTCCCGACGCCACGCCGCCGCTGTCGAAGGCGATGCCGACAAAGAGCTTCGGCGTGCGATACATCAGTGCAATAGCTGCGATGTAGCCCGGAATCAGGTAGTGCAGCAGGGTCAGGCCGGGCACCAGGATGCGGATGATCGAGAGCATCGTCGCCAGTCCGACTGCGATCGAGAGCGAGAAAAAGACAGCGCTGCGCTTGACATAGCCGCTCGTGACATCCTCGATCTGTCTGGTCAGCACATGGACGGCCGGTTCGGCGAGAATGGTGACCAGGCCGAGGACAAAGGCGACAACGATGACCACGGCGGGATGGTCGCGCCCGACCAGCTCGGCGCCGAGCAGAGCCCCGACATCCATGAAGCCGTAGTTGACCCCGGTCATAAAGAGGACGAGGCCGACAAAGGTGAAGACTACACCAACCATGATGCGAAAGATCTCACGGCGCCGCAGCCTGATGAACAGGGCCGAGGCCAGCAGGAAAATGCCCACAATCGGGGCCAGGGCAACCGCCACCCCGCGGGCCTGTCCGGGCAGACCGCGGACGAAGCGCAGCAGGACATTTCCAGACTCGAGCTCGAGCATGGGCAGTTCGCCCCGAAGCTCCGACTGCCGTGTGAGGACGCTCATGACCAGAACAGCGAAGATGGCACCCGCCGAAGCCAGCCCGACGAGGCCGAAGCTGTCCGAATCACCGGTGCGGCGATCGCGCTTCATCATGGCGGCACCGAGCGCCAGAGCGAGGATGAAGGGCACGGTGAGCGCCCCCGTCGTCGCGCCCGACGCATCAAAGGCAATGGCGATGAACTGTGGCGAGCTGAAGGCAACGAGTGCAAACAGAATGATGTAGACGATCGTCAGCAGCTTGTAGAGGGGATAGGAGAAGACGATGCGCACGAGGCCGATCGCGATCAGGAGGGCGACGCCGAGAGAGACGACGACGAGCAGCGTCATTGTGGTGATCGTGCCCCCGGTGACGGTCGCCACCTGCTGCGCCAGCACCATCAGATCCGGCTCGGCAATCGAGATAAAAAAGCCCAGCAGCAGTCCGGCACCGATGACCACAGGGATCCTCCCCGACTTCGCAATTGCCCGGCCGAGATGGGTGCCGATGGGGCCGATGCCGGTCTCAACCCCGATCAGAAAGATCGCGAGGCCGACATAGACGATCAGAGTACCCATGACAAAGGCCGTAAGGACCGTGTTCCCGAGCGGATGGATAAAAAAGTTGATCAGGAGGACGATGACGAAAATCGGCAGGATTGATGCCAGTGCCTCCATGCTCTTTTCGCGAATAATGTTCAAAGTGTCCTCCTCTGTTCGGTTGGCCGGCATTTATAGTAAACAATTTGGGCTATAGTTAGCAAAGGGAATCCGGCCCCCGGATGACGGACAGCTCAGGGAAAGAGGACACAGGCGTGGTGAAAGAAGATGCGAAGCGGCATGAGGGCCGCGGGCTGCTGGTCATTATCTGGCTGTTCTGGTTTGCGATGTATACCTATCCGGCCTTCTTTGCCCCCTATCTGCAAAGCCTGAACGCCTCCCCCGCCCAGCAGGGTGTAATCATCGGCTCCTACGGCTTTACCCAGATGCTTCTGCGCCTGCCCTTTGGCATCCTCTCTGACCGCATCGGCCGCCGCCGCATCTTCGTTGCCGCCGGCCTCGTCACGAGCCTCATCTCGGGCTTTGGCCTCGCTGTCACAAGAAGCCTGCCCCTCATCCTCCTCCTGCGCGGCCTCACCGGCGTCTCGGCCGCCATGTGGGTGCAGCTGACGACGCTCTACTTCGCCGGCATCGATCCGGAGCAGCGCGCCGACGCCTCCGGCCGTATCAGCGCCCTGCAGCAGTTCTCCTCCCTGTCCGCGATGCTCGTCGGCTCCTGGCTTGCCGAAAACGTCTCCTTCCCGGCGGCCTTCGCCCTCGGTGGCGCCGCCGCCACGGCCGGCCTCCTGCTCATGCTGCTGGACCGGCGCCGGGGCCCGGATGAGACGCAGTCCGCCTCCACCGCCCCCGCCGCGCGCATCAGCTGGGCCGTCGTCGCCCGGGTGGCTACCAACCCCATGCTCTTCTGGTCGGCCGTTATCTCCCTCCTCATGCAGCTGGTGCAGTTCGCGACGATGCAGGGCTTCGTGCCCTCGCTCGCCGCCGCTCTCGGCGCCTCCTCCGCTGCCATGGGCCTGCTCTCGGCGCTGACCGGCCTCTCGCGGGCCCTGGTCAGCATCTGGGCGGGGCGCATAGCCCGCCGCCTCGGTCTGCGCCGCACCCTCATCATCGGAATCCTGCTGGCGGCGCTGTGCACGGCGCTGCTGCCGCTGATGCCGAACTTTGCCTCGCTCGTCGCCAACCAGATGGTGGCGGCACTGGGTGTGGGCCTGCTGCTCGGACTGCTGCTGGGGCTTTGCGTCCGTGATATTGAGCCGCAGTACCGCACCAGCGGCATGGGCTTCTACCAGTCGGTCTATGCCATTGGCATGGTCGCGGGACCGGTTCTGACCGGCTGGCTGGCCGGGCGCAGCACACTCGCCGTGGCCTTCGAGGCCATCGCCGTGATCGCCCTCCTGACGGCCCTGCTGACTCGCTGGAAGATGCCGGCAGAAACGGACGCGGCATGAGCCGGGTCCGCCTGCCGCAGGTCAATCTCCTGATCAAGCCGGCCTCATCCGGTTGCGATCTGCGCTGCCGCTACTGCTTCTACGCCGATGTGGCGGCGAACCGCGCGATCCCGAACTACGGGCTGATGAGCGAAGAGACGCTCGAGAGACTGGTCGCGGCAGCCTTTGCCACAGCCGAACACCGTGTCGGTTTCAGTTTTCAGGGCGGTGAGCCGACGCTGGTCGGCCTGCCTTTTTACCGGCGCCTGATCGCCCTCGAAGAGAAGTACAATACACGCCGCCTCCCGGTGCAGCATGCCATTCAAACGAACGGCATGCATCTCGACCACGCCTGGGCCCGCTTCTTCCGCGAACAGCGCTTCCTCGTCGGCCTCTCGCTCGACGGCCATGCCCGCAGCCACGACCGCTACCGTGTTGACGCCCGCGGCGCCGGCACCCATGCCCGCGTCCTTGCGGCCGCCCGCCTGCTGCAGCAGGAGCATGTTGAGTTCAACATCCTGAGCGTGGTCACCGCCGAGCTCGCCCGCCGCATTACCGGCATCTATGCCTGGCTGCGCGATCAGGGCTTCGGTTATCTGCAGTTCATTCCCGCTATCGACGATTTCGGTCTCGAGGCGGGATGCGCCGCCGAATGGTCGCTCACGGCGGAAGCCTACGGCGACTTCCTCTGCCGCCTCTTCGATCTCTGGTACGAGGACTACCGCCGCGGCCGCTACGTCAGCATCCGCCACTTCGACAACTGGATCCAGCTCCTTCGCGGCCGCGAACCCGAGTCCTGCGCCCTGCGCGGCGTCTGCTCCGCCTACGGCGTCGTCGAGGCCGACGGCTCTGTACATCCCTGTGACTTCTACGTGCTGGACGAATGGCAGCTGGGGCACATCGAGTCCGACGGGCTCGGCGCCATGCTGACCGGCGAGGTCGCCGAACGCTTCGTCCGCCTCTCGTTGAACAAGGACCCCGCCTGCGACAGCTGCCCCTGGTTCGGGATCTGCCGCGGCGGCTGCCGCCGTGATGCCGAGCCTCTGCTTTCGGATCCCGACCGCCCCGGCGGCCTCAGGCTCTCAGCGAACCGCTTCTGCGCCGCCTATAAGCGCTTCTTTCCCCACGCGCTCGGGCGCATGCAGGCCATCGCCCGCGAGCTGGGCCCGCTCTGAGGCCGCCCGCCGGCGCCGCCGCGTCCGCCACCGCAGTGCCCGCCACAGGGCCCAGCCCGCAAGTGCTCCCAGACTGTTCAGGAGAATGTCGTCGATGTCGAAGATGCGGCAGCCGGTCAGCCACTGCAGTGTTTCAATGCCCAGCGAGAGCAGAACTCCGGAGGCAAAGACCGCCACCCCCGACCGCCACCTGCGGTCCAGCTGCGGCAGGAGGATGCCGAGCGGCAGCAGCAGGATGAAGTTGCCCATCAGGTTGTAGAGCGAGAGGGGCAAAGGCGCCTGGCGGAGCATCAGCAGGCTTTCGACCAGCGGCACGAGGTTCACGATGCGCGGCAGTCCGCCGAGATTGATTCTGAGCGGCACAAAGGTCAGCTGCAGCACGAGCTCGAGATGCATAAGCAGCAGCAGGGCCGCCCTGGTCTGCGGCCACGGCAGACCTGCCCGACGCCGCCACAGCTGGAGCAGCCAGAGCAGGGCAAGGGCAAACTGGACCGGGAGGAAGGGTAGTTCAATCATGTCGGCATCTCGCTTTCAGGTGTTCTGACACCATCATGCGAGCTGGGAACAGAGGAGTTTTTAAGTGAATCTGAAGCTGCTTCCCTCCGTGGAGGAATTCATCTTTCCTTAAGAAACAGGAGCTGCGGGTGGCCTGAAACTGCCGTTTTCAGGTCGGGTAGACATGAGAATCTTCCGCTGCGGGGAGCTGACAGATCGGCGGGGAGCCGGGCGACTACTGGTGCTTTTGTTGCATATGGGGTTCGTGAGCAATAATTCGGTTTATGTGCGGATGCTCGTGTATAAATTGGAATTATGAGAAGAAAAGGACTGCTCGAACGTTTTTATGAGACCAGCTATATAATGTCAAGCCCTGAATAGTGGTTTTTTGAGGATGTATCAGCAGTAGCTTAGATGCTGCTGATACTAGCTCAACCATCAGAAGTTTCAAGAGAAACGAGCGATTCCGGACTG
>JASGUU010000077.1 GCA_030057555.1 Bacillota bacterium | reverse complement strand
AATATATTGATCCACCAGTCGGGTAAAGGCGATTTCGTCCCAAATCCGGTTCGTAACCGGCATCGGGAGGGGAAGTTTCTTCGGTCTGCGGCGTGCGGCTTGACATGTTGGGTACACAGCACACCTCAAAACGTGTTCCTTCCATTTCCGGTGTGCGGTCCATGTCGAGGTCTCAGACATGTTGTCTAATTCCTGCAGTCTCATCTCAGGGGTGCCGGACGTGTAATACACAGCCCCGGGACTGCGTAGAGCTGTGAAATGTGTATATCCGCGTCTGCAGTGTAGACGGTGATGGGCTTTGCACAAAAAGAAATGTCAAAAGTCGTCTGGTGTGATACAAATAGAAAGACCCGACTGCCCCGCCAGACGTGAATTCGCACGTCTACAAGCAGCCGCCCGCTGCTCCTGTTCAGGAGGGACTCATGACCAGAAAGCATACAAAAGTTGGCCGCCAGCTTCTTCTCGCTGTGATCATCGTCGGAATGCTCTGCGTTATGCCGAGTGCGCCTGCAGAAGCGGGGGCTTATGGGTATATTGATCTCGTTACATTTCGCGGGCCGGTTCTCGAGCCTTATATCACGTACCAAAGCCTGCTGGATAACACCTATAAGCTGATCCCGGGCGATCTTGGCGGCTCCTATGACAACGTCGGCACTGCGGTGGTCGATTATGAATCCGGCATCATGCTGGGACCGCTCGAGATGCTGGGGGAGCGGCGCTATCAGTTCACGTATTCCTGGATGGCGCCCTACGGATATGCTTTCACCCCGGATCCTCAGTTTACATATCAGGATTTTACAGGTAACGAGTACGTTCTCACTTCGTATAAGTATTTCACTACGGGCGGTACGGACCAGTACGCCGTGATCGAAGGTACGATCGTGCTTGATTTCAGACCGCCTCCGACGCCAACACCTGTTCCGACTCCGGTACCGACACCGGTGCCCACGCCCGTACCGACACCGGTCCCAACCCCGGTACCGACCCCAGTCCCAACGCCGGTACCAACACCGGTACCAACACCGGTGCCGGCTCCCACACCCGAGCCCACACCCGAGCCCACATCTGAACCTGAGCCTGAACCCGAGCCGGACGATGGGGAGGCGGATGAGCTCGTGCGTAAAATCGTGTTTTCAGGACCGCCGCCTGCACCCGGGCAGCAGCTGTCCCTGATCCGGGATGGACTGGACTGTGTCGACCCGCAGGCACTGACTCTGCCCGGGGGTTGGAGACTTGAGATCCTGGATGTTGACTCCTTCAGGCCGGTGCCGTGGAGGCAGCCTCTGCAGGCACAGAAATACCGTCTGCAGCTGGTCTGGACCGGGCTGCCGGGTGTCAAAACAGCGCCGCCACAGGAAATCTACATGCTCTATAACGATCTCGTGATGACCACAATGACGGCGTATGGTCCGAACGGAAACGATGTGATGATTGTCGAGGGCGGCGCGGTTCTCGACCTGTCGGATGTCGAGTCGCTCTACGGGCAGGAGCGCTTTGTGCCCGGGGGAGACAGACGTCACGCATGCATCCGATGAAAGGTGGGCGAGAGGCGGGGCTTTCGCGGGCACCGTGATCTGCGTGTGAAGCTGGCCCGCGGCAATATACTCGCAGCGTCCGGATGATTCGCCCGCAGCGCGGGACGGGACAGGGGACACCCGGCTGGCATGATGGGAGAAAAGAGCATGACAGATGCGCATACGGCGCTCCCGGAATCCCCGGAGGGAATGAAGATCAGCTTTGCTCTGCCGGCCGCTTATGGCCTGCTGTTTATGGTGGCGGCTTTCTTCTACAATTCTCCGGCGGAGATATTGACGGGCTTTATCAAGATCCTGACATCGCCCTCGCAGCTGATGACCGACTATATGATTCTGGCCAGTGTCGGGGCGACGCTCTTCAATGCCGGCCTGATGATCTGTCTGGGGGTTCTGCTGCTCGTTGTCAGCCATACACCGGTGAACGGCAGCGCGTTCGCGGCGTTATTCACGCTGATGGGCTTTTCCTGCTTTGGTAAAAACCCCTTCAACGCTTTGCCCATCGTCTGCGGTGTCTTCCTGTTTACCCGCCTGCTCGGCATTCCCTTCCGCGAAAAGGCGACCGTCGCGCTCTACGGTACGGGACTGGGACCGCTGGTGTCAGCCCTGGCCTTTGCCATGGGGCTGCCGCCCGCCCTGGCGCTGCCGGTCAGTTTCGCCGTTGGCCTCCTGATCGGGTTCATCCTGTCGCCCCTGCTGACGTCGTTTTCCCGTTTTCATCAGGGCTACAGCCTTTACAATGCCGGATTTACGAACGGAATTGTCGGGACGATGTTCATCTCTTTTATGAGCTACATCGGCTGCAGGATCGAGAAGCTTTCGCTGGAATACCACGGCAGCTCGGTCGGCCTGGCAGTGCTGCTGGGGCTGACCTTTGCATCCATGATGCTGATCGGATTCCTGCTGCAGGGCAGATCGCTCCGTGGCTTCGGCCGCCTCCTGCGGAGTTCGGGACGTGCCGGCTCCGACTTTATGGTGCAGTACGGTCATGGCCTCAGCCTCTTTAACATGGGGGTCTGCGGCTTCGCAGGCACAGCCTATGCGCTGCTGCTGGGGGGCCAGCTGAACGGACCGGTTTTCGCCGGCATCATGATGGTGGTCGGCTTTGCCGCCAACGGGAAGCATCTGCGCAACATTCTCCCCGTGATGCTGGGCCTGACTCTGATGAACCTTCTGACCGGACACGATCCGGGTAAGACCTCGGTTGTCATTGCGGGGCTGTTCGGGACGTCGCTGGCTCCGATTGCCGGCGAATTCGGGGTGCTGGCCGGCATGCTGGCCGGGGCGCTGCACATGACGCTGGTGGTGGTGGTAGGTGTCCTGCATGCGGGTGTGGTGCTGTACAACAACGGTTTCTCGTGCGGCTTTATCGCGGCGTTCCTGGTGCCATGGCTGCAGCTGCTGGAGCAGCATGGCTGGCTTCCCGGACGTAACGTCTGGCGGCGTCTCGCCGGGCGCTTCGGACGGCAGCCGCTGAGTCTGGAGCAGAACGAGGCGGGCGACGGGAATAAGCCGTGAGGGGCCGCCGGAGGGCGGAGGGAGTTTTGCATCAAATGAAATGGGCCGCCTCCGGAGTGGGGGCGGCCTCTCGTTTGCCAGGGGCTCAGGCGTCGCAGAGAGCCGTGAAGCGGTCGATGCGTTCCACGACGAGATCCAGACTGCGGTCCCAGAACTCGCGGGTCGTGATGTCGATGCCGACGAGGGCGGCGGCGTCCTCGACCGTGTGGGTCGGAGTGGCGGTGAGGAGGGCATTGTACTGCCGGATGAAGCCGGGGCCTTCGTCGAGGCAGCGGGCATAGAGGCCGGTGGCGAAGAGGGCGCCGAAGGCATAGGGGTAGTTGTAGAAGCTTAGACCTGAGGAGTAGTAGTGGGATTTGCAGGCCCACATGTAGGGATGCAGGACATCCGGGTCGAGCCCGTCGCCGTAGCTTTCGAGCTGGGCCTGGCGCATCATGTCGCAGAGGGTGTCGACGTCGAGGAATTCGCTTTGGCAGCGCTCGAAGACGCGGGACTCGAAGAGGAAGCGCGAGAAGATGTCGACCACCGTCTGGCCGAGTTCCATCAGGCCGTGGTCGAGGAGGGCGAGGCGCTCGTCGTCGTTCGTCGCCTGCTCGAGCATGTAGCCCGCGAGATGGATTTCGTTGAAGGTCGAGGCCGTCTCGGCGACGGGCATGGTGTAGTTGCGGTTGAGCGGCTCGTTGTCCTCGATTGAGAAGCCGTGCCAGGCATGGCCGAGCTCGTGGGCGAGGGTGGAGATGGCACCGAAGCTGCCGTCAAAGTTGGTTAGGATGCGGCTTTGTTTAATGACCGGCAGGTTCGCGCAGAAGGCGCCGCCAAGCTTGCCATGGCGGGGATGGACGTCAATCCAGGATTCGTCGAAGGCGCGGGCGTAGAGGGCGCCCATCGCGGGGTCGAGGGAGCCGAAGACGTCGACGATGAGGTCGCGGGCTTCCCTGATGCTGTAGCGTTTGCTGCTGCTGCCGAGGGGGGCGAAGAGGCCGTGGAAGGGCAGGCGCTCGCCGAGGCCGAGGCGGCGGGAGCGGGCCTGGAAGTAGCGGGCAAAGTCGGGGAGGCGCTCGCGCATGGCGGCGATCATGGCGTCGAGGGTCGGGCGGCTCATCGCAGCCTGCTGGAGGGAGGCATCGAGGGGAGAGGCATGGCCGCGCTCGCTGTCGAGCAGGCTGACCTGGCGCTTGATGTTGTTGAGGGCGAAGGCGAGCGGGGTCGCGATCCGGGGGTATGCGGCTAGCTCGGCGTGGTAGGCGCGCTCCCGGACGGCGGGGTCGGGGTCGTAGGCCAGGTTGCGCACTTCGGTCAGGGTGAGGTGACCGGACTCGGCCTCGGGCCAGGGGATGGTGAGCGTGGACGTGAGGCGGTTGAAGAGGTCGCCCCAGGCGCTGCCGCCGCTGATGTCGAGGCGGGCGGCGAGGGACTCGAGGGCGGGGCTCATCTGGTAGCGGGCGGCGAGGCGGCGGCGGGAGAGCACATAGGTGTAGGGGGCGAGGACCGGCTGGCGTTCGAGGTCCTCGGGCTTTGCAGCAGCGATCGCGCTGTTGAGGCGTACGGAGAGCTCCTGGAAGTCGGTGAGCTTCATGGAGAGGACGTTCAGGCGTCCGGCGAGATCGGCGTTCATCATGTCGGTCGCCTGCTGCAGGGAGAGGAAGGAGAAGAGGCGGGTGCCGAGGCTCTCGAGCTCCTCGTTCAGGCGGACGCCTGCGACGATGAGCGGCAGGCCGTCGAGGGCGTCATAGGCGGGCAGGCTGGCGCCGAGCTCGTCGAAGCGCTCAAGGTCGGCGAGAAAGGCGGGGTCGTCGAGACCGCGGTAAAGGGCATCGAGAGACCAGCGGTCAGCGGGGGTGGCTGGGCTTGCGTCGTTCATATTGGGCTTCCTTCTCGAATTGATGGAGGTAGTGTAGCGTAAATTGTGCCTGCGGGTGATGCTGGAAGTGTTCTGTTCTGAGAGAAATATTGATCAGCTGAGCAAAATTTGCGCTCTGGACGGCTTGCGGGAGCACTCGGACGCGTATTGCTGTCCAGAGCGTAAAAAATGCACCTGCGCTGCTTTCCGTTTCGCTCTGCGGCTTGCTTTTTGGGCAGCTCATTCGGTAAACAATAGTCAGCTGACGACGAATGCCGGGAGAGGGCAACTCAATGCCGGCCGCTCATGTACATTCGCCGGCGTTCCGGCTATTCTGAATCAGGCTGCAAACGCTTATGCTCCCGTATGGATGAGGTGGAGGTGGATATGCGAGTCGCGATGGGATCGGACCATGTGGGGCTGGAACTGAAGAAGACGCTCAGCGCGGATCTGGAGGCGTTGGGACACACGGCACTTGACTGCGGATGCTATCAGGCGGGCAGTACCGACTACCCGGTCTGGGGCGCGGCGGTCGGGCAGGCGGTGGCCGAGGGACGCGCGGACCTCGGTGTTGTGGTCTGCGGTACGGGGATCGGCATAGGCATCGCAGCGGGCCGTGTCCCGGGCGTGCGCGTCGCGACGGTCAGCGAGCCCTACTCGGCTGTGCTTGGCCGCCAGCACAACAACGCCAACGTGCTGGCCATAGGCGCACGCGTGGTGGGTGTGGAAGTCGCCCGGAGGATCATGAAGGTCTTTCTGGAAGCGGAATTCGAGGGCGGCCGGCACCAGCGGCGCGTCGACCAGCTGGAGGCGCTCGCCCGCGACCCGCACGCGCTCGACGGCCTGCGCCCGAATACTGAGGCGTGCAGCGAATGACGAGGCAGCCTGTGCGGGTGCTCGTGGTCGGCAGCATGAACATGGATCTGGTGCTGACGGTGGAGCGCTTCCCGCAGCCGAACGAGACCGTCTTCGGGACGGCGACGCGCGAGGTCGCAGGCGGGAAGGGCGGCAATCAGGCTGTGGCGGCGCGCCGTCTGGGCGCCGAGACGCGTATGGTCGCGGCGGTCGGCGCTGATGCGAACGGACGCCGGCTCATCGCGGGCCTGGCGGCGGAGGGCATCGGCACAGAGGACATCGCCCGGCTCGAGACGGCGGCGACGGGTCTCGCCGTCATTCCGGTCGATGCGGAGGGCAACAACCAGATCATGGTCTTTCCGGGGGCGAATCTGGCTCTCGACGTGGAGCAGGTGCGGGCGGCACTGGCGGCCGGCCCCGTGCCGGATGTCGTCCTGCTGCAGCTTGAGATCACCCCGGCCGCAATCCGGGAGACGGTCAGGCTGGCCCGGGAGCAGGGGATCCTGACGGTTCTCGATGCGGGGCCGGCAGGGGCGGTGGAGATGGCGGACTTCGCGGGGATTGATGTCATCAGTCCCAACGAGTCCGAGACTCTGGCCTGGACGGGGATCGATCCCGTCGATGACGCCGCCTGCCAGGCGGCTTCTCGGCTCCTGCTCGAGCAGAGCGGTGCCCGGGTGGCGGTGCTGAAGCTGGGCCGGCGCGGGGCCTGGCTGCAGCCGCCGGGCGCAGAGGGCCGGCGCATTCCGACCTTCGAGACCGTGCGCGCGGTCGACTCGACGGCGGCCGGGGACGCGTTCACAGCGGCGCTGGCGCTGCGCTTCGTGGAGACCGGCGACTGGGACGAGGCGGTGCGCTTCGGCAACGCGGCGGGGAGCATCTGTGTGTCACGCCACGGGGCGCAGCCGTCTCTGCCACAGCGTGAGGAAGTTCAACGCTTCCTCGCGGAACAGGGAGGGGTCACGTGATGACAGCTGAAACACAGAACTGGGACTGGATTGACGCCCATCTCCATGCGGAGTCCCATATGCCGCTGGCGGTGCTTGACAGCATCGATGCGATGGAGCGGCGCAACGGCTATGCGGGCTGGGCCTTCGCGTCGCTCGCGGGCTCGCGCGATCCGACCCAGAATGCCATCGCCCTCTACCTGAAGTGGCGCTTCCCCAACGCCTATGCGCTCGCGGGCTTTGACTACCAGACGGACTACGGACCGGGCTCGACGCCGGCCGGCGAGATCCTCGAGCTCATCGAGATCGGCTGTGACGGTGTCAAGTGCATCGAGCAGAAGCCGACCACGCGCATCCGGCTCGGACTGTCGCCGCTCGATCCCATCTTTGACGAGGCGCTCACGGCGCTCGAGGCCCGCGATATCCCGGTACTGATGCATGTGGGCGACCCGCCGACCTTCTGGGATCCCGAACGCGTGCCCGACTGGGCGCGCGCGAACGGCTGGTTCTATGCCGAGGGCGATTTCGTCGACCTCGAGGAGCTCTACGCTGAGCATGCGGAGATGCTCGCGCGCCATCCCGGTCTGCGCGTGCTCTTTGCGCACTTCTTCTTCATGTCGCCCTGCCCCGACCGGCTCGCCGACTGGCTGCGGCGCTTCCCGAACATGAACGTCGATGTCACCTCCGGCAGCGAGATGTACTACGACTTCTCACGTGACCCCGCGTTCTGGCGCGGCTTCATGCGCGAGCACAGCGGGCGCATCATCTACGGCACCGACTCGGTGCCGGCGGCGCGCAGCGACAGCCTGCCCGGCGACGCGATCAACCGCATGCAGCGCGAGATGCTCTCGCGGACGGGGCCGGTGCTCTACGATGGCGATGTGCTCGAGGGCATCGGGCTCGACAGCGGGACGCTGCGGGCGATCACCAGGGAGAATGCCATGCGCTTCCTGGGTGCAAAGCCAAAGCCGGTCGACCGTGAGCGCGCCGTGGCCTGGCTCGATCGTCTGCTCATTCATGCAAAGACCGTCAACCGCGAACTGGTGACCGCGATCCGCAGGAAGATCGCTGCCGGCGAGAGCGCCGCGGCTGCGGAATAGCGGCGGGCG
Organism: Bacillota bacterium; assembly: GCA_030057555.1. GTDB lineage: Bacteria > Bacillota > Clostridia > Saccharofermentanales > Fastidiosipilaceae > JAEZYR01. The sequence goes on along the minus strand of JASGUU010000077.1, from coordinate 12,334 downwards.
CGCAAAACCCATCCCTGTTTTCTCCGTGCGACCTGCTGCGGCCGGGGCAGGTCATGCGGGGGAGCGGGGGCGGCGCAAATGCCATGCCGCCCGCAGTCCTGCGCCGGCGGCTCCCAGGGGCGCATTCTGCCGCGTAGCCTGTGTTTAAGGTATAGTCTAGAAAAAGAACTCTGCCTGAGGCGTTCTACGCTGATCCGGCGGCAGAAGACTTTGTTCCGAGGATGCCTTTTTCATGGACAGCTGGTTACTGATTCTGATTCTGGTCCTGTTGCTGACAGGAGCCTCATTCTGTGCCGCCACGGAAATCAGCTACTCTTCCATCAATAAAATCAGGCTGAAGAACCATGCGGATAACGGCAGCAAAAGAGCGCGGATGGCGAGGTGGATTCTGGAGCATTTCGACAGCGCACTCGTCACCCTGCTGATTGGCAACAACCTGACCCACAACGGCTTCGCCGCCATCGCAACCGTGCTCTCCACGAGATATTTCGGCTCGGAATACCTGACCCTGACGACGCTTCTGTCCACGCTCATCGTCTTTCTGTTCAGCGAAATGATTCCCAAAAGCTTCGGGAAGTCCAACTACAACTATGCCCTGAACGTGGCATTCTTCCTGAAGCTTTTCATCCGGCTGCTGAAGCCGGTCAGCCTGTTTTTCATGGGCATCTCAAAGATCGTGACCAAACTGTTCCCGGAGGAGAACGAGCCCGAGATCAACGAAGAGGAGTTTTTCCAGATCGTCAAAGACGTCGGGGAAGAAGGTGTCATCAGCGAAAGAGACCACCAGCTTATCTCGTCCGCGCTGAACTTTGACCGGAAAAAGGTGGCTGACATCTACACCCCGATGCAGGATGTCGTGTCGCTCGATATCGCCACTGATAAACGCGAAATCGTCAGGATCTTCAAGGACACAGGCTTTTCCCGCTATCCCGTCTTCGACGGCGGGGAGGGGAATTTCATCGGGGTGCTGCAGACCAAGGCATTCTACCGGAGCAGCTTCAAAGACAGAGGCTTCGACGTCAGGGACATCCTGCTTAAACCCTTCTATACCGGACCCGATATGCTGATCGATGACCTCATGAACGAGCTGAGCAAAAACAAAATCCATTTCGCCATGGTGGTCGACCGCGCCGGCAGAAAAATGGGCATCGTGACGCTGACGGATATTCTGGAGGAGCTGATCGGGGAGATACGGGACAGGCCGGCGCATCAGGCAGGCGGGAAGGAGGCCCTGCATGCCGGAAGTTAGTCTTCTGCATTATGCCGGCATAGTCGTCTGCATCCTCTTCTCCGCCTTCTTCTCCGCCTCGGAGATCGCCTTTTCCTCCGTGAATCTCATGCGCCTGAAGAGCAGGGCGGCTGAGGGCAACGTCGCCGCCCGGCTGGCGGTCCACATCGTCGAGGATTTCGACCGGACACTGTCAACCATTCTGATCGGCAACAATCTGGTCAACATCGCCGCGACCTCCATCTCCACCGTCATCGTGCTCGACCTCGTCGGTGAACAGGGCACCCTGCCCGCCACCCTGGTGATCACCGTGATCATACTTATCTTTGGGGAGATCACCCCGAAGATCATCGCCAGAAACATACCCTTCCAGTTCGCCCTCTTCGCGTCCCTGCCCGTCCGCATTCTGATGATCCTCCTCTCTCCGGTCATTAAAATCGTCGTGGCCATCGTGGGGCTGTTCTCGCGCAGATGGAAGAATGCCGAAGATGAAAAAATGACCGTGGAAGAACTGACGACTATCATTGAACATATCGAGGATGACGGGATCATCGATAAGGAGAAGTCGGATCTCCTGCAGCTGACGCTGGAATTCTCCGACATCAGCGTATCCGAGATCATCACCCCGAGGCGCGATGTGGTGGCCCTGGACATCGAAGACGACAGGGAAGAAATCATGGATACCGTCCTCAACACCCCGTTTACCAGGCTCCCGGTATACAGGGGGAGCATTGACAGCATCATCGGCATCCTCCACGTCGGCCGTCTGCTCGAACAGCTGATTGACAGAGGCGGGGACGACTCCGGTCTGGATGAGCTGATCATGGAGCTGCTGGAAAAGCCCGTATTCGTGTTCGAAACGAAAAAGCTGCCGGAAACCTTCAACATGCTTAATGCGAACAAGATGCCCATGGCCATCGTCGTGGACGAATATGGCGGGACGGCCGGCTGTCTGACCGTGGAGGACATCGTCGAAGAGCTGGTCGGGGAGATCTGGGACGAATACGACATCGTGCGCAGCCATATTCGACAAACCGGCGAGGGCCTGTATGAGGTAAGCGGCGATCTGGGCCTCAGGGAATTCTCCATGGAGCTCGACATCGACCGCCGGCTGCTCGACAGCGAATATAACACCGTCAGCGGCTGGCTGATCGAAAGATACAGGGGACTGCCGAAGCCGGGAGACGCCTTCAGGATGGAAAACTTCTACATCAAGATCCTGGCGATGGAGGAACACAAGGTGGACCGGATCCTGGTCTGCGTTCTGGATTTCGACATCGAGGAAGAATAAAACGAGAGACCCTCCGGCGCCTGCATCATGATGAGCTGGCGGAGCCGGACAGCTCAGAGACAGCAACAAGGAGTACATGACATGCAGCTTGCCAGCCGCCAGGTTCACCTGGACTTCCACAGCTCCGAAGCGATCCCCGGCATTGGCGCCGACTTCGACCCCGCCGCCTTTGCGGCCACCGTCCGCGCCGCCGCCATCAACTCGATGACCGTCTTCGCCCGCTGCCACCACGGCTGGGTCTACTACCAGTCGGAGCGCTTCCCCGGGATCGTCCACCCCCATCTCGCCCGCCCGAACCTCCTCGTCGAGCAGGTCGAGGCCCTGCACGCGGTCGGCGTCCGCGCACCCGTCTATATCACGGTGCAGTGGGACTATCACGTTGCGACGACCCACCCCGAGTGGCTGATCCGGAAGCCCGACGGCAGCCACGAGGGCCCACCCTTCAGCGAGCCGGGCTTCTACCAGAGCCTCTGTGTCAACAGCGGCTATTTCGACTATGTCAGCGAACAGACGCGCGAGGTCTGCGAACTCCTCGGCGACAGGCTCGACGGCATCTTCTTCGACATCGTCGGCATCCGTCCCTGTGTCTGCGCCGCCTGCCGCCGCGAGATGGACGAACGGGGTATTGACTGGCGCCAGGATGCCGGGGCTGTGCGGCGCTTCGCCAAATTCTCCATCGACCGTTTCAAACAGCGCATGTCTGCCCTCGTCCGCTCCCATCGTCCCGATGCCAGCATCTTCTACAACGCCGGCCACGTCGGCCCCTGTACGCGGGCCAGCCACGAGGCCTACACGCACTATGAGCTCGAGAGCCTGCCCTCGGGTTCCTGGGGCTATCTGCACTTCCCCGTCTCCGCCCGCTATGCGCGCACGCTTGGGCATGACGCGCTCGGCATGACCGGGAAGTTCCATACCGAGTGGGGCGACTTCCACTCCCTGAAGAACCAGGCCGCTCTCGAGTTCGAGTGCTTTCGCATGCTGAGTTTCGGCTTCGCCGCCTCGGTCGGCGATCAGCTGGAGCCGCGCGGCGTTCTGCAGAAGCCCACCTACGACCTCATCGGCTCCGTCTACCGCCAGCTGGCCGAGCGCGAGGCCTGGGCCCGTCCCTCCGTCCCCCTGGTCGAGGCGGCCCTCGTCACCTCCGAGCCCGTGGACCGGGAGCACGCGATCCCCGAGACCATCTTTGGCGCGGTGCAGCTGCTCGACGAGCTCGGCCTGCAGTACGACATCGTCGACTGCGCGGCGGACTGGTCGCGCTACCCTCTCCTGATCCTGCCGGACGACCTCCGCTGTGATGCTGCCATGCAAAGCCGGCTCTCCCGCTACCTCCGGTCCGGCGGCCGTGTGCTGGCCTGCGGGCTGGGCGGCTGCGATCCGCTGAGCGGCGCATGGCCGGCAGAATTCGGCGCGAGGCACCTAGGCCGGGAGGAGCTCTGGCCCAGCTTCGTCCTGCCCGCAGGCGGGCTGGCGCGGGATCTGGTGGAGGGGAATCCCTATGTCATCTACCTGCAGGGCGAGGCGATCGCACCCGTGGGCCCGGGCGAGGTGCTGCTCGAGAAGGAGGAGCCCTGGTTTACCCGTACAGCGGCCCGCTTCTGTTCGCATCGCTACACGCCCTCGGCGCACGGGGAGCGAAAGCCCGCCGCCATCCGCACCGCGAACACGATCCTCTTCGCCCATCCGCTCTTCTCGCAGTACCGGGAGAACGCGCCGCGCTGGGTCAAGCTCCTGATCCGCAACACCATCGATCTGCTCCTCGGCCGCCGCCTGGTCCGCCATGACGGCCCCTCGACGCTGACGGTCAGCCTGCTCGACCAGCCGCAACAGAGCCGCGCAGCGCTGCACCTCCTGTCCTATGTGCCCGTGCGGAAGTCGGCGCGCATCGACCTCATCGAGGAGCGCACGCGGGTGCGCGACGTGACGGTGGAACTCGCGCTGCCGTACGAGGTCCACAGTGCCCGTCTGGTGCCCGGGGGCCTGGAGCTGCCGCTCACGGACGGCCGCCTCACGATCCCCGAGATCGACGGCTACGCGATCGTCGAGCTCGCCTACGCCTGAGCGGAGGGCAGAGCGGCGCTCTCTGGACGCCTGCCCGGGCCCGGGGGAGCAGCCCTCGCCGACCTGGGTACATTATGCAATGTGCAAAAATCGGAGCTGTGCGCAGATTTTTGTGTATAAACTGGATTTTTGAGCGCGAGTGGCGGTTTCTGACTCAACAATGCAACCTGTACACGTTATCCAGCACATAAGTCGCTTTTTCGCTCACCACCCCATTATGCAACCGGCAACGCAGCCCGCCAGCAGGGTGGCAGATGGATATAGAGAGCATCCATGACGGTATTTCCCTGCGGACAGCCCACAGGCCCCCTGCCGAACGCCGCTAGAGCCGCCTGATCCCGGGCGACTGCCGCCGCTTCCTGCCCGCGGTCAGCCAGTCCTCTCCGTCTATGCGCCCGGATCCCGATCCACCCCCGCGTCCCCGCTCGGCCGTGTACAGCCATGACGCGATCCAGGCCGCGGCCGGCAGCGTCAGCAGCAGGCCGATGCTCCCGATCAGGGCCTGCAGGATGTCGATCACTACGGCCTCGATATTGAGCAGATAGTAGAGCTGGCCCTCGATCGAGATCATCAGCAGCACGGCCACCAGCTGACTGCCGATATATGCCAGGATCAGGGTGTTCGTCATCGTGCCCATGACGTCGCGCCCCACCGCGAAGCCCGCCTCGCGCAGGCGCCGCCTGGTAATGTCAGGTGAGATGTCCTGCATCTCCCGCAGCGACGAGGAGATCGACATTGCCACGTCCATCAGCGCACCCAGCGAACCGATCAGAATCGCAGCGAAAAGCAGCGCCTGCATGTTGATCTGGCGCCCGTGCTCGGTCATGTGCAGGAAGCTCGCCTCCTCGCTGACGAAGCCGCTCAGCCGCAGGATGCGGTTCATCACGAGGCTGATAAGGCCGGAGGCGATGAGCCCCACCGTACAGGAGAGCGAGGCCGCCGCCGTCATCCGGTTGACGCCGTTGACGAGACTGTAGGTCATCACAATCGTGTAGATACAGACGAACAGCGAGATGAGGTAGATATTCTCCCCCTGCAGAATGGCGGGAATCAGGATGGCGAAGACGGCGGCGAAGGTCAGCAGGAGCGAGATCAGCGTGCGCAGGCCCTGACGGCGTCCATAGAGGAGGAGAGCCAGGGCAAAGACCAGCCCCAGACCGGCAATCCAGGGCAGGCGGTTGTAGTTGACGAAACGCCAGGCCACCGCCCCGTTGCCGGCGGCCGGAGATATCGCCGGCTGCAGCAGAATCCGGCTGCCCGGCCGCACCGCATAGTCCGCCGCCCTGTCGATGTAGTTGTCGATCAGCTGTTCCGCCGTGACCTGTATCCCCGCTTCGGGCCCCGATGTCAGCTTCGCCGTGAAGCGCAGCCGGCGCTGCCCGGCCTCGCCCTCCGCGAGCTGCCGCCCGTCCGGCAGAGGCTCTCCCGCGATGTCCACATGGAGATCCTCGGTCACCGCCTCGACGCGGGCCCGGGTGACAACGGTCTCCACCATGCTGCTGTGACGGCCCCGGCCCGGCAGGACCCAGAGCAGCCAGGCCAGGAGAAGCACCGCCAGCGCCACGGCAGTGACGGCGAGATCGCGCAGCCAGACGCCGGATCTGCGCATCATATGCCCGGCCGGCCCTTCGCCACGACCCGGTCGAGGAATTCACGGCGCAGCTGCGGAGCGGTCGTGTCGGCCTTGACCGCGCGGATCGCCCGCGCGAGGGCTTCGGCATAGACATCGAGCACCACGCGCCCCTTCTCCTCCGAGGCGAGTCTGGGATCGCCGACGATGTTCTCCGGGTAGTCGGCATACCACCAGAGCGGTCCGGTGACGCCGGCCTCGCGCAGGTGGCGGAAGCGGCCGAGCGGCTGCACCGGCTCCGCCGGCGTCAGCTCGAGGCGTGTCGTGCCGGGGCAGCAGGCCATAAACAGGGAGGTCTCCATCTCGCAGGCATGGCCGCCGAAGTCGCTCTCCCAGACGGCGGCGATCTGCGCCGCCTCGGCCTCGGTCAGCTGTCCATGGCTGGACGTCTGGTAGAAGGTATAGGGCAGCTCGCGGTCCATGTTGGCCATCGCGAAATAGTCGAGCATGTGCGAGTTGCCGCCGTGGCCGTTGACGACCAGGATCTTCGTGAAGCCGTTTGCCGCGATCGACAGCAGCAGGTGGTCGAAGGCCTCGAGGGCGAAGGGGGCCGGGAAATTGACCGTGCCGGTGAAGGCGGCGGCCTCGTGCACCTGCATCATGTACCAGGCGGGGAAAACGACGGCCGGCTCGATCTCGGCGGCCCGGCAGGCCACGGTGTGGGCGATGATGGCATCGCAGCCGAAGGGCAGATGCTCGCCGTGGCGTTCGAGCGAACCTGTCGGCACGATACACAGGCCGGTCTCGCGGACGGCCCGTTCGAAATCGGATGGTACCAGATGTTCCCAGCGCATGTGTCAAAGCTCCTTTGCCTTGCTTTCCGTGATGATAACAAAAAGGGGCTGCCCCCGCGGAGGCAGCCCCTGTCAGGCTTCTTGTGCCGCGCACGGGACGCGGACGCTTCCTAGCCCTTGACGGAACCGATCATGACGCCCTTCACAAAGTGTTTCTGAATGAAGGGGTAGACGCAGAGGATGGGCACCGTCGCCACGATGATCGTGCAGTACTGCACCAGCTCGCGCGCCGCGTAGACGAGGTCGGCCTCGCCGCCGGTCTGTGTCATGTCACCGGTCATGTCGCTCATCTTGTTGGCCAGCAGAATCTGCCTGAGTGTCAGCTGCAGCGGCCATTTGTTCTGATCCTCGAGATAGATCGCCGCGTTGAACCAGGCGTTCCAGTGCCCGACCGCATAGTAGAGGACCAGCACCGCGATGGTTGCCTTCGTCAGCGGAAGCATGATCTGGGCAAAGATGCGGAAGTGTCCGGCGCCGTCCAGCTTCGCCGATTCCTCGAGACTCTCGGGCACTGCCGAGAAGGCCGTCCGCATGATGATCAGGTTGTAGGTCGAAACCAGACCCGGCAGGATGATGGCCCAGCGGGTGTTGTAGATGCCGAGTGAACGCACCAGCAGGAAGGACGGGATCATGCCGCCGCTGAAGAACATGGTGAAGGTCAGAATCGCCATCAACACATTCCGCCAGAGAAACTGCTGGCGTGAGAGCACATAGGCGCCGAGGGCCGTAAAGGCCAGGTTCAGGGTCGTGCCACCGATCACGTAGATCAGCGTATTCATGTAGCCGGTCCCCACATTCGGATTTTGCATGACCAGCTGATAGCCGCCCATGGTCATGGGGAAGATAGGCGCGAAGAGCAGGCCGGATTGTTTCTGCAGCCCGATGGGGTCACTGACGGAGGCGAAGAGCACGTAGAGGATCGGATAGAGACAGATCAGCGAGAGGAAGCTCAGGAAGATGTAATTGAATATCGTGAAGATCCACTCGCCGGTGGTGCGCTTGATCTTGTTCATGGCCGTCCCTCCTCACCACAGGCTCGTGCCGGAGAATTTCCGGCTGAGACGGTTCGAAATGAGTATCAGGCCGAAGTTGATGACGGAGTTGAAGAGACCGACCGCGGTACTGAAACTGAAGTCGTTTTCAATGATGCCGATGCGGTAGACATAGGATGAGATGACGTCCGCCGTCTCATAGGTCGAGGCGTTATAGAGCAGGATGACCTTCTCGAAGCCAATATTCATCAGTGTGCCCATGCGCAGGATGAGCAGGATGATGATGGTTGGTGCGATGCCCGGGATTGTGATGTGCAGGGCCTGCTTGAAGCGGCCGGCACCGTCAATGCGGGCGGCCTCGTAGAGTTCCTGGTCGATGCCGGCAATCGCAGCCAGATAGATGATCGAGCCCCAGCCCAGTTGTTGCCAGATGCCCGAGGCTATGTATATGGTGCGGAAAGCTGACTCCTCCTGCAGCCAGGATTTTCGCTCGCCTCCGAAAAAGGCGATGATGTCGTTGATAACGCCGTCCTTGGCCAGGAAGTTGACCAGCAGACCGGCGACGACGACCAGCGAGATGAAGTAGGGCAGATAGGTGACCGTCTGTGTGACCCGTTTGAAGACGCGGTTCTGCACCTCGTTCAGCAGCAGGGCGAAGATGATCGGCAGCGGGAAGCCAAAGATCAGCTGGCCGATCGACAGCGCCAGCGTGTTGCGCGTCAGCCGCCAGGCATAGGGACCGGTGAAGAAATCGATAAAATGCTTCATCCCGACCCATTCACTGCCGAAGAAGCCCCGCCGCGGCTTGAAGTCGCGGAAGGCAATCTGCAGGCCGTACATCGGTCCATAGTGGAAGATGATGTAATATGCCAAAACCGGCAAAAACATCAGCAGAAGTGTTTTGTTCAGACGAAAATCGTTCTGAATCGCGTGCCACGTGAACTTCCGTTTGGTCGGGCGCTTCGTGGTTTGCAGGGCTACTTCAGCCATGACAGTCCTCCTCACGTGTCAGCCCGATCTGAGCTGTCTCTGGTCCGGGTGGAGCGGGTTCCCAACCAGCTCTTAAATTAAGTTAACGAAATGAGGAAAAACAACCGGCTCTTTGAGCGGAAAGAGCCGGCTGCTTCCGTTGTGTTTAGCGGGCGTTGAAGCGCTCGAGCGCGTCAGACTGCAGTTCGCAGGCGCGCGCGACGTCGTAACCCTGCATGGTCTCGAGGTAGTTGTCAAATTCGGCTTCGATATCCAGAGCGCCGGTGATGAACTTGAGCGTGTTCTCCTCACGATAGGTGTTCAGGTTGGTCATGATCTTCGAGTACTCTTCGCCCTCCAGAGCCGTCAGCGTAATCGGCGGCAGGACGTAGCTGGTATCTATCAACTCCCAGACCTTGCGGATATCCTGCTCCATCTCGGGGATGAAACGGCGCGGGTTGGAGCGCAGGTCGCTCTTCAGATAGCAGCCGTTGTGCAGACGGATGACCATGTTGTTGCGGTCGAAGTTCGCGTAATTGTTGTCCTTGATATCCGGAACATAGTCGGGACGGCCCGTCTTCTCGTCGATCGAGAGGTAGGATTCGCCCTCGATGCCGAAGTTGCAGGCGAGGTAGCCGTCCATGGTGTAGTTCCAGTCGATCCACTGTACGGCGATTTCCGGAATCTCGCAGCTGTCGCTGATGAGCGTGTAGTAGCCGCGGATCAGGTTGTTACGGTAGGTCCAGTGGACATCGGGGCCGTCAGCGAATTTCGGAGTCTGGGCGCCTACAAAGGTGATGCCCTGATTCTTCATCTCCAGTGCGGTACTGGTACCCTGAACGACCGAGCCGCACTTGTTGTTGAGGTAGAAGGTACGGGCGCGGGCGACGTCCATCGAGGGGAAGTCGTCGTTGATATAGCCCTTCTTGTACCAGTCGGCCATCAGCAGCAGGTAGTCCTTGTACTCGGGGGTCGCGGGGCCGAACTGAATCTGGTTGTCCTTCAGGAAGAAGAGCGGTCCGATGTCAAATGCGGAGATGAAGGCACCGGTGATCTCGAACAGACCGTTGCTGCCATAGGCGGCACCGCCCCAGACGAGCAGCGGCCAGCCCTCGGGCTCCTTCTCCTTGAACTTGGCGAACATGTTCTCCCAGTCCTCGATGGTCTCGGGGACGTCGAGTCCGAGCTCATCGAGCCAGTCCTTGTTCACCTGTGGGCCGATCCAGGCGTTCTCGCGGTTGATCGTGGTGTCCATGCCCTCCTGGTCCGAGCAGAGCATGCCGAAGCCCATCAGGTTACCGGTGTCGGTATAGGCCTCTTTACGCACATCGGGGTCGGAGTTGATGATGCGCATGTAGTTCGGCGCATAGACCTCGGCGAGCTCGTTCAGACGGATGAAGTAGCCTTCGCTGATGGCGCTGTCGATACCACCGGTATAGTAGGTATCAACACGCTCAACGATGTCCGGCAGTCTGTCGGAGTTCAGCATCAGATTGAATGCCTGACGCTCCTCGCCGGCCGGGGGATGGATGAACGTGACCTCGACACCGGTTGCTTTCGCCTTGGCCTTATAGGCCAGGTTCTCGGACAGTGATTTGATTGTCTCGCGCGGTACGGCACCGAGTTCTACCCAGTAGGTGAGCTTGTGGTTACCCTCGATTGGGTAGACGGATTCCGCCTCCGAAGACTCCTCCGGTGTTTTTGTCTCATCTGCCGGAGCCTCAGTTTTTTCGGCTGCTTCTGTCTTCTTTGGCGCTGCGGTAGTTGGCCCGGCTGCCTGACCGCATGCGGCCAGTGCGAGCACGGCAGCCAGCACAATGCCGATGAGTCGTTTCCTCGAAACTGCCATGAATACTCCTCCAATACGTGGATCCCTTGTCCGTCGGTTTTAGGCTCCCTGCATGAGAGCTTACAGCCGAAGGACGGCAATCAGTACAAGCAGTTTAGTAATGAATGACAATTTCGTCAACGAAATGTCAAGAAAGTTGAATCAATGTGTTAAAACGATAAGTGAAATGAGCCGTGGATGACTGGTGATGCCATGATGTCCGCGCTATTCTCAAGCAAGTTACGAATGTGAGGTGCCCGACATGAACCATCCTGTTTCGCCTCTGGTCCGGGAAATCAATCATGCCGGCCTGCGCGTCGCCGACATGGAGGCCTCGCTGGTCTTTTACCGCGATCTGCTGGACGGCCGGGTCATCCGCGACGCCCGTCCCCTGAGCGGGCCGGGCCGCTTCGTCTATGTCCAGCTCGCCAACTCCGTCATCGAGCTCGTCGAGAGCCGGCCGGATGATCCCCAGCTCGGCTGGCAGCACATCGCCTTTCTCACGAGCCGCTCCCGCCCCATCGCCGCCCTGGTTGACGAAGTGGAGCGGTCCGGCTGCCGCATCACCGTGCCTGCCCGCCGCTCCGGAACGGGAGACGGCAGTCTGGCCTTTTTCACCGATGCCAGCGGCATGGTCTGGGAACTGCTCGAGCGGGAGGAGGACATCCGCATCCCCGATCTCGAGAGCCGCGTCCTCGCTGCCGTCTCGGAGTTCCGTCTCGAGGTTGAGCCCCGGGATGCCGCCGGCCCCGCCCGCCTCCTCGGCGACACACTCGGCCTGCCCTCTGCCGGCCCCGGCGTCTGGCAGCTCGGTTCGGACCGTATCGCCGTGCGGACGGTGGACACGGCGCCCGGGCGGCCCTTTGCCGGTCTCGTTCTGAAACTCAGGAGTCCGGACAGCCTGCCGCCCTCCCTCCGCAACGGGGTTCGCGATGGACTGCTGCACGGTCCTGATGGGGAGTGCCTTCGGCTGGAGGCTTAGCCTGACATTAGCCTGACATATTAAAGTTGATTATTAGTCTCATCTATTGTGTCTATTGTATCGCTGCTGTATCGCTGCGCAGCTGAGCCGGCAGACCTGCTCGAAAATCCGGCCTGGCCACGACCATGCCCTCTCAGTTCCCGCAAAATCGCTGCAGGTGAAGGTTTCGGCACTGCTTTTCGAGTGATACACGGAAACCAGCGTACCACTCGAAAGCTTGTGCAGCCGAGGCGGCATGCTGCGAACGGATAAGCCCGGCGGCGGGATCATCCGAGTCGGCATATGGGAGCAGCCTGCAGGCTTCGGCCAGGCGGTGCTTTCGTTCGACTGCCTCGCGCCCCGCTGCATAATGAGGTTGTGAGCAGAATTTCAGCTTATACACAGAGGAACGAGTACAAATGTAAGCGCTCAAAGACCCGCACTTCAAAAGACCCCGTTCGAGCCTGTTCAGGTCCCGTACGGGGTCTTTGTCATTCGCGTTCTGTGTGGGTGGTTTTCGTCCTGCGTTTCGGTCGGCCCTGTCGTTTAAAGACCGGCATCTTTCCGGCTACTGTTGCAGATG
>JASGUU010000076.1 GCA_030057555.1 Bacillota bacterium | reverse complement strand
TGACTGTAACAGTCTTCTCCTGATAGACAATCGTCCCGGCGGCATCCTTGACATTCACACCGACCTGATAGGTGTCAGGTGTTCTGGGTTTCCAGTTAAAGGTGTTGCTGAGCGCATAATCGCGCAGGATGACCCTGGCACCGTTCGAACGGATAACATAGAACTGATACTGATACGGAGTCTTGCCGCCCTCGGCACGTGCCGCCAGAGCAACCGTTTCGCCGACTGTATATGTTGACTTGGTACCGGCCCGGAAGACAGCTATCCTGAGCTGCTCCTCCTCCGGAAGTTTGACTGTAACAGTCTTCTCCTGATTGATAATCTCTCCACTGGCATCCCTGACATTCACGCCGACCTGATATGTATCCGGCGTCACGGGGTTCCAGTTGTAAGTGTTACTGAGAGCATAATCGCGCAGGATGACTCTGGTACCATTCGAGCGTATGACATAGAACTGATAATAGTAAGGTGTCGTGCCATTCTCGGCCCGTGCTGCCAGAGCGACCGTTTCACCAACGGTATAGCTTGTCCTGGTGCCGGTACGGAAGACGGCGATCCGATAAGCCGCACGGTATTCGAGAAAAGTCGCCCATACATCCGATTCCCACCAGACCGGAGAACTGCCATCGAGCGGTTGAATCAGTATGTGGAAACTGCAGCCATAGTTGTCGCCACCTTCAAGAATCAGGAAGATTCCAGTTCCGTAGTAGTACTCGTAGCCGTCGGGGTCGTCCACAGCCACAAGACGGTATTCACCGACAAAGAGGGGAACAATGCGGCTTTCCGTGCCCGTCACCCACTGCATCCCGGGCACGTCGTAAAACTCTGATGTATCGGGGTTGAGACGCTGCAGCTTGACGACAGCACCCGGCAGGGAGGGCGAGCCGGGGTTTCCGTACTCCCGGACGCCGAGCTCTGTACCGAATTTCCCGTAGTCTGCAAACATCTGTCCAATGTTCTCCATGGCGATGGTATTGCCCACATGCATAAACCACCTGCCGTTTAGATCCTGAACAAAGAGATTGCTGCTGCTGTCGATTTTGAACTGGATTGGACCACTGCCGGCATATCCGGCTGGAGCGGTATATTCACTGTATACACCCTCTGTACCAGGTGCCAGATAAAAAACCTCGCCGTCGGGACCCGAGTTCCAGGTACGTACTACGCCGTTGCTGAACTCAAGCAGCATCCTGCCATTTTCCAGCTCAACGCCGGAGTTCATCAGGTCGATGTTGCGGAAAAGGAAGGGGACCCCGCGATCATGCTCGAGTCGGATCATATCTCCCTGGAGGGGTATCCACGTCCAGTTGCCGGGATCAGGATCGCTTGAATCTTCGGCGATATCGACACACAGATTGTCATTCACCCGGAAAGTAATGCCTGGGCTGAACGCGAATCCATCCGGTAACGTGATCATACCGACACAGTATGTACCTGGGTACAGATCTTTCTCTACGGGAAGGACAGGTACAAACCAGTCTTCCATAAACTGCTCATCGTTGTGAATCAGCTGGACATGGGAACCTGTCAGCTGCTCGCTGTCCGGCTTCCCCCTCTCAACCACGGAGAACTTCAGGGTGACGGGCAGCTGCTCTTCCGTGTATTCGATATAAGTCCCCCATTCTTCCGATTCCCACCAGACCGGAGAACTGCCATCGAGCGGCTGAAACAGAACATGGAAACTGGGAGGTATGCCATCGCCATTTTCAAGAATCAGGAAGATTCCGGTTCCGAAGTAATATTCGTAGCCCTCGGGGTCGTCCAGAACCACAAGCCGGTATTCCCCGTAGAAGAGGGGGACAGTGCGGTTTTCCGTGCCCGTCATCCACTGCATCCAGGGCATGTCATAAAACTCAGATGAATAGGGATCAAGACGCTGTAGCTTGACAACAGCACCCGGCAGAGAGGGTATGCCGGAGGATCCGTATTCCCGAACACCGAGCGTAACATGGTATTTCTGGTTGCCGGCATATGCCTCCTCTATATTCTCCATGGCGATGGTATTGCCCACATGCATAAACCACCTGCCGTCCGGATCCTGAATAAAGAGATTGCTGCTGCTGTCGATTTTGAACGGGATTGGATCACTACCGACATATCCGTCCGGAGCGGTATACTCGCTGTATACACCCTCTGTTCCGGGTGCCAGATAAAGAATCTCGGCGTCGGGACCTGAGTCCCAGGTACGTGTTACGCCGTTGCCAAGCTCGATCAGCATCGTGCCGCCTTCGAGCTCGACGCCGGAGTTCATCAGATCGATGTTGCGGAAAAGGAAGGGGGCCCCACGTTCATGCTCGAGTCGGATCGTATCTCCCTCGAGGGGTATCCACGTCCAGTTGCCGGGATCCGGATCGCCTGAATCATCGGCGATATCGACAGACAGGTCATCATTCACTCGAAAAGTGATACCCGGGTTGAACGCAAAGCCGTCTGGTAGCGTGACCATACTGAAGTTATACTCGCCTGCGCCAAGAACTCTCTCAACAGGAAGGGCAGCCACTTCCCAGTTTTCCATAAACTGCTCATCGTTATGAATCAGTTGAGTCAGGGAGCCTGTCAGCTGCTCACTGTCCGGCTTCCCCCTCTCGACCACGGAGAACTTCAGGGTGACCGTCAGCGCTGCCATATTGGGCTCGACGGCGACACTCAGGGGAATTTCTCCGATCGTTTCCGCTTCATTCACCTGCATCGTCTCATTCTGCGTCGTCGGATCGGTTGCAGTGGATTCCGTTGTTTCATCGTGTTCCGCTAAAGCGTGAGTCTCGCTTTCGGTGATTTCCTCTGTCCCGGTTTCCTCGACTTCGGATTCCTCGACTTCGGATTCCTCGACTTCGGATTCCTCACTTTCGGATTCCTCCTGTTCAGGCTCCTCTGATTCAAGCTCCCCGGTTTCAGGTTCCCTCGAACAGGATTCTTCATTCACTACTGTTTCAGCAGCAGCCTGAGCTTCCGGCTCCTCACTGCTGTCAGTCTCCTCCGACGACAGCGCGTCGATTGTCGGGCCGATCTCGAGATCATTCGTTCTTTCAGGCCCACCCAAAGCGCTTGTCGTACCTTGGCTGTCTTCACCCGCCAACAGGCTTCCATTCGATTCTTCGGTTGCAGCGACAGGGATGGCACCGAAGCCGGTCGCGAACAACATGCTGCCGATAATCAACAAGGACAGGAGCAGCTTGTGGCTCCGTTTTCCTCGTGATGCATTTCTTCTCATGGTTGACCTCGCTTTCTTTGAGTGCTGGTGACTGGTATCTGGAAATATGCTGCCGACGAACCATCGCAGGTGATCGTTTCTGTTGGGTGTCTTCCTCGACCTCTGATGCAAACGGGCACCTCATATCAGTGATCCTGCGTTTAGAGACTTATCTGCGCTTCTTCAGTATCAAGTCCCGGACTGTGCTGTAATGAGCTCTCTTCCATGGCACTGTCAGCGAAGCCACCTGGCATTGCCTGTGCGTTGTTCAGCATGGCTGTTGCATCAGCAATCTGAACTGTCCTGATGATATTTCCCCTTCTAATTTATATAAACTCAGCATGTTAAATAAACGTGAAATTTTCCCTCTGTGCCAAAGCGATTGATCAGAGCCCGAAGGAAGCCTGCCAGTATCATCCGGTCAGACCCATAATTTGCCCGCTTATCAGCACCTCACAGCTCTATAGGTCAGTGTATTGCGCCGACAGGAACATGTCCCGGGAGCGGCAACACGAGACTTGTGGTCATTACAGCGAACACGAGGACGGCGGCGGTAAACATAGCAGGACCATAGCCGCATATTCATGATGGACACGCCAGCGAGCTTCCAGATTGAGAGATCATTCGAACATGAACACCAGGTCCCGACCAGGATGGTGCATACGCTCTTACATCCTCTTGACCTGTTCAAAGGATCTCACAACTACCTCGTACTTCACGGAAAAACGAAAGATTCTCCACTGGGACATCCTTATCTGCTGCCTGTAAGGAATATGATCGCTGGCATTGGCCTGTTGGTTCAGTTCCGCATTGCGCCCATGTGGTGCTTCATACAGCCTCTCTACTCCAGTCAGCACCCTGGCTCTCCTGCCTATTCTCCCGAGAAATCCACTCTGACGGAGCCGAGGCCCGCTTCGATCTGCACTTCCCGGTCGCCTTCACCCAGTTCGCTATCACCTCCTACAGGTTCGCCATCCACGAGAAAAGCACCCAGGCCCTGCTTAATCTCCAGCCGATAGTCGGACAGAGAACCCACGAGGTCGAAACGGCTCGACCCGACGCCCAGCAGCAGCCTGGTCCGGCCCTCCAGCAGCCCGAAGAAATCCAGCTGCCCCACACCCATATCGAGATCCAGATTGTGAAAGCTCGAATCCCGGATCAGGAGATCCCCGACGCCGGCATCTATGTCTGCACGCCCGGCGGCACGGATGTTTTGCAGGGTGGCTTTTCCGGCGCCCAGCTGCAGCTGCAGCGACTCCGCCTCGATGGAGTCCAGCAGCATCCTGCCGGCACCGCTGCTGATGTCCACGGCGTCAAAGACCATGCCGGCGGGAATATGAACCCGCAGCAGAGCGTCACCGTATCTGTTTTTCGTATGAAAGTTGCGCCGATCCAGCAGCAGCAGCCGGTTCCCCTCTTCCGTCACGCTCAGATACCTGTAGTTGCTTTCCCATCTGAACACACCATCCGCGGCTCTTTTCACTTCCAGATCGACACCCTTGAGATTGATCTCCAGAACCCGGATGTCATCCGTCACATCGTGGCTCGTGTACTCGCGCGTTGTATAGGAGAAGAAAAAAGGAACGAAAAAGGAAACAGCACGCATGAGTAGACCCGCCGCACCCACGATCAGGCAGATGGCCAGAGCTGTAGCAGCATATTTCATCGCCTGGTGACTGGCTCTCATGTGATGTACACACCTCCGATGAGACAATTTGCTTCAACATGCAAGGTAACGCCCCTGTCCGCACCGGCATCCTGACCCGCCTCCCCGGCGCGCCTGTCGGAAACGCCGCCAAACAGCGTGCTGGATTCGATAGCGACCTTCACATCATCAGGCACAAGCACCTCTACGGTGGCAAAGATGGCGGAGATCGAAACGATGCAGTCGTTCTCGATCCGGGCATGGTTCAGGTCCAGCCTGATGCTGCCAAACACCGCATCCAGATCGGCGCCGGCGAAGACCTGGCCATCATAGTCGATCTTCCGTGTCGCGAAGGCCGCTGTCTCGGTTACGGTCTCTCCGGCGACAGTCCTTGTGTCCTCCGGTCCGGACTTTGCCTTCCGCCTGAAGCCGAACACATTGATCAGTTTCAGCCCCGCCATAATAAGGGCGATCGGAAGGGAGAGCTGCCAGAGCGCTGTGAGATCGAGAATGCCCTGTGCATTGAGGAACAGAGCAACCCCGATGATCAGTCCTATCGTGCTGGCAAACTTCTGCCGCCTGGTGAACAGGGAAGCAACGCAGGGAACAATAATGAACAGAGTCCACCAGCCGTCGAAAAAGACCCTGATGTCGGCGATGCCAAGGGCATTGACAGCCCAGACAACACCGATCATGATCAGCGCAATTCCCCAGATAAGCCTGCCTGTTTTCATCCTGTTCTGCATCTCAACCTGTTTTTCCCCGTCCCACCGTCAAATACTGCACGAACGTGAATTGTTTAAGATGAAGCTAGCAGGTCTTTGTTAAAGCCATTCTAGAGCGGTCTAAACATAGAATGACAATTATGTTTCAGAAGAGGCACAGTTCCGCAGGCAGCTGCCCCTGCCATGGTCACTGCGTCTGGAAGCGGAAGGCAAAGCTCGTCAGTCCGCCGCCGGAGTTCACCTGAATGTCGATGCCGTGCCTGTCGGCGATGGTCCTGGCAATCGAGAGGCCCAGCCCCACGCCTTTTTCTCTGCTGTTCTTGTCCCGGTAGAAGGGCTCAAAGATCCGCGGCAGACTATCGGCCGCGATCTCCTTCCCCTCATTTGTGATCGTCAACGTCCCCGCGGCCTGATCATGCTCGATGGTCACCCGGCCGCCCGTGGCAGAATATTTGATGGCATTGTTCAGCACGATGACAAACATCTGTCGGATACGGGCGTAATCGCCCTGGATGTACAGGGCCTCCCCCGCAGACCTGTCCTCGAGAACGACGGACCTGTCCCGGGCGATGAGGCGCTGCGAACGAATGGCATCCCGGAGCACATCCATCACGTTCAGCTCCTCCTGCTGCAGCGGATATTTCTCGTTGCGCAGGACATTGAGATCGGTCAGATCCTGGATCAGCCTCTCCAGCAGATTGATCTCCTGATACAGAACATCGTAGTAGCCCTGCCTGCCCGCCTCCGCCACGAGACCCTGCTGCAGAGCCTCCAGCGAAGACTTCATGACAGTCACGGGAGTTTTCAGCTCATGGGACATGCTGGAGATGAAGTCCTCACGCAGCTCGTTCAGATACAGCGATTCGCGCCGTGCCTCTGCCAGGCGCAGCGCGAGTGCGTCCACGTCCTCTGCCAGGGCTCCCAGCTCATCGCTCTGCGTGATCTCCGTGCGCACTTCGTATCTGCCGTCGCTGAGCTCGCGGGTCACTTTCTGAATGCGGCGCAGCGGCCGGAGCAGACGCTGCGTCATAAACAGCGCCAGGATGGTGACGAGGACGGCGGCGATGCCGATGGCGATGGCCAGGAGGCGCTGTGCCTCGGCCACCAGTGCGTACGAGATGCCAGCATCCTCCCGCAGCAGCAGGGCCGCCACGATCCGTTCCTCCGCATCGTAGAGTGGGGTCGCCGTCAGGATGTAAAGATCTCTGGAGCCTCCTTTTTCAGCGGCCAGAGAAGCCGTCTCTCCCTGCAGGGCTCTGTCGGCAATATCCCGTTCCGCGGTGGTCAGACTGTCAAGCGCGATCGTTTCCACATGGAGCGGCAGAACCGCTCCGTCAGAGCCGACAACCAGATTGATATCCGTCGACAGAAGCTCGTTCATCCAGAGAATGATGCGATGCCCCTGGCCCGCAGCCTTCTGATTCTGGTATCCCCTCCCGCTCTGCCCGGTCGGTCCGCCGCTCGTCCCGTGTCCGTGGTCCGGATCCGGCTCCTGCCCCCTGCGCTCCGGCTCCGTTTTCACAGCCGGGACGAAGTCGGTGAATGCATCATGGTAGAGAACGGCGGTCAGCGAAGCGGCGATGCTCTCCGCCCGGTGTTCCGCCATGGTCAAAGTGGCGGCCGTGATACTTCTCTGTCCCAGACGAAAAAAGATCAGGCCCACCACCAGGGCAAAGAGAAGCAGAACGAACAGAAAGTATCCCAGTACTTTCCTGAGCATTCGCGATTTCATTCGGCGCTCATCTTCTCCAGTTTATAGCCGACACCCCTGACCGTGACGATGTCCCATTGCCTGAGTTCTCTGGCCGGAAGCTTGGCTCTGAGTCTCGTTATGTGCGAATCGACCGTGCGGGCATCGCCGTAATAGTCGTCGCCCCAGACACGGTCCAGAATGGCGTCCCGGGTGAACACTCTGCCCACATGGCCGGCCAGGAGATAGAGAATGGCGAATTCCTTTACCGTCAGCGGGATGGTCTCCCCGTTCACCTGGCACTCGTAGCTGTCCAGATCCAGCACCAGATTCCCCAGCTCCACCTTCGGCTCCGCAGAACCGGGCATGCGCCTGAGAACCGCCCGGATGCGCGCCATCAGCTCGCCCAGAGAGAAGGGCTTGACGATATAGTCGTCGGCGCCGTAGTCGAGTCCCATGATGCGCTCGTAGTCCTCTCCTCTGGCCGTCAGGAGAATAACCGGCACCTGCGACTCCTGCCTGATCCGTCTGAGAACCTGATAGCCATCTGGTTCCGGCATCATGACATCGAGGAGAATGAGGTCATAGGACTGTTCACGAAAGCGTTCCAGAGCCTCCCGGCCATCGCTCGCGATATCGGCGCTCATGCCTTCCTTTTCCGCAAAGCTACGCACGATCTCCGTTATCTGTTCGTTGTCATCGACGATCAGCAGTTTGGTCATATCGCTCTCCACAAAATGGGGGCATGGATTGTCCATGCCCCATTCTAGCCCATCACGGGCATCCGCTGTCAGCCTGATCAGCGGCGGGGACAACCTGTCCCGTCACGCCTGGGAAGCCGCGTCCCGTCAGGGTTCCGGCATTCCGTGCCATTCTGTGCCGGTACACAGTTCGCACGATCCTGCGTGCAGTCGGGATTGGTGCAGAACCCGCCGCTGCCGTCGACGGCTCTTCTCGTGACACGTTCCCTGCTGTTAAGTCCGGTCTGCTTCCGGGCGGCGTTCTGCCGTTGTCCGCCTGATCCCTGACCCTTCCGGCGCAGCCGGGTGCTCTCCTTTGTCCGGGTCGCGCTCACGGCCGTGTCAGCGGACGGGAAGAAAGCCTTTGCCTGAGCCGGCACAACGGCGAGTGCCGCAACGAGGCCGAGCAGTCCCAGGGATACGGAAATTTTCCTCTTCATGTTTCTTACCTCTCTTTTTCTCCAAGGTCTGAACCCTTGTGACTTCGAGTATAGAAACTGACTTTGTCATCGCCGTGCTGGGATTGTGTTTTTTCTGTGTTTTTTGCATCCGGCTGCAGCAGCACCGGCTCGGAGCAGGATAGACAGCTATGCCGGGGCATGAGGGCCTTCAGTTTTTGCCTGAAGAAATGTTCAACGAACGACCTATCTCCTCGCTAGTTCAGTGTCAGGAACAGGGCCGTCATGATGATCACGTCCTGCACAAAATGAATCAGCCAGGCCCAGAAGAAGCCCTTTGTTTCGTGGATGCTCTTCGACAGGAACCAGCCGAGAAAGCCCGCCAATATGACGCCCGGAATCTTTCCCGGTGTACCAAGGTAATGGACAGCCCCAAAAATGACAGCCGACAGGGCCTTGGAAATATAGGGATTGAGCTGGTGGTATTCGACAATAGCCGCAAAGCTGTGGCGAAACGTCACCTCTTCGACAAAGCTGTTTATGAGGGCAAACAGTACGATCAGCAAAAAGCTGGTGAACGTAAGCCTCTGGATAACGCCGTTACGGTAAACCTGGAAATATATGGTAATCGCTGTCACGACAGAGATGATGATGGCGATGTTCCGGCCCAGTGTTTTCCAGGAATCCCGGTTTCTTTTTGTGATGCCAATCCACGGTTCGGGAAGCACTTCGCCATCGATTCGCTTAATCGACAGAAGGCGAAGCGACTGGAACCTGGTCTGCAGCGCGGTGATGAGGATGATCCCCAGGCTCAGAACCAGCGTAGTTGCCTGATAAACCATCGTTCGGTTGAGATAGTCCGTGCTGAACAGGCTGAAGGTGAAAAGCTGGTTCTGCATGAGATAGAGAATGGCGGCGATCATCAGCCCCACGACGGCAAGGGTGACCGCCAGATTGACATATGCCTTTTTCATAAGCTTTCCTCGATTCTTTTGATGGATTTTTCGAGCCACCTGATCGTTGCCTCGTTTTCTACAATTCCGTAGTCCAAAACAAGGTCATAAGAGAGGTTGTCCGGTCTGGTTGAAACGAACTCCTGCAATTCGGAATAAGCCTGTCTTTGTTCTCTCAATTCACCGAGAGCATTTTTTAGATCGATCAACAGAGCCGGATAGTCATTGCGCTTGCTGACAAAGAGCTTCAGCAGAAGTTCATCCCTGTAGATTGTTGTGTGCTCATGGTTTGACAGCCATTCCGACAGGGCCTCCCGACCGAGCTCGGTTATTTCGTAAATGCTTTTGTTTCGATTTCCCTTTTCCGGCAGTTTCGCAATGAGCTTTTCGTCATCGAGAATCTTCAGCGTTCGATGAACATTGCTGTAGGACTCATTCCAGAAATATCCGATTGATTCCCTGGCAAATTTCGCCAGCTCATAAGCCGACATTTTCCTGATGCTCAGCAGACCCAGCAGAGCGAATTTTGTTGACACATAAGCCTCCTGTCGTTTGTACAGAATCTGCATGAATAGAATCAACAGCCGGAAGCCGGCGCCGGAACTCACAGCTTACCGACCCGGGATCGCTGCTGAACTGAAAGAAAGCGTCATGAATCCCATGGATCGACACGCTCACGGCATAACGTCTTTATCATCTTAGCGTCTTATTCATGCCTGTTTTATCTGTACTGTCGCTATCGTGAGACAGCTCCTTCTAAAATTCCATGCAGAGGATAACATATCTATTAGATATGTCAACATCGCTCAGCAATCATTCGGGAGAACGCGAAAACGGATCCTGGCTGAGTGGCATGGCAGTGCCAATTGTGCTGTGGGTGATGACATCACACCCTGCTATTTGCAGCACGAATATGTGTCGCAGCCCTTCGAGCGGGTCATCATGCAGCCGGCAGTGATGTTTCACATGGGCTTTCAGCACGCAAGGTGACGTTCGAGCTGAATTCTGGCATCGAAACTGAAAACGCGCCTCTCAAAAAGCCGAGGGGAGGTTTCAGGGTGCTTGCTGCGATTTAACGCCTTTTCGGCAGAAATCACGAAACCCCTGTGACGTAGATGCCACAGGGGTTTCATCATGGTGCGTCTCCAGGGACTCGAACCCTGGGCCCACTGATTAAGTGTCAGTTGCTCTACCAATTGAGCTTGAGACGCAAGTGATTTTTTGCTTCATATGCTGGCTGCCTAATCATAATAGAAAAGGAAACGACTGGAGTCAAGTACATTTTTGCATCTGGGTGCATGTCAAGAATGTCGGGAAGCGGGTAAGCATACCAGGAGCACGGCTGACATGGGGAGAAAAGCAGCCTGCGGATTTCTGGTGGTCAAAACGATGAGTAATCCAAAAAAAGATTTGGAAAAGTCCCCATCTTGACCACGAAGGGGCCATTTCTGGTCAAAACGAAGAGTAATCCAAAAAACCATTTGGAAAAGTCCCCATCTTGACCACGAAGGGGCCACTTCTGGTCAAAACGAAGAGTAATCCAAAAAAGGATTTGGATTACTCGCCATCTTGACCACAAAGGGGCTGTTTCTGGTCAAAACGAAGAGTAATCCAAAAAACCATTTGGATTACTCGCCATCTTGACCACGAGAGGGCAGTTTCTGGTCAAAACGAGGAGTTATCCAAAAAACCATTTGGATTGCTCGCCATCCTGACCACGAAGGGGCGCGCAGGCCGCGGCACGGCGCACTGCCTGTCGGGATCGCCTTTATCACACGGCATCAGAGCAACAGCATCTGGATCGCTTCACAATCTCCCTGGGAGTGCCAGGTCGTGCCTGTCAGCCTTGCCGCCCGCTATCCTGTCACATGCCATTCACATTCCGGCTGTTTGTGAGGCTGATCGCTACACTGGCAGTTGGAGAAGCGATCTTCCATATGCCTGCATGCAGGCTACGCTAAAATTCCAGTGTTTCAGGTGTTTGAGGAAAGCCCGGAAATGACTTTACTCGTCCCGACAAATATGACGTGCACCTTTTGATCTTTATGCGTTTTCCCTGAAAGCACAGGCAGCAGCCTGGTTCTGTGACACACTGCTCCACGCTCATTTCGCGATATCGCGGTGCCAGGTCATGGTGTGCTGATGCCTCTCCAGAATGTGTTTGCCGATGGCCTCGGCAAAGGCAACGGAGCGATGACGGCCGCCCGTGCAGCCCAGCCCGATGACGAGCTGGCTCTTCCCTTCCTCCTGATAGAGCGGGATGAGAAAGTCAATGAGATCGAGCAGTTTTTCGAGCAGCTGCCGGGACTCCGGCCACTGCATGACATAGTCAACAACCGGCTGATCCAGACCGGTCTTCTCCTTCAGGTCATCCACATAGAAAGGATTGGGCAGACAGCGCAGGTCGAAGACGAGGTCTGCCTCGACCGGGATGCCGTGCTTGAAGCCGAAGGAGAGAACGCGGACGAGCATGCCCGCCCCCGTGTCCTCGCTGAAGCTGGCGGCGATCTGCGCCTTCAGCTGAGCAATGGTCGTCAGCGAGGTGTCGATGACGACATCCGCACTGTGATAGGCCTCGGTCAGCATCTCGCGCTCGAGACGAATGGCCTCCTTGAGCGAGCCGCCGCTGATTTCACTGAGGGGATGTCGGCGTCGTCCTTCCTTGTAGCGATTGAGCAGCACATCGTCATTGGCGTTCAGGAAGACGAGGCGGAAAGTGATGCCGCGCTGGTGCAGGTCGTTCAGCTCTTCAATGAAGGTTTCAAAGAGACGGCGGCCACGGGCATCTATGACGAGCGCGAGATTGTCCATCGGACCGCCGCTCGCTGTCGTCATCTCGGCGAACTTGCCGAGCATGGCCGGCGGTACATTGTCGACGCAGAAATAGCCGATATCTTCGAGGGTATGGACAACCTGGGATTTCCCCGATCCTGACATGCCGGTGATGATGAGAAAGGACATCGTCTCTGCCTCCCGCGTTTTCCCGTCAGGATGCAGCTTCTGGAGCAGCGTCTGCACCGTGCGGGATGCCTCACTACTCTAGCACAGCCCGCGTAAAATTCAGCCAAAATCAGGCCGCAGAATTATGCTCTGGAAGAGCTTGCAGCAGACGGGTGGCCATCCATCAGGCACGAGGCGTTGCAGAACGGCAGCAGCAGTCTGCAGGTACATCATGAGAAGATGCGTTTATGCGGCTGTTAGGCCTGTCACAACAGGTTTATTCTGTACTCTCGCGGGACAGAGAGAAGAAGTTCCGGCGCTTATTTAGTAAACTGTAGGCAAACGGTCGTGCAAATGCGTGCCGGCCGTCTCTCATCGGCCTCTTCCGGCTGCGGCTTTGGCTGAAGCCCGCCCGAGGCGGCACAGAAACGGATGTGAATACCCATGGCTCTTTATGATGATCTCATCACCCATCAGGCGAAACTCGCCGTCGTCGGCCTCGGCTATGTCGGGATGCCGCTCGGCCTGGCCTTTGCCGATGCCGGCCTCGAAGTCATCGGCTACGACCTGAACAGCGCGAAGATCGCACGCTATCTTGACGGCGAGGATCCCACCGGCGAAGTCGGCGATGAGGCGATCCGCGAGACCCGGATGCGCTTCACCGATGATGAGGCCGCACTCAGCGAGGCCCGCTTCATTGTCGTTGCCGTGCCGACCCCGATCAATACGGATAAGACACCCGACCTCTCCCCCGTCGAATCCGCGAGCCGCACCGTTGGCCGCCGCCTGCAGCCGGATTCCATCGTCGTCTACGAGTCGACCGTCTATCCCGGCGTCACCGAGGACATCTGCGTGCCGATTCTGGAGGCGGAGTCGGGCCTCGTCTGCGGCCGTGACTTTGCCGTCGGCTACTCTCCCGAGCGCATCAACCCCGGTGACCGCGTGCACCGTCTCGAGACCATCGTGAAAATCGTCTCCGGCATGAACCGCGAGACACTCGACCAGGTTTCACGCGTCTACGAGCTCATCATCAAGGCAGGCGTCCACCGCGCCGAGTCCATCCGCGTGGCCGAGGCGGCGAAGGTGGTTGAGAACAGCCAGCGCGACATCAACATCGCCTTCATGAACGAGCTGGCGATGGTCTTCGACCGCATGGGCATCGACACCAACCAGGTCATCGCGGCCATGAATACGAAGTGGAACGCCCTTGGCTTCCGCCCCGGCCTGGTCGGCGGCCACTGCATCGGCGTCGATCCCTACTACTTTGTCTATGAGGCCGAAAACCTCGGCTACCACTCCCAGATCATTCTCGCCGGACGGCGCATCAACGACGGGATGTCTGTCTTTGTCGCCGATGCCGCGATCCGTGAAATGGTTCTCGCCGGCCTGGCACCACGGGAGGCGCGTGTCGCTGTCCTCGGCCTGACCTTTAAGGAGAACTGCGCCGACATCAGAAACTCCCGCGTCGCCGATGTCATCGAGAGGCTGCAGGAATACGGCATCAGACCACAGGTATCCGATCCCCTCGCCGATCCGGCAGAGGTGCGCGAGACCTACGGCATCGAACTCATTCCCTTTGAGGAACTCCGGGATCTCGACTGCGTCATCCTCGCTGTCGCCCACCAGCCCTACGCCGAGCTCAGTTACGAGGATCTGGCCCGCCTCTTTGGCGACCGCGAACCCGCCGACTCCGTCCTCATCGACGTGAAGGGACTTCTCAACCCCACCATGCTGGATGCGGTGGGCTATCGCTACTGGCGTCTATGAACCCTGCTATCGGCATCGTCGGCCACTTCGCCCACGGGCTGGACTACAACGATGGCCAGACACAGAAGACGCGCCATCTCGCCCGGCTGCTGGCCGCGCGTTATGGGGCCGACAGTCTGCGTCTGGTCGACACCCACGGCTGGACACGGCACCCCTGGCAGCTCTGGCGTGACTGCCGCGCCCTCGCGGCTGACGTGCGCCACATTCTCATCCTGCCGGCACACAATGGCGTGCGGGTCTTCGTGCCGTTCTTTGCCTCGCTCGCCCGTCGGCATCCGCAGCTTCGCCTCAGCTATGTCGTCATCGGCGGCTGGCTGCCGGAGCTCGTTTCGCGCCGCCCTCGCCTGCTGCAGCAGCTTGAGAGTTTTCACGCCATCCTCGTTGAGACACGGGTCATGCTGACCAGGCTGCAGCAGATGGGGCTCGGGAACGTCCGCATTCTGCGCAACATGCGCCGCTTCACACCGCTCGCCGAAGACGCCCTCGTCTACCCGCAGACAGCACCCTGGCGCTTCGCCATCTTCTCGCGCCTGAATGAACAGAAGGGCATCACCGATGCCATCGACGCCGTGCTGCAGGTGAACCGCAGGCTGGCGCCGCAGGGCGAGGCTGCGGTCTGGCTCAACATCTACGGACCGGTGGAGGACAGTTACCGCGACGGCTTTCACAGGGCCCTGAGCCGGGCCGAAGCCGAGTGGCCGGAGGCGGTCACCTGGCACCGGGAAATACCGGCCGAGAAGGCCATCGAAACACTGGCCGGGCATTTCGCCCTGCTCTTCCCGACACGCTACCGGACCGAGGGCATTCCCGGCACCATCATCGATGCCTATGCAGCCGGTCTGCCCGTGCTCGCCTCACGCTGGGAGGCCTTCGAGGATGTCGTTGAGGAGGGCGTCACCGGCCTCGGCTATGAGTTCGGCAGCCGTGAGGCCCTCGAGAAGCTCATTCTCTACAGCATCCAGAATGCCTATCAGATCAATGCGATGCGCCCGGCCTGCCTCAGCCGCAGCCGCGATTTCCTGCCCGAGAGCGTGCTGCCGGTTCTCGAAGAGGTGCTGGCCTAGCCCACGCGGTTGAAGCCATAGCGGATCAGGTAGTAGATGATATAGACCCAGCCCAGGGCGCCATGCAGGATGGCCCAGGGAATCGATCCCCAGTTCGTGAAGCTGACCACCATGGCGAGCGCGACACCGAACGAAATGCCGTCGCGGATACTGCGGTATTCCCTGCGCATAATTCCCCTCTGCTTCTGTGAACAGGCAGGCAGATTCATTCCGGTGTCTGCCCTCCATGAACATTCCGTTTCACATGACCGGTGCCTGTGACTGCGCCGCTGCCACAGCCCCTGCCTCTTCTCTCTACCACTCCGCGATTGAGCCGTCTTCGTGCTGCCAGACGGGATTGCGCCAGCGATGCGGCTCCCGGGCCTCGGCGAGCACAAGCTCACGGTTAACCATGACACCCAGTCCCGGCTTCTCCGGCACGGCCAGATTGCCGTCAACGAAGCGGAAATCTTCGGGATTCAGGACATAATCGAGCACGCTGCGGCCCTCGTTGTAGTGAATGCCCATGCTCTGTTCCTGAATCACGGCGTTGTGACAGACCGTATCGATGTGCACACAGGCCATCAGGGCGATGGGCCCGAGCGGGCAGTGCGGTGCGAGGGCGAGATCGTGGGCGGCGGCGAGGGCCGCGATCTTGTGCACCTCGGTGATGCCGCCGGCATGGGCGAGGTCGGGCTGCAGGATGTCGACACCGCCGTAGTCGAGGAGGCGCTTGAAGTCCTGCTTCGTGTAGAGACGCTCGCCTGTGGCGATGGGGCTGTTGCAGTGGCGCTGCACTTCGCGGAAGGCCTCCATGTCCTCCGAGCGCACGGGCTCCTCGATAAAGAGAGGGCGCGCCTCATCGAGGGCACGGGCTGCGATGCGGGCGAGCGGGCGGTGGACGCGGCCGTGGAAGTCAACGGCGATGCCAAAGTCAGGACCGCAGGCCTCGCGCACGGCCATGACCCGGTCGACCATGGCATCGATCTTTGTATGGCTGTCGAGATACTGCAGCTCCTCGGTGCCGTTCATCTTCACTGCCGTGAAGCCGGCCTGCTGCCTCTCACGGGCGGCGGCTGCGACATCATGGGGGCGATCGCCGCCGATCCAGGAATAGACGCGGATGCGGTCTCGGGCACGGCCGCCGAGCAGCTGCCAGACCGGAGCGCCCAGGGCCTGGCCGCGGATGTCCCAGAGGGCGATGTCGATGCCGGCCATGGCCGACATCAGGACCGGGCCGCCGCGGTAGAAGCGCGCGCGAAAGAGCAGGTCCCAGATCCCCTCGGCATTCATGGCGTCGAGGCCCAGGATCTGCTCCGAGGCAGCCTGAACGGCGGCAGCCGCAGCCTCGGCGTGGCCCTCGAGTACGGCCTCGCCCCAGCCCGTGAGACCGGCATCGGTCTCGACTTCCACGAAGAGCCAGCGCGGCCGCACGAGGTAGCTGTGTACCGCCGAGATGCGCCCCGCCGGCCCAATACGACTGAGATTGGCTGTCATGATCCCGTCCCCTGCCCCCTGTCTGATGCTCTGACTGACAGATCTACTGTTTTGCCGAGCCGTCTCCTTCGAGGAAGCTCCGGATCGTGGCAACATAGGCAGCCGAGCGCTGCTCAATCTGCTCCATGGCCTGAGCCCAGGCCCCGGAACCCGCTTCATGGGCGGCTAGGAGGCGCGGCGCCGAGAGCAGATCGGAGCCGATGCCGAAGCCCTGAATGCCGGCTTTCATGAAGTCCCTCATGTTTTCGAGAGAGACGCCGCCGACCGCCAGCAGGCGGATGTCGGGCAGCGGACCACGAAGCGCACGGACATAGCCCGTGCCGGCCTCGGAGGCCGGGAAGAGCTTGATGAAATCGGCACCTGCGGCATGAGCGAGCTGGATCTCCGTCGGCGTGTAGGCCCCGGGAATCGCGACCAGCCCCAGCTCCCGCGTGCGGCGGATGAGCACGGGATCCGTGTGCGGCGAGATGATATAGGTGGCACCCGCCTCGACCGCGCGCTCGAGCTGCTCAGTTGTCAGCACGGTGCCGGCACCGACATGGATCTCGTCGCTGCGATTGGCGAGGCGGCGGATCGCGGCGTAGGCGTCATCGCGGTTCAGGGTGACTTCGATGAAGCGGATGCCGCCCCGCAGCATGGCCGAAGCCGCATCGTCGATGAGGTCCTCGGGAATGTTGCGGGCGATGGCGATGAGCCGCTCGCGGCCGAGGTCGGCCAGCAGGCGTCCGCGGTCGGGCGCCTGCGTCATGCCGACTGCAGCTGTCATCGCTGGATGCGGCCTCTGCCGCCGCTCTTCATCAGTGAGAGGACATCGGATTCCTTCACGCGGTTGAAGTCGCCGAGGATCGAGTGCTTCAGGCAGGAGGCGGAGACGGCGAAGTCGATCGTGAACTGCTCGTCATCGCCCTTCATCAGGCCATGAAGGATGCCGGCCGAGAAAGAGTCGCCGCCGCCGACGCGGTCGACGATATCGGTGAGCTCGTAGCGGGGGCCGACGTGGAAGCCGCTGCGCGAGGTCAGGCAGCCGGACCAGGCGTTGACATCGGCGTTGACGCTGTCACGCAGGGAGATGGCGACGTGGCTGAGCTGCGGGTAGCGCTCGAGAACAGCTTCGGCAATCTTCCGGTAGCGGGCATAGAGGGCCGCACCGGAACCGAGGTCTCCCTCACCTTCTGCCGGCTCATCCGCCTGAATGTGTTCGGTGTCGATGCCGAGCATCTTCTGGCTGTCCTCCTCGTTGCCGATGCAGACCGTGACATAGGGCATGATCTCGGCCATGACGGACTGGGCCGACTCGCCGTAGTTCCAGAGCTTCGCGCGGTAGTTGAGGTCGAGAGAAACCGTGACACCGGCCTCCGAGGCGGCCTTCGCAGCGGCGATGACAGCATCGGCGGCGGTGCGCGAAATCGCGGGGGTGATGCCGGAGAGATGCAGCCAGCGGGCATACTTCACGATCTCAGGCCAGTCATAGGCCTCAGGGCCGGCCATGGAGACGGCTGACCAGGAGCGGTCATAGATCACCTTTGAGGGGCGCTGCATGGCGCCGGGCTCGACGAAATAGACACCGAAGCGGCCGTCACCGCGTCGAATGGAGTCGGTGCCAACACCAAAGGAACGCATGGTTGCCACGAAGCTGTCGGTGATGCCGTTGTCGGGCAGGCAGGTGACATAGTCGACCCTGTGACCATAGTTCGCGAGCGAAACGGCTACGTTCGCCTCGCAGCCGCCGAAACTCGCCTCGAACATCGGCGACTGCAGAATCATCTCGCCATAGGGTGCCTTCAGACGCAGCATCACTTCACCAAAAGTCAGAACACGCTTTTCCATATGATCCTCCTTAATAAGGTTTAACATCTATTGCATCATAGCATCGCCGGAGGCTGCCGGGGCGTCGTTTCGCCAATTTTTTAAACTTTGTTGTTATTTGGTCAAAAACACGGGAGCCAGCAGGCAGTCCAACAGAGGGCTCTGCGGCATCCGCTCCGCCACTCTCGCTGCTGGCGCGGGCAGCAAAGCCTCGACTCCGTGCTGCAAATGACAGGTTTTCGAGCGAGATTGTTACCCAGTCTCTCCGGAAAGGTTCGTTCTGTATGATCCTGCTCGATTATTCATATCTGCTATCGCCGTTCAAATTGAAATAACAACTGTACTATCTCCATCTTATTTCAACTTGCCGCACTGTTTTGAAAGAACATGCGGGCATCCCATGCTTTGTTTCAAGATAGAAGTGCCTGATGCAGTTCGTTTTCCTCAGAGCGGAGCTTTGCCCCGGGCTTCCTTCTGATTCCACCTCGCGACGAACACCCTGGACTTTGGCTTGCATTTGACATCACCTGCCCGTGCAGGGGACTTTCCCCCTCATATGAAGCGCCATGCCCGCGCACGCAAAAGGCCGCTAACCATCAGGGCAGGCGGGTTTCATTATTTGGCGGAGAAGGAGGGGTTCGAAGCCTCGTGCCGGTCACCTGGCAAATGTGTTTCGAGTTGTGTCGCGCTTTTCTGACACAACTCTGACACAACTCGACCTATGTCATTTCCAGATCATCAGCACCGCCAGGGAGCATCGTCCGGATTCTGCAGAGCAACGACAGCCCCGCCCGACCGTCCTTCGCAGCGCCTAGAGCGGCGGAGCGTAGTCGGCCTTATTCACATTGCGCTTGAAACGCCTGAGCTCCACGAGCCCCCGCAGCGAACCCCAGCCGTAGTTGAGGTGAAAAGATGGAAAAAGCAGCAGCAGCAGCGGGACACGCCGCCATTCCCCGTCCGCGGCCTTGATCGAGGCGACCAGGTCCAGCAACAGATACAACGCAAGCTCAAGGCCCAACATACCCAGAAACAGCTTTACACCAAAGCCCCAGCCGACAAGCCCTGAAACCAGGACCCCCAGCGGCAGCAGCAACAACGACAGTAAAAAAGCCAGCGGCACAAAGTGGCGCAACCCCATGGAACCAGGACAGAGCCACATGGTGATGACGTTCCAGCGCCCATTCTGGCGCGCCATGCGGTTGATGCCACGGATGGTGTCGCGGCACCAGTAGGTCAGGCGGATGCGGTCGCTGAGCCAGATCTTCCGCCCCGCGGCGCGGATGCGGTAGTTCATCTCGTTGTCCTGGTTGCGCGTCAGGCGCGTGTCATAGCCGCCCAGCTCCCGGAACACCGAACGGCGAAAGGTGCCGAAAGGCACCGTATCGACGTAGCCCCCGCTCCCGCCCGTGCGGAACTGGCTGTTGCCGACACCGAACGGCGACGCCAGCATCAGGGCGATCGTCTCGCCCCGCTCCCCCCGCCCCCGCGTCTCCGCGAAGCCGCCGACGTTGTCGGCCTCTGGGTGCGCCTCCAGCTCGGCGATGCAGGCGGAAATATAGTTCGACGGATAGTGAGCGTGGGCGTCAAGCCGCACAATATAACGTCCCCGCGCCGCCCCAATACCAATGTTCATCGCGTAGGGCACGGTGCGCTTGGGATTATTCAGCAGCCGGATCAGGCCGGGATCCGTCCTCTTAAACCGATCAATCTGCGCCCACAGCTGCTCCCGGGTGTCGTCATCTGAGCCGCCGTCGACGAAGATCCACTCCATCTCATGGCGCGGATAGTCCTGCGCCAGCAGTGAATCCACGGCGGCGTCAATATAGCCGGACTCGTTATAGATCGGCATGACCACCGAAACGGTGACTTCTTCCCGCCTGACGGCAGCATCAGTAAACTCGCTTTTCATAACTAGGAATCATAGCAGATTCCGCCTCCTCCCTGCTGCGCTATAATCGCGTATAGCAGCCTGAAGGGAGCCTTTATCATGTCATCCACCGTCCACTTCACCAACTTCCGTGCCAGCCTCACAGAGAACCTGCTCCAGAAACTGCGCCGCCTGATTCTGGCGGCGGGCTTTGACGAGATTGATTTCAAGCACCGCTTCGTCGCGATCAAGATTCATTTCGGCGAAGCCGGCAACCTCGCCTACCTCCGTCCCCAGTATGCCAAGGTCGTCGCCGATCTGGTCAAGGAGCGCGGCGGGCGGCCCTTCCTGACAGATGCCAACACCCTCTACGTCGGCGCACGCCGCAACGCCCTCGACCATCTCAACTGCGCCGCCGAGAACGGCTTCAGTCCCGCCTCCACCGGCTGTCAGATCCTGATCGCCGACGGCCTGCGCGGCACCGATGAGGTCGAGGTCCCGATCGATCTCGAGTACTGCCGCACGGCGAAGATCGGCCGCGCCATCATGGACGCCGACATCGTCATCTCGCTCAACCACTTCAAGGCCCACGAGGCCACCGGCTTCGGCGGCGCGATCAAGAATCTCGGCATGGGCTCGGGTTCCCGCGCCGGGAAGATGGAGATGCATAATGACGGTAAGCCCAATGCCAACCCCGACCTCTGCATTTCCTGCGGCATGTGCGCCAGACAGTGTGCCCACGGCGCCATCTCGTTTCATGCACGCAAAGCCCGCATCAATCACGACCGCTGCGTCGGCTGTGGCCGCTGTGTCGGTGTCTGCCCGGTTGACGCCATCCGCCCCACCGGCTCCAACAGCAACGACCTCCTGAACTACAAGATCAGTGAGTATGCCTATGCGGTCGTCAAAGACCGCCCCCACTTCCACATCACTCTGCTGAACGCCGTCTCGCCCTACTGTGACTGTCATGCCGAGAACGACATGCCCATCATCCCCGATGTCGGCATGTTCGCGAGCCGCGATCCGGTCGCCATCGACCAGGCCTGCATCGACGCTGCCCTCGCCATGCCGGTCCTCCCCGGCTCCCTCCTCGACGAGCAGCCAGAAACCGCCGGCCAGGACCACTTCACCCGCCTCCACCCGACCACCAACTGGCGCGGCCAGATTGAGCACGGTGTCGCCATTGGCCTCGGCTCAAGCGACTACGAGCTGATCGACATCGGCTGAGCGCCCCCAGATAGAAAGAGAGCCCACATGGATTCCCAGCTTCGCCAGGACCGCATCCTGATTCTCGACTGTGGCGGCAGCTATG
>JASGUU010000075.1 GCA_030057555.1 Bacillota bacterium | reverse complement strand
GGTGGCGGCCTGGCCGATTCCTGGCTGGAGGTCATCGAAGCCGACGAGATGTCCAACACGACCGTCTTTACGAAGGGCGTCGCCGTCCGCCGTGACGACAAGCGTTCCAGCAACCGCCGCGGCAGCAACGACATCATCTCGAACGGTTCGGTGGTCCACGTCTACGACAACCAGTTCATGCTGCTCGTGGACGGCGGCCGCATCGTCGACTACACCGCCGAGCCCGGCTATTTCCAGGTCGACAACTCGTCCTCGCCCTCGCTCTTCAACGTCGAGTTCGGCGATTCGCTGAAAGAGGCTTTTGACCGCTTCCGCTATGGCGGCGTGCCCTCGCAGGCGCAGAAGATTTTCTTCGTCAACACGCAGGAGATCCGCGGTATCAAGTTCGGCACGCCGACCCCGGTGACCTACTTTGACAACTACTACGGCGCCGAGTTCAGCCTGCGCGCTTTCGGCACCTACTCCATCCGCATCACGAACCCCATTCTCTTCTATCGCGAGGCCATCGCCCGGAACGCCGCGCGCGTCGATATCGATGACATCAACGAACACTATCTGAACGAGTTCCTGACAGCCCTGCAGACCTCGATCAGCCGCATGTCCATCGACGGCGAGCGCATTTCGCATCTGCCGGCGAAGAGCCGTGAACTCTCGCGCTACATGGCCGACACGCTCGACGAAGAGTGGCGGGAGATGCGCGGTATCGAGATCATGAGCGTCGCCATCCCCTCGATCACCTACGACGAGGCTTCGCAGAAGCGCATCAACGACTTCAGCGAGGCTTCGATGTACGGTCAGAACGCCGCCGCGCGCGAGGCCTTCGTCCAGACCCGCGTCGCCCGTGGCCTTGAGGCCGCCGGCTCGAACCCCGGCGGTGCCGGTGCCGGCTTCTTCGGCGTCGGCATGGGCATGCAGGCCGCCGGCAACTTCATGGGCGGCGTCTCGCAGACCAACATGCAGCAGATGCAGATGCAGCAGCAACAGCAGCAGCAGGCCGCCCAGCAGCAGCCCCGGCCTGCCGCACCCGCGCCGGCTGCCGCGCCGGCCGGCGAAGACCGCTGGTTCTGCGGCGAGTGCGGCAGCCCCAACGGCGGCGGCCGCTTCTGCACCAACTGCGGCAGCCCGCGTCCGGCCCCGCAGCAGCGCGCCTGCCCCTCCTGCGGCTTTCAGATCGCCGAGGGGACGAACCCGCGCTTCTGCACCAACTGCGGCCAGAAGCTTGTGAACGGAGGCTGAGCAGAGCCCATGTCACGACTGATCCTGCCCGAAGACCAGTGGCCGCGAGGCCCACTGGCCGCGCCTGACGTGCCGGGTGGCGGCGCTCCGCCACCCGCCGCCGGGGCTCCGGACGCCGGAGCTCCTGACGCCGGCCCCGCCGCCTGGAACGTCAGCCAGAGTGCGACTTCAACCGTCAAGTGCCCGAACTGCGGCGCCGGCATCGCCTATCAGCCGGACGTCGGCGCCTACCGCTGTGACTTCTGCCGCTCGTCCTTCACGACGGCCGAGATGAACGAGCTCACCGCGAAGCGCAATCTGAGCCAGCAGCGCCACGAAGACATCGCCAGCCGCCCGGCCGGCAGCGGTGTCGACCAGGCCCACATCCACGGCTACAACTGCCAGTCCTGCGGTGCCCAGGTGGTGACGACCGACACGACCACCGCCACCTTCTGCTACTACTGTCATAACCCGGTCATCATCACCGGCCGTCTGCATGGCGATTTCCTGCCCGACCAGATGATCCCCTTCCGCATCTCGCGCGAACAGGCTGAAGAATCCTTTAAAAAGTGGACCGGCTCAAAGCGCCTCCTGCCCGATGACTTCACCTCCGCCTCGACGCTGGAGAAGCTCACCGGCCTCTACCTCCCCTACTGGTATACGAACGCACACTGCGACATCAAGTATCAGGGCACCTCGGTCTCGAGCCGTACCTGGACCAGCGGTGA
This sequence comes from Bacillota bacterium, assembly GCA_030057555.1. Taxonomy (GTDB): domain Bacteria; phylum Bacillota; class Clostridia; order Saccharofermentanales; family Fastidiosipilaceae; genus JAEZYR01. Next base: position 2,207 of record JASGUU010000075.1, on the reverse strand, counting down.
CATCGAATACACCGAAACGACGACCCGCCGGCATGTGCGTTACGGTGACGTTGAGCTGCGCGATGTCGGCATGGTGGCCTTCTCGAAATTCGACGAGGACCTCCTGAACGGCATCTCGCCCTATTCGATGGACGATGCCGAGGCCTTCCAGATGCCGCTGCTCTCCGGCTACCTGTCCGAGAGCTTCGACCGCAGCCGCGACGACATGACCGAGCCCATGAACCAGCAGGCCGGCAGCCACGCCAATGCGGTGCTCAACCAGTCCCTGTCACCGTACATCGTCAGGGATGAGCAGCGCGACATCACCGTCTTCCTCGGCGACTGGCTCTACACCCTGCTGCCAACCTGGGTGCTGACCTACAACTACAACAAGCACACCTATGTCTACGCCGTCAACGGCCAGACCGGACAGACCTACGGCGAACTGCCGCTCGACAGGCGCAAGCTCGCCATCCTTTCCGGCATCATCGCCGCCGTCGTTCTGGTCCTGCTGCTCGTGGGAGGTTACTTCATATGGTGACACGCAAAATCCCCACCCGCCGCCCGCTCCCCGTCACTCTCCTGCTGCTTGTCGTTCTGCTGCTGCAGTCCGTGACGGTGGCCGCCGCTCCCGCCACCCTGAACGGGAAGCCCGCCGTCGTCGACGGTGCCGAATACTTCACGGCGGACGAGGAGGAGAGCTTTGCCGAACAGCTCGTCAAACTCTCCGATGAGTACAACATGGACCTCCTCATCGTCACCGAGCTCGATACCGGGGGGAAGTCGCCGCGCGATTTCGCCGACGACTATTTCGACTACAACGACTACGGACGTGACGAGGAGCGCCATGGCGTCCTGATGCTGCTGACCTACAGCGACATCTGGATCTCAACCAGCGGCATCAGCATCCGCTATCTGACCGACGGCCGCATCAACACGATCATCAACCAGCGCATGGTGCCGGCCTACAAAAAGAACGAGTCCTTCGCTGACATGGCGCAGGCCTATATCGACGCTCTCGCCGAATACCTCGAGGCCGGCATTCCGAGTGACCAGAGAAACGTGCCCGAGCGCGTGCGCTCCCTGACCCTCATGAATGTCGTCGCCGCCTTTGTCGGCGCCATCGCAGTGGGCGTGCTGTTCTTCCTGCTTAATCTCGGCCGCTACCGCAAGCGCAAAAAGGCTCCGGTCTACAACCTGGCCGCACTCGCCACGCCGTCCTACACGGTCTTCGAAGATATTGTCACGGGTACCAGCGTGACCTCGCGCCGCATAGAGCGCCAGAGCAGCTCCGGCTCATCGGGCGGCTCGACATCCACAACGCATACGAGCTCGAGTGGCCGGACACATGGCGGCGGAGGAGGCTCCTTCCGGTGACAGGCTACATCATGGGGCTGCGGGCCAGACTCGGCTCGCAGCCGCTCATGCAGGTCGGGGCGTCCGTTCTCGTTGTGGATGAGAACGGGCGCCTGCTGCTGCAGCGCCGCGGCGACAACGGCAGCTGGGCCTATGCCGGCGGCTCCGTTGAACTGTACGAGCACGTCGAGGCGGCGGCGCGCCGCGAGCTCGCCGAAGAAACCGGCCTCAGCGCCCTCGACCTTGAACTCTTCGGTGTCTTTTCCGGCCCTGAGATGGCTCATGTCTATCCCAACGGCGACCAGGTCTCGAACATCGACCTGCTCTATGTCTGCCGTTCCTGGGAGGGAGAACTGACAACGGCCGGAGCGGAGCCGGGCGAGGTGCTGGAGCTCGGCTTCTTCGCGCCCGACGCGCTGCCCGAACCGATCTTCGGCCCGAATCGGCCGGGACTCGCCGCCTGGCTCGAGGCGGAGGGCTACCCCGTCCCCTGGGCCTGAGCCGGTGGCGGCTCCGTTCGCTCCCGGAGGCCCTGGCCGGGGCGAAAAGCAGCTCTCTTTGGCCTGGGTAGAGTATGCAGTGAGCAAAAATCGGACTTATACACGTTTCGGCGTGTACAGGTTGAATCTTTGCACATAATTCGCTGCGAGTGGTGATTTTCGGGTAAGCGCTCAAAGACCCGCACTTCAAAAGACCCCGTTCGAGCCTGGTCAGGTCCCGTACGGGGTCTTTGTCATTCGTGTTTTGTGTGGGTGGTTTTCGTCCTGCGTTTCGGTCGGCCCTGTCGTTTAAAGACCGGCATCTTTCCGGCTACTGCTGCAGATGGGAATATAGACTTGCCGGCAGCGTCGTAGACCAGGGCATCCATTCCA
>JASGUU010000074.1 GCA_030057555.1 Bacillota bacterium | reverse complement strand
ACGACGAGGGGCCAGCGCTGGGTGTAGGTCGCGCAGCCGAGGCCGTAGAGGCCGGGCTGGTTGGTGTCGACGCGGACGACGACGAGGGCGATGCCCTGCGGGGCGGTGGCGATGGCGCGTACGCCGGTGATGCGGATGTCGGACATGATGCGGGCTTCCTTTCGTGGCGGCTGGTGGGCGTGGCGGTTGCTGGCTGCTTGGCTGATTTATGGGTCGAGGCGTGTGATGTCGTAGCCGTAGGGCGGGAGGCCGTCCTGCGGGGCGGCGCTGTGGTTGAGGCGGAAGCGCCAGCGGGCGGTGGCCGTGGCGCGCTCGATGACCTCAAGGACGGCGGCGGGGTCGGGGTTGAGGCCGAGTTCGGCGAGGAGCGGGCCCAGCAGGCGGGCGAGCGTCTGCTGGTCGGGACGCGTGCCAAAGTAGCAGGCACGGCCGGCGCCGTAGTCGTGGACCGTGACCGCCGGGCCGTCGTCGTTGTAGCCGTCGTAGCACAGCAGCGGGCGGGCGCCTCTGAGCTCGATCCAGTCGGCCCAGATCGTGCCTGTGCCGGCGGGGTCGGCATGGTTGTCGGCGTCAGCGGCGGCGCGCAGGCTGACCGCGGCATCCTGCAGGCAGTCGTAGTCACGGATGCGCAGGCCCAGCAGCTCCCCAAGCAGAACACCCGGCAGCGGAGCCTCGGCGCGGACGCGGTTCTGGTCGTCCTTCACCCCCGCCCGGTAGCCGAGGATGAGGTGGCCGCCACCCCTGACATAGTTGCGGTAGCGCTGCTCCTGCTCCGGGCGCATCAGGTACTGGAGCGGGGCTATGACCAGGCTGTAGCCGTCCAGCGCACGGCCTTCTGGAATGAAGTCGACGGTGATGTTTTGCGTATAAAAGAGGCGATACCAGTATATGAGTTCATCGACGTAGCGCAGCGCCGGATTCTGGGGCTGTATGCTGAGCGCCCAGTACTGATCGTAGTCGTAAACGATTGCCACCTGTACCCTGGGCATGGAGCCGGCCAGCTCGGCGAGCTGCGGTTTTATGGCTCTGGCCCAGGCGGCGAGCTCGGCATAGCGCGATCCGGGTTCGCCGTCGTGCGGCAGGATCCCGTGCCAGTACTGCTCCGTGCCGACGGTGCAGGTGCGCCAGCGGAAGAAGCAGACGGCATCGGCGCCGTGAGCCACCGCCTGCGTCGCCCAGAGCGCCAGCTGGCCGGGTTCGGGGGCGCGGCCCATGACGCCCCAGCCGCTGATGCCGGCCTGCTGCTCCATGATCCAGAAAGGGCGGCTGGCAAACGAGCGCACCACATCGAGCTGGGCGGCGGAGCGGGCCGGGTCGATGCCGCTGAGATAGAAGCCGGAGGGGTACTGGTCGTGGCTGACGAAGTCGAGGTCGCGGGCGAGATCATAGTAGTTGACCTTCTCCGCGAAGCTCATCAGATTGTGCGTGATGAAGTGGCGTGGACACTCGCGGCGCAGGATGTCGGCCTGCAGCCGCTGGAAGTCCACGATAAGGTCGGAGCAGAAGCGCTTCCAGTCGAGCTCCTGCGAGGGGTTCTTCCCGGCCACGGTGTGCCGCGGCGCATCGATCTCGGCGAAGGAGTTGTAGGTCTGACTCCAGAACGCCGTCCCCCAGGCCTCGTTCAGTGCCTCGACTGAGCCGTATTTTTCCGCCAGCCAGCCCTGGAAGGTGTGTACGCAGCTGCGGCAGAAGCACAGGTCGTCATGGCTGTTGCCGAGCTCGTTGTCGATCTGCCAGCCAACCACGTGCGGGTTGTCGCGGTAGTGCCGTGCCATGGCGGTGACAAGCCGGCGGATGTAGCGGCGGTAGACCGGATTCGACTGGCAGTCGTGGTGCCGGCCGCCGAAGCCTGTGCGGCGCCCCTGGCTGTCAAGCGGCAGAATCTCGGGATGCTTCCGGATCAGCCAGGCCGGCGGTGCGGCGCTCGGTGTACCGAGAACGGTGCGGATGCCGTGCGCGGCGAGCGTTTCGATGGCCAGGTCCATCCACGTGAAATCATAGTTCCCCGCCCGCGGCTCAAAGCGATGCCAGGCAAACTCGCCCATGCGCGCAAAGTCGACGCCCATCCCGGCCATCAGCTCGGCATCGCGCGGCCAGCGCGACTCGGGCCAGTGCTCCGGATAGTAGTCGACGCCGATATGGAGGCCCGGCGTGCCCCCTGTCACTGTCCCTCTCGTCGGATCGCTCATGCCTTCCCTCCTTCGGCGCCAGGTGGCGGGCGGGATGCGAAATTGCCGGCACTTTCCGACGGACGCACCCGCGAGGCCAGTATAGCAGGGAATCAGCGCGTTTCGGCCATGTTGGAGCAGGATTTCGAAAGAAAGCTATGAAAGCGAATGGGCAGCGCAACAGAGGGCATGGAGAGCTGCCGGCATCCGGAGCACTCCCGCTGCCGGAAGATTGAAACATCGAGCATAACACCTTTAATGGTGTGCAGTTTTTCAAGGTTCCGCACGTTTTCGCTGCGGAAGGTTGAAATTCTGCACATCTTGGTCCCAGAATGTGCAATTTTTCAAGGTTCCGCACGTTTTCGCTGCGGAAGGTTGAAATTCTGCACATCTTGGTCCCAGAATGTGCACTTTTTCAAGGTTCCGCGTGTTTTCGCTGCGGAAGGTTGAAATTCTGCACATCTTGGTCCCAGAATGTGCAGTTTTTCAAGGTTCCGCACGTTTTCGCTGCGGAAGGTTGAAATTCTGCACATCTCAGCCCCAGAATGCTCAGTTTTTCAAGGTTCCGCGTGTTTTCGCTGCGGAAGGTTGAAATTCTGCACATCTTGGTCCCAGAATGTGCAGTTTTTCAAGGTTCCGCACGTTTTCGCT
>JASGUU010000073.1 GCA_030057555.1 Bacillota bacterium | reverse complement strand
GCCACCGCAAGGAATATCAAGGCGCGAGCGAGACAATTGCGAGTAATGGTGGCTTCAATTGTTTTTACTCACAAAATTACAAAATTCAAAACTGTCCTTGACTTGGGGTACAGACCATTTTCGAGGGTTTCTGTGCAAATTTTCAAGGTTCCGCAGGTTTCAGGCGCGAAAGGTTGAAATTATGCACATCTCATGACACTCTGAACACTCCCACAGCTTCCAGCTGTCAAAGCGCGCATGGGATCAAAATCACTCATCACTCGCACAGACCCTCGAGTCGAACCGTAATTTCCTCAATCTGATACAAAACCATGCAACCGCTTCCGCGCATCTGCGTACTATGAAGTGAAGACGCCGCGCCGACGCCGGGCAACTCACCGGAGCCTTAGACACCGCGATGCGCACGTCAGATTATCAGCCGCCGATCCCGGACAGATCAGCGGTGGGTCGGCAGCACCGGCCAAGGAGGAAACAAACATGAAACGCAGTACCAAATGGGGGCTCGCCGTCATCGGCATCCTCGCGCTCGCCGGCGCCATCCTCATTACCAGCAGTGGCCTCGGCCGCCGGGCGGCCGTCAGTGCCGAAGAGCCCGAAGGGGTGGAGCGCACCATCACCGTGTCCGGCTCCGGCCAGGCGGAGATCAAGCCCGATCAGGCAGTCATCGATGTTGGCGTCTCGACCCTCAACCTGGAAGCCGGCAAGGCCTCCGAAGAGAACGCAACGACCATGCAGGCCGTGATCGACGCGGTCAAGGGTGCCGGTATCCCGGAAGACGCCATCCGCACCTCAAACTACCAGATCAGCTCAGAGTACAACTACTACGGCGATGAGCCGACATTCAAGGGCTATCGCGTGATCAACCAGATCTCCATTACGCTCAGCGACATTGATCTGGTCGCTCAGGTTCTCGACGCGGCTGTTGATGCCGGTGCCAACAAGGTCGACGGCATTTACTTTGGTGTCACAAACCAGAATGAGATCTACAAGCAGGCTCTCGACGCCGCGGTTCAGGATGCCACGGCCAAGGCCCAGACGCTCGCCGCGTCCTCCGGCATCGCCGCCTCGCTGAGACCGAAGACCGTGGTAGAAGTCAGCTACAGCCCATGGCCCATGGCGACCTCCGAGACCATGGCTGCCGCAGCGCGCGAATATGACGCCTCTACCCCGATCATGGCATCGGGCATGACGGTCACCGCGACGGTCAACGTGACCTTCGACTACGTCCTCGACTAGACCGGTCCCCACCTCCAGCCAAAAAGCGGCGCCCCAGACGCCGCTTTTTCTATGTCTCCCCATATTCTCCTTCACAAAGACCGGGATGCGATCCGGCGCGGAAAGAAATGGCCCCGTACAGCCCTGAGAAATTCAGAAAAAAACATCGCTGTGTAACACCCTGCCATCACTCTCAGAGATTCACAATTGAGGACGGCATTCCCCACCCTCCATAAAAGCAGATGAAGAAGCTGCCCTGCCACAGCGGCAGGACAGCCCCTCGCTGCATGTCAATCAGTCCCGGCTCTACTCCAGTTCCTCCCGATCCTACGGCAGCTTCTTCCCCGTCGCCCGATAGAGGCTGTACCAGTCCTCACGGCTGAGCTCCACCGCAGCCGCCTTCGCCAGATCCCGCAAATGCTCCGGGTTCATCGTCCCCACAATCACCTGCATCCTCGCCGGATGCCGCAGAATCCAGGCAATTGCCAGCGCGTGCGCCGACAGCCCATAACGCGCCCCCATCTCCTCCAGCGCCGCCGTCACATGGGCATAGTCCGGATGCCCGATGAAGTTGCCCTCAATCATGCCGTACTGCAGCGGCGACCAGGCCTGAATCGTCACACCGTCAATGCGCGCGTTCTCAAGCACGTCACTGCCGCGCACGATGCCCGCCTCGTTCTCCATGTTTACGTTCAATCCCGCGTCGATCATCGGGCAGTGCACCAGCGACAGCTGCAGCTGGTTGATCAAAAGCTCCTGCCGCACCGCCGTCTTCAGCAGACGGATCTGCGCCGGATTATGGTTCGAGACACCAAAGCGCCGCACCTTCCCCGCCGCCTCCAGGTCCGAAAAAGCCCTGGCCACCTCCTCCGGCTCCACCAGCGCATCCGGCCGGTGCAGCAGCAGCACATCGAGGTAGTCCGTCTCCAGCCGCGCCAGAATGCCATCAACCGAATCCACAATATGCCGATAGGAGAAGTCAAACTGCCCCCTCCGGATGCCGCACTTCGACTGCAGCGTCAGTGACTCCCGCGCGACCCCGAGCTCCTTCAGGGCCGCCGCGAAACGCCGCTCCGAGTCCCCGCCCCCATAAATGTCCGCATGATCGAAGAAATCGATCTCTTCCTCCAGCGCCGCCGCAATCGTCCGAGCCGCCTCGGCCGTCGTCAGCGCCGCCATGCGCATGCAGCCCAGCACCAGCGCCGGTACCGCCGCCATATCGGCCACCTGAACTCGTTTCATCATTTCCTGCCTTTCCAGGTACCCAACATAGCGGGTGCCATAACTATTCTAAGCCATATTTCCACAAAGCCCGCCACCCATCTCCGTCCTACTGGATATGCAGAACCGCAGGATCAATCTCGGCCAGACTTCCCGCCGCCGTACGCGCCATCACGCCCGCCAGCTCAGCCGTCATCGTATCGACCAGTTCGCGGACACCCTCCGCCCCCTTCTCGGCCAGCGGCCCCATGACGATGCGGCCGGCGCTGACCGCCGTGGCTCCGAGCGCCAGTGCCTTAAAGGCATCCATACCGGAGTTGATGCCGCAATCGACAAAGATCGGGATGCGCCCGCCAATCGCCGCGGCGATGTCAGGCAAAATCATCATCGGCGGCAGGGCATAGTCGACAATGCCGTGGTGGTGCGAGACCACGATGCCACGGGCTCCCGCCTCGAGCGCTAGCACGGCGTCACGGACGCTCAGCACGCCCTTGACCACGAAGGGCAGTTCGGTAAAGCGGCACCAGTACGCCAGATCCTCCAGCGACTGCGGCGCCATCACCAGATCGTGGATGACATCCGGCGTGCCGCGGCCGGTGAACTGATGGTCGACGTCCATGCCGACGGCGAGCGCCCCGCCCTCCTCAGCAACCCGGATGCGCTCCTCAATGAGGCGCCGCTCGGCATAGGGCTTGATGATGCGGATGGTCGGCACACCGACAGCTAAAATGCGCCGCAGCTCATCAACTTCGCCCATGCCCGCCCAGTTGACGGCACCTGCGAGCTTCGCGCCGCGCGCCATCTCGACCAGGCCGTCCGGATGGCAGCTGTTGAGATGGGAGAGAGCCGCCATCATGATGGGTGTGCGAAACTTCTGTCCGTAAAGCTGGAAGCTGGTGTCGGGCTGTACCGCGCCGATGTGGCGCAGCTCGAGCAGAATGCGATCAAAGTAGTTGCGGGTAATGGCGTTTGCATCACCGGATCGGTCAGCTGCTTTTGTCATGGGTCATACCTCCGCAGGTCTTTGTCTTAAGCCTACTATACATACTGCAACAAGCCAGTCCGCTCTCAGGCAGTTCACCCGGCCGTCTTTGTCAGTCCCACCAGAGCCATGCGTCCAAAAATCGATGTGCTTGTACATACGCCCTCCCCCCCCCCGACAAAATGACATATACTTGTCATGAACAGCAATCGCTGATTTTCAGGCTCAAGAGTATCCAAAGGAGGAAATCAAGATGAACTCACGAAATATCAGGTTTTGTCTCTCCGTTATCATTCTGGCAGCCATCCTTGTTTTCCCAGCCTTCAGCATGCATGCACAGGATATCCGGCCGTCTGGACCGGGCAAAACCAGTGAATCCGGCAGTCTTGAAGATGTCAGGATGGTGGGCAACATCTTCATGGATGACTCCGGGTTCAGCGGAGGAACCACAAGCAGTGCTCCACATGCCGGCTCCCATGTCATTCGTGGCTATGCCAGGTATGTTAAGGAAGGTGTCGTCTACACCGTCTACTTTACCCATTCCGGCCTGGACCTGGCGGCTGTTTCCGCCACATTCCCTCCCGGCAGCAGGGCTCACTCCATGTACGCCAGCCACTCTATGTATACCAGCTCCGGCTCCCTGTCGGTTCTGACATATATTGGCTCCAATTAGATCAGAGTCGACTGAGCGTAAACGCTGCCGGTCCTGATCCAGCATGACGAAGAACACAGCCATCTGACAACTGGCTGTGTTCTTCGCATATAAACAAATTCGCAGGGCACATCTGCCGTTGTGCCCTGAATGTCAGGAGATTTCAAGTATGTTTGTAAAGACTCGCCAGCGCACCATCCTCCTTCTCCTCAGTATCAGCCTGCTGCTCCCGCTTGTTGCCTGCGGCACGACGACATCGCCGAATATGACCACAGAAAGCACAGGCGATCAGTCCAGCAGTTCTTCCGCTGA
>JASGUU010000072.1 GCA_030057555.1 Bacillota bacterium | reverse complement strand
ATACTCTTTCTGTTCGGCTGCCATGTCGTCGACTCCTTTCTCAGAACAGAGCGCTCTCGTCGTTGATGCGCTTCACCAACGCGTTGGTGGACAGGATCAGGATCATGCCGAAGACAGACTGCAACAGGGCGGCCGCTGCCGAGAAGCCGAGGTTGTTGCGACCCATAAGTCCGTTATACACATAAACGTCGATTGTCTGGGTGACATCGGCCAGCGGGCCGCTGCCACGGGGAACAATGTAGAAGAGACCTATATCCGAGCGCAGAATCGAACCTGCGTTCATGATCAGGAGGATGAGGACGATGTTCTGCAGCATCGGGATGGTGATGTAGCGGCACTGCTGCCATTTGCTCGCTCCATCAATCATCGCCGCCTCATAGAGCTCCTGGTCGATACCGGTGATCGACGCCAGATAGACGACCATGCTGTAGCCGATGCCCTTCCAGATGTTCAGGACAATGATGATAAAGGGCCAGTATTTCGGCTCCATGTACCACTGATAGCCCGGCGTGCCGAGAATGTTGTTGAGCAGGCCACGCGTGGGCGACAGGAAGGCGTAGACGAAGTAGTTGACAACTGCCCAGGACAGGAAGTAGGGCATGAAGATCATCGTCTGCGTGACCTTCTGGAGCCGCTTCGAATGCAGCTCGGAGATCATCAGTGCCATCGCGACCGACAGGGCGAGGCCGATCAGGATGAAGAACACGTTGTAGACAATCGTGTTACGGAAGATGATGAAAGCGTCGGGTGTCAGGAAGAGGTACTTGAAGTTATCAAAACCTGTCCACTCCGCTTTTATCAGAGAGGTAAAGAAGTTGGCGTCCTTGATCGGCAGATAGTTCTTGAACGCGAGCAGAATGCCGAACATGGGCAGGTACGTGAAAAGAATGTACCAGACTGTGGTCGGAATGGTCAGCGTGAACAACTGCAGGTCTCGTGAGCGGAATCTCTGCCGCAACTTCTTGTTCACCGCCCCATTCGAAGCTGAGGATTCGGTTACGTTCATTGGGCTCCTCCTTTTCTAGCGGCTGGTTGTCAGATTGCCTAGACAGGGCAGCTAATTCATCGTTAAAGATGTGTCAACAATCTGATCAACAAGACTAACGGAAGCATAGGTCTGCCGGCGGATTGGGTCAAAGAAACAAAATGAAACAGGAAGTACTTTCACAAGCCGTTGCCGAACTGGAGAGAAACCGAAAGCTTCCCCTCGATTCATGGCAATATGCACAAGTATCGACCTTTTGACATGTGCGGATTGCCCGGCTTTATTAGAGTGAATTGCCTTATTCATTCGTTCTATCCATTATGCTGCAGCATAGCATAGAGTGAATCTATGACCAGCAGCAGCGGAAATTGTGGAGAGCGTTCGATGCCGTGGCCCTTTTTTCGCCCTCTGCCAAGCAATATGCACTCATCTACCGTCACCCGTTCAGCAAAATCGGGCTCCGCCGAGACGAGCAGCGTAAAGGCACCGCGCTCAAGCGCCAGCTCCAGCGCGGCTTCAAGTTCCGGGAACTGCTCTTCCAGCGCCAGAGCTATGATCACATCTTTCTCCGTGGAGAGCGCAGCCCGCAGAGGCATGTCCCCGCCTGTCGTGATGGCCTGGACGGAAAGGCCGAGGTGCAGAAAGCGCAGCTCGAATTCTCGGGCGGCCAGGCCGGCATAGCCGCTGCCGAAGACATAGATGAGCCGTGCCTGCTCGAGCTGCAGAGCGATCTGCCGCAGCTGGTCGGCGTCGGCACCGGCGAGCGTCTGTTCCAGCTGGTACTGCCAGTCGTCGCGCAGGCTGTGAAGCGGGGCGGCTGGATCACCGGCGAGGGCTGCGCGCCGTGCGAGATCGTGCTCGTAGTGCCAGACAAATTCACGATAGCCCTTATACTGGCATTTCTGTGCAAAACGAGAGAGTGATGCCTCGGAAACATACAGCAGATTCGCGACGCTGCGCTGGCAGAAATCCCGCTGCTCTTCATTGCCAAGAAAGTACGCGGCTATGCTCCGTTCGACTGTGGTGAGCTGCTCGTAGACATCACGGATATGTTGTTTGGCTGAGTTCATACGGTCATGATTCTGCCAGAGACAGCTGGCGTACTGTGTTTCGGGACTTCAGGGAACCCCGAGCGGCGGCACTTGTCCAAGTAAACTGCTCCTCCCGTAGCCAAACTCATGTGCCGGAGTGCACAAAGACAGCGAAAGAGGAGCTGCTGGTACTTTGGTACGAAACTATAACAGAAAGATCATAATTTGTCCATTATTGCAGTTGAATGACAGTGAAAGAAGGGAATAATTGTGTTATTCGCCCAAGATAATAAAGATCATTTATTAATTTGCTTTAATCTTTTCCGGCCGCTTTAACCTGCCCTGTGCTGCAGCTCCACAGCGCGGTGCCTGAGCATCATATGGAAAAGCATGGGATAATGCCGGCAGCCGGTCTAAGGAAGCGATGGCAGAAGAACTCGGCCTGGGAACCGGGCTCGTGCTGGCGGGCGGAATGCCGTCCTTTGCCTCCCATGCCGCGAAGAATCCAGAACCGGGCTTCATCCCCGCCGCATATGTGCAGACGCGCGTGATCAGCAGGCCACGTGAAAATCGCCTTGCGCTCGATCTCGGCTGCAAGAGCATCGCCGGCCGCTGGCCGATTTCCGCGCGTCACGAAGAGCCTCTGGCCTGTGATGAACGTGAGTTAAGATGAGAAAAAGACAGGCGTCCCCGAAGGCGCCCCGAGAGGAGTCATGGAATGAAAGACGTATACGCCAATCTCGCCAGACTGGGTCTGGAACTGCCTGAGCCTCCGCCGCGCGGCGGACTCTATACACCGATCCGCACTTTTGGCCGTGGTCTCGCCTGGTGCTCGGGCGTTGGCCCGACGCGGGTGGACGGGCCTGCGGTCACGGGCGCCGTGGGTGCCGACCTGACGATCGAGGAGGCCCAGGAGGCCGCCAAACTGTCGATGCTCAACATCCTCGCGATCATCGAGCGGGAGACGGGCGACCTCAACAGCATCCGCTTCGTGAAGCTGCTGGGCTTTGTGCGCTCGGCGGATGACTTCGAGCAGCAGCCGGCGGTCATGAACGGTGCCTCGCAGCTGCTGCTGGATGTCTTCGGCGAGGCCGACGGCCTGCCCTCGCGCTCGGCCATCGGCGTCAACCAGCTGCCCGGCGGCATCTGCGTCGAGATCGAGGCTGTCTTTGAGCGCCGTGATGAGGTGGAACTCTGATTCTTTTCGTCAAGGGAGGCATATTCTGGTACGTTTTCGTACAGATCATGAAATGCCGTGTTTCTGATCTTTTGCTAGAATAGCTTCGATTGTCTATTCTGGCAGTGCTTGATGCCCCGGTGCGACAGCAGCGGGGCACAACACTGCGTGGCGGCTCGCCAAAGAGCTGTCAAATATGGGAGGTTTCCATGAACATATCCGGATCCGCCTGGCTGACAGTGCTGGTGACCTGGGTCACAAGGCTGACCTACGAACCGCCGGCGAAACTGGATCTCAGTGAGTCGCTCGCCGTCACGGCCTTCTCCGTGCTGGTGGTCTTTCTCGCGCTCGCGTCCATCTGGCTCGTGGTTGCGATCCTCGGCCGCATCATGCAGAGCTTCCACAAGCCCAGGGGAGGTGCCTGATGTTCACGCACGCACTGGATCGCATCGTACACGAATCCGGCTTCGCGCTGCTCGACTGGCGCAGCGCTCTCATGCTCGTGGTGGCAGGTGTCCTGCTTTACCTCGCTATCGCGAAGAAGTTCGAACCCCTGCTGCTGCTGCCGATCGCCTTTGGCATCCTGATGGCCAATCTGCCTCTCGGGCAGATGAGTTCGCATGATGAGGGCGGATTATTCTATTACTTATATATGGGTGTCAAGCTTGGCATCTATCCCTCGCTGATCTTCATGGGGGTGGGTGCGATGACGGACTTCGGCCCCCTGATTTCGCGCCCCTCAAGCCTGATGCTCGGAGCCGCGGCGCAGTTCGGCATCTTCTTCGCCTTCACGGTTGCCAACCTGCTCGGCTTTACACCTCAGGAGGCCTCTTCTATCGGCATCATCGGCGGAGCCGACGGCCCGACCGCCATCTTTACAACCGCCAAGCTGGCGCCGCACCTGCTGGGGCCTATCGCGATCGCCGCCTACTCCTACATGGCACTGATCCCGATGATCCAGCCGCCGATCATGCGGGCGCTGACGACGAAGAAGGAGCGCGAGGTCGTCATGACCATGCCGCGGCAGGTCTCGAAGCTCGAGCGCATACTCTTTCCGATCATTGTCACGGTCTTTGTGGTGCTGCTGCTGCCCTCGACGGCTCCCCTGATCGGTATGCTGATGCTCGGTAACCTCTTCCGCGAAAGCGGCGTGGTCGAGCGCCTTAATGACACGGCGCAGAATGCCCTGATGAACATCGTCACCATCTTCCTCGGTCTGACGGTCGGTGCGACGGCGAAGGCCGATACCTTCCTCGCTGTCGAGACTCTCCAGGTCATCGCCCTCGGCCTGGTGGCCTTTGCCTTTGGCACCGTCGGCGGCGTGCTTCTCGGCAAGCTGATGTATGTCCTGACGAAGGGAAAGGTCAATCCCCTGATCGGCTCGGCCGGCGTCTCTGCCGTGCCGATGGCCGCCCGCGTCAGCCAGATCGAAGGCCAGAAGGCCAATCCCGGCAACTTCCTGCTGATGCATGCCATGGGCCCGAACGTGGCAGGGGTCATCGGCTCAGCCGTGGCCGCCGGCATCCTGATTGCGCTCTTCGGTCACTGATTGCTCCTGATCGATACGCCATGCGACTGCCGTCGTCCTGGATAAGGATGGCGGCGGTTTCGCGTTTATGGCCCGGAAGCGGCGGATCGGGTGCCACATGGCACACATCCGGCACCCTGGAGTTTATTTAGGTTCCATTTTGGGGGTGCATATCATATTAGTCGGACGAGCAAAACCTTTTTGAGTCTTCCTTAAACACCTGAAACACCGGAGTTTAGCGCAGTCTGCATGAAGGCATATGGAAGATCTCTTTTCCCATTACCCGCGTCGCGGCCAGCCTCAAAAACTGCCGGAACGAGAGTATTAGGAATAGGATAGCGAGCGACGAGGCTGACAGGCACGATCTGGCACTTTCAAGGAGTTTGTGAAGCGATTCAGGTTCTGTTGCTCTGAAGTCGTGATAAAGGTGGTTCCGACACACCCGGCCTCGGTGCCCTTCGTGGTCAGGATGGCGAGTAATCCAAATCTCTTTTTGGATTACTCTTCGTTTTGACCAAAAATGGCCCCTTTGTGGTCAAGATGGCGAGTAATCCAAATCCTTTTTTGGATTTCTCTTCGTTTTGCCCCTTTTCCGGTGTGCGGTCCATGTCGTGGTTTCAGACAGGTTGTCTCATTCCCGCAGTCTCATCTCAAGGGTGCCGGACGTGTAGCGTGAGGTGAAGCGGTCGGCAGCTTCTGCTTTGCCTGTGCCATACTCTGCCATGGCATTTACAGAACTCCCTTAATTAAGGCAGAATAATACTTGATTGTCGCGGGCGGGAATGTCCCGCAGCAGAGAGTTGAGGAGGAAGAGAACTGATGTTTCCCAGAACAACCGTAGGCGGCCTGTCGCTGTCACGCATGATCATCGGCACCAACTGGATGCTCGGCTTCAGCCATCGCAGTGTCTCCCAGGATCAGATGATCCGGGACCGCTACAGTCGGGCGGAGTCCTTTCAGCCGATTCTAGATGCCTACATGGAATACGGGATCGACACGATCATGGGGCCGATCAGCCAGAATCAGATCATCATCGACGGCATTCGTCTCTTCGAGGAGCGGACGGGGAAGAAGCTGATTCTGGTCGACACGCCGATCCTCAATGTTGACGACACGGCGGCGGGGAGACGTGAGGCCGAGGCGGCGATCAGGGCGAGTGCCCAGGTGGGTTCCGCCTTTTGCCTGATTCATCATTCCAGTGCGGAACAGCTCGTGAACAAAAACACCCATGAGATTGTGCGGCTCGGCGACTACACCGACATGATCCGCCAGGCGGGCATGCGGCCGGGACTGTCGGCGCACATGCCGGAGCTCATCGTCTACAGCGACGAACAGGGCTATGACGTCGAGACCTATATTCAGATCTATAACTGCATGGGCTTCCTGATGCAGGTTGAGATCGAGACGGTGGCCGCCATCATCCGGAATGCGAAAAAGCCGGTTATGACGATCAAGTCGATGGCGGCGGGGCGGGTGACGCCCTTTGTGGGGCTGACCTTCTCGTGGAACACCATCCGCGAGCGGGACATGATTACGCTCGGCGCCTACAGCCCGGACGAGGTGCATGAGGATGTCGAAATCTCGCTGGCGGCGATCGAGCATCGCTTCCCGCAGCTCGAGCGCCGCTCGAGCCCGGCGCCGGATCAGGCGGCCTTTGGCGACTGAGCTGCGGAGGACTGCGGCGGGAGAAGACAGCGAAGAAGGAGGAGTTGGTGCATGAAGAAGGCATTGATTTTCCGCGGCGGCTGGGACGGGCATGAGCCTGTACTGGTCTCGGAGCGCTTCGGGCGCATGCTCGAAGAGGCCGGCTACGAGGTGACGATTACAGAGGACCAGGCAGATCTGGATGACATTGAAGCCCTGCGCGGGCTCGACCTGATTGTGCCCTGCTGGACCATGGGTGAACTCAGCCACGAGCGTATGCGCAACATCTCAACGGTGGTCGGCGAGGGCTGCGGCCTCGCGGGTGCGCATGGCGGCATGTGTGATGCCTTCCGCGACAACGTTGAGTGGCAGTTCATGACGGGCGGCCAGTGGGTCAGTCATCCCGGCGGTGACGGCATCGAGTATGAGGTGGTCATCCACCATGGTTCGAGCCCGATTACCGATGGGCTCCAGAATTTTCGCATCTGCTCGGAGCAGTACTACCTGCATGTCGATCCGGCAAACGAGGTACTGGCGTCAACGCGCTTCCCACGGGTGGCCTACTATAACACCGCGAACAGGGCCGTCGACATCCCCGTTGCCTGGACGCGTTTCTGGGGGCTTGGCCGTGTTTTCTACTGCTCGCTCGGCCATCATGATGATGTCTTCGACCAGGCGCCCGAGGCGAATGAGCTGATGCGCCGCGGCCTGCTCTGGGCCGGTGAGGGACGCCGGATCGCCAGGGAGCGCGGGCTGGATGTCACGCCCTTCCTGAGCGAACTGAAGATGTACTGATGGGGGTGGCATGTATGGCAGACAGCAAAAGCATCGTGAACGATCCGCTGCGTGTGGGCTTTGTCGGGGTCGGTGATATCAGCGGCATCTATCTGAAGAACCTGACGCAGCGCTTCCGGGATATCGAAGTCCGGGCGGTCTGTGACCTGATCCCCGAACGCTCGCAGAAGGCCGCTGAAACCTGGGGTGTGCCGGTTGTCCATGCCCGCGACGAGGATGTCTTCGCCGATCCCGAGATCGAACTGGTGCTGAACCTGACGCGCCCCTACGAGCACTATGAGGTGACGCGGCGGGCCCTCGAGGCCGGCAAATGGGTCTACAGCGAGAAGCCGCTGGGCGTGAACTTCGCTGAAGGCAAAGCCCTCTTCGACCTCGCCGCCGCCCGTGGCCTCGGCCTCGGCGGTGCGCCTGACACCTTCATGGGTGCCGGCATCCAGACCGTGCGCCGCCTGATTGACGACGGCTATATCGGCGAGGTCGTCGGTGCCCGCTGTTCGATGATGTGCCGCGGCCATGAGAGCTGGCATCCGGATCCGGCCTTCTACTATCAGCGCGGCGGCGGGCCGATGCTCGACATGGGGCCCTACTATGTGACGGCGCTGATGAATCTGCTCGGCGGGGTGAAGACGGTGACGGCGCGGGCGAAGCGCAGTTTCGCCAGGCGCCTGATTACGAGCCGGCCGCTCTCGGGCACGGTAATCGATGTCGAGGTCTTCACGGATCTGCATGCGATTCTGGAGTTTGACTCCGGGGCACTGGCGACGCTGACGACCACGTTTGACACGGTCTGGAACGAGCAGGCGGGCTTCCATGTCTTCGGCAGTGAGGGGACGATCATGGTGCCGGATCCCAATACCTTCGGCGGTCCGGTGCGCATCCTGCGGCGGGGACAGAATGAGTGGTATGACGTGCCGCTGCTCTTTGATTATGCAGAGAACAGCCGTGGCCTGGGGCTCGCGGACATGGCGGCGGCGCTGCGTTCCGGGCGGCCCTGGCGCGCGAACGGCGAGCAGATCCTGCACGCCCTCGACATCATGACATCGATCGAGGAGAGTGCGGCGGAGGTGCGGACCGTGACCCTGCGCACACACTGGGAGCGCGGGCTGCCGATGCGGCGGGCGGTGCTGGACGGTGTGCTCGAGCGCTGAGACGGCGCCTGGGAGGCGCTGCCGGCTGCGCATTTTGCCTTATGCATAGAGGGCTGGTGAGCAAAAAATCGACTTGTACACAAAAGAACGTGTACAAGTCGACTTTTTGAGCAAAACAGCTCCGTTTACGCACAAAAATGCAGGTTGTACACGGAAATGTGCGCACAACCTGCTTTTCTGTGCACTGCATACTCTACCCACGTTACCGAGCGCTGCCTTCGCTTCGTGTTTTCCCCGTCCTGACACGTGATGTTCTGCTCCGGCGGCGGGAAAGAGGCGGCCGACCCGGTTAACGGGCGGCCGCCATTGATCGATGATCTCTGTGAGAGCGCGTTTACTCAGCGGTGTTGTGGCCGGCCTGCTTCGCATGTCCGAAGCTGAGGACCAGATTCAGGATGATACCGAAGACCGAGGCGGTGGCGATGGCCGGCATTTCGATGCCGAACATCGGGATCATGCCGTTGTTGATGTAGGAGCCGCCGATGCCGATGATCAGGATGGTGGAGATCACGGCGAGGTTGCGGCTGTCGAACATGTCGACCTTCTGGCTGATCATGATGGCGATGCCCTGGGCGCCGATGACGCCGAAGAGGTAGATCGAGATGCCGCCGATGACGGCCTGCGGGATCGAGTTGATCAGCGTCGACAGGGTGCCGGAGAAGCTCAGGAGCATGGTGATGATGCTGGCTGCGATCAGAACCGAGGTCGAGAAGTTGCGGGTGATGGCCATGGTCGAGATGTTCTCGCCGTAGTTGGTGCCGGCGGGGCCGCCGATCGCCGCCGAGACGATGTCGCCGACGCCGTCGCCGATCAGGTTCAGGCCGAGCTTGTCGCCGATTGAGTAGGTCTTCTTCGAGCCCTTGCGCCGGGCGAGTTCGTTGACATAGATGTCAAGCTGGAACAGATGCGCGGTGGACTCCGGCACCGTGGCCAGGGCGATCGGCATGATCGCGGCGACGGCCGCCATGTTCGGCGACGGCAGCGTGAAGCGCGGCACCGCGATGAAGTTTGCGTTCGCGATGGCGGCGAAGTCGATCAGCTTCCAGGGCGTCGCGAGGGTCACCACCGTGGCGACGGCATAGCCGACCAGAATGCCAAAGAGAATCGGCAGCTGGCTCAGCGTTCCCTTCAGATAGACCGAGAAGAGGATGGTCACCACCAGCGTGATCAGGGCGACGGCCCAGTTGGCGGAGACGTAATTGCTCAGGGCGCCGAGGTCGGCGAAACCTTCGATACCGGTCATATCCCTGGCTCCGAGCGCCGCGAGCAGCTGGCCGCCGCCGGCTGCGTTGTCGAGGGCGTTCTTGGCCAGCGACATCGCGATGACCAGGGCGATCGGGCCGGTGATGGTCGGCGGCAGAACGCGTTCAATGAAGCGCTGGCCGCTGCGCTTGATGATGAGGCCGATGCCGATCGAAACCAGACCGCTCATCATGATGCCGAACTGCGCCATGCGGATGGAGTCGACCTCGCTCACGCCGAGCGCCTGCTGGCTCGCCATCAGGCCGGTTATGGCGGCGATATAGGCAAAGCTCGAGCCGTAGTACAGCGGAATCTGGCGTTTCGTGATCAGCAGGAAGCAGATGGTGGCGAAACCGCTGGCGAAGATGGTGGTGGCGATGTCGAAGCGGGTCAGAATCGCGACCAGAACGGTGGCAGGAAACATGACCAGGATCTGCTGCAGGGCGAAGACGATGAGCTTCGCCGGCGGCGGTGTCTCGTCGGGCAGATAGCCGACGACGTTTTTCTTACTTTGCTCCATGGAACCCTCCCTTGAATCCCTTAATGGTGCGTGCGGACTGACAAATCGTCGCATGATACCATAGCTTCGCCACATTATGTTGCGGGAACAGCCAAGTCCCGAGAAGAGGAGTTCTCCTATGCGCATCGCCGTCATCGCCGCCATGGATCTGGAACTTGAAGCCATTCGCGAGCGCCTGCAAAATGTTACGGAACGCCGACATGCCGGTCAGATCCTGGTGAGCGGCGCAATCGGCCGCCATGAGCTGACACTGACGGACTGCGGCATCGGCAAGGTCAACGCCGCCCGCTCCGCCCAGCTCATCATCGATGCGGTCGAGCCGGCCATGGTCCTGCACTGCGGCATCGCCGGCGGCCTCGATCACAGCCTCGCTCCGCGCGACGTCGTGCTCGGCCGCGAGCTGGTCTACCACGATTTCCCCTCCGAGCTGCTGCTCGCCTACCGCCCCTTCGCGAATGTCTTCGCGAGTGACCACGATCTGGTCGACCTCGCCGCGGAGATTCTGGAAGAGAAGCTCGCCGCCGGCAGTATCAGCGGCATCCGCTGCCGCGTCGGCCGCATCGCGACTGGGGACGAGTTCGTGGCCTCGAACGAGCGGCGTCAGCAGATCGTAGCGGCTACGGGGGCTCTCGCGGCCGACATGGAATCGGCCGCCGTCGCCCAGGTCTGCTACATGAACGAACTGCCCTGCCTCGTCATCCGCTCCATCTCCGACCTCGCCGATGATGCCGCCGAATCGACCTACGAGGCCAACAAGTCCGATTCCGCCCGTGTCGCCGCTGAACTCGTCGTCGGGCTGGCGCGACGCCTGCCCTGAGCAGTCGGCTGCGGAGCGTTCCGGCGGTCATGTGTGTGGCCTGCCGGAAAAATCACCGAATAAAAGGGCGTGTTACGGAGAGTAACACGCCCGCCACGTGTAGTTTATGGTCAGCGAATGTCCTCTCTCTAGAATGATGCTCAAATCCCAATGCCGGAGGAACGAAACATGACATTAGGTGAAAAGCTTCAGGACGCGCGCAAACGTTGTGGACTGACACAGGAACAGCTGGCTGAGAAGCTGAGTGTCTCGAGGTCTGCCGTGGCCAAGTGGGAGTCGGGCAAGGGCCTTCCCGATGTGGACAATCTGAAATCGCTGGCCGGGCTTCTCAATGTGAGCGTCGACTATCTGCTGGATGGAGGAGAGACGGTCGATGCATACGTGCTGCGTGAGGCGGTTGATTTGTCAGACTATGGAACCGGGAGCAGGAAAAAGAAGAAGGATCGCCTCATCCGCGAGAAATTCCCGGAGGCCCGTATCCGCCCTCTGATCGCAAAACAGAAGCTGACCCGGAATGAAAAGATCATTGATAATGTGCTCGGTTTCGTTTTCGCTGCACCGTTTGGCGTTCCGCAGACCATCAACGATGTTAAGAGCGCTGACAGAGCATACTATCTGGTGGATCAGGATGACAGGCAGTTGTTTGTCTGTGTAACCGATGAATTTATTGAGACGCGGCAGCTGGCCAGACCGTTCACGGAAAAGAAGTTCGAGGTTGGGGGCTGGGAATTTACGAAATGCAGTTATGAAATCCCCTGAGTTCATGCAGGTTCAAGTATGACAGGAGCCCGGTGCGAAAGAGACATCGCAGCCGGGCTCTTTACTGCTGACAGGTGTTCCGGGCTGTCCACTGAGCGGACAGCCGTCTTTTCGCCCGGATTTGTGTGACAGGTCAGGAGAGGCTGGAACGGGCGGGACGGATGCCCGGAAGCAGACTGTCAATCCGGCGGCTGTCGTGTCGGAAGAGCAGGGTGAGGATAAGCGCCATGCCAAGGGCACCCAGCGTGTTGGTCAGCAGGTCACCCATCGTGTCGAGCAGGGCGGCCTGACCACAAAGTGCCGTGCCGTCCGGCGCCCGGAAACGCTGGGAGTTCAGGCCCAGCAGACTGTCCACGAGAAACTCGAAGAATTCCCAGAAAACCCCGGCCGTACCGGCGAAACAGAAGCCCGCCGTCGTGGTGCGTCCGATGTCGGTCTTGCCGTTCGGGAGGCGGCTGTGCAGAAGTCCGGCTCCCAGCAGTGTCAGCAGGGCAGCCGAGGATGCATGCAGCAGCTTGTCCCAGCCGGCGATGACTTCGCACAGGCTCCAGGCGGAGCCGAGGCCGAGCGCGCACAGGAGGAAGATGGCGAAGAGGGAGCGGGGGAGGGGCGGGATGGCGAGGCGGCTGCGGCGGTCGAGAAGGCCGGCGAGCGGTGTCAGGATGATGCCGGCGAGCGCCTGAGCCAGATGGATGGTGTAGGCACCGCGGGTTTTCGGGGCGGGGTGAACACCGGGAGGCGGGGTGACCGGTGCCTGGAGGAGCAGGACGGTGATGGCGATGGCACTCGCTGTGAAGAACAGGATGACGGCGAGGATGATGAGGCGGTGGAGACGGTGAGGGGAGGTGCTTTGCATATGAGAATTCATTTCTAGAGCAGGTCGCGCCGCTGCAGCAGGAAGACAATCAGCAGGCAGAGAAGGAGTGAGAGGACGAGCAGTGCCACGAAGGCGAGCGGGTGATCGGCGAAGGGCAGGGCGACATTCATGCCCCAGAAGGCGCCGATGATGGTGGGGACCGTCAGGATGATGGTGAGAGCGGTCAGGCGCTTCATGGTGACGTTGAGGCGGTTGCTGACGATGCCGCTGTAGGTGGCGTTGAGATTGGCGAGCATGGTCGCTGACTGGTGTACCATCTTCTCGGCCTGATAACTGGTGTTCAGGAGGATCGTGAGCCGGTCGTTGAAACGCTGTTCCGGCGCGGCAGAGAGCGGCTGTGTTTCGAGACGGCGGTAGATCGGGTGGTTTTCGGCCACGGCCGTATCAAAGTAGACGAGTGAGGTCTGCAGCTGCGAGAGGCGGATGAGGTTGTCGATGCCGGTCGAGTGGGCGAGACGGGCGACCAGCAGGCTGCGCTCTGTGTCGATCGCGCGGGTGACGCGGATGAAGCTGCGGGCAGTGGCTTCCGCGATCTCCATGATCAGGGCGGGAATGGCGGGTGTTTCGAGATCTTCGGCGGCGGTGATGATTTCCTCGAGGAAAGGCGGTGTCGCGGCTGCAGCGGTCAGGATACGGTCGCGCCCGGGCCACCAGGCGATGACAAGCAGGCGCGTCGCCCAGGAGAGACCGTCCGGTGCGAGCGCCACCGGATGCAGCAGGGAAATGACGTGCGGGCCGCCGTCGACGGCTGTATGGCGGGCCACGGCATCGGGATCAAGGACAGCAGCGAGGCAGTCAGGCGGGAGCTGCCAGTCTGTGGTCAGGCGGTCGAGCTCTGCCGGGTCGCTGTCTCCGGCGCTGAGATGGACCCAGAGGCAGGGGCCTGTCGTAGCCGGCAGCTGGATGGTACGGGTCATGGCTTCTGGACTTGGCTGACTGTGGCGGGAGGCAGCGCCTGCGCCGCCGGGCTCAGGCGAAGTCACCGACCCATTCGCCGTCGCGCAGAATCGGGATCAGACTGCCGTCGGGCAGGACGCCGTCCACAGCGAGATCGGAGCTGCCGATCATGAAGTCGACATGGGTCATGGAGTCGTTGAGGCCGAGGGCGGTCTGTTCTTCTTTGCTGAGCTTCTCGTGGTTTGGCAGGAGGTTTGAGAAG
Source organism: Bacillota bacterium (assembly GCA_030057555.1). Lineage (GTDB taxonomy): Bacteria > Bacillota > Clostridia > Saccharofermentanales > Fastidiosipilaceae > JAEZYR01. Next base: position 20,208 of record JASGUU010000072.1, on the reverse strand, counting down.
CCGCGCCCGAGGGCGACATGGCAGGAGGCGTTTTCGTCGAAGAGGGTGTTGTGGAAGAGGATGCCGGCCTGCTGGATCGGGGAGGACTGCGGTACGAGGGCGAGTTCGCCGAGAAAGGCAGCGCCTTCGTCGAGGGCGATGAGGGCGTCAAGGGCATCCTGGCCGCTGCCGGCGGTCCATTCGACAGCCCTGCCGTCGGCGAAGCGGATGCGGAAGTCGTCAACGAGCTGGCCGCTCAGGGAGAGGGGCTTCGTCGCGACCAGCCAGCCATCGGCGTCGCCGCGTCTGGGAGAGGTGAAGATCTCTTCGGTCGGCATGTTGGGGCTGAAGGGCTTCCCGTCGAGGGTGGTTTCGCCGCCGCCCATCCAGAGGGCGCCGGGGATGAGGCCCGAGCGGAAATCCGTGCCGTTTGCGGAACGGTAGCGCACCTCGACGAGACCGAGGGCCGTCAGGCGCCGGCCGCGCTCGGCGAGGCGCGCCTGGTGGCGGTTCCAACGGGCTGCGGCTGTGGCACCGTCATCGTCGGGCTGCATGTGGACGCTCTCGAGGATGCGCTCCCAGAGCCTGGCGGTGGCGGCTTCGGGCGTGAGGTCGGGATAGACGCGCCCGGCCCAGGCAGGCGAGGCGGCTGCCGCGATCACCCAGACGTAGCGGTTCTCGGAGCGTTCGATGATCGGCTTGATCACCGGAAAGCGGCGCTGGCGGACGCGCATCATCAGCTGGCTGTCGACGTCGGCGAGGCCTTCGGGGTCGCTGTCGTTGAGGTAGAGGATCGCAGTTGCCTGGTCGGCGTCCTGGGCCTGGCGGGCGAGCCACCAGGGCTCGATCTCGGCGAGCCGGTCTTCGCTCTCGTGGAGCCAGGCGAGGCGCTCGATTGCCTGGTCGTTCCAGTCGATGCGGATGGTGGCGGCGCCGGCGGCGTAGGCTGCGGCGGCGACGGCGCGGACGAGCGGGGCCTGGCCGGTTGAACTGCGGATGACGAGCTTCTGGCCCCGGCGGATGTGGAGGCCGCCGTGGACGAGGAGTTCGGCATAGGTGTCGAGACGGGATGTATCCATCGTGAAAATCCTTTTTTAGCCGGCTCGAGCCGGGCGGTTTTTCCAGCCTGAGCCTGAAGTATTTACCGGAGAATATCTTAGCACTCGGAGTGGACGGCAGGCAGGGGTGCTGAAATGAGGCGGAGAGGCGGGACGGAATGCTTGAAAGAACAGGTTCAAGTGCTTCGTGCGGCATCCTCTGAGGCAGATGACAGCAAAGTCCGGTGGGGAGGCAGAGGTTCTTTTGTTCCGAAGACCGGTGTGCATCGTTTGTGCTCTGGAGGTTTTGCCCTGCTTCAGCCGTGTCCCTGCTGTCCGGGCCGGTTTTTTCATGCAGAAGGCTGCCTGGGTATGCGATTATTCGATCTTCCGCAGCTTTTGAGCACACGCCCGGCATCCTGTAGTTCTTTTACATTCCATTTTGGGAGTGCACGTCATATTTGTCGGACGAGTATGGTCTGTTCGAGCCTTCCTCAAACTCCTGAAACACCGGAGTTTTAACGCAGCAGGCATGCAAGCTATGGAAGATCCCTTCTCCCGTTGCCTGGGTAGCGATCAGTCATACAAACTGCTGGAATGTGAATGAAGTGCAATAAGATAGCGGGCGACGAGGCTGACAGGCACGGCCTGGCACATGCAAGGGAATTGTAAAGCGATTCAGGTTCTGTTGCTCTGATGCCGTGTGATAAAGGTGATTCCGATAAGGAGATTCCGACAAGCTGCGCGCCACGCAGCGGCGCGCCCATCTTTGTGGTCAAGATAGCGAGTAATCCAAATGGTTTTTTGGAAAACTCCTCGTTTTGACCAGAAACGGCCTCTTTGTGGTCAAGATAGCGAGTAATCCAAATTATATTTTGGAAAACTCTTCGTTTTGACCACCAGAAGTCCGCCAGCTGCTTTTTCCCTTGCCAGCCGTGCTCCTGGCATGTTCAACCGCTTCCCGACATGCTTGACGTGCACCCCCATTTTGTCAAAGTATCATGCATCCGCTGGGGTCGTTGACGAGCTTTCGTATTTCCTGTCCGTGAATGGCTGCATGAGCTTGTTTGTCTGCGGATGCAGTCAGACACGCGCACTTTGGGCACGACATTGCTTCCTTTCATCGCTGTCATCTAAAAAAGGGCAGACGGTTCCCTGGTGGCAACACCATGCGTGCGCCCACAGACGCTCCGTGAGCTTGACATAGTCGAGTTTGAGGAGATCCAGAAGGATAAGCGCTTTCCTGTAATCAGGATCGTCCAGGTCATGGATGTCATAGCTCACGTATCCCGTCTTCTCCCGATGGATGCCTTTGCTCTTGTCGTAGAACTGGCGACAGGCAGGATTTATCAGAGCCTGGCTGCCCCAGCCGGCCATCCGCTTCCCGCCCAGGTACGCCTCCTGCCGTTATCTGTCGTGGTCGAGAGGATCCGCGCATGAAGCAAAGCGCCAGGGATGATATCCCATTGCCTGGAATTCCGGTGAATATGTTCATCCAACAGTCGGGCAAAGTCGATTTCATCCCCAATCCGCTTCGTAACCGGTATCGGGAGGGGACGCTTCTTCGCTCTGTGGCGGGCTGCTTGAATGTTGGGTACACAGCACAGCTCGAAACGTGTTCCTTCCATTTTCCGGTGTGCGGTCCATGTCGTGGTTTCAGACAGGTTGTCTCAGTCCTACAGTCTCATCCCAAGGGTGCCGGACGTGTATTTGAGGCTGCTTGGCGAATAGTTATGCACTCGAATGAATATCGGGGACGGAACATGCATGTTCTTGCATATTTATCCAATCAACCCTGCGGAAGCCTGCATTCTTGCACAGCACAGGCTTCCGCATCGATCAGGCGGTTCAGGCGAGGATGACAGCCTCCCAGGGGCGCAGGCGCCAGGCGAAGTGGTGTCGGCCGTCGGTATTGGCGGTGAACATATCCGTCTCTGCGCGCCTGATGCGGTCGACGCTGTCGACCTCGCCGTCATAGTTCGAATAGATCACGTGGAGGTGGCCGGGAAGACGGCTCACCAGGCTGCGCTGGAAGGCGAGGGGGCGGCTGCCGGCGTTGAGGGCGACGATGACGCGCGCTGCGGGAGGACCTGCCGTACGACGCTCATAGACGAAGAGGCGGCCGGTCTGATAGAGGGAGCGGAAGCTGCCGTCGCGCAGGACCGGCAGCAGGCGGCGCAGCTCGAGCAGCAGGCGGTACTGCTCGAGCACCGAGCCGGGCCGCCCCTCCTGGGCCGGATAGTTGTGCTCGCGGTAGCCCCGGTGCAGCCGCAGCCAGGGGCGGCCGTCGGTGAAGCCGCCTTCATGTTCAGGTGACCAGGGGTAGGGCTGGCGGGCGTTGTCGCGTGTTTTCAGCCGGATCAGGAACCAGGCGAGGCGGGCCGGGAAACCGAGACTGCGCATCACGCCGTAGACCTGATGGCTCTCGACATCCTCGAGCTCATCGAGGCTCTCCCAGTCACGGCCGAAGAGACCGAGTTCCTGACCCTGATAGATGAACGGCGTACCACGCAGGGTCAGCAGAAGGACGGCATAGAGAGTGGCGCTCTGGACCGGGTAGCGGCGCGCATCGCCGAAGCGTGGCACCAGCCGCGGCTGGTCGTGATTCTCGAGATAGAGGGCGTTCCAGTCGAGTTTCTCCTGCCAGCGCCTGAGCGCGGTGAAGAGGCGTCGGGGATGGAAGGGGCGCGTGAGCCACTTGACGATGATCTGGTCGCTCTCCATGTGCTCGAAGGGGAAGACCATGTCGAGCTCTTCGCGTTCGGGCGAGGTCAGCTGCCGGGCGGCTTCGAGGTCGACAAAGACGGTCTCGCCCACGGTGAAAGCGCCGGCCGGGGCGAAGGCCTCGCGTCGCAGGCGCTGCAGCAGGGTATGGAGATGGGGGCGGCTGAGATAGTGCTCGCTGCCGGTCAGGATGAGACGGCGGCGGCCGTCGGCGAGGCTGTCCTTCCACAGGACATTGATCACATCGAGGCGGAAGCCGGCGATGCCGCGGTCCGTCCAGAAGCGGATGATATCCACGAAAGTCTCAAAAACGGCGGGTTCGGCCCAGTTGAGATCAGGCTGGCCCGGTGCGAAAAGGTGCAGATAGGAATCGCCGCTGCCGCCGGGGCCGTCGTCGCGGGTCCAGCAGCCGCCACCGAAGAAGCCTGTCCAGTTGTTCGGCGGCCGCCCGGGAGGCGAGGGGCGCCAGTGGTACCAGCTCCGCTTCGGCGAGGCGGGGTCACGGCTTTCCTGAAACCAGGGGTGCTGATCCGACGTGTGGTTGAGGACGAGATCCATCACGATGCCGATACCGCGGCTGCGGGCCTCGGAGATCAGGGCATCCATGTCTTCAAGTGTTCCCATCAGCGGGTCGATGGTGCAGTAGTCGGAGATGTCGTAGCCGTTGTCGACGCCTGGCGAGGCGTAGACGGGCGAGAGCCAGAGATAGTCGACGCCGAGGCGTTCGAGCTCCGGCAGGCGGCGGCGGATGCCGTTGAGGTCACCGACACCGTCACCATTGGAATCCTGAAATGAGCGTGGGTAGATCTGGTAGATGACGGCATCGCGCCAGGGGACGAGAGGTGGCGGGGCAGTCATGCTTTCCCCTCCGTCTCGATCTCGCTGATGCGCGGCGGCAGCGGGGCATAGACGTCCACACGGCTGCCGCGGCTGCCCGGGCGGTCATACTGGCCGCTGCCGCTGACGGGCTCCTTCGCCGCATCGATCTCGGGATCGACATAGCGGGCGAACCAGCGGACCAGCTCACGCCGCAGTGCGGCGATGCGTGGGGCGGCCGCCGGGTCGGCGATCCGGTTTTGTTCCTCGCCGGGGTCGGCCTCTAGGTCATAGTACTCGTCGGGTCCGTAGGGATGCCGGCAGATATATTTGTCGCGGCGGGTGCGGATCATGCGGGCGGGACCGTATTCGTCGAAGACGACGAGGGGACGGTCGTCGGGGGTGGCGGGCTTTGCAGAGAGAAGGGTAGGGGCAAAGGAGCGGCCCGGCAGATCCGAGCGCCCGTCCAGGCGATGCTCAAGCGCCGCGAAGTCACAGAGGGAGTGGATGAAGTCGTACTGGCTCCAGAGGCCGTCTTCGATCTCACCGCACGGAATGCCGCCTGCCGGCCAGGCGAGGATGGCGGGTACCTTGACACTGGTATCGAAGAGATTGAAGGGCCGGGTACCGTTGCCTTTTCCCCAGATGCCGTGGTGGCCCATGTTCATGCCGTTGTCGCCGAGGAAGAAGATGAGGGTTCTGTCGAGTTCGCCTGCCGCCTCGAGGCGTGCAAAGAGCTTCCCGATGCCGCGGTCCATCGCCGTCACCGCGCTGTAGTAGCCGGTCAGCAGCTCGCGCCGCCGTTCGCCGCGGCCCATCGGCGCGCTGGCCACCTGCCAGGGATGGTAGGGCAGGTCGGGTACAGAGTTGAAGGGGCAGTCATCATAGAGTGCACGGATGTCGGCCGGATGCTGGTCATAATCCCAGGGGCTGTGCGGCGCCGTGTAGTGCACCGAGAGGTACCAGGGAGCTCGTGTCTCCTGCGGGCGGGCGAGCAGCTCATCCAGATTCTCGAGAGCGCGGTCGGTGATCCAGTCGGTGATGTACTCCTCCGTCCAGCCGCTCTCGCCGTTGTGGACGATGTCGGCTCCATAGTAGTTGCAGCCGCCACGCAGGATCGTGCTCCAGCCGGTGAAGCCGTGCTGCGGGCGCAGACTGTCGCCCAGATGCCATTTGCCTGCGAGGCGCAGGTCGTAGCCGTTGCGGGCGAGGATGTCGGTGTAGGTCTCGAGGCCGTCGAGGTAGCCGATGGCCCTGTCTTCCGAGGCAAAATACCCCTCATAGTGCCGGTGCCCCGCGAGATGCCGGATGGCTTCGCGGTCGACGTTGCCGCCGCGCAGCCAGTCGACGACGCCGTGGGCGGAGGGGATCATGCCGGTCATCAGGCTGGCGCGGGCCGGGGAGCAGACGGGCGAGGCGCAGAAAAAGTTCGTGAAGCGCACACCGCGGGCGGCGAGGCGGTCGAGCTCGGGCGTGATGATCTCGTCGTTGCCGGCCGCGCCCAGAGCCCAGGCACCCTGATCGTCGGAGAGGATCAGGAGGATGTTGGGGCGCTGTCTGGAAGTGGCCGGGGAGGCGTCTGGGGACTCGGTCATGTGTTTCACCTCGCTTAAAGGAAAAGGGCCGCTAGCGGCACGCATGGCCAGATTGTGGGGATCGGGGTGCGGCGCGTCAAGTTGACAGCTGCCCCCCGGCTGGTCAAGATGGCAGGCAGGCCGCCGTCACGGCGGCGAATGCACCAGGAGGTTGAGATATGACAGCACGGAAAGGTCAGCAGAGAACGGAAAACTGTGGGCCGCGGCGGGTGATTTTCATCATGACCGATACGCAGCGCACCGACATGGTGGGCTGCTACGGCCACCCGGACATGAAGACGCCGGGCATCGACGGCATCGCGTCGCGCGGTCTGCTTTTTGAGCGTGCCTACACCTGCCAGCCGGTCTGCGGGCCGGCGCGGTCGGCGATCTTTACCGGGCAGTATCCGCATTCGAACGGCGCCTGGGGCAACTCCATGCCGCTCGGGGCCAATGTCCGCACGATCGGCCAGCGCCTCCACGATCAGGGTATCCTGGCCGGCTACATCGGGAAGTACCACCTCGACGGCGGCGACTACTTCGGCCTCGGCGAGGCCTCGCCGGGCTGGGATCCCGGGACCTGGTACGACATGAGAAACTTCCTCGAGGAGATGCCGGACGACGCCGCGCGGCTGGCATCGCGTAAGCAGGAGACGATGCTCGACCCCGGTGTGCGGGCCGAGGATACCTATGCGTGGAAGGCGACGGAGCGCGCGATCCGCTTTTTGCGTGAACATGAAGCCCGGGACTACCTGCTTGTTCTCTCCTACGACGAGCCGCACGGTCCCAGCCTCTGCCCCGAGCCCTATGCCTCGATGTATGCCGACTATGATTTCCCGAAGAGCCCCAACGTCTGGGATGACCTCGCCGACAAGCCGACGCATCAGCGTGTCTGGGCCGGTGACGCCCTCTCGGAGGACAAGGACCGGCTGGTCATCCGCGACCGCTGGCTGCTCGGCTGCAACAGCTTCGTCGACAGCCAGATTGCCCGCTTCACGGAGGCCATAGAGGAGTACGCCAGTGACGCGCTGGTGATCTACACCACCGACCACGGCGACTTCATGCACAGCCACTCGCTCTGGTCAAAGGGTCCGGCGATGTACGACGAGATCGCCCGCGTGCCGCTGATTATCTCGGATCCCCGCGACCGTAGTCCGCGGCGAACCGACCAGCCCGTCTCGCACATCGACCTGATGCCGACGATGCTCGAATTCTTCGGCCTGCCGCTGCCCGAGCCGCTCGAGGGCCGCTCGCTCGCCCCTGCCATCGCCGACCCGGACGTGCGCATCAACGACATCATCTTCACGGAGTTCGGCCGCTATGAGATCGATCATGACGGCTTCGGCGGCTTCCGGCCCATGCGCGGTGCCTATGATGGCCGCTATAAACTGGTGCTGCACCTGCTCTCGGGTGACGAGCTCTACGACATGGAGACCGATCCCCATGAGATCACGAACCGCATCAACGACCCGGCTCTCGCCGCCGAGCGCGACCGGCTGCACGACGCCATCCTCGACTGGATGAACCGCACGCGCGATCCCTTCCGCGGCTATGACTGGGAGCGGAGGCCCTGGCGCAGTGACGCACGCGAGGCGAGCTGGGACTACACCGGCTTCACCCGCCAGCGCGAGGACAGCGCCTATGAGAAGCGCCAGCTGGACTATTCAACCGGCCTCGAGATGGTGGAGGCGCACCGGCCGAAGGATCCGGCCTGAAGCCTGCCCGTACCACAGGAGAAAACCCGGCCTCAGAGGCCGGGTTTTCGTTTCAGTGCGCCGGGCATGGCGCACATGGCTGTTGCAAAGTCTGCCGCCCGCCTCAGCGGCGTGCGCAGAAGACCGTGTTGTCGTAACTCGTCACGAAGGGGAGCGACTTCCACCAGGCGCTCGCGTCATAGTTGAAGCGCTGGGTAAAGTAGAGAACGTCGCGGCCGAAGGCCATCTTCCCGTCGAGCGCGTCCAGCGCCGCCTGACGCTGAGCGGCTGTCGGGATGCGGCCGCGCCAGGCTCCCGTCTCATAGGGTGTGAACTGGCCGCGTGCCGAGAGCACGGACCTCATGTCCGATCCCCAGAGTCCCGAGATGACGCGGTTGACCATGACTTGGGCGATCATCAGGCAGCCTTCGTAACCCCAGTGGCTGCCGGCTTCGGAGGCAACCATGCTGAGGTAGAGCTCGAGATCGGCCGCCGTAATGCGGCCATAAACCGTTGCGCGGCTGCCGTCAGCGCTGTCTGTTGTGGAATCATCGGGAAGCTCGGGCGTCGGGGTAGGGGCGGGCGTAGGAGCCGGGGTGGGAGCGGGCGTCGGTGCCGGGCTCGTGGTTCCGGGCAGCGTCAGCACCTGGCCGATACGGAGCCAGTAGGGGGACTGGATGCCGTTGGCCTCCGCGATGGCCTGCCAGCGGATGCCGTAGCGCTGCTGCAGAGCCCAGAGCGTTTCACCGGCCTGGACCGTGTGGCGCCGGGCCGTGGTGTCCGTGGTCTCCGAGGTGTTCGTGGTCGTCTCGGGCGGCGGGGTGGGAGCGGGCGTCGGTGCCGGATTTGTGGTCCCGGGCAGGGTCAGCACCTGGCCGATACGGAGCCAGTAGGGAGACTGGATGCCGTTGGCCTCCGCGATGGCCTGCCAGCGGATGCCATAGCGCTGCTGCAGGGCCCAGAGCGTTTCACCGGCCTGGACCGTGTGGCGCCGGGCCGTGGTGTCCGTGCTGATGTCAGGCTGCGGATCGGGTGTCGGCGACGTCTCGTCGGCGGAGACGGACGGGTAGATCTGCCTCCCGCTGGGATCGTAGACACGATAGCCCTCGTGACGACGGGCCTGGTTGATGGCATTGTCAAGAATGAGATAGGCTCCTATTTGGGAATCAGGCTGCTGCCAGTCGCGGCGTACGCGATACCAGGCGCCGCCGGCGGAGACCGGCGTCGTGGAACCCATCACGGCAGCTGCGAGCAGTACTGCCAGTATCCGGCCGAGCCGGGCACGCAGCCGTTTCGTGGGACGACAGGTATCTCTGTCCAACATGGGCATAACATCCTTTCTAGCGCCGCAGAGTGAGTCACCGGCGGCTGAATAGAACTATTTTACGCGGAAATGCGATCTTCTCAAAACAGGACGGGAAATTGTGAACAAATAATGAATAAACTGGCCCGTTGTATTTCAGATAGATTGCATGAAGATTACAGCGAAAATACAGGAAAGAATCGTGATAATAGTCGCCGGGTGAACAGATCGTCAAACGGAAGGATTTGTGCTGATGCCGAACATTTTCCGAGGAGTGAAGCAAATGCACAGTAAAATCGATATAGTGAGCAAAAGTAATTATTATATTGAATAAATATAATAAGTTAGTAATAACTGTATCAGGATAGACTGCACATATTGATGTAAAATAAGCGATATAGAGGCAAATATGAACAAACATGGTGGGAACGATGGCCGCAGTTACCGGCAGATGTCACGCGTCCAGGGGCAGAGCAGCGCAACTGGAGGTCCGGATGAGCGCAATTTTCCGTCATTCTGCGTATATCTCCCTGTATCATTTTGCGATTATCTCTCTGTTTTGTCCGGAAACAGCCCATGGGAGATCAAGGTGAAGAGGAATTGCAATCGGGTTTTGGGCTTTCAGTCAGCTGGAGTGCTCAGATCCTGTCGGCCGGCTTCGGTTTCCCCCTGTCTCCCGCTTAATGAATGATGTTATGATATGAAATTGTGTACGCATGCATCGTTGATGGTGGTCCATTGAGAACGGTACACGGAAGCTCAGGTGAGTTCCTTTCCCTGTCATGGGCGCCGGAGATCCGCACCAGGCGGCAGATGCCTGCACATGTGAGGAGGACTGATGGGCGACGGCAGCCGTAAACCACTACGACTAGAGCTGCGGCCGCTCCCCGACTCCGCCTGATGGAAGACAGAAAAGACGGATGCTGAAAACGAGGATACCTGAACCCCTTCTGGCCACGCTCGCCGCTGATGATCCGGTCCGCCGGAACCCGCGCTGGTTTGCTCTGGCTGACATCGACCGTGAAGGAATCTTTCGACCGGTTCTGCTGTTTCTGGGCCCCGACAGACTGCGTGTCCTGCATTACGAGGGTTCAGAGGAAGATCCGGGGCCGGTCACACGTGAGGATCACTATCTCTATACCGAGATGCAGCAGCCCCGCCTCATCAATCAGGTGGTGGGCGGCCTCTTCGTCTTCGACCGCCCGGATGGGGAGACGGTCTGGATCTGCCGTTTCAGCGGTGCCCGGATGCGCGACATGCGGCGCTTCGCCGCCCTGGTTCAGCAGTGTATTGACGGCGAGGAACCGCACGAGCCCGATCTCGGTGAAACGGATGAGGTGACCCACTGCCCGAACTGCGGCCGCCGCTATCCGGAGCAGGGGCGCAGCTTCTGCCCGCACTGTACGAAGAAAGTATCGGTCTTCTGGCGGCTTTTGCGTGAATTCACCGCCTATCGCGGCCGTGTGGTCCTGCTGCTGCTGGCCATCGCACTTTCCGGCCTCTTCAACGCCACTCTGCCCTACCTGAGCGGGAAGGTCCTCTACGACGCCGTCCTGCGCCAGAGTCCCGAATGGGCCGCGCGCCTCTCGTCCTGGGGCCTCGCGCTTGAGGTGCCGCTGCTGCTCGGCTGGCTCATCGTCCTGCTCTTCGTGCTCCGCCTCGGCCAGCAGCTGACCGGCATTCTCCACGGCCGCATGACCGGCTATATCGTGCCCGGCATTATCGCGAGCATGCGCGCCCGCGTCTTCTCGGCTCTGCAGCGGCTGTCCATCAGCTTCTTCACCAGCAAGCAGACAGGTTCGCTGATGAACCGTGTCAACGGCGACACCGAGGACATCTCGCGCTTTTTTATTGACGTCCTGCCCTACCTGATCTTCAACGCCCTGACCCTGCTCGCGACGGCCGTGATCATGCTGCGGATGAACCTGCTGCTCGGCATCGTCTCCCTCTTCCTGCTGCCGCCGCTGGTTGTAGTCAGCTTCCTGCTGATACCACGCATCTGGCGCGGTTTCGGGCGCCGTGCCCACGCCCGCCGCCGTGCCTACTCCGTGCTGACCGACTCCTTCTCCGGCGCCCGGGTGGTCCGCGCCTTCGGCCAGGCCGAGCGCGACGACCGCCGCTTCGCCCGCGCCAGCGGCCGCCTGCGGGGCGCACAGCTGGTGCTGATGCAGAACTTCATCCTCTTTGACGCCCTCTATGCCGTGGCCGAGCAGCTGCCGCTGCTGATTGTCTGGGTCATCGGCGCCGTCCTGATCCTGGGCGGAGACCAGTTCTCCTACGGTGAACTGATGACCTTCACCGGCTATCTCGCCATGCTGCAGGGGCCGCTGCGCTTCATCGCCGGCGCGTTCCAGATGTGGTCGCAGGCGATGAACGCCGGTCAGCGGATCTTCGAGATCATCGACGCGCGGCCGACCATCGTCGAGCGCGAGGATGCCGTGGAAATTGACATGGAGGGTTCGATCGAGATCGAAGGCATGACCTTCTCCTATGAGATCAACCGCCCCGTCCTGCGCGATATCAGCTTCGAGGTCAGACCCGGCGAGATGCTCGGCATCGTGGGCCGCTCGGGCGCCGGGAAGTCGACCCTGGTCAACCTCATCACCCGCCTCTACGACGTCGAGAGCGGCCGGATCCGGATCGACGGCCACGATGTCCGCGACCTGAGCTTCGAGTCGCTGCGCGGACAGGTGGCGATGGTCAGCCAGGAAACCTACATTTTCATGGGCACGGTGGCAGCCAATATCGCCTATGGCCGTCCCGATGCGCCGTGGGAGGATATCGTCGAGGCCGCCGTGGCCGCCGACGCCCATCGCTTCATCTGCCGCCTGCCGGACGGCTACGACACCGTCATCGGCACCGGCGGCCGCCGCCTCTCCGGCGGCGAGCGCCAGCGCCTCTCGATCGCCCGCGCCGTCCTCTCGGACCCGCGCATCCTGGTGCTCGACGAGGCGACGGCGAGCGTCGACACCGAGACCGAGCAGGCGATCCAGGCCTCGCTCGCCCGCCTGACCCGCGGGCGCACGACGCTCTCGATCGCCCATCGCCTGTCCACCCTGCGCGGCGCCGACCACATTATCGTGCTCGACGGCGGCCGCCTGACCGAGCAGGGGACACATGACGAGCTGATGGCGCAGGACGGCACCTATGCCCGCCTCGCCCGCATACAGACGGACGCGCTCGCGATGCGCGGTTCGCAGGAGGAGCTGGAGATGACAGAGAATCTGCGCGAGGAAGAACTGCGGGGCTCGGCGGCGCTGGAGGATGCCATCGGCTCCGTGCGCGGCTCCGGCCGCATCCGTCTGACGCCCGCCAACGCCGTCTTCACGGCGAGTCCGGGCGGCTTCGTCGACCTGGAGCATGACGGCCGGGTCTACCAGCGCGTCGCGATTCACCGCTGCTTCCCCTTCTCGGCGCCGGAACTCTATCTCTCGGTGCGCGAGGCCGAGCCGACCGGCGAAGCCGGCCGCGAAATCGGTCTCATCGAGGCTCTCGCCGACTTCCCCGCTGACGTGCAGGCCCTGATCGAGGCCCAGCTCGAGCTGCGCTATTTCCAGCCCGTCATTCAGCGTATCCGCCGTATTAAAGAAGAATATGGCTACTCCTACTGGGAAACCGAGACCAGCCGCGGCCCGGCGAAATTCACCGTCCGCAACGGCAGCGGGCAGGTCTTCTCCATCGGGGAACGCCGCTACCTCGTCGTCGACATCGACGGCAACCGCTACGAGATCGCCGACACGCAGGCCTTCAGCTCGCGCGAGCAGAAGCTGCTGGATCTCTACATTTGATCGCCATGCAAAGCAGGCAGCAGACTACCGCCGCAGCAAAGCCCAGAGCCGGAGAGAGAGCTCCAGACCAGCGATGAAACTCATTCAGGATCCACCCGCCAGCCTCACAGCCCGTCTCCTCGGCCGGGACGATACGCCGCTGCGCTATGCACTTCGCTGCGACCTCGACCACCAGGGCCGGATCCAGAGCGGTGCCTGGCTGCTGGTGGGCGAGGACCGCCGCGTCGCCGTCGGCCTCGAGGCGGATGGCAGCCGCGACCGCGTCTGGGCGATCACGGAGATCGAGCGCGCCGGCCTCGATGTTGGTGTCGGCTCGGCCCGGATCTATCTGACGATCGCCGGCCGCGACCTCGCCATCGCCCGCGTCAGCATGCGCGAGCTGGTCCGGGCATCCTATGTCGCCCGCGGCATTGAGCTGCTGGCCCGGGGCCGCGATGTCACCCTCGTCAGCCATGAACCGGAAAGCACCTGCCCAGACTGTGGCCTGGCCCTCGGCGGCTCGCGCAGCTGCCCGCACTGCTCCGGCAGCGGGAAGGTCTGGACGCGCCTCGCGGACATCGTCCGCGACTACCGCCTGCCCTTCGCCGGGATTCTGGCCATCATGATCGTCCTCTCGGTGATCCAGGTCGGCCAGCGCTACATCGAGCGCCATTTCATCGACAACGTTCTGCTCTCCGGGACGGGGAGCGGTCGGGAGGTGGCCCGCTTTGCCGTCATCATGGGTGTGATCATCGCCGCGACGATCACCCTCTACACCGTGCGCAGCCTGGCCTCGAGCCGCCTCGCCACCAGCCTGGCCGACGGCCTGCGCCAGCGCGTCTTCCGCCGCCTCGGCCGCCTGCCGCTCGCGTACATCGACCAGCGCGAGGCGGGTGAGCTGATGAACCGCGTCATGCGCGACACCGAAGCCATCAACATGTTCATCGACCAGATGTTCGGCGAGATGGTGACCGTGATTCTGACGGGACTCGGCGCCGTCATCGTCCTCTTTATCATCGACCCGCTGCTGGCCCTGATGATCCTCGCCTTCCTGCCGGCGGCCGGGCTTCTGGTGCGCGTCTTCCACCGCCGCGAGATGCGGCTCTGGCGCCAGCAGTGGCGGAAGGAAGACAGCATCAACTCGAAGCTGCAGGATGTCATCTCCGGCATCCGCGTGGTCAAAAGCTTCGGCCAGGAGGCCCGCGAGGAGGCCGGCTTCGTCAACGAGATCAACCGCTACCGCGAGATCCACCGGCGCAACGAGCTCTTCTTTGCCACGCTCTACCCCATGGTGACCTTCGTGCTGACCCTGGGCTCGCTCATGCTGACGGGCTTTGGCGGCTCTCAGGTGCTGGGCGGCCGGCTGACAGTCGGCGAGCTCAATCAGGTCCTCGCCTATGCCGGCATGCTCTACGGCCCCCTGGGCTTCCTGACCCGCCTGCCGCGCATGATCATGCGCCTGGCGACATCACTCGAGCGCATCCACGAGATTCTCGACGAGGAGGACGAGGATGCCGTCTTCAGCCGTGGCCTCGATGAGACGAGCGGCCTGCGCCACGATGTCAGGGGCGAGATCGTCTTCGAGAACGTCAGCTTCGGCTACAACTCCTACCAGCCGGTGCTCGAGAACATCAATCTGCATGTCAGGGCGGGGGAGAAGATCGGCCTTGTCGGCCCCTCCGGCGCCGGAAAGTCGACCCTGATCAACCTGATCATGAAGCTCTACCCGATCGACGAGGGGCGCCTGACGGTCGACGGCATCGACATCAACCGCCTCGAATCCGCCTACTACCACCACCAGCTCGGTGTCGTCCTGCAGGAGAGCTTCCTCTTCTCGGGCAATGTCGGCGAGAACATCCGCTTTGCTTCCGGCGAGGCTGACCGCGAGACCGTCATCGCGGCCGCCCGGGAGGCCAATGCCCATGATTTCATCGTCAAGATGGCCGACGGCTACGACTCCTATGTCGGCGAGAGCGGCAGCCGCCTCTCCGGTGGCGAGAAGCAGCGCATCGCCATCGCCCGCGCCATCCTGCCCGACCCGCGCATCCTGATCCTCGACGAGCCGACCTCCTCGCTCGACCTTGAGACCGAGTATCAGGTGCAGGAGGCGCTGGGCCGCCTCACCCGCGGCAAGACCACCTTCATCATCGCCCACCGCCTCTCGACGCTGCGCGAGGTCGACCGCATCGTGGTGCTGGACAACCGCCGCATCGCCGAGGTCGGCAGCCACGACGAACTGATGCGCCTCGGCGGCCTCTACCGCCGCCTGGTCGACGCCCAGCTCGAGCTGCATGCGGTCGAGGAGACCGTGCCGCTGCCGGATGCCCTGGCGTCTGCACCTGCGGCCGGCGGAAAGGGAAACTGAGGCATGTTTGCGGATCTCATTTTCAGTCTGTCGACGGTTACGCCGATCTTTGTCGTGCTCGCGGTGGGCTACCTGCTGCGCCGTCGCGGCGAGATCACGGAGGACTTCGCGAGCACGGCGAACCGCCTGCTCTTTCGCTATATCATGCCGATCAAGCTGGCCGGCGATCTCTGGCAACTGGATGTCCGCCGCGGCTATCCGCCCTCCGAGGCCCTCTTCATCAGCCTCGGCATCATCGCCAACGCCGCCCTCGCATGGCTCGTTGCCCGTCTCGGACGCATGCCGCGGCGCCAGATCGGCACCTTCGTCCAGGGTACGTTCCGCGGCAACTATGTCTACATCGGACTGACGCTGCTGCAGGCGATTCTCGGCTACGTCGACCCGAAGGCCCCGCTCGCCGTCGTCTTCACGATCACCCTCTACAACCTGATCGCCGTGCCCATGCTGCTCTGGTCAAATGGCGATGGGGACGAAGGCAGAAAGCTCAGCCCCGGCGGCCGCCTGCTCGCGATCCTGCGCGGACTCGTCACCAATCCGCTGCTCATCGGCATCGTCATCGGCGCGGTCCTCAGCCTGATCCGGCTGCCGCTGCCGACGGTGGTCGCGCGCAGTCTGTCCTTCTTCTCGAACTTCGCCACCCCGCTCGCCCTGCTCGCCATCGGCGCCTCGTTCAAGTTCGACGTGCCGCGCGAGGAGCGTGCCTGGTCGCTCGTCGCCGCGCTGCTGAAGCTCGTCGTTGTCCCACTCGGCGTCATCGCCGCCGCCTGGGCACTGGGCATGCGCGGCCATGATCTCATCCTGCTCTATGTGATCTTCGGCGTGCCGACGGCCGTGAACTCCTATGCGATGGTCAGCGAGATGCACGGAGACAGCGGCCTCGCCGCCTCCATCATCCTCTATACCACCGTACTCTCGGTCTTCAGCTCGACCGCCTTTGTCTTCGCCTTCCGCACGCTCGGCTGGATCTAGCGCACTGGTCGGCGCTGGCCGCGCGGCGCACGGGCACTTGCGGGCTTCCGCGTTTTGCCAGAACTCGGATTTGCCCGGTGGAGGCGGTGTCTGCTGTATCCTGCATAAATGAGTGGTGAGCAGAATTTCGACTTATACACGCGATAACGTGTACAAGTCGAGTTTTTGAGCGAAAACACGTCATTTCTGAGCAGGATTTCGAGTTGTACACGGGAAAATGCTCACAACCCGAATTTCTGTGCACTGCATACTCTACCCAAAGCAAAAATGCCGCTTCAACTGGCCCGGGCAGGTCGAGGGGCGGGCAGCCGGCTGCACAGTGTGAAAAAACAGCCAAAGCGCCTGAAATCTGATCGTTTTGGCCGTTTCTTGTGCCTGATTCCGGAACGTCCCGCCAGCGCGCCGTTGAGCGGCGCGCGGCGCCGCCCGTCACTCGGCGATCGTGATCGCCCAGGTCCAGCTCCTCGTCTCTCCCGGAGCGAGCTCCACGAGGCCCGGCATCGTCTCGAGTGCCTCATGCGTCTCGTGGCGGCCGCACATCGCCGTCCAGGGCTCTATGCAGATATAGGGTGACTGTTTTCCGGCCGCCTGCCAGATGCCGAGCCAGTCGAAACCGGGATAGTCGACCGTCACGCTGCGGTCCGTCCCGGTCGCCTCAATGCGCGCCCGGCCGCCTGTTCCCGAGAGGAAGATCCCATCCTCTTCGAAGAGCTCATGGCGCAGCGCGATCGCGTTATCTCCGGTCAAGGCAAAGTCCACCCGCTCTCCGCTGTCCAGCTTCGACTCGGCCAGCACTACCGACTGCACGTGTCCGGGCGCGGGGAAGCGAATGCGGTGAGCTTCAAAAGGCAGTCCATCCTCGAGCGGAATACGGAAGCCCGGATGGCCCCCGATCGCAAAATAGAGAGGCCGGCTGTCACGGTTTGTGACCGTGCTGGTGATCTCGAGGCGGCCCGCATCCGCGGCATCAGGTTCGGCGAGACGATAGCCGATGACATAGCGGAACCGCCGCGGCCAGTACCTGAGCGTTCTTTCGTTTTCCTCCAGAGCAAAGCCCGCAGCCCGCTCCCCGTCCTGACTCACCGCGAAGATCTCATCCTTCGCGAAACCGTGGATCATCATCTCGTAGTCCACGCCGTCGAGGCTGTACGAACCACCGTCGAAACGCCCGCAGACCGGGAAGAGGTTTGTCGCCCGACCGTCCCAGTAGTACGGATCGCCCTGCCAGAGATACTCCCGGCCGCTCACTTCCGAGCGCAGATTTTGCAGCTCGGCTCCGAGCGGCGCGATGGTGACCGTGAGCCTGCCGTTCGTGAGCCGGACTTCGGCGCTGTTCGTCTGTTTCTCTGTCATCTGGAACCTCCTCGCTGCTGCCGAAAAATGGCAGTCCGCCTGGCCAAATATCACAGCCATTGTGGCGGGATCCGCCGTCCCGGTCAGTCTATCACGGGCAGGCGTGCCGGAGCGGGCTATACTGGAAGCAGGCGGCGTGTGAGAGGCGTCGCCGGAAACGGAGTGAGATATGCGCTACGACATCGGAATGAATCGAACGGATGACCGGGCCAATCTGCCGCGGGCGGAGGCTGTCCGGACACTCGCCGACTGGATCCGGGACGCCAGACGCGTCGTCTTTTTCGGCGGTGCCGGCGTTTCCACCGAGAGCGGCGTCCCCGACTATCGCAGTGAGGGAGGCATCTACGCCCACGAAGATCGCGCCGAGGCGATGCTGACGCCGCGCGCCATGCTCTATGAGCCCGAGCGCTTCTGGCGCTTCTACCGCCGCTGGTTCATGCCCGAGGGCGTGAAACCCAATCCCGCCCACCGGGTGCTCGCCGAACTCGAGGCCCGTGGCAAGCTCACTGCCGTCGTCACCCAGAACGTCGACAATCTGCATCAGGATGCCGGCAGCCGGAAGGTCCTGGAACTCCATGGGAACGGCAGCCGCTTCTACTGCCTCGACTGTGCGCGCGACTACGACATCGCCGCCGTACGCGCGATGGACGCCGTCCCGCGCTGCACCTCCTGCGGCGGCCGCATCCGTCCGGACATCGTGCTCTACGAGGAGGGCCTCGACGGCAATGTCATGAACGAGGCCAGGCGCGCCATCCGTAACGCCGACCTCCTGATTATCGGGGGGACCTCGCTCGCCGTCTGGCCCGCCGCCGGCCTGCTGATGGATGCGCGCCCCTCCGCCCGCGTTGTGCTCATCAACCGCGAGGATGTCTCCTCTGCCGTACCCATCAACCTTGTGATCCGCGAACCGATAGGCGCCTTTCTGGCTGATGTGCTGACCGCGCTCGACGCTGTCGACAAAAGCGGCGCAGACGGAGTTTGACGGCGCCGGGAGGCCTCGGTAAAATGCCATGGCAGCTCACCTGACGGCGTCTTATCGCCGGGTGCGCTGCCATGTAATCTGGAGAGATGGTCGAGCTGGTTTAAGGCACCGGTCTTGAAAACCGGCGAGGTGAGAGCCTCCGCGGGTTCGAATCCCGCTCTCTCCGCCATAATTTGTCCGAAAACCCTGAAGAAAAAGGGTTTTCGGACATTTTGTCTTTAATATCCAGATCTGCAAAGGCGCTTTATGCCTCTGGTCTGTCAGATTTCATACGGTGATTCGGAAAGCGCCGAGAGAACGCGGGTACAGAAAGACACAAAAGGGAATCGCCATCTGTATCTATCCCACTTTCAGGCACAGTTCATGCATGCGTTTCCTGTCCCGGAACAGGTCAGGCAGCTTCTCCATGCCCGTGAGCTTCAAGGCACGACGCATGTTATAGGCGAGAAAGCTTAAAGCGTATTCCCCCTGCCTGTTGTGTATTTCGTCTGGCACTGGCGGCAGGCATTGTGACTGCGACAGGCCCTGCCCCCATTCCTTTTACACCGAATCAGGGGAGGAAATTGACCCGTCGGGCAGGTCACGCTGCCATCCGGATGGCGTAGAGGCAGGTACAGCTGCGAGTTCGTCTGTACCTCAATCGTTATGCCTTTCCCAGAACTGCCACCTCGGCGACAACTTTCTCGTATTCCAGCTCGATCATCATGCTGATGCTTGTGGCCGCCACCCCGAACGTGTACGGGCCGACCTTGAGTTCGTCGCTGGTGAAGAGCTGGTTGGACTTGTTGAGAATGTCCAGTTTCAGCTTCAGCTCGTTGAGCCTGTCCTGTATCTCCTGGCCACGTCTCAGCTGATCAATTGTCATGGCTGCGTTCCTTTCCGACATGAAAAAACCGCCCGGAGGCGGTTTCATCCAGTGTGATGTGCGTGCGTCTAGACGCGCGGGGGCAGGACTCCGTACTTCAGGCGGTATTCGCGGAGCCAGCGCCCCGCCTCCGTTAACTCGTCGAGCGAAGTCTGCAGCTCCGGAGGAGAGCCTTCTTTAAGCGCGAATACCCGTTTACCGTCCGGGTTACGCACGGTAGTGAGGAAGGGCCCGAGGCGAAGCCCCGCGGTGTGTTTCCTGTGTATCATCTCAAACAGCTTATCTTCCTCTGGGAACAACACGCTCATAACGCACCTCCTCCACGATGATCCGCACCTCATCATTGATGTCACCGAGCAGATGCCTTGTGATCGCTTCTGCGATAACCTCCTCGGGCTCGTCTAATTGGCTGGTATGGGCATATTCGCTGATCTAACCAAAATCGAAGTCCGGATAATGCTTGATGACTTTTTCAATCACTGCCTGTGCGGTAAGCCACATTCTATCATGAAGGCCATAGTCTGGCCCAAACGTTGAGTGGCTTCGTGCATACTCCGCGTGAAGCCAGTGTGCGAGTTCATGAACGAACGTCGCCAGAGGCTGACTCTCCAGGGCGAAGAAGGAGCCGCTTATGCCGTTATTCGTCTTCACCGCTTCTATCGCAACGCAAAGACTCTGTTTGTCAAACACGCGTTCCCGCAAGAACAGTGTATTTAACTCGGCTGAGTAAGACGCCAAGATGCGCGGGCCGATTTCATCATCCGACAGGATGATTGTGCG
>JASGUU010000071.1 GCA_030057555.1 Bacillota bacterium | reverse complement strand
AGTCCGGAATCGCTCGTTTCTCTTGAAACTTCTGATGGTTGAGCTAGTATCAGCAGCATCTAAGCTACTGCTGATACATCCTCAAAAAACCACTATTCAGGGCTTGACATTATATAGCTGGTCTCAGCTGCGCCCGTCTTCTGCCGCCTGTCCACCGCCTTCACCCCCGGAATCAGCTGATTTTCTGTACCCGGAGCCAGCAAGAAGTCGCACGGCGATGAGCAGGGCTGCGAGGCTCAGCCACTGCGAGGTCGAGAGGCCGAAAAGGAAGCCGCGCTCCGGATCGCCGCGCAGGAACTCGATCAGGAAGCGGGCGCTGCCGTAGAGAAGCAGGTAAACGGCGAGGAGACGGCGTGCGCCCATTCCTTTGAGCGTGAATCTGAGAATGATGACGAAGATCACGAGCCCGACCGCCGCCTCGATCAGCTGGGTGGGGATCAGCGGCACATGGTTCGGCGCCACCGGCGAAACGGTGAACACGATCCCCTGTTCGCAGCGGCGGCCGTAGCAGCAGCCGGCGGCAAAACAGCCCAGACGCCCGAGACCCTGCAGCAGCGGGATCACCGCGATGAGAGGGCGGGCGAGAGGCCAGGGAGCGAGACGAAACTGACGGGCATAGATCCAGATGCCTGCGAGACCTCCGGCAATCCCGCCGTAGAGAACGAAGCCGCCCCGGGCGAGCTGCGGGATCAATGCGCGCAGAGATACGCCGCTTTGCAGCAGGCTGCAAAGCAAGGGGATCGAGGTCAGCAGATAGAGGAGTTTGCCGCCGATGAGGACTCCTATACAGGCATAGAGCAGTGCATAGAAGCTGTCTTCCACGGAAGCGCCGAGCCGGCGTGAGAGCAGGACGGCGACAGCGGCGCCCAGCAGAAAGGCGGCGGCGATGACCAGCCCCCAGGTCGCGACATCATGACCAAAGAGATGGATAAAAGGAAGCATCGCTCGTGTCGTCGCCGGGATTGTCAGATCGGCTACGACGGTGGCTGGCTAGCGCCCGTAGTTGCGGAAGGCTTCCCGAAAGCCGGTTCGCATCACGGAGCAGAACATGGCACAGGCGACGAAAAGCACGGTGCAGAGTACCGTGCCAATGATGCCGAGCACGAGCCCGGCCGTTGCAATGCTGTCGGGCTGGGTTTTCCTCCCCATCACACCCAGTACGATGCTGATGATACCGGCGAAGAGACCAACCCAGGCCAGCGAGCCCAGAAAGGCACAGACAATTGAGACGATGCCCAGCACCAGCGAGGCGATACCGGACCCGTTGGACTGCGGCGCTGCAGGTCGTGGCGGATACGGGGCCATCGGGGGCTGTGGGGCCATCGGAGGCTGGGGAGGCAGCGGCTGCTGGACTGGCGGATAGGGGGCCATCGGAGGCTGCGTGGGCTGCGAAGACGGCGGGGCCATCGGAGGCTGCGAAGGCAACGGCTGTTGGGCTGGCGGATTATTATTCAGATGATTCTGCATTTGTTCCTCCGAAAAAGTGACTGCTAACAAAAGTCATTCCCCCTTCTGTCGGCAGCCACTGTCATTATTCTGAGTCTAGCCATTCACTCTCAGGCGGTCAACGAGATATGCCGTCTCCGGCAGAAAGCTGGCCTGAGTCCTTCGCCCGGCACAGATAGCCGGAACCGCCGTCCGAAGCTTTTGAGATGCAGGGCAGGTCAGCCCGGCAGGGCGTTATGCCTGTTCCCTCCCGCGGCCCTGGCGTCTCTTCCGCCTCAGGATGACCGCCAATATCAGGATGGCCGCACCGCCAAGGAGGAACAGGGCGATGAGGGGAGACGCATCGTCACGACCGGTGCGCGGCATCGAAGTGTCGGGTTCCGTAGTGGGCTGGGTCGTCGGGGTTTCGGAAAGCACCGTCTCCGGCACAGTACTCGTTTCAGCGCTCGTTTCGGGCTCCGTCGTATCGGTTGGCGTGTCCGTCTCCGACTGCGTCGTGACTTCGCTCTCCGTCTCCGACTGCGTCGTGACGTCGCTCTCCGTCTCCGTTGTCGTGGTTTCGCTTCCGGTGGCGGACTCCGCCGTCGTCGTTTCTGCGGTCGTCGTCTCACTGGAATCCGTTGGCGTGAGCAGGCAGTCGGTGTTGTCATTTCCGCTCACCGTGCCGAGCGCATCTCCCGTCAGCTGCGTCGGATCCGATCCAATGGTCGCGGCTTTGACGGCGATCACGGGGCGGTATTCGAACTGCCTGTAGCTGTCTTCGAGCAGCTCGTAGTCGATGCGGTATCTGCCGCGCGGCAGAGATCTGAAGGTCAGATCCAGCGTCCCCAGATCTTCGCTCAGCAGTGTGTCATAGCCACTTCCGACAGGCTGCCAGGCTTCATCCACCAGACGCGAGAGCCTGATCGTGGCGGGATTGAAGCTGACTTCCGGATCCAGCTGAATCTGGACGCCGCCGCTGCATTCCATGACCGCCCGCTTGAAAGCGGCGAGCAGATTCGCCTGGAACTCACCGAAGTCCGCCCCCTCGTTGTGCGAAATATAGTACTCGCCGGAGCTCGCCATGTTCCTCATGGCCGCTGTGACGACGGGTCTGACATGAGGCCGGTAGGTGGCGCCGCGCAGGTGTCCGGGTACAAAGCGCCTGATATCCTCCCAGTAGGCCGAGATAAAGAGGGCATCACCCGGCGCCCCGCCGGCGCTGTCCGGTACGCCGCCCGTGAGCTTCAGCTCACCGGCCTTTGCCTCAAGCGACTGCATCATCAGCGCATAGTGCTCCCAGGGCTCGTAGCAGATCGAGCATTCGTCGATGAGTCCTCCCGCCTTCTCCTCATACATCTGAAAGCGCTCATACATGCCGCTGCCCTGGCGGTCGGGATCGCGCAGATACAGCCGTTTGTCAGATTCATCCACGAAGGTGCGGTACTTTATCGTCTCGCCTTCGTGCTGGTACTCGTATTCACTGTCAACGACACCGACGGGGGGCTCAAAATCATCCTCCCAGTAGCGCTTGAAATACTCGTAGGCCTGCTCTTCATAAACCCAGGTCCAGGCTCTGTCCGCGGCGCCTGACGGAACAAAATCAACTGGTTTGGTCCCCTCGGGAAAATTGGCATAATAGCCCGAGTTTGCGACACCATCGGTGATGAGATAGTAGATGGTTTGGCGATGTGCCCGGGTGTCGTTCTCAAGATACTGTTTCGCGTCGTATGGCCTGTCCGCGGCCAGTGCATCCCGGTATTCCGTCTGCGCCCGGACCAGGCCGTCGATCGTAGGCGTAGCCCCCTTGGGCTGGATCGCGGCCACGGCGGCTTCGAGGACAGTCAGATCACTGGTGAGCGGGGTGCTCGTGATCTGGTAGCCAAACCAGCTGCTGTAATCCTGATAGCGAAACGATTCATCCCGATCTGTTATGCCGAAACCATGAGACCCCTGATAAGTCACCAGCATGGCGCGGTCCTTCGGATAGCCCGCATCGCTGGTTCCCAGATCGAGCGTGGCCAGCATCTGGTTCAGGCTCTCCTTCACCTGTGGCATCGTTTCGGTGAAGGAGCCGCTCGCATCCTGAATGAAAACGACGTCGAAATACTGCCGTTCCGGCGGCCAGGCAAGGTCCACATGGCCGGCCAGCGTGCGTTCGCAAAGCTCGGGATCCGTTGAACTGATGCCGATTTCAGCCGACAGCAAAGACGTGTCCGCGGCCGCTGCCACGGAACCGGCCAGCAGGCAGACACAAAGAAACAGCAGAAGAAGAGGAAGGGTTCGACGCATATGGACCTCCAGAGGGCAGGCCGCCGGTTCTCCCATCAGCGGATGATGGCCCCCGGCACAGGACAGCTGTACGACATCAAGTTACCAGAAGTATATAGGCCCGGCCAAGACGAAACGAGATATGTCATACAAATGTACCCGCCGCGAGACAGATCCGAAACAGAGGCGGGGCTGTCTCTCTTTGCGGACGCCGGATGAGCGCGTTTCGCTATAATGCCCAGCGGAGGTATTCAATCATGCCAGCATGCGATTTTCATAAGACCCGCCCCCGCCGCCCTGTGGCTCCGGGCCTGCTTCTGCCGCTCCTGCTTGCCGCCCTCCTTTTCGGCACTGCTGCCTGTTCGGCAAAGAAGGATCTGACCGCTGTCATTACCATGGCGGACGGCGGCGAGATCCGCATCACACTGGATCGCGAACATGCACCGATTACGGTGGACAACTTTGTCAAGCTGGCACGTGACGGCTTCTATGACGGACTCATCTTCCACCGCGTCATCGCCGGCTTCATGATTCAGGGCGGCGATCCCGACGGCACCGGCATGGGCGGACCCGGCTACACCATCAAGGGCGAGTTTTCCTCCAACGGGGTCAACAATCCCCGCCAGCACAGGCGCGGCACCATCTCCATGGCGCGCGGCAAGGCTCCCGACAGTGCCGGCTCGCAGTTTTTCATCGTCCATCAGGACGCCGGACATCTGGACGGTCTCTATGCCGCTTTCGGCGAGGTCACGGCAGGCATGGACGTCGTGGACCGCATCGCCGCCGTGGCGACGGACAGCAACGACCGTCCGCTCGAGGAGCAGAAGATCGCCTCCATCCGTATCGAGGAGCCCTGAGCGGCCCCAGCATTTGCCGGAAGTCCCGTACAGTCGTTCAGGGAACCGGGCACAGCACAGCGACCTGTCGGCAAATCCGTGAACGGGTCGCTTTTTGCTGCCCGGCAGCGGAAAGCTCTCAATCCTTCCTCTCAGGCAGGCGGCCGCCATGCTGCCAGAAATGAATCGCCAGCTGGGTGCGGTCGCGCAGATCGAGCTTCTCCAGAATCACGCTGATCTGGTTTCTGACCGTCCCCTCGCTGAGGTAGAGCCGGTCGGCGATCTCGCGGTTGTTGCAGCCGGCGGCTACCTCCACGATGACGGCGCGCTCACGTTCCGTAATCTGCCGTTCTTCATAGAGGGCGTCGAGCTCCTGAGCCGGGCGCTCGCCGACTCTGGCCAGACGTCCCGTTACCTCGAGGCCGTAGACGGTCTGCCCGCGCAGCACGGCATGGATGGCCGGAATGAGGGCGCGGTGATCCTGCTTCAGGATGTAGCCGCGGGCGCCGAGGGCCAGCGCACTGATGATGTATTCGTCGTCGAGAAAGGTGGTCAGGAAGAGAATAAGGGCTCCGGGATCACGCGCCAGAATCGCGCGGGCGGCATCGATGCCGCTCGAATCGCCCATGCGGATGTCGAGGACGGCCAGATCGGGGGCGAGTTCGGCATGGAGGCGGACGGCATCAGCGGCACTGTGACCGACGGCAACCACCTCGAGGCCCGGATCCGAGGAGACAATCGTAGCCAGTGCACCGGCCGCCAGAACGTCGTCATCGACAACCAGAATGCGGGCCGGGCCTGACTCAGGCGCTGCTGCGGTCATCTCCATCCTCCTTCCTGTTCATCCGGCTGGGTATGGTGGCAAAGATCTCAAAACCCCCGGGTTGCCCGAAGCGGATGCGGCCGCCCAGCCGCTCGACGCGCTCGCGCATGGTCTCCAGGCCCATCCCCTCGACCAGAGGCGCCCCTCCCGTCCCCTCGCCGTCATCGCGGATGCGCAGGCGATAGAAGGCCGGATGCCGTTCGAGGACGATGTCGACGTGACGGGCGCTGCTGTGGCGGGCGACGTTGGTCAGGGCCTCCCGGATGACGGCATAGAGAACACGGGCGATCTCCGGCGGCGGTGCCGCCTCGATGTGGTTGGCCAGCTTTACCTCAAACGCCGTCTGTCCGTCGACGAGGCGACGCAGCTCGGCATCGAGATCGAGACCCTCGTCGCGCAGCTGGTGGATGCTGTCGCGCGCCTGGCCGATCCCCCGCTGCAGGGTCTCGTCGAGATTGGCGAGCAGGGGCCGGAGCGCGGGATCGCGGTTGACGGCGGCGATGGCACCCGTCTGCAGCAGGCCCGAGGCGAGCACATGGCCGATACTGTCGTGCAGCTCGCGGGCGATGCGGTTGCGCTCCTCGAGGCGGGCGTAGTGCCGGTCCTCGAGGTGCTCGGCGCGGAGACGCTCCTGATGGCGGCTCTGCTCACGGGCAGCTTCGCGGGCCTCGTCGAGATGGGAGTAGAAATCGTGTTCCAGTCTCTCGAGGGCTCCGCTGCGCCGTTCCATGCGCAGGGCGAGGAGCGTGAGGCCGAGGCTGAGCAGTACGGGGACAGCCCCCAGCTCGGCGCCGGCATGCAGCAGGGCCGGCAGGGCCGGGGCGGCGAGCGCGAGGCTCGCTGCCGGCGTCTCGCGGCGGCGGCGCAGTTCGTAGATGACCGGGGCGTGGAAGAGAACGAGGGGCGGCGCGAAGAGGCCGGCGACGAGGGCGGCGACGAAGGCCGGCAGCTGCGGACGACCGTTCAGGATGGACGGCAGCAGGCAGAGCCCGGCGGCAACAAGCAGCAGGGGGATGAGCCTTTCGACAGGCAGGCCGAGATCGGACGCGGACAGGAGCAGGGCGGCCGCCGCGAGCAGGTAGAGAATCAGGAGATCCGCGAGCCTCGACATATGTCGAGAATAGCACACGGCCGGGGCACTGGACGGCATGACAAATGTCATTTGAGAAACGGATGAGAATCACTGGTGGGCGGGAGGAGCTTTGCCCAGACTGGAGCCAGGTAAAGGAGGTTTCACCATGCCAAATGTGATTGAAGTCGACGGAATCGTGAAGCGCTACGGCGATCTCGTGGCCCTCGACCAGCTCTCGCTCGAGGTGCAGGCGGGGGAGATATACGGACTGCTCGGACCGAACGGCTCCGGGAAATCCACGGCCATCTACTGCATGCTCGCGCTGCTGACGCATGAGCGCGGCGAAGTGCGGATTTTCGGCCAGACCATGCGCCCCGACAGCTATGACAGCAAGCGGCGCATCGGCGTCGTGATGCAGGATGTGGCGGTCTTCGGACCGCTGACGGTCGAGGAGAACATCGATTTCTTCTGCGGACTCTACGTCCGCGACCGCGCCGAGCGGAAGAGGCTGGTGGCGGATGCGATCGACTTTGCCGGGCTCGGCGATTTCCGGAAGTTCCTGCCGGCGAAGCTCTCGGGCGGCCTGCTGCGCCGCCTCAACATCGCCTGCGGCATCGCGCATCGCCCGGATCTCATCTTTCTCGACGAGCCGACCGTTGCCGTCGACCCGCAGAGCCGCAACAACATTCTCGAGGGGCTCGAAGAACTGAACCGTCAGGGAACGACCATCGTCTACACCACCCACTATATGGAAGAGGTTGAGCAGATCTGCGACCGCATCGGCATTCTGGACCACGGCCAGCTGATCGCCGAAGGCACGGCCGACGAGCTCAAGGGCATGATCTCCAGCGGCGACACCATCACCATCGAGCTTCAGGATCCGAATGACGCCGTCATCCAGGCACTCAGGGAGCTGGATTTTGTCAGCCAGCTGGAAAGCAGCGAGGGGCGCATCGAAATCCAGACCAGGCACGGGGAACGGCGCCTCGACAGCGTGCTCGCGACACTCGCCGCGCACGATACAGCCTACAGCAGCATCTATGCGCAAAAGCCCACCCTGAACACCGTCTTCCTCGAGATTACCGGACGCGCCCTGCGCGACCACGATTGATGCTGCCGGGAGGAGGGACACAGTATGTTCTGGCATTTTTACCGCTACCGCCTGCTGGCCAACCTCAAACAGCCGCAGCTGGTCTTCTGGGCGCTTGTATTCCCGCTGCTGCTCGCCATTGTCTTTCAGCTGACCATTGGCGGCATCCAGACGGACAGACCGATCCATGCTGCCTTTGTCGAAAATGAAGCATTCTCCGAAACCGATGTCTACAGCCGGCTCATTGATGATGTCAACGCTGCCGACACGCCGCTGAAGCTCCGGCAGCTGCCGGCGGAGGAGGCCCGGCAGGCGCTTTTCGCGAACGAGCTCGACGGCTACTTCATTGTGGAAGCAGACAGCAGACTGACGTTGCATGTGATGCGCTCGGGGCTCCCGCAGAGTGTGCTGCAGAGCTTCGGGACCACCATCGAACAGCGCCGGGCCCAGATCGAGGCCCTGCTGGAGGGCAATCCCGGCCAGGCTGCCCGCCTGATCGCCGCCACGGCAGAGGAGGAGCTCGAGAGCAGTCGTGGCAGCGAAAAGGACATCGAGGCGGCCGAACGGGTCGGCAACAGCGCCCAGACCGTCTATTTCTTCTCGCTCTTCGGCATGGGGGCGCTCTTCGGTGCGAGCTTTGCCATCAATGAAATTGAAGCACTGGAGGCGAACAAGTCAGCCGAGGGACGGCGTATCCGTGTCGCGCCGCTGCACCATATGCGGCTGATCGGCTCGTCCTTCGCCGTGGTGCTCAGCCTGCTGCTGGTCTGCCAGCTGGTGCAGCTCGCCTTCATCATCTGGATTCAGAATCTGGTCATCCCCCCGCAGCTCGTGCCCTGGTACCTCGTCATAACGCTGGCAGGCACCTTCGCCTCGGCGGCGATCGGCGCCGTGCTCGGTGTCTTCGTGCGCAAACCCGACCTCGCCTTTGGCATCAATGTCGGCCTGAGCCTGATTATGAGTTTCTTCGCCGGCATGATGAACGATCAGGTCCGCTACAACATCAACACCCATTTCCCCTGGCTGTCCGCCATCAACCCGGCCGAACAGATGACGGATGCCCTCTACTCTCTTTACTACTATGAGGATCTGAGCCGGGTCGGCCGCAATCTGCTGATGCTTGTCGCCATGGGACTCGTGCTGGGAACCGTCGCGGTTCTCAAACTTCGGAGGCAACGCTATGTCCATCTTTAAGGTCATTCGCCGCATCATCGCCGCCAACCGCCTGAACCTCGGGATCTATATTTCCATCCCGATCATCATCGTGCTGGTCCTGGTTGGTCAGGGAGATCCCGTCACGACACAGTTTCAATCGCGGCGCCAGAAGATCATCCTTTTCAACGAAGATCAGGACGGCCTGCTGGCCGCCGAACTGGAGGCCTGGCTCGGCGAGCGGCACGACCTCCTCGAAATCGCTGACAACACGAACCGCATCCGTGACGCCCTCTTCTACCAGGCCGACGCACTCATCCGCATTCCCCCGGGCTTCAGTGCGGCTCTCGAAGCACGCTGGGAGGCCGAGTCCAAAGGGCAGGAAGCCGCTGCAGACGACGGGCCCGAACTGATTCTCGAACTCGGCAAAAGAGAGAGCTACGGCCCTGAGCGTCTGCGTCTCGAACTTGATAACTGGATCGGGGTCTGGCATACCAGCAGCCTGGCCCGGCCCGACGCCTCCTTCGTCGAGCGCCGCGCCGACGTCGCCGCCATCCTCGCCAGCGAAACGGACGTCCAGATTGAACAGTTCGATGTTAAAGCTCTGGGCCCCTCGATCTACCTTTATTTCCGCTATATCTCCTACGGCATGCTCGCGACCATCTACTTCATGCTGGCCATGATCGCACTGGAGTTCAACCGTCAGAACATCCGCCTGCGCAGCGACAGTTCGCCCGTACCGGCCCAGCAGCTGGCACTGCGGATCCTGGGTGCTGGTACCCTGTCTGCCCTCGCTGTCATGGCACTTTATGCCATCGTCGGGTTTTTCTACTACGGCTGGCGCATGCAGCAGGTCCAGGGCATCGCAATGCTGCTGAACACCTTCATCTACACCATCGTCTGCATCACGCTGGCTCAGCTGCTCACCAGCACCCTGAACAGTCGCCAGAGCGCTCTGGTCTACGGCATCGGGAATGTCATGCCGCTGGTTTTCAGCTTCTTCGGCGGCGTCTTCATCCCCTTCCACTTCCTCAGTGAGCCGGTACAGCGCCTCGCGAGCTTCCTGCCCAGCTACTGGTATGTCAACACGATCGATGTGCTCGAGGCGGCGAATGAGCTGGACACGAATGTCTGGTCGACTGTGGCCCGCAACAACGGAGTCCTGCTGCTCTTTGCCCTGGTCTTCGTCCTCGCCACTCTCGCACTGCGGCGTGCCTCCCGAACGCGGCACAGCATCCGCAGCCATATCGCAGGAGACAGACTGACCTAGTCGTATACAGTGAATTACCTGCCGGAGAAGGCGGGCAGGCTGACCTGATGGTCAAGCGGCCTGCTTCTTCTTAACGGCACCTGAACAGCGGGAAAGCAACAGCGCCTACCAAAGTCATCGATAAAGCTTTAAACTGACTGCAGTTCGATCGTCGTGCGCTGGGCCCAGAGCGGGCCGGGCCGTAATGCATTTATGCTACAGGCGCGACCACAAAGAAGAAGGAGAATTGTGCGATGCAGGACCAGAACGCCAATCAGAGGCAGCAGAACCAGCCGGTGGCACCACCGCAGGGCTACCAGACACCGCCGCAGCAGGCGGCACCGCAGGGCTATGCCCAGCCGCAGCAGCAGGCGCCGCCGCAGGGCTACCAGATGCCGCAGCAGCAGGCAGCGCCGCAGGATTATGCGCAGCAGCAGGCGGCTCCGCCGCAGGGCTATGCCCAGCCGCAGCAGCAGGTACCGCCGCAGGGCTACCAGATGCCGCAGCAGCAGGCAGCGCCGCAGGGTTATGCGCAGCAGCAGGGGCCGCCGCAGGGCTACGCACCGCCGCAGCAGCAGGCGCCGCCGCAGGGCTACGCACCGCCGCCCCGTCCCCCGAAGGCACCGGTGGATAAGCAGGCAGCACTCGAAAGCCGCATCAAGCTGGTCATCATTATTGTGCTCGCCCTCACACTGGGCGTCATCCTCTTCTCTGTCATCGCTGCTCTGCTGGGCTAGTCGGAAAGCCGGTCACGCCGGCACAGCGGTCCAGGCAGAGACGGAAGCGGCCAGGCGGGCCATCCCGCTGCCCCGAACCTGGCAGCAGCGGCTCCGGCTGCAGCGGCAGATCAGCCGCCAGACCGCCTGAAGGAATTGCGTACGCGCTTTTCGGCCACGAAGACCGCGTAATCATCCACCAGCCGCAGACTGAAGCCACCGAAAACCGCCTCGAGGCGCCGGGCATACCAGGTCCGGCGCTTCGTCACCATATAGAGGTACCCGCCCGGCCGAAGATGGCGCCAGGCACCGGCGATGAACTGTCTGGGCACGGAGAAGTCCGCATGATAGGGCGGATTAGAGAGAATGCACGCGAAACCGTCCGGCACAACATTTACCAGCCCCTGAAAACCATCCGACTCCAGCACCCGCAACCCGGTTAGCCCGAGTGCCGACGCATTCTGCCTGGCTGTCGCGACGGCGAGCGGATCGATATCGGTCAGCGTCACCAGCGCCGGATCGATGAGCTGCGCGATGGTGAGTCCCACCAGACCATAGCCGCAGCCGAGATCAAGCACCGGACCGTCGAGATGCCCGGCGTCAAGCTGGCCCAGCATGGCGAGGCTGCCGGGATCGGGGTAGCGCGGCGAAAAGAGCCCGGACTCGGTCTCGAGACAGAAGGCAAGCTCCCGCCCGGCGACGGTCAGCCGGATGTCGAGCGTACGCTTCACGGCACCCCGGCTGCGCTGCTGCACAGCCAGACGGCCACGCGTTCGGCGACCTCGTCCAGCAGCAGGCGCTGCGGTCCGGCGGCCACACCGGCAACCATGATGCCGCAGCGTTCGGTGGGGACGAGTAGTTTCGGCGCCGGGCTCTCGGCAACAGCCGTGGCTATCTGCTGTGATATTTCGCCCAGCATCGCCCCGCTCGCCACGATCGCGAGCGGACCGATGATGAGGTCGGCGCGGGCGCACATATGGACGATGGCGTTTTCACCCGTCGCTGCGTCGTCGGCGCCGGCGCGCAGCATGGCGGTTGTCGCGCTCGCATTCGTTCCCAGCGCCACGAGACGGACACCGGCGGGTGCCTGCAGGCGCTCACGGATGCGGCCGATGAGGGCGGCTCCGAGACCGCCGCCCTTGCCGTCAATAACGACGAGCAGGGCCTCGCTTTGTTGTCTCACAGCCTTCTCCTCTCCTCGCAGCCGGACATCTCACCGGCAGATGGGTCTGCGGTCGGTCGTCCGACCCTCTCTGGTCCATGGGTTCAGTCCATGGTACGTGAATCAGTATCTCTTATTCAAACAGCCCGATTCCACGGCGTCAATTGTCAGCCCCAGGAGAGACCGGCGGCAGGCGGATGAATCATCCTCATTCGCGCCCGTCATGGAAAAGCAGGAGCCAAAGCGAAGCAGGGAGCACGTCATGAATGTCGGGAAGCGGGTGATCATGCCAGGAGTACAGCTGGCAAGGGGAAAATAGCAACTTGCGTACTTCTGGTGGTCAAAACGAAGCGTTATCCAAAAAAAGATTTGGATTACTCGCTATCTTGACCACAAAAGGGCTGTTTCTGGTCAAAATGAAGAGTTATCCAAAAAAAGATTTGGATTACTCGCTGTCTTGACCACAAAAGGGCTGTTTCTGGTCAAAACGAAGAGTTATCCAAAAAAAGATTTGGATTACTCGCTATCCTGACCACAAAAGGGCCATTTCTGGTCAAAACGAGGAGTTTTCCAAAAAAAGATTTGGATTACTCGCTATCCTGACCACAAAGAAGGGCGCAGCGCTGCTTGTCGGGACCGCCTTTACCATACGGCATCAGAGCAATAGAACCTGAGATCGCTTCACGATCTCCTGGAAAGTGCCTGGTCGTGCCTGCCATCCTCTCTGCCCGCTGTCCTTTTAGATACCATTCACATTCCGTCCATTTGTGCGGTTGGCCACTACGCAGGCAACTGGAGAAAGATCTTCCATCGCCTGCATGCAAGCTGCGCTAAAACTCCGGTGTCTCAAGTGTTTGAGGAAGGCTCGAAAAGAGGTTTTACTCGTCCAGGCAAAGATGACGTGCACCCAGTGATGCAAATGAGTTGGACGGAGCACCAGCGGCTAACTATAATGATTAAGGTTCGTAATACGCCATCCGAAGTGCGTATACGGACGGGGCCCGACCCCCCTGGCTCCACGGAACGGAGTGCAGCAGCCGGGCCGGGAAAGGAGTATCACTCATGTACGACCCACGGTCGTCCAACGCCGCCGAATTCATCAATCACCAGGAGATCCTCGACAGTCTCGAATGGGCCCGTGCCAACGCCTCGAACCGTGCCGAAATCCGCCGCGTCCTCGATACGGCGAAGGAGATGAAGGGTCTCGGCCACCGTGACGCCGCCCTCCTCCTGCTGATGAACGAGCCTGATCTCATCGCCGAGATGAATGCGCTCGCCCGCAGCATCAAGGAACGCTTCTACGGCCGCCGCATTGTCATGTTCGCCCCCCTCTACCTCTCGAACTACTGCATCAACGGCTGCCTCTACTGCCCCTATCATGCCCAGAACGAGAGCATCCCGCGCAAACAGCTGACCCAGGACGAAATCCGCCGTGAAGTCATCGCCCTGCAGGACATGGGACACAAGCGTCTGGCCCTGGAGGCCGGCGAAGACCCGGTGCGCAACACCCTCGACTACTACCTCGAATCCATCCGCACCATCTATTCGATCCACCACGCCAACGGCGCCATCCGCCGCGTCAACATCAACATCGCGGCCACCACGGTCGACGACTACCGGAAGCTGAAGGAAGCCGGTATCGGCACCTACATTCTCTTCCAGGAGACCTACGACCGTGAGCGCTACGAAGAGCTGCACGTCTTCGGGCCAAAAGCCGACTACGACTGGCACACGGAGGCGATGGACCGCGCCATGCAGGGCGGCATCGACGATGTCGGCCTTGGCGTTCTCTTCGGCCTCGACCACTACGACTACGAGCTCGTCGGCCTGCTGATGCACGCCGAACACCTCGAAGCGACCTACGGCGTCGGCCCCCACACCATCTCCGTCCCGCGCATCTGCCCGGCCGACGACATCGACGTCGCTGACTTCAAAAACGCCGTCCCCGACGAGCTCTTCCTGCACCTCATTGCCACCATCCGCATCGCCGTCCCCTACACCGGAATGATCATCTCCACGCGCGAATCCGTCCGCGTCCGCGAGCAGGCCCTCGGCCTCGGCATCTCCCAGGTCAGCGGCGGCTCACGTACCACCGTCGGCGGCTACGACCACCCGGAAACAAACGAAGGCGACACCGCCCAGTTCGATGTCTCCGACACCCGCAGCCTGGACGACGTTGTCCACTGGCTCCTTGGCCTGGGTTACATCCCCTCCTTCTGCACCGCCTGCTACCGCGAGGGCCGCACCGGCGACCGCTTCATGACCCTGCTGAAGAACGGCCAGATCGTCAACATCTGCCAGCCCAACGCCCTGATGACACTGCAGGAATATCTTGAGGATTATGCCAAGCCCGCAACCCGCGCCCGTGGGCTCGAAGTCATTGAGGCCGAGCTCGGGCGCATCCCGAATGAGCGCGTCCGTGAGAAGACGCGCAGCTGGCTCGCCGAGATCCGCTCCGGCGGCCGCGACTTCCACTTCTAGGCACTGACCATGGGGCTCACGGCGACACCGCAGGCAGACCGTCTCTGGATCGGCGTCTTCGGCCGCCGCAACAGCGGCAAGTCCACCCTCATCAACGCCCTCGCCGGCTCCGAGATCGCCCTGGTCTCCCCCGAGCCCGGCACCACCACCGATCCGGTCACCAAATCCATTGAGCTCCACGGCATCGGCCCCGCCGTCCTCGTAGACACGGCAGGCTTCGACGACACGGGCGACCTCGGTCTCGCCCGCGTCGCCCGCAGCCGCCGGGCCCTCGAACGCATCGACCTGGCCATACTCCTGCTGCGCCCGGAAGAGGCGGAACTTGACTTTGCCCCCGAGCTGGACTGGATCCGCCACTTCTCGGAACAGAAGGCCGACTGGCTTCTGGTCACGAATGGGACGGCCGCCGACGACAGACGCATAGCACAGCTTTTGCAAAAAGCCCAATCCGCCGAACTGCCACAGCCGACCGTCGTCCTGACCGTCGATGCCGCGACCGGGGCCGGCCTTGACCGTCTCCGCGCCGCCCTGGTTTCGAGTGTCGCCCTGCGCCGCGAACGGGCACGCCAGTCAAGCGAACCCACCAGCATCACCGCTGAGCTCTGCGCGGCCGGCGATCTCGTCCTGCTGGTCATGCCGCAGGACATCCAGGCCCCGGCCGGCCGCCTGATTTTGCCGCAGGTACAGACCCTGCGCGAACTGCTCGACAAGAGCTGCCGGGTGGTCGCCGTCACCGCCCATGAATACCCGGCGGTCCTGGACGAACTGCGGCGCGCCCCCGACCTCATCATCACTGACTCCCAGGTCTTCCCCCTGGTCGAGCGGCATGCGCCCGCCGGCAGCCGCCTGACCTCCTTCTCCATCCTGATGGCCGCCTGGCGCGGCGATGCAGCTGTCTTCCGTCGCGGCGCCGACCGGCTCGCCACGCTGACGGAGCACAGCCGTCTCCTCATCGCCGAGGCCTGCGCCCACGTTCCGCAGAGCGAGGACATCGGGCGTGTACAGCTGCCGCGTCTGCTGCGGCGGCGCTTCGGCGAGGGGCTCACGATCGACTTCGCCTCCGGAGCGGACCTGCCCGCAGACCTCTCCGCCTATGACCTCATCATTCACTGCGGCGCCTGCATGTTCAACCGCGCCCATGTGCTGGCGCGACTCGGCCGCTTCGACGAGGCCGGCGTGCCGGTGACCAACTACGGCATGACGCTGGCCTGGCTCGGCGGCATTCTGGATCGTGTGGACATTCCGGGCCTCGCCCGGACAGGAGAGGAGCACAAACGATGACTGGCAGCTTTGACTGGACCAAAGCCATCTCCAGACGCGGCACCGGTGCCGGAAAATGGTGGCAGCTGGAGGCGGAGTATCCGGATGCCACGGATCTCTATCCCTTCAGCGTCGCCGACAACGACATGGACGTACTGCCCGAGATCCGCGCGGCGCTGGTCGAGTACAGCCGGACGCAGGTCTTCGGCTATTCCGGCATACCGGACAGTTTCTACGCGGCTCTGGCGGACTGGCTGCGGACGCGCCACCAGTGGACGATCGAGTCCGACTGGGTGCTCATCAGCACAGGCGTCGTGACCGCTCTCTTCAACTCAATTCTGGCACTTACGACGCCGGACGAAGCGGTCATCGTGATGGAGCCTGTCTATCCGCCCTTCATGGGAGCGGTTGAGCGGACCGGCCGCCGCCTCCTGAACTGCCCGCTTCTGCGTGAAGGACTCGACTACAAAATCGACTTTGACCTCTTTGAGCGGCAGGCGGCCGACCCCGCGACACGCCTGCTGCTGCTGTGTTCCCCGCACAACCCCGTCGGCCGGGTCTGGATCAGAGACGAACTCGAGCGCATGGATGCCATCTGCCGGCAGCATGATGTGATCGTACTCTCGGACGAGATCCACGCCGACCTCATTCTGCCCGGCTACGAACATGTCACCTGGGGCCGCCTGGGTGAAGCCGCCGCCCGCAACGCCGTCATCTGCGTGGCGCCGTCGAAGACCTTCAACATCGCCGGCTTCCACACCGCCGCCGTGATCATCCCCGATCCCGAACTGCGCCGCCGCTACACGGACTGGACCTCGTCCATCGGGACGGCGGGAGCGAACCGCTACGGTCTGGTGGCTGCCGAGACCGCCTGGCGTCACGGCGCCGGCTGGCTCGACGAATTTCTCCTGCTGATCGCCGCCAACCATGCCCTGGTCAAGGACTGGTTCGCCTCTCATATGCCCGATGTCGTCGTCTTCCCCCTCGAGGGCACCTACCTGCAGTGGCTCGATTTTGCTCCGGCGCTGGACCGACTGGGCCTTGATCCGGACGGGCTCGATGCCTGGCTGCGCGAAAAAGCCGCCTTCTACATGTCGGACGGCCGCTCCTTCGGCAGCGGCGGCAGCGGCTGCATGCGCCTCAACATCGGCTGTCCGGAGCACATCCTGCTGGCGGCGCTTGAACGCCTCGGCCGGGCGGCCCGGAACGCATGACGCAGGCGAAGTTCGAACTCGACCGCCTGGCCCTGGAGCGGGCCGCAGCTACAGCCGCGGAGGTCCGCCGCCTGCGCCGGCATTTTCACGAGCACCCGGAGGTCGCCGGTGAAGAGGTCGGGACCAGCCGCTACCTTGCCGAATACTGCCAGGGTCTTGGTGCCACGATCGAGCGGCTGCCCGGTACCGGCCTGATTGCGCGTTTTATCCACGCAAAGCCCGGCCCCACGATCGCCCTCCGCGCCGACATGGACGCCCTGCCCGTCACAGAAGCCCCCGAGAACCTCGCCGGCCCGCGTAGTTGTCGCTCCCTGAATGATGGTGTCAGCCATGCCTGTGGCCACGATGCCCACATGGCCATTGCCCTCGGCGTCACCCGCTGCCTTTTGGGACTCAGCGGGCACTGGTGCGGTACCTTCATGCTGCTCTTTGAAGAGGGTGAAGAGACCGGTATCGGCATCGATTCCATGCTGGCCGCCCTCGCCGACCGGCCCCTCGGCGCCATCCTGGGCAACCACGTCTACTCGGAGCTGCCGACGGGCGCCATCTCCGCGACGGCGGGCCCGGTCATGGCCGGCCAGCTGCGTGTCGGCTTCAGAGTCATCGGCCGCGGCGGCCATGGCTCGCGGCCGGACCTCGCGGTCAACCCGGTCTTTGCGGCGGCGGCGGTCCTGCAGGGCATCACCTCGGCCTGGCCCAACCGCCTCGATATCACCCGCCCCGTCACGCTTGGTCTGACCCAGATTCACGGCGGCACGGCGCTCAATGTCATCCCCGATGAGGTCACTGTCGGAGGCACCCTGCGCTTTTTCGACGAAGAGGCCGGCTGGGCGGCTTTCGCGGTGCTCAGGCAGGTGGCGGAACAGACGGCTGCCGCCCACGGCTGCCGCGTCGAGTTCAGTAACCAGTCCCAGCCTTTTACGAAGCCGCTCGAGAACGAGCCCACCCTGGCGCGCCGGGCACAGGAGGTCGCCGGCCGCCTCTACCCCGGCATGAGTCAGCCCGGCTCCATCTGGTACGCCTCGGAGTCCTTCGCTGTCTACTCCAGGCTCGCGCCTGCCCTTTACAGCTTCATCGGTATCACGAACCCGGAAGCCGGCTCCGGTGCCGGACACCACACCAGCAACTTCGACATCGATGAGGCGGCCCTGGAGCCTGCGGTCGCCTACACGACCCGCCTCCTGCTCGACCTCCTGCAGAACGACTGACGCCCTCAGCTGCACAGCTCCGCCGCCCTGCTGCGGCAGAAAGCGCCCGATCCGGGCTTTTTTCGCGCTTCTGGCCCGGCCGCATGCGAAATCGGAGCCGGGCGGCTGCGGCGGAGCGGCCTGCATATGGGGCTTGTGAGCGAAAAATCAACTTATCCACGCGAAAGCGTGTACAAATCGAATTATTGAACAGAAAAGCATCTTTCGTGGGCAAATAATCGAGTTATCCACGGAAAAATGCGCCTAAGCCGCATTCCTGCTCACTGCATATCGTACCCAGGTGCAGCGGCTGCCACTGCAGCCCTTGGGACACACAGATACCCCCGCGACAGAAAGCGCCGAAACGGGCGCTTTTTCGCGTCTTTTTCCCCGTCTATTCACAGCCCTGTCCGGGCATGCTTGATCCTGCAGGAATCGGCTCCGTGATAAACTTGTTTTCTAATAACAAGTTATTCTTGTTATTAGATTGCGGACCGCCCTGACAACAGTTGTCAAAGGAGGATGGACGCTCATGGGTCAGGCGATGAAATCCGGCGAGCCGACCCGCTCGCCCGTGTATCTGCTGACGGCCTCCGGAGACGCGGCATGGCCCCATCTGCACCGCCTGGAGCAGTATGTGGAACTGCCCGCCGGGCTCGAGGGCACCGAACTATGTGTCATCGAGCTGGGAGAATGGGTGGGATCAGGAAGCTATGAACCGGGTGACCGCCTGCTTCTGGCGACGGGCGGCGACTTCGGCGGCAACGGCGACTATCTGCTGCGCTACTGTGGCGAAACCTGGCTCGCCCGCCTCGACGATGCCGGGTTCTGCTACCTGCTCTACGCCCACGATGGCAGCGCCCTGGCCGTTCCGAAACCCGACTGCACAGCCCCGGAGCTGCGTCAGGCGGCGAGCTTCGATCCGGACTTCTGCCTGTTTGGCAAGGTCATCGGCGGCTTCGCGGCAGCCGACAGCCAGGAGAAAATCCCCCCGTTCTCAGTCCCCTGAGCAGGCACTTTGCCTCCAGCGCGGCCGGGCGGCCATCTGCTCCCGATAGAAGCAGTGCTCTGCTTCCCTCTTTTCTCCGGACAGAGGCGAGACCCGCCACATGGGTTCTGTCAATTCAGGCACTGCCGTGTGGATTCTGGCCAGCCCGATCGCCAGGGCCATGCATGTCGCTCTGCCCCGCTCTCCGCCCGCGTGGTACACTCGCAATAACCGGCAGTCACACTGTAGGAGACTGCCACTTGGAGGTGTGCACCGTGGGACTGCCGATCATCGTTCTGGGCGACCCGGAAGGGGTCGCACGCTATCACCCTGTCGGGGCCCAGCTGCCGGCACTGCGACGGGCACTCGCTCACGCCGGCATCGCCGCAGAGGATCTCGATCTCCGCATCGGCCGCGAGGCCTACGCCGCCAGTGACTTCGCTCCCGAGGCCCTGGTGGTCAACGCGATCGACAACTGGTCTGACCTGGATCCCGGGGCAGCCGCCCTCCTCGCCTCACGCCTGCTCGTCCACGTCGCGGCCGGCGGCCGTCTTCTCATCTGGCATCAGGGGCTCATCGCCAAAATTCGCCCCGACCTCCTGAGCCTCGGCGCCGCCGACTTCACCCGCCACGATCCCGAGACCGAGCTGCGTTTCATCCCGCGCACGGACGCCGAAGGCATGGCCGGCCTCGGTGGCTGGACGGCGGTCGATGAGCCCTATGAGTTCGACTTTGAGCCCTGGTTCGACAGCGCCGTCGAGGTGCTGGTCGACTACGAGTACCAGGGGCGGCTGCACCCGATCGTCTGGAGCCGCACCTTTGGCCGCGGCCGTCTCGTCTATTTCGGGCCCGGCCATAACGCTGCCAGCTGTGCGCCCGATGGCTTCGTTCACTGTCTGGCCGCCTGCCTCGGCCGGCTTGTCGCATCCGCATAAACAAAGATGGGAGAAGGAGAAAGAACCATGACGACCTTTATGGGACCGAACTACCTGCTCGAGAGCGATACCGCCGTCTGGCTTTACCATGAGGTGGCGGCCAAACAGCCGATTATCGACTACCACTGCCACATTCAGCCGGCTGAAATCCTGGCCGACCGCCGCTTCCAGAACCTGACCGAGGCCTGGCTCGAGGGCGACCACTACAAGTGGCGCCTGATGCGCGCCGACGGCATCGACGAGCGCCTGATCACGGGAGACGCCGGCGCCCGTGAGAAATACGACGCCTATGTCGGGATGCTGCCGCGGGCCATCGGCAACCCGCTCTATGCCTGGTCGCATCTGGAGCTCCAGCGCTATATCGGCACCGACCTCGTCATCAAACCGGCCAACGCCGACGCGATCTGGGAGGCCGGCTGCCGGGTTCTGCCGACGCTTGGCGTCCGTGACCTCATCCGCATGTCAAAGGTCGAGGTCATCGTGACCACCGACGACCCCGTCTCGGACCTCGCCGAGCACGCCCGTCTCGATGCCGACCCCGACTGGGACGTCAGGGTGCTCCCCGGCATCCGCCCCGACAGCGCCCTCGCCTTCGATACGCCAGGCTACCTCGACTACCTGTCCTCCCTGGCGGCGGCCGCGGGCCTTGAGGCCATCCGCAGCTACGACGACCTGCTGACGGCCCTCGAGCGGCGCGTCGACTTCTTCGCCG
Organism: Bacillota bacterium; assembly: GCA_030057555.1. GTDB lineage: Bacteria > Bacillota > Clostridia > Saccharofermentanales > Fastidiosipilaceae > JAEZYR01. The sequence continues at coordinate 39,375 of JASGUU010000071.1, read as the reverse complement.
GGCGCGGCTGCGTCACCTCCGACCACGGCCTGCACCACATGCCGCTGCCGGATCCGACGGCCAATCCGGCGGAGCTCTTCCGCCGCGTGCTGGCCGGAGAGAGCCTCGACGGGCGCGAGACGGATGCGCTGACGGCGGACGTGCTGGTGAACTTTGCAAAAATGATCCACCGCCACGACTGGGTCATGCAGCTGCACGTCAACGCCCTGCGCCGCATCAACACGCGCATGACGCGTCTGCTGGGGCCCGACACCGGCTTCGACGTCATGCACGAGCAGCCGCTGGCCACCGCCACCGCCCGCCTGCTCGACGCCATGGACCAGAACGGCCACCTGCCGCGCGTGGTCCTCTACTCGCTGAACCCGCACGACGACACGATCCTGTCGACGATTGCCGGCTCCTTCCCGGGCGTGCGCGGCCAGGTGCGCCACGGCGCCGCCTGGTGGTTCAACGACACCCGCAGCGGGATGGAGGCGCAGCTCGAGAACTACGCCAACACGAGCCTGCTGGTCAACTTCGCCGGCATGCTGACCGACTCGCGCTCCTTCCTCTCCTATGTCCGCCATGAGTATTTCCGCCGCCTCTTCGCGAACGTCATCGGCGGCTATGTCGAGCGCGGCGAGTACCCGAACGATCCCGACACCCTGGCCTGGATCATGCGCCGGGTCTGCTACGAGAACTCGCGCGACATGCTGCTGAAAAAACAGTGAGACTCCTCGTTCAGCGCGTAAGAGAAGCCCGGGTGCTGGTGGCCGGCGAGACGGTCGGCGCCATCGGGCCCGGGCTGCTGGTTTTCGTCGGCATCAGCCATGACGACGACGAGGCGACGGTGGAGGCGATGTGGACGAAACTCCACGGCCTGCGCATCTTTGAGGATGAGGAGGGGCGCACCAACCTCGACCTCGAGACGGTGGGCGGCAGTCTGCTGCTGGTGTCGCAGTTCACCCTCTATGCGGATTGTCGCAAAGGCAGACGGCCCAGCTTCACCGACGCGGCCTCTCCCGACCGTGCCGAGGCGCTCTGCGAGCGTCTGGCGGAGCTGGCGCGGGCAACCGGGGTCGAGGTGGCGACCGGACAATTCGGCGCCCGGATGGAGGTCCGTCTGATAAACGACGGGCCGTTCACGATCTGGCTCGACAGCGGGGAGGTTCTGGCCGGCAGGCGGCGCTAGCGGCGACGGCTGCGGCCGCGGCTTGAGACCAGCAGAATGATGCGCAGCAGGGAGAGCAGCGAAGCGGCGGCGGCGGCGACGTAGGTCAGGGCGGCCGCACGCAGGACGCTGCGTGTGCCGCGCAGCTCTTCTGCGGTCAGGAGACCGCCGGCTTCTATCGCCTCAAGGGCGCGGCGCGAGGCATTGAACTCGACCGGCAGCGCGATCAGGGTAAAGACAAAGCTCAGCGAGAAGAGGACGACGCCAATCATGAGCAGGCCGTCGCCGAAACGGCTCTGGATCATGAAGCCGACGAGGAGAATGGGAAACGAGAGCCGCGAGCCGATGTTGACGACGGGAACGATGGCGTTGCGGACATGCAGCGGGCTGTAGCCCGTGCCGTGCTGGATGGCATGGCCGGCCTCGTGGGCGGCGATGCCGACGGCGGCGATCGAGGATTCGCCGTAGACGCCCTCGGAGAGGCCGAGGCTCTGCTCGCGCGGATTGTAGTGGTCGGTCAGCCGGCCGGGAATGGATTGGATACGCACGCCGCCGGTGTTGCTGGCGCGCAGGATGGCGGCGGCCGCATCGGCGCCGGTGATGCCGCGCTGATTCGGCACGCGCGACCACTTCGCATAGGTGCCGCGGACATTCGCCGCGGCGATGGCGCTGAAGATGGCGCCGATGATAACGAAGATATAGGTCCAGTCGTAGTAGAAGCCGATACGGGCGGCGATGGCCGAAAGTGCTGCGGCTGTCATGTCTCTTGTACCCTCCCTGAGTGTTGTCCCTCAAAGTGTACCGCGCCGGGGCGCGGTGCGGGTGACGAAAGCGAAAACATTTCCTGAGGCAGCGGCGGATCGCGCTGGCAGCCTGCTCCTTTTGCGTGGGAACCGGCATTCTTCGGTCCCGGGAGATGAAACCGTGGACAGGACCTGCAGCGAAACGCTATCAGCCTTTTTCCAGGGCCGTCAGATACAGCTATTCAGCTCTCGGCAGATCCCATTTGTTTTTATAAGCCAGTATCCGGAGAATGAAAATGACTGCTCCTCCGACAGCAGCCGCTGAATAGCGGTTAAACTGAGACAGCACAGCGAAAACAACCGCCCCCGCCAAAGAGGCTGTGGCATACACATGCTTTTGAAAAATGACCGGCTTCCTGTTGGCAAAAACATCTCTCATCACACCGCCGCCGACACCGGTAATACAGCCAACAAAGACGATCAGAAAGGGATTTCCGCTGGAGACACCCGTCAAAGCTCCTGTAATCGTAAATACAGCCAGACCGAGAGAATCGCTGATCGTATACAGCCAGCCATCCAGGTCAATGACATCCTGTCGGGCAAACAGAAAGACCAGCAGTGATGTGACCAGGGCTGTCAGCGCAAAAAACGGGTGTTGAAACGCTGCTGGCGGAGTTATCCCCAAAACAAGATCCCTGATCGTACCGCCACCTACAGCCGTTGTCATCCCGAGTATGCAGACACCCAGGAGATCCATTTTCTCCTGAATGGCGACCGATGCACCTGAGATGGCAAAAACGATCGTACCAATGATTTCCAGAGCAAAAACAAAATCAATATTCATTTTCTTTCAGCAGGATCAAAGCGACCCGGAGGGATGTCGCATGTAGCTCATGGCTGCAGAGATGCGATTTCATGCTTTGGGACACAACTCTGCAGTCAGCCTCTTTCTTCATCTCAGGCAGCTCAAATCCTGTTTCGGGATTCTGGTGTATCTGTCGTCTTACAGCTCTTGCCTCGTCAAAAAGCCTCTTTGCTCTGGCCCAATATGGCATTTTCAGTCTCCCATAACCGCATGTACAGCTTAAATTGCATTGTACATCTTCATCTTTCCGCTCGACTGACAGAACCATCCGCGCGGGGCCCGGGAGGCGGAAGAGTTCAAGGCATCTGGCGAGGCCTCTCTGGCGGTTTTCCCGCGGGAAGGTTGCCGTGGACAGGTGCCGTCAACTGGAGCCTCTCAAGCAGATCCGGTACACTGGCCCCTGCTGCACACACGGGAGAGAGATGCGACTGGAACAGACCCGGCTGAAACTGGCAGCTGCTGCCCAGAAACGTTTCCAGAGGATCATCGGACAAACCACCATCAACATGAGAGGCATCTGAGAATGGGACAATTTGACATGAGCTATCTCGCCGTCATGCTTGACATGGCAGGCTGTCCGAACCGCTGCCGGCACTGCTGGCTTGGGGACAAGCGTAACGGGCACATGAGCGTTGACGAGTTCCGAAATATCGCAGCTGAGTTCAGAAACTGGCGCGACGAAGAAGGGAACCAGATTGCCGAAATGGGCTTTTTCTCCTGGTGGCGCGAGCCGGACTACCGCGACGATTACCGTGAGCTGTGGGCGCTGGAGCAGGAGCTCTCCTCGCCGGGACGCGCACAGCGCTTTGAACTCCTGTCCACCTGGCGCCTCGCACGGGATGCCGACTATGCCCGCTGGGCGGCGACGCTCCCGCCACAGGTCTGCCAGATCAGCTTCTTCGGCATGGAGGAGAGCACCGACTGGGGCATGCGGCGGCGCGGTGCGTTTCGCGACCAGCTGGAGGCGACGCGGCGCTGTCAGGCGGTCGGCATCACGCCCCGCTGGCAGCTCTTTCTGACCCGGCGCTGTCTTCCCGAGCTGGGCGCGTTTCTGGACCTGCTGCAGGAGTACGACATTAGCAGCTTCTTTATCGGTGGTATCTCGCCGGAGGGCTGCGGCTTTGAGCTCGAAGATGAGAGAATGGAAGCTGCGGACCTCGCGCTCATTCCGGAGGAGCTGATCCTGCTCTCCCGCGATGGTCTGGAGCTGCTCGGCAGGCCGGAATCAGAGCTGCTGCCCGAGCTGCTCTCAGAGCATGCAGCGCCGCAGATCAGCGTGCCTGTCCCCAGTCTGGCGGTGGACGCCGACTACAACGTCTACCCGAACATCGCCGAGCCGGCCGAGTGGTGGCGGCTGGGCAATCTGAGAAGCGACGGCGTGGATGCCGTGATGCGCGCTTACCGCGACGGTACGACACCGGGCATGATCGCGAACCGGACGATCCCCGTGTCGGAGCTGGCCCGCCGCTATGGAAACCCGGACAGCACGAAACTGTATGACAGAGACGACCTGATCTGCCGCTTCATGCATCAGTGGGGCATGGAGCATGATACCAGGGACGCGCTGTAAACAGCCGGACCGTGGCTGCCTCGTTGCGCTCCGCTGCGGCCCTCAGCCTCCACTGGCCTTGAAGTTGTAGACGGGACTGAGGTGGTCCAGAATGTCCACCGTCTGGTCGAGATACTCCTCGAGGCTCTCGCGGGACTTGTAGGCCATCGGTGCCTCATCGAGGGTATCCTTCCGGATGGATGTGGAGTAGATACCGTCCATGCTCTCGCGGAAGTCCTGCATGGAGAGCACCCGTCTGGCCTCTTTGCGTGACATGATGTGGCCCGCTCCATGAGGGGCGGAGAAGTTCCAGTCCGGGTTACCCTTTCCGACACAAAGGAGAGAGCCGTCACGCATGTTCAGCGGGATCAGGAGCCGTTCGCCGGCATGCGCTGAAATGGCTCCCTTGCGCAGAATCATCGAGTCCAGATCGATGTAGTTGTGGATGGTGGTAAAGCGCGCTCCAGTTGGCCAGTCCATCCCCGTGATGATGGTCTCGGCCATCGCCTTCCGGTTCTGGACGGCATAGTCCTGCATGATTCTCATGTCATGCAGGTAGTCGTCAAGCGGCCTGCCTGCTAGCCAGGCCAGATCCCGCGCCTGCCCCGGCTGCAGTCTGGCAGCCAGCCGCTGGTAGTGCAGCGCCACCTGATGGCCGATATGTCGAGAGCCGGAGTGGATCACCAGATAGAGCCTGCCGCCATGTCCTTTGTTGACTTCAATAAAGTGATTGCCGCCGCCCAGGGTGCCGAGTGACAGGCGGGCCCGCGTCATGTTCAGGCGTTTGTCGTTCTGTCCGCCCTCACGGCAGCAGAGTGCATCGAGCCGCGTCCGTTCCAGAAAGCCGTGTGGCTGCCTGCGAATCTCGTAGCCTGAGGGGATGCGGGAGCGGATGAGGCGGTCGAGCCGGGGCAGATCGAGATCCGCCTCCGTGAGTCCTGAAAGCTCACAGGTAAGCATGCCACAGCCGATGTCAACACCGACCAGATTCGGAACCACCCTGTCGCTGATCGTCATCGTCGTACCGATCGTACTGCCCGCACCGGCGTGCACATCCGGCATGATCCGGATCCTGCTTCCAGCCACAAAGGGCTGATTGACGAGATTCTCAATCTGAGCCCGCGCCGTCACCTCCAGCTCGCTCGTGAAGACTCTGGCTTCGTTGTACTGACCTTTGATGATAATCAAGCCAAAGCTCCTTTCCCGCCTTCATGATCTGAAAGGTACACATACATGGCCGTTCACAGCATGGGATCAGGTACACCAAAGCGCGTCGGGTCCGGCTTCAGCTCTCCAGCTTTCCTTTCAGGTATTCATAGGCCAGAGTCCAGTCCTTATGAGGGTACAGGAGCATCCCATTGTCCATCACAAACGTCATAAAGACGTAACTGGCCCTTTCCAGAGACTCATCCAGCGCTGACCATACGGCGTCGTAGTATGGCGGCGTACCCTCCTGATCCCAGGCCAGCTTGTCGGCAATGAACAGGGCCATGTCACAGGGAGTCGGTGAGGCCCTGAGACTGGTATGACATGCAACAGCTGACAGAATATCGCGGTCTTCAACCTCGAAGTAGCCACTGGCGATCATCCGGGCAAAGCGCTGATGCAGCAGAAACGGGAATCGGTGTTCGGCTTCGCAGATCTCAAAGCCGCCTGCGATCGCGTAGCGCATCATATCGTCCGGTTGAATGATGGCGCTGATATCGTGCAGGAGACCCGCCGCGATGCATGTATCCCGCACCAGGCCGAAGCGGTCCGCGAGCTCGCCATTCACCCTGGCAACATCGATCACATGCGTCAGGGTATCCTCCCTGCCATTATGACGGAGCAGATTCGCCACATCCGTTGCCAGATCCCCTGTTTTGGGTGGAAGTATTATGTATTCGAGCTTCTGCAGAATCATGTTCCGACCTCCAGCTGAAAATACCTGGGACATCATCTTCCGGTAAGCAGATCATATGGGAGCCGGGTCACAATTGCCAGGCAGCACAGCTGCCGGACCTGAAGCGCAGCCCACGGGCAGCCGGAACTCATGGCAGCAGCCAGCGGCACCTGTCTGTTCAGCACAAGCGGAGATACAGGGCCTCCCATTCCAGCTTCAGTTCAGCCTCACTGGCGTAAAATGTAGAAAAGGAGGCCGGAAACGAAATGCGCATACTCGTTGTCGAGGATGATCGCCCCCTCAACCAGGCGATCCGCACCCTGCTCGAGGAGCATGGCTTCGCGAGCGACGGCTGCTATGACGGTGCCGAGGCGGTGGACTACGCCCGCAGCGGCATCTACGACTGCATCGTGCTCGATGTCCTGCTGCCCTCGCTCGACGGCTTCGAGGTGCTGCGGCGCATCCGCGGCGAGCGCATCCAGACGCCGGTGCTGATGCTGACCGCCCTGTCAAGCGTGGAGAAGCGCGTCGAGGGCCTCGACAGCGGGGCCGACTACTATCTCACGAAGCCCTTCCACAATGAGGAGCTGGTCGCGGCGGTGCGGGCGGTCGCCCGGCGCACGACCGACATGCTCGACAGCGAGCCCGCCTTCGGCGACCTGACGCTCGACACCAGGCGCTTCCAGCTGAGCACGGCGACGGACTCCATTGAGCTTTCGAACAAGGAATTCCAGATCATGCAGCTGCTCTTTGCCCGGCCGGGCGTGGTGGTGCCGAAGGAGGAGATCCTGGTCAAGGTCTGGGGGCTCGACTCCGAGGCCGAGGACAATCACGTGGAGGTCTATATCTCCTTTCTGCGCAAAAAGCTCGCCTACCTGAATACAAAGGTCGAGATCCGCACGCTGCGGAAGCTCGGCTACATGCTGCGCCTCGCCGAAGATGGCTAAGCTGGGACCCGAGGCGAAGCGCCTGCTCAGCCGTCTGCGTCTGAAGCTGATGGCGGTCATTTTCGTGATTACAGTCCTTCTGCTGGCGGTGATTTTCGCCGTCATCTACATCACCGAGGTCAAGCGGGTCGAGAACGAGAGCCGGCGCCAGCTCGAGTTCGTCATCCAGAATGGCACGACCCTGCAGCGCCCCATCGGAGTGGATCCGGCCGACTGGGATCCGGCGACGGCGGGAGCTTTGCCTGCGCTGTACGTACAGCTCACGCCGCGGGGACGCATCGAGATCATTCAGACAAGCTTCAATGTCGAGAACGAGGAGGCCCTGCGGGCACTGGTGCAGCTGAGTCTCGAGCGGCCGGCGGCCGAGGGCGTCATCCCCGAGCTCAATCTGCGCTACCTGCGTGATACTGATGCCCAGCGCAACATCCGGCTGGCCTTCGTTGACCGTTCCGCCGAAAGGCGCCAGCTCGCCGCCCTGCGCGGCAACCTGACCCGCATCGGCATCCCCGCGGTGCTGGGACTGGGGCTGCTGGCCTGGCTGCTCGCGAGCATCGTCCTCGATCCGGTGCGGCGGGCCTGGCTCGCCGAGAGCCGCTTTCTGGAGGATGCTTCACATGAATTAAAGACGCCGCTCGCGGTGCTGTCGGCCAATCTGGGGCTGGTGCGCTCGCACCCGGAGCGTACGGTGGCCGAGCAGGAGCGCTGGCTCGAGGGCATGGCGGTTGAGATCGACAGCATGACCCGCCTGATCACGAGCCTTTTGACCCTGTCGCGGCTGGAGTCGGAAAAGCTCGATCCGAGGGCTGCGGCTGCGGTTGACCTGAGCCGCGTCTGCGAACGGGCCTGTCTGGCCTTCGAGGCGCTGGCGCATGAGGGCGGGCAGGAGATCGCGGCCGATATTGAGGCCGGTCTCATCGTGCGCGGCGACGCCGAGGAGCTGCGCCAGCTGCTGGGCATCCTGCTCGAAAACGCCCTGCGCCACGGTGCGCCGGGGCGGCCGGTCGAGCTGCGTCTGGCGGCGCGTGGCGGGCGGAGTCTGCGCCTCGAGGTCACGAACGAGGGGGAGCCGATCCCCGAGCGCGATCTGCCGCATCTTTTCGACCGCTTTTATCGCGCTGCGGCCGAGCGCAGCCGCAGCGGCTTCGGACTGGGCCTCGCCATCGCGCGCGGCATCGTCCTGCGCCACCGCGGACAGATCTGGGCGACCAGCAGTGTGGAAGCCGGGACAACATTTACCGTGAGTCTGCCGCGCCACGGGGATGCGGCGCTCACTACCGGCGCAGGCGGGGTGTCCTGAGGCCGGCTCTGAAACTGCCGCGCCGGAAAGCCGCGGTCAAAGAGGCTGTTGCAGGTATGGCGCGGGAATGAATGTGCTGGACGCCCATGCCCAGGGCTGTCATTCGCAGCGGTCAGATTCCTGCGCCAGCACCCGGCTAATGGGAACCCAGCCGCGATATCGGGGATAATCGCCAACCAGGGTTCGCATGCTCTCAATCTGCCGGAAGTGATCGACTCGAATGCAGTCCCAGGAGTGAATCACGTTCCCGTCTCCGAGGCATATGCCACAGTGCCCCCAGTTCATCGGGCCATCGGGACCTGGGCACAGACAATCATAGAACACGAAAGCGCCGCGCTCCGGAACTCCTGTCTGCAGGGCATCCCGGTACATTTCAAGTGATTCCCTGGCCGAGTCGCCTCCAAAGATTTCAATGGAATTGCTGATCTCAAGCGCTTCCTCAATGAACGCAAGACACAGGCCAGCATAGTAGCGGCTGCCGAGCTGTTCCTCAGCCCAGTCAATCATATTGTCTATCATTTCAGTATTTTTCATCATTCTTCTCCTGCGCCTCATGTCGGCAGAAATACATGTTATTTTAGCTCAACCTGTCTGATTGATATGGGATGGCGCCGGGCAGCCGTCACATTGACTGGAGTCCGACTGCATGATCCCTCATCATAGAGGGAGCCCGCCATGCTCCTGCCATGTTGCTCTCTGCCAGTGGCAGATGTGCGGACGGCCCGGCATTCTTTGCCTGACTGCAGTTATACTTTCTGCAGGAAGCATGGCAGAGGAGATCTGGAGGAGACCCGAGATGAAGCAACAGCGACTGGGACGGACGGAACTGCTGGTGACACCCATGGCCTATGCCGGCGTCGTCTCCATGAACGAGACGCCAGCGACAGCGGCCGCCTTTGTCGACCACGCCGTCGCCAATGGCATCAACTATTTCGACATCGCACCCTCCTACGGCAATGCCGAGGAGCACACGGGGCCCGCACTGCGTCGCCATCGCGACCGGATCTATCTCGCCTGCAAATCCAGCGAGCGCAGTGCCATCGGCATGAAGCGCGAGCTGCTGGCCTCCCTCAGGCGCCTGCGGACCGACTACTTCGATGTCTATCAGCTGCACGCACTGTCGACGCAGGAGGATCTCGACATTCTCTTCGGCGAGGGCGGCGGGATGGAGACGATCGCCTGGGCCAGACAGGAGGGGCTCATCCGTTTTGTGGGCTGCTCCCTGCACAGCGAGGAGATCGGCCTCGAAGCCTGCCGCCGCTACGACTTCGACACCATTCTTTTCCCGATGAACTGGGCGCTGGGTCTGAACTGCAGCTGGGGCCGGCGCATCGCCGAGGTCTGCCGGGCATCGGACAAGGGGCTGCTGGCCATGAAGACTCTGGCCTGGCGGCTCTGGCGCGAGGGCGAACCGCGTGTCTACCCCAAGTCCTGGTGTCGCCCCATCTTCGACAATGACAGGCTCGCCCTGCTGGCAATGAAGTACGGTTTCCAGATGGGCGCCCAGATCCTGATACCGCCGGGTAATTTTGACAGCTCCAACCTGATGTGGAAGCTCCTCGAGGAGGCTCAGAAGCCGCTCACCGACGAGGAGTTCAGCTATCTCCGCCATGAGGCCGGGGCGGTCCGCGATGAAATGATCTTTACCCCTGGCATCTGAGCGCCGGGACGGCGGGGGCAGGTTTCGGGGCGGCGGGTCTGCTCTCTTTCGACCTGGGTAGAGTATGCAGTGAGCAATAATTCGATTTATGCGCGTTTTCGTTGCTCACAAATCGAATTATTGCACAAAATTCGGTCCGAGTGGTGGTTTTTCGCTCAAGAAATCGACTTGTACACGCCTCCCTGTGTACAAATCGAATAATTGCTCACGAACCCTTTATGCAACAGGCAACGAGCTGTCCGCTGGCCGAAAAAGCGCCTGGTTTGCGTGTGCCCGGGTTCCCGCCTCTCCTTTTCGCTGAAGGCAGCTCACTTCCTGTTCGTTGACGGCAGCCCGCTTCCGCATCAGGCCGGCACCTCCCAGCCAGCTCTCCGGCAGGCGCAGCATACCGGCACGGATATCCCGTCCGTTGGCCCCGGTCGTCTCAAAACGAGACAGCAGCGGCAGCGAACCGCGGCTGCAGCAGACCCGGGCGGCGCAGAATCGCGCTAAAGCCTGATATGGGCGATCGAGGCGAGGTCGGCGGCGATGTCCTCGCCGAAGCGCCGCGGGGCGGGCGGAGCCGCAGCGGGCGGGGGCTGGGCGAGTTCGAGGCGGGGCGGCTGAGTCTCGGAATACAGTTCGCCCGCGACCCCGGTCGCCGCCTCCGCCTCCTCCCCGGGATCAGCGAGCGCGGCGCCGGCCGCCAGGACAGGCTCGGCGGGGCGTTCACCGGCCAGCAGCTGCAGGCGCTCGGCCAGTCCCGTCTGCCGGCGCGCGGAATCCGGAGTCCGGATGGCGAGGTTGACGGCCTCCTTTTGCCCGATGATGACCACATTCTTTTTGGCCCGCGTCAGCGCCGTATAGATGAGGTTACGCTTGAGCATCACATAGTGGCTGCGCAGCATGACGACAATGACGAACTGGTATTCCGAGCCCTGGCTCTTGTGCACCGTGGTCGCGTAGGCCCAGTCCAGGTTGCCAAAGTGCTCGGAGCCAAGGCAGTACTCCGCAGCGTTGAAGCGCACCACGACATAGGTCTTCTTCTCCGCATCCTCACGGATGCGCAGGATGCGCCCGATATCGCCGTTCGACACCTGCCCCTGATCGGAGCTGGCCGCTCTGGCCTTCCGGTCCCAGAGGGGCAGGCGCGAGTTGCGCGTCAGCATCACGCGATCATTTTCGCGAAAGACGTGCTCGCCATGCCGGACCTCGCGGCGACCGGGCGCGGGCGGATTCAGCTTCTCGCGCAGGCGCTCGTTGAGGGCGTCGGCACCGGCCGCCGTGCGCGTGCGGAAGGGGGTCAGGCAGACCACCTGCTCCTCGTCCCCGACATAGTCTATCGCCCGCAGCAGCAGGCGCTCGACGAGGTCGGCCGCCGCTTCCGGCGTCTCGGCCGTGCGAAAGGCGAAGTTCGCGTTGTAGACCAGGTCACTGCTGCCGGCGCGGATCTGGGCGGCGTTGTGCGCAATTTCGCTGCCCTCCTCCTGTCGGAAAATCTCGGTCAGCTCCACCACCGGAATCACACCGGAGCGGATGAGGTCGTTCAGGACATTGCCCGGACCCACCGAGGGCAGCTGCCAGGGATCGCCGCAGAAGAGCAGGCGGCAGTCGGGCCTGAGGCGGCTCAGCAGCTGGCCGAGCAGGCGGATGTCGACCATGGAGGCCTCATCGACGATGACGGCGGCAAAGGGCAGCCTGTCGTCCGGCATCTCGCCGGTCTCGGGATCCAGTGTCAGCGCCTGGTGGATGGTCACAGCCGGCCGCTTCGTCTGTTCGCTCATGCGCCGGGCCGCGCGGCCGGTGGGGGCACAGAGGAGCACTTCACTCGGATGCAGGTCCAGCGTCTCGAGGATCAGGCGCAGGGTCGTGGTCTTGCCGGAGCCGGGATAGCCGGTCAGAATCAGGACGGGGTCGATGCCAAAGCGGACCGCCGCCTCGCGCTGGGCGGCGGCCGGCACGAAGCCGAGCTTCCCGGCAATGCGGTCGACGAGGAGCTCGCGCTCGGTGCGGAGGGCGCGGCGCCGCGTCGCGCCGCTGTCGCGTGCCTGGTGCGCCGCCAGCAGGTTCCAGAGATACTGGGCGGCCTCGCTTTCGAGCTTCCAGAAGAGTCGGGTGTAGATGGGCAGGTCGAGATCCGGCCCGCCGCCGGGCGCGGATCCGAAATGCTCGCGGACCAGATGCCCGCCCCGGATCTGTTCCTCCAGGATGCCCGGAAGGGCGGAGATGACATCGGGGTGCGGGCGGGATTTTGCAAAAAGCTCCCTTGCCTCCGTGAGCAGCTGCTCGCCGGTCAGATAGCAGTGGCCGGAGGGCTCGGCCATGGTGAAGATGTAGTCGAAGCCCGCCACCAGCCGCGAAGGCGACAGAGGATCGACGCCGTTCGCCTCCGCAATGAGATCGGCGGTGTGGAAACCGACGCCGATGCCTTCGCCGCAGAGCTGCCAGGGATCCTGGCGGATGAGGCCGACGGCGCCCGGAAATTTGTGGGCGATGCGTACAGCCAGGCGGGGCGAGACGCCGTAGGGAGCCAGCTCGCTGATGACGTCGCGGACGGAGATGTTCGCAAGATAGGACTTGTGGATCATCTTCATAATCTTCCTGCCGATGCCGGGGATCTCCTGGAGGCGCTCGGGCTCATGCTCGATGACCGCCCAGGTCTCAGCGCCAAAACGATCGACGATGCTGCGCGCACGGGCAGGGCCGCAGCCCTTGATGTAGTCGCTCTCCAGAAAGCGCAGCATGCCCTCCCGCCCGGTCGGCAGCGCGGGGGTAGCGTACCAGGCGCGCACCTGCCAGTCATCGTAGCCGCTGCGCTTCTCCCAGACGCCGGCAATGTCGACCGTGACCTCCGGCGGGTGGCTGTCGATGCCTTCGCCTAAAATAACCAGTCTGGACTGCGGTTCACCGTCGGGGTCGATGAGCGGCTCGCCGGCCACCGCCACCGCCCAGATCGAGAAATCGTCGCGGACAAAGATGCGGTGGCGCAGGCTCCCCAGAAAGCGCACCCTGCGCTGCGGTTCGGCCGCTTCGGGCGCTGCGCTATCCCGGACCCTCATGGTGCAGCAAAGAGCTCCGCGGCCGTCTGCATGTTCGCGATGACGGGCACGCCGAAAGGGCAGCGCTCCTCGCAGCTGCCGCAGGCGATGCAGGCGTCGGCTGTAACCGCGAGTGCATCGTAGCGCTCACGCACGGGCGCGGGGATGGCGTCGGGAGCGAGCCGCGCCTGATCCAGGGCGCGGTGGACCGCGGCGATGTCGATTCCTGCAGGGCAGGGCTGGCAGTGGCTGCAGTAGACGCAGCGGCCGGAGAAGTCCTGTTTCAGGCCGCCGAGGAAATCCGAGAAATCGCGCTCGGCAGCGGTCGCTGTGAGATAGGCGTGGGAGGCGCGGATTTCGGCCGGCGTCGCCGCACCGGGCAGCACCGTGAAGACTGCGGGCCGCGAGAGCGCATAGTGGATCGCCTGGACGGCCGTCATCGGTTTGGCGAACGGTGTCAGCTCCGGCGACAGCAGCTTGCCGGCGCCGAGGCTTTTCATCACGCTGATGCCGATGCCGCGGCGCTCGCACTCGCGGTAGAGGGCGAGGCGCCCGGCATTGAGCTGTGCCGGCTCCGTTTCGCCGAAGCCCTCGTCGAGCACGGCCAGCGAACTGCCGGCACCGGGACTCAGGTCAAAGGCCAGGTTGATGCTGAACATCATGATCTCGGGCACGCCGGTCCGGATCGCGCGCAGGGCCGTCGCCGGCGTGTGCGAGCTGAAGCCGATGTGGTGGATGTCGCCGAGGCGTTTCCTCTCGAGGGCGTATTCCGCCAGCCCGCCGTCGTCGAAGACGGCGTTGTAGTCATCCTCGCTGTCAATGAAAAAGAGCATGCCGAAATCGATATGGCCGAAGAGCCTGAGATACTCCTCGAAGTAGCGTTTCACCGTCGGCAGGTCGCGTGAAATGTCATACTGCTGCCGGATGTCCGACGAGCCCAAATGCCCCTGAATATAGACATCCTTCCGGCGCTCTCCGAGCGCCCGGGCCAGATGCTGACGCACCTCGGTCCCCGGCATGAACATGTCCATGTAGTTGACACCGAGATCGAGTGCCGTGCGCACCGTCGCCTCAACCGTCTCCCAGGGTTTGCGATCGAGATGCTCACAGCCGAGGCCGATGATGCCCGCCTGCTTCCCGGTTCTGCCAATCTCGCGATAGATCATGTCCTGCACCTCCCGTCAAGGCTGCCGGTTTATTATAGACTAGACAAAACATTCATTCCGGATCAGGAGAAGCCCCATGCACGCCAGGAACCCCAGCCCCACCGCCCTGCCCCGCCGCAGCGAAGTCCCCGTCGCGGAGACCTGGTGCCTCGAGCATCTCTACTCGACATCCGCTGCCTGGGAAGCCGCCTGCTCCGAGCTCAGCGCCGCCGTCCGGGCCTTTGGCGAACGCTGGCGCGGCCGGGCGGCCGCCGAACTCGATTCCCTGCTCGCCGACTACGAATCCCTCCTCGTCACCCGCAGCCGCGTTGCCTCCTATGCCCGGCTCGGACTCGCCGGCGACTACGGCGACCCCGACTGGCAGCAGCGCTCCGAGCAGCTTTCCCAGCTCGAGGGACGCCTCGGCGAGGAGCTCGCCTGGCTTGACAGCGAGCTGCAGGATCTCGACCCCGCCCTGCTCACTGACCTCGCCCGCCGCGAGCCCGACCTCGCCCGCTTCGTCGAGCGTATCGCCGAGCGCCGCGCCCATCGCCTGCACCCCGAAGCCGAGCGGGTACTCGGCGCCCTGAAGCCCGCCCTCGACTTCCCCTGTCAGGGCTACAGTACAACGAAGCTCGCAGACATGCGCTTTCACCCCTTCGTCCCGGAGGCCGACATGGAGGCGCCTGTCGCTGCGGTCGGGGATGGAGCTTTGCCCAACTCTTTTGTGTTGTATGAGAACCGCTATCAGACGGAGAAGGACACGGCTGTGCGCCGCGCCGCCTTCCGCTCCTTCAGCGAGGGCCTGGGCGCCTACCGCCACACGATCGCCGGCTACCTCAGTTCCTGGACGCAGCAGGAGCGGACGCTGGCGCGCCTGCGTGGCTATCCCGACACCTTCAGCATGCTGCTCGCCCGCCAGCAGGTCGAGCACAAGCTCTATGAGCGGCAGATCGATGTCAGTGTCAAGCGGCTGGCGCCGGTGATGCGGCGCTATGCTGCGAAGCTTGGGGCGATCGCCGGGCTCGACCGCGTCCACTTTGCCGACCTCAAGCGTCCGATCGCCGATCTCGAACTGCCCGGCGGGGAGCGTCTCAGCATCGACTGCGCGCGGGAGATGGCGGTGGCAGCGCTGGGCGTCCTCGGCCCGGACTATGCGCGGCGGGTGGAACAGAGCTTTGCGGAGCGCTGGACGGACTTTGCAGCGAATCAGGGCAAAAGCACCGGCGGCTTCTGCAATCCCGTCCCCGGTGTCCACCCCTATATTCTGCTGTCCTGGGACGGCCGCCTCGCCGATCTCTTCACCCTCGTCCATGAGCTCGGGCATGCGGTGCATTTCGAGCTCAGCTTCGAACACGTGCGGCTGCTCGCCGCCGAGTGCTCGCAGTATCTGGTTGAGGCGCCGTCGACCATGAACGAGCTTCTGCTCGGACAGTACCTGATGCAGGAGGCCCGGGATGAGGCGACGCGCTCCAGGGTCGCCGCGATGCTGGTCACCAACACCTACTATCACAACTTCGTCACCCATCTGCTCGAGGCGCACTGGCAGCGCGAGGTCTACCGTGCCGTCGACCGCGGCGAGACGCTGGGGGCCGACGACTACGACCGTCTCTTCCGGGAGACGCTGGAGCGCTTCTGGGGCGACGCGGTCGTGCTTGATCCCGGCGCCGAGCGTACCTGGATGCGGCAGCCGCACTACTACATGGGGCTTTATCCCTATACCTACTCGGCCGGGCTGACGATCGCGACGGCGGCGGCGGAGCGGATCCGCACGGAGGGGCAGCCCGCGGTTGACGACTGGCTCGCCTGCCTGGCGGGCGGCGGGACCTGGACGGTGACGGGCTTCGCGAGACGGGCGGGCACCGACATCACGCGGCCCGAGACGCTGCCGGGCGTCATCGACGCGATCGGGCGGCTGGTGGACCGGATCGCGGTCGAGTGACAGCGGCGGCGGGGCTGCCGGGGCGGCGGAGCAGGCCCGTACGAATGATCACAGCTGGGATTGTGAAGACATGTGCGGAGTGGAAATTCAGCTCGTTCTATGACCACATGTGCAGTTTTTCAAGGTTTCGCACGTTTCTGCCTCAATTCCGGGGCACCAGCGGATTTTTTGTCCACGCTTGGACATTTTTTCCGTTCCTGCCCGCCTGCACAGTTCAGCTCCCGGATGTGCCGTTTCGAAAGTTCAGAGATGCTGACAAAATCCTGGATGGATTTACGCGACATCATATCTTTCATCGTCTCTTGAGACATGTGGAATGAGTAGAAAATCCATGGACTATGCGCTCCAAACTGCGCTGGACGGAATTCTTCCCCTCCTAAGACCCTTTCTGCAGGGATTTTCGCTCTTGACAGCGACACCGCTCTGAGAACAGCCAAAACAAGTCTGAAACAGAAACTTAGCTCCCCTTGAGGTCATTTGAGACCGTCAAAGTACAAAACTCAGGACTTCGCAGCTTTCGGAAGCGGAAGATTGACAAAACGGCAACCAAAAGCTGCCGCTGTCACGACAGAAAACTGCATATGCGCCAGCTCTCACGACCTTTCGCTGGATAACCCGGACAGTCGGACGTATCGTAACCCCTGTTGTCAGAATTTTGCGATCAGGGCGTCAACGACCGTCTGCAGGAAGGCGCGGGTGCCCTCGTTCGCCAGCTGGCCCTCGCCGTCGAGCAGATTTACAACATTGCCGATATAGGCCTCGGGCTGCTGCACCAGATTGAGATTCAGAAACGAAAGCGTCTGCCGCAGGCTCTGACCCGCGCCAAAGCCTCCCATCTGCCCCGGCGAGACACAGACAATCGCCGCCGGTTTTGTGCTCCAGCGATTTTCGCCATAGGGCCGGGAGGCCACATCGAGCGCGTTCTTCAGCACCGCCGGACAGGAGCGATTGTACTCGGGGGTGGCAAAGAGAAAGCCATCGCAGGACGCAATCCGCTCACGGAAATCGTGATAGCTCTGTGGTGTCGCACCCTCCTCCTCGAAATCCTGGTTAAAATACGGCAGCTGCCCGATCTCGATGAACTCAAGCTCAAAATCGTCCGGGAAGAGCCCGGCCATCGCCTCTGCGATGCTGCGGGTAAAGGAGCCTTTACGCAGGCTGCCAACGAGAATGCCTATTCTATGACACATGGCGGATACTCCTGATTCTGAAAATGGCTGCGGGAAGCGCCTGTCAATGATGTTTGCATCACCATAGCAGGTATCGACATCTGGACGCGTAACCTCCCGGAGAGCGAATGTTACAACCCGCAGCCGTTTGCTTCATTTCAATGCTGCAAAATCCGCCACCGTCGCCCCGTTCGTCCGCGCCCAGGCAGCCACCCGGGCATGGCAGCTGGCGAGGAAGATCTGGCGCCCCTCCTGCCGCGCGAGATCCGCGAGCAGCCCCAGCGTCGCAGCCGTCCGCTCCTCGTCGAACTGCGCACAGACATCGTCGAGCAGCAGCGGCAGCGGCTCCCGCTCGTCATAAACACAGACGACGAGGGCGAGGCGCAGCGCCAGATACAGCTGGTCGATACGCCCGCCGCTGTAGTAGGCGGCCTCGCGCTGGAAACCCGACGCAGCGTCGCGGACATGGATCCCGAGTCCCCGGTCGATGACCAGGCTGTCGCCCCCCTCACGCCCCTCGATCCGCGCCAGCATCGCCTGCGCCAGCTCGTGAATGCGCGGGGCCACACGGCCGTCCAGCTGCGCCGCCGCCTCCTGCACAATCTGCACAGCGAGGTCGATCTCGGCGACCGCCTCGTGCGCCCGCGCCAGCTCCTCCTCCAGCTCCGCGATGGCCGCCTGCCGCAGCGGCGGACTGTCCCCGGAGCCCTCGAGACGGCCGCGCAGCGCCGCCAGCTGATTCAGACGCGCGATATCCTCCTCACGCTCCACCCGCGCCCGGGGCTCCGGCACAATCCTCTCCAGTTCCCACAGCCTGGCACGCAGTTCCCGGACGCTGCTCCGGGTGCTGCTCCGGGCGCCGCTGCCCCCGCCGCCCCCGCCTCTCCGGCGTCCGGCAGCCCACAGCACGAGCAGCCCGCAGCCGGCCAGCACGAGCAGCAGCGCCGCTGTCAGCGGCTCACCGAGCCGCCAGGCCCAGGCGGCAGCGAGCAGGGCACCGCCCCCCAGCAGCAGCGCCGGCCACAGCTTCCGGCGCTGCCCCGGCCGCGTGTCCTCCGCCGCCTCGAGCTCCTGCAGCAGCGCCGCCCGCTCCGCCTCGTACACATCCCGCCTGGCCCAGGCCTCCTCGTCCGCTGCGAGCCGCGTCGCCAGCCGCGCCTCCTCCCGCCGCGAGGCTTCGGCCTCCCGGGCCGCCAGGCGCAGCTCCTCAAGCGCCGACCGTTCCTCCGCGAGCGCCCGCTCCAGCTGCGGAATCCGCCCGCCGCCCCCGCGCCGCGCCCGATAGCGGCCGCGCTCCTCTTCGAGCCTCGCGATCAGCTCCTCGGCGGACATGGCCGCGCCGCTGCCCCCCGCGAGGGCTGCGAGCCGCCGCCGGAGCGTCTCGTCCGCCTCGACACGGCTGCCCTGCTGCCTGAAATAGTGCGCATTCTCAAAGGCGGCGCGGTCGAGCCCGAAAAGCCACATCCCCGGCTCCTGATCCCCGAGCGCCACGACTTCGCGCTGCGGCAGCCTCACCAGCTGCACCTGATCCAGCCGCGGCCTCTCGCCAAAGCGCCGCACAAGCTCATAGCGCAGCCCGCCGCTCACGAAACGCAGGCTGCCGCCAAAGTCAGCGCCCGACCAGGGACGGTAGAGCCGCCGCTCATCCGCCTCCAGCCGGCGCCGCCCCGCAGGCAGGCCGAACAGCATGGCCTCGATGAAATCAAACAGCGTCGACTTCCCGCTCTCGTTGGGACCATAAAGAACGACGAGCCCCGCGGGCGGCTCGAGCACCACCTGTTCGAGGCGGCCAAAGCCCAGCACCTCAATCCGCTCGATCTGCATCAGCGGTTCTCCGCCTCTGCCGCGGCGAGCAGCGACGCAATCCGCCCCAGCGCCCCCGCCACCCGCTCCGGAGGCTCCGCCTCTCCCAGCCGCGCCGCGGCCTCGCCTAGAAGCTGCGCGAAGCCTCCCGCTGCGTGCCCCGCCCCGAACTGCGGCGCCGGCCGGCTGCGGTCAGCCACCTGCACCCAGTCCCAGCCCAGACGCCCGAGCCGCTGCTCCACCAGCGCCTCGTCAAGCACGAGCTCCGGCACCCTGGCCCCCTCGAGCACCAGCTCCAGCAGGCAGGGCCCCGCCGCCCTCTCCGGCACGGCTGCAAGCCGCACGAGCCGCGCCATAAGCTCGCGGTCCTCGCGCACACCGCCGAGATCCAGCGTCCGCCGCACGAAGCGCGGACCCGGCAGATCCAGCACCCGCCAGTCGAGCCGCCAGCCGGCCCCGCCGGACGGACGGGCCTCGGCGAGCCAGAGACCCTTTGCCTGCGCATCCACAAACGTTGTCGCCAGAGGCGGCCCCGGATAGCGCAGCTCCCCGCACCGCCCGCTCCCGATCTGCCGCACCAGCGGACTGTGCTGATGTCCCAGCGCCACCAGATCGTAGGCGCCGAGCCACGGCTCCCGGCTCGACAGCGGCCGGTAGAGACTGCGCCCGCCCGGTGGGTCGAGATCGGCATGGAGCAGGCAGACCGCCAGCTGCGACGGCGGGATGGGCTGGCGGAAACCGGTGAAGCGATTCTCCTCTTCGATCATCTGGGCAAAGCCGGCCCCGTCCACCGTCACCCCCAGCTCCGGAAAGACGAGCCGCCCGCCCTCCGGGGCGAGGCGATGGACCGAAGCCGGCCAGCGCGGATCGGCCGCGTAGCCGTCGGGATAGAACGGATCGTGGTTGCCCGGCGCCAGAACAACCGTGAGATGCGGACGCGCGGCTGCGGCGTCGATGACGCGCAGCAGATCCTCGGGGGCGGGGCGGGCACTGTCAAAGAGATCCCCCGCGATGAGCAGGAGGCGGACGCCGGCCTCCTCCGCGCGGCGGAATACCGTCTCGACCGAGGCCGCCTGCTGCTGCCGCAGCTGCCGGGCGAGGTCAGGATCGCGGCGGGCGATGCCGGCGAAAGAAAAGCCCAGATGCCAGTCCGCAATCAGCGCCAGAACAATGGGCGTCTGCCGCATGGGTCTTCCCTCCTCTCCGCCTCATCCCGTCCGGATGGCACCGTCCATGTGTCGCCCCCGTCCCGTACGGGAGCCGTCTCACGATACAATACCAGCAACCGGCCCGACCGCCGTACAGAGAGGAGTCCTCTGATGCCCATACTCCTGCGTCCCATTCTCCTGCACCCATGGGAAGCATGTCCCGTAGATACACAGCCCGTGGAAGCACAGCCCGTAGACGCGCGTCCTCCTGACACCGGTGATCTGGCGGCCTTCATGGCTGTCTTTGTCCGCTATTATGCCGAGGAATTCGCCATCGACCTGCCACCGTCCGAGATCTCCTACATCCGATCCGAGGTCGAAAAGGGGATCCGGGAGGGCTATCTGCACCTGCTGCTCGCCACCGACCGGGAGGACGGCAGCATCCGCGGCTTCATCCTGTATCAGATTGATACGCCTGCGAGCGACTGGTGCCTGCGCCCCGGCTCGGGCTTCATCCGCGAACTCTATGTCATGCCGGCAGAACGCCGCCATGGCCTCGGCAGCCGCCTCGTCGCAGCCGCCGAACACGAGCTCCGTCAACGCGCCGCCGCGGCCATCTATCTGACCACCGACCAGGCCGCCGCCTTCTGGTGTGCCCGGGGCTACCGCGACAGCGGCCTCATCTGCCGCCGCAACGACGGCCGCATCTTCGAAAAGGACCTCCCGGCGCCAGACGGACCGCGGCCCTGAGCGGGCACAGCTTCCCGTCTCCGCCGGCCGGTCAGCCACCAGCCAACCGGACGACAGCCTCTAGGGCGCCGGCGTCACATTCTCCAGCTCCGTGACCGCGATCCACTGATAGTGCGCGGGTTCGCTCTCCCAGATATCCATCACCGCAATCAGGACGGCGCTGTCATCATCCAGCGTCCAGCCGGCCACGATGCCCGCCACCGTCTCACCCGGCGCCGCGCTCTTCATGCGCAGCCCGTCCGGATCCACCAGAGGATGGGCATTCGCGCCCGCCAGCTCGACCCCGTTCTGATAGGCACGCAGACTGAGTGCGAGCGCGGCGCCCGTCTCCTCCGCGCCCCTGTTGGTCCAGTCGTAGGTCAGCCGCAGCGTCTTCACGTCATCACTTCCAACACAGTAATTCGTGGCCTGCCACACAAAGGTATCCTGCGTCAGCTCAAGCGGCAGCCCGTAGGCCAGATCGAGCGGATCCGGGATCCACTCCCCGCCCGCGATCCCGCTCGTTGCATAGACGGTGCGGCTCTCGGGAGCCTGATCCGGCAGCAGTGTATAGACCAGCATTCCGGCCTCGGCCCCCGCATCCCGCAGTTTCACCGTCAGCTCCACCGGCGTCACGGCATCCAGCAGCGCGAAGCCATACTGGACACCACGCAGTGTCGCGCCCGGCAGGACCGACTGCGACTGCCCGCTCAGGTCGAGCACGGCTGAAGCGGCCGCAGCTTCGAGCTCAACCCCGTTCTGCACCGCCACGAGATCCAGCAGCTCGGCACTCGTCCGCGGCCGCACATCGCCATGACCAAAGTCGAGAACCAGCCGCAGCACGGTCAGCGCATCGCTTTCGTCGGGCACCCGTTCAATCCGGCGGAATTCCACCGTCGTCGTCCCCAGCCCCAGCGCCTCGTTGAGCAGCAGACCGGCCAGCTCGATGGGCGCGGGCTCGATCTCCGTCACCAGCTCCAGATCTCCGGGCAGGACATCCAGATATGTTGCCTGCCCGTCCGCCGCTGTCGCGAGCGTCAGCCGCACCGTACTGTCATCGCGCAGCACAAAGGGCAGCAGCACTCCCCGGATCGTCTCTCCGGGCGCGATCTGCATCTCCGTCCGCGTCTCCGGCACATGCTCCGTCTGCACATGGAGGCAGCCGAGCCCGTACTGCAGCGCCTGAATATCAAAGGTCGAGCCGAAGGTCGCCGTCTCGGCGCCGAGGTTCGTCCACGCAAAACCCGCCACCAGCAGCCGGTCGGTCCCGAGCTCGGCATCGAAGTCCGGCAGCTGCAGCAGCAGCACGCTCTCCACCGTCAGCACCTGGCCACCGATATCCGTGTTTTCTCCCAGCGTCACGGGTGGCTGGCCGGCGAAGAAGTCCTCCACCAGCTCTGTCGAGAACGCATCCGACTCCAGCCGCTCCATGAGCGTGGCAGGGTCGATCACGAAGACAAGCTCGCCCTCCTGCACCAGATTGCGGACTGTCACCGTCACCGGCGCAGCCAGATCCTCCAGCACGAAACCATACTGCAGACCCCGCAGCAGCATGCCCGGCAGCAGCGCCGAATACGCCGGCTCATGATTGATATAGTCACTCGCCGGGACGTTGTTCAACAGCAGGCCATTCTGCATGCCTTCGAAGGCAAAACTCTCCGCCGCCGTCCGGATATCCGGATTTCCATTCCGCCAGTCAAGTACCAGCTTCAGCGCAGTCCTGCCCTCAGCCGCAGGCACCAGGCTCGCCGAACGGAAGGTCAGATACGATTCGCCGCTGGCCAGATCCTCATCCAGAATCAGGCTGTCTTCTCCAGGCTCTGTCTCCGTGGGTTCAGGCTCGCTCGGCGTCGTCTCGGGCGGTGTCGTCTCCGGCGGCTCGGTCTCGATCGGCGCTGTCTCGGGCGGTGCCGTCTCGGGCGGTGCTGTCTCGGGCGGTGCCGTCTCCGGCGGCTCGGTCTCGCTCGGCGTTGTCTCCGGCGGCGCCGTCGAAGTCGGCGTTGTCTCCGGCGGCACCGGTTCGGGCAGCACCGGCTCGGGCAGCAGTGTCGAAGTCGGTGTTTCCTCCGGCTCCGGTGTCGTCGATGGCTCCGATGTATCCGTCGGCAGTGTCGGCTCCGGCTCGGCACTCGGGTCGACCGGCACAAAGTCCTCCGGCAGCTCACCGATATCCGCGGGCCGGATCACGGCAAAGTGCTGATCGTCATAACCCGGCGATCGCAGCCAGACCAGCACATCGCCGCGGCTGCGCAGATCAACGGCAACCTGGCCACCCGTCTGGGTCCCACCGGGAGCCACCACGGCATCGAGGCTGTCCACGACTGACACAGCCGGATCGTAGTTGACGGGGAGCGGGAGTCCTCCCTGGAACAAAATGGTCTCAAAGGCCTGCCTGAATGTCCTGTCTTCCTCTCCCAGATTCTGCCAGTCCAGCTGCATGACGAGGCTCACCACTCCCGATTCGCCGGTCACAAGCCACGATCCCTGCCAGGTCAGCAGAGAATCCACCATCGCGAGTGGACGCCCGGGCACGAGATCACGTGGATGCGGGTCAAAGGGCTCGTTCCAGACTGCTTTCCAGCCCGCCTGCTCCTCGTTCGACTGCAGCTCCGCCGTCTGAATTTCAAAGGCCAGCGGTTCTGTCCCCGGCATGAACCAGGGCGCCAGATGCAGCACGAAAGGCTCGGATGCCTCCGGAATCCGGAATGCAGCCTGTACACCCTCAAGCGTATATCCCGGCAGCATGAAGAGACTGCTCGCCCTGCCGTCAAGCGCAGGACTGTCGGGATTGCGCTCGAGCTCTTCAGTGCCCTGCTGCGCAGTCAGGCTGAAAAGACTGCCAAAACTGTGAATCGACTCTCCTGCGAGCGACCAGTCAAAGGTCAGCTTCGCCGCCACTCCACCATCGGTGGTCTGGATCCTCTGAATGCTGCGGAAGACGATGGTACTGTTGCCCATGACAAATGGAGTATGCAAAGGCAGCCCCGCGACCGTCTCCGGCACCGGCTCCGTCGTCTCCGTAGGCTCCGGCTCTGTCGTCGGCTCTGGTGTCGTGGTCGGCTCCGGTGTCGTCGTCGGCTCCGGCGTCGTCGTCGGCTCCGGCGTTGTAGTCGGCTCCGGCGTGGTAGTCGGCTCCGGTGTCGTCGTCGGCTCCGGCGTTGTAGTCGGCTCCGGCGTTGTAGTCGGCTCCGGTGTCGTCGTCGGCTCCGGTGTCGTCGTCGGCTCCGGTGTCGTGGTCGGCTCCGGCGTCGCCGGCGCTTCCGTAGTGGTGGGTAGTGGAATCGGCGCCTCGCTGGAGCTCGTCTGCGTCTGCAGCGTCGTGGGCGGCAGTGTCGTCAGTTGTGGCAGCGTCGTGGTCAACACCGGCAGCTCGGTGGTCGTCTGCTGCGGTGTTGGCATGGTTCTTCCCGAATAACGCTGGCAGGAAGCCAGAACGCCCAGAAACATGACCAGACCAACAGTCAGCGCCAGCCATTTTTTGTGTTTCATGCAAAATCCTCCGCTCGCCGGCCATGCAGCACGATCCATGGACAAATCGTCAGGGAGCTTCGCACCGGCTGCTTTGGCGGGCACAGGGTCGACTGATGTCGAAGAAAGCCGTGCATATGATCTGGGGGATATTCTACCACCTACATGCCGTTCCGGACTCAACAGGTGAACTGCAGGTATATGACAGCGAACCCACAATCCAGCACATCAGGCAGGGCCGGCCGTTTTCCGCCTCCATGCCCGGCGCACGACAGCCGAAAACGGCCTGCTTTGGTCACTTCTCCATGCACCATTTTCCGGACAACAGAAGCTGCCGCCGGTGCACTCTCATGATGCTCCGGCGGCAGCCCCGCTTTCAGACTTGTTTCATTCTGCCGACCGCCCGTTCAGGGACGGCCGCTTCAGCTCCGCACCCGGCGCCGTCTAGGGCAGAACCAGAAATGTGGTGTCTTCGATCTCGCTGAGGTCGAGCTCCATGTACAGCGCTTCGCTGCTCTCGGCAAAGTCCTGCACGCGAATCACGATCGGGCTCTTGTCTATCAGGTACCAGCCCTTCACGAGATCCTGGCTCCCGCCCGGCTCCACATTCTCGCCAATCAAGTCCCAGTCAACGTTTTCGCTGCCATAGGCCACATCGAGCTCGACGCCATGCTGGAAGATATCGACGTCCAGCGAAAAGAACAGACTGGCTGCCTCACTGCTGCCGTTGGTCCAGCTGAAGCCCATGCGTACCAGAATGGCCTCCTCGCCTTCTTCCTCTTCCGCACCCTCAACGAAGTAGTTGATCGTGGTCCAGGTAAAGTCATAGTCGCCGAACTTCACCGCTTCGTTCTTCGGCAGTGTCTGCGGCGACTCCCAGTCGCGGGGCGCGCGGCCAAACCAGGGGACCTCCTCATCCGTCAGCATGGCTTCGGCGGGCTGCAGAACAAACGACAGCTCCTCGCCCCCTCCAAAGATCGGACTCATGGAGAACTCCACCGGCGTCTCCGGATCGATCAACGCAAAGGCATACTGCACACCGCGCAGGGACGCGCCCGGCAGCACCGAACGGATAGACGCGCTGTGATCGATTGCATCTCCAAAGGGAACGGCGTCGAGTTCTTCACCGTTCTGTGTCACATCGAATGAGTACATGAAGTCCGTCCAGCGTGCGGCTTCCGACAGGTTCGTCCAGTCGAGGACGATGCGCAGCGCCTCGACACCCTCGTCGTACGTCTCCACCCGCTCGATGCGGCGGAAGACCAGCTCCGTCTCGCCCAGCTCGTAGTTTTGATTCAGCATCAGGCCGGCCACTTCCACGGGCTCCAGCAGTGCACTGTCGTGCTCGAGCGAGAGCGGGTCAAGCAGCATGTACTCGGTCTGCCAGTCGGTATAGGTCTCCGCGGTCAGCATCACCGGACTGTTGTCACGCAGGATATAGGGCATCTTGATCCCGGTCAGGGTTTCGCCCGGCGCGACCGGCGTCTCAAACTGATTGTCCTGCACCCACTCGCTGCTGATGGCAAACCTCGTACCGAGCCCGCTCTGCATCGCCTGCACATAGAAGATGTCCCTGAAGCTCGCTGTCTCGCTCCCCATGTTGGTCCAGTCGAAAGTCGCCACGAAGATGGTATCCGTGTCATAGTCCTCATCCCACTCCGGCAGATCCAGCAGGTAGACGGACTGTACGGTGATTTCCTCACCGCCGATGATATAGGGTTCACCCAGAACCAGCGCCGGCCCATCGGTGAAATAGGGCTCCACCTCATCGGTCCAGAATGTGTCCACCGACGGCAGCACTTCCGCCTCGGCCGGCAGCAGTGTGATCTCCAGCGGCTGCTCGGAAATCGAGGTGCCGATGCTGAACTCCACCGGAGTGCTCTCGTCCAGCAGCACGAAGGCGTACTGCAGACCGCAGAGGTTGGTGCCGGGCATCAGGGCGCGAATCGAAGGTTCATGATTGATGTAGTCGCTCCACGGTATGGCGTCGAGCTCTTCACCGTTCTGTGTAGCGCTGATGTCAAAGGTCTCATCCGCCGTCCGGATATCACGGTTGCCACTCGTCCAGTCCATGACCAGCTTCAGCGAAGTCGTGCCGTCATAGTTTGGCACCCGGGTGATGGAACGGAAGGTCAGCATCTGGCCGCCGATACGTGCCGGATCGTTGAGCAGCAGGCCGGCCACTTCAACGGGCGCCCGGTCCGTTTCCTCAATCGTGATTTCCGCCAGATCCGTCAGCGTCAGCACCGTGTGCAGCGGGAAGTCGAGCGAGTCGTTGTCCACGACGAAAATCGGGTTCGCCTCCGAACGCAGCTGGAAGCCGATCTCCACACCCTCCAGTGTCTCGCCGGGATCAATGAGGCGCCGCAGCTTCAGATCGTCGCTGCTGCCAATCTCGACGAGCGGCAGACTGCCGCCGTCCTGCATCAGCAGGAGATCTAGCGCCAGCCAGGCCGAGGTGGCCGTTTCACCGTTGTTCGTGATGTCGAAGCGCAGTACCACGACCGGCTTCCCACCTTCCTCGTCGCTCGTCTGGATACCGGCTTCACGCAGCGTAAAGGCCAGCGGCGCCACGTCGAGTGTCGTGCCAATGGCAAAGGCTTCCGCATCCGAGAAGAAGTTGTCTTCATCTTCAAACAGGGTGAACCACAGCCGCGGCTCACTCGTCTCCTCGACCTCCGACGGCTGCAGCGTGAACTTGAGGCTCTCCGGTGTATCACCGCTGCGCAGGGCGAACGTCAACTCCACCGGGCTCGTCTCATCCAGCAGCACAAAGCCATACTGCAGACCGACTATCATCGCCTGAGGCAGGAGGGCCACAGTTGAGGGTTCGTGGCTGATGGCATCACTCCACGGAATATCGTCCAGCTCCTGTCCGTTCTGCGTGGCCGTCACCAGGAACATGGTCTCGGCATTGACGATGTCTCTTGCCGTACAGTTGTTCCAGCCCAGATCGATACGCAGCGCCGGATCACCAACCCGTGTTACGACACGGCGGAGATCGATGAACGCGATCTCATTCTCACCAAGCTTCATAACCGCGCCCAGCGGCAGACCGCCAAGCACCGTTCCCTCCGAAGGAAGAGGCTCGCTTACAGTGGGCTCTGTATCAGTGGGCTCCGTCGTCTCCACCGGCTCCGTCGCCTCGGCCGTCTCGGTCGGCTCAGTGGGTTCCGTTTCCGTGGGCACGGTCGGCTCGGTAGATTCCGTCCCGTCGCCCGAGATGGGCACCAGATTGTCGGTTGGCAGTGTCGGGAAAGGCTCGGCATCGGAATCGATCGGGGCAAACGCCTCCGGCAGCCCCTCGAGCTCACCGACCTGCAGCACGGCATAGTGGGAATTGTAGCCCCACCAGTTGCCCAGCTCGATCAGCAGATCACTGCGATCCCGGAGAATGATCGCCTCCTGGACACCTTCCAGACTCTCGTCCGGCTCAATCTTTTCATCCACCTTGTTGTAGTCGATGGCATCGGCGAAATAGGATTCTTTCAGCTCAAGGCCCTGCTGGTAGGCGCGCAGCTGGAAGACAGACCAGAAGGAATCCGCCTCATCCGAGTGGTTCGTCCAGTCAAGCGTCATGACGAGAAGCATGTCCTCGTCTTCCTCGACAACATCATAGGAACGCCAGATGGCTTCGCCGCCTTCGCCCCAGGAAATATCATCGCGCACGAGCAGGAGCGGCTCATTCATCTTGAGGTCACGCGGCTGTGGATCGCAGGGCCGGTCCTGGCGCATCTCCAGCTTGACTGGCTCCTCGGTCACCCGCGCCTCGGACGTCAGCAGCTCGAAGCTCAGCAGATCCTCATTCAAGGTATGGTACTCGAATGTCAGCGTAAAGGGCTCCTCAGGATTCGGAACACGCACCGCCAGCTCCATGTTGAGCATCGTATAGCCGGGCAGCATCAGGCTGTGCATCATATCGTCACCGAGTGCGGAGCTCCAGGGCTGCTTCTCGAGCCTCTCTTCGTCCTGCAGGGCATCAACGTAGAACTCGTCCGAGAACGATCTCGGCTTCTCGCCGTCATAACTCCATTCCACGATGAGCTTGATGGCAGTTTCCTCGTCCCAGGTCTCAATCTGACTGACATCCCGGAAGATGATGGTGCTGTCTTCAAATTCGAATGCTTCGTTCAAAGGCAGCCCGGCAACCGTCTCTACTACCGGTGCGTCCGGAGCCGGCGGGACCACGGTCATCGTCGGCGCGACAGTCGTCGCTTCCGGCGTCGTTGTTGCTTCCGGCGTCGTTGTTGCTTCCGGCGTCGTCGTTGCTTCCGGCGTCGTCGTTGCTTCCGTCGTCGTTGCTTCCGTCGTCGTTGCTTCCGGCGTCGTCGTCGGCTCTTCCGTTGCGCTTGCTTCCGCCGTTGTTGTTGGCTCCTCGCTGTAGCTCGTCTCCGTCTGCCTCGTCGTGGGCGAGAGCGTCGTCTCCGCAGCTGTGGCCTTGGTGGTCGGCCGGAACGGCGCCCGCGTAGCTGTTGGCGCCGCTGTGGTCGCCTGAGCGGGCCCCTGACAGGACGCCAGACCCCCGACGATAAGCAGCGCGCTCAGCAGTAGAGCGGTCCATCGTGTCATTCGTTTCACATTGTCCTCCTCTCGGGTTTTGACCGGGCTTTGATACCGGACGGGCAGGCTGGTGACAAAACTCAGTCGTCCAGACGGCTGAGCGGGTTTTGCATATGACAGATCTCCATCACGGCGATCTGGCGGCGTACCTGCTGCGGCGTTACCGCGAGCGGGGCATCGGCTGTCAAATGGGCATGGAGCATGCGGTAAAAGGCAAAGCTCATGGTCAGGAAAAGATCGGACTGTTCCTCGGGCACGGTCCAGCTCCCGCTCTGCCAGGGCAGTTCCTCGCCACAGTAGCGGGGTGTGCCGTCCTCACCGGACAGGGGTGCACGCTGCAGCGTCTGGCGGGGCGCCTCGCATTCGTCGAACCAGCGCCATTTGAGCTCGGTCAGACTGCCCTCGAGACCGCCGCGCGTCGCCTGGATGCGATAGGTCGGCACCGGGAAGGCACTGCAGGACGAGATCTCGACCTCGACCAGCGGGGCGTCGGGGGCGCTGAGGCTGAGCTTGACGAAATCCTCGGCATCGCCGAAGGTGTTCGCGCGATCCATGCGGCAGCGCACCTCGGGCATGACATCGGGGGCGAAGAAGGTCAGCGCCTGGTCCACCGGGTGCGGCCCCGTATTCAGGAGATTGCCGCCGTGCATGGACTGCAGCGTCTGCCAGTCCCAGCGCCGGGCGAAGCCGCTGTAGGCAATCGTAATCTGGACCGGGCGGCCGAGGATACCGGACTCGAGGACGCGGCGGACCTGCTGATAGGCGGGCGAGAAACGCGACTGCTGGAAAATGGCAAACTTCGCACCGCTCTTCTCCGCCGCGGCGATCAGGCGGTCGACATCGGCCGCAGTCCGCGCCAGCGGCTTCTCGCAGAGCACATTCTGACCGTCTTCGAGAAGCTCGAGTGTCAGCGGCACATGCTGGCAGCTGTAGGAGGCATTGACGACCAGATCGATGTCGTCACGGCCCAGCAGCGCACGGTAGTCGGCATGCACCCGGCAGCCAAACTCACGTTCGGCACGCGCGCGACGCTCCGGCAGCTCCTCCACGATATCGGTGATCCTGTAGAGGTCGCCAAGCTGCGGGAGGGCCAGTCCATGGATGTCGCGGCCGCTGCGTCCCTGCCCGATGATGGCGGTACGGATGGGATTCATGGTCAGAATAAACCTCCTTTATGGATTCTAAGCATCTTTTCCTATTGTCTCATGATTTTACCTCTCTGGGGACTGCGATTAATGATTAGAAACTTATCTTCTATTTAAGAAAATGGTTCACCGTTGCCCGGACATGACCTGGAGCCAAACCATGAGGCGCCAGACCTGCTCTTCCCTCCCAGATTTGGAGCCATCTCTCTCAACGACGAACAGGCCAGGGTGTCGGCGTATCAGTAGCCTACAGTGACACAACTCCAAATTTTGGCATTTCCGGCCTCCAGGAGGACAAAAATCAGTACTCGGGGTAGTTAAGCAGAACTTTATGAATCTAAGGAAAAGCTGACCACCACGTCCGGATCAACAGCGACCCACCCGCGCAACGTCCGTTCACCAGGTTTTCAGGCCGGCCCGCGACCCTCGCGAGGATGTCGCGGCAAATGTCTCCAGCACCAGAGCAATCCGCAGACGACAATCGGCAGCGAACAAAGCGAAAGACTGCCACCAGCAGCGCCATCACGACGCCTCGGCAGCAGCCCCTCACATTCCTATACCTGTTTCAGCCGGCCTGTCCCTCTTGACCGCCCTGCGTTCAGGCGGCTACAGCGGCACCCGCTGCGGCCTGGCGCGCAGGCACTTCAGTCCTGCGGCGTGCTGTCTGCAATCTTATCAAGGCCGAACTCCAGATACAGCGCCTCACTCTCCTCGGTGAAGTCCTGTACACGAATCAGGATCTGGTTCATATTAATCAGATACCAGCATATCTCGACATCCTGACTCTCACCCGGCTCCACGTCCTCACCGACGGCATCCCAGTCCAGATACTCGCTGCCATAGGCCACTTTAAGGCCGACACCGCGCTGAAAGGCACTGATGTCCAACGCAAAGAGCGAATTGGCTGCCGAGTCACCACCGTTCGTCCAGCTGAAACCCATGCGCAGCACGATCTCATCTTCTCCTTCGCGCACATAGTCGATCGAGTTCACGATTAAGTCATGGCTGCCGAGCTGCACAGCTTCGCCCAACGGCAGTGTCTGCGGCGACTCCCAATCACGCGCCATGCGGCCGTACCAGACAAGTTCCCTGTCTGACTCCGGCGCCTCAGCCGGCAGCAGCTCAAACGACAGTGACTGGCTCTCATCGGAGTAGGGATAGATGGTGAACTGGACCGGAGCCTCCGGATCAATCAGTTCATAAGCGTACTGCACGCCGCACATGGTCGCACCCGGCAGCAGCGAGCGCAGCGACGGATCGTGGTCGATCACGGGGCTCATCGGGACGCCATCGAGTTTTTCGCCCTTCTGCGTCACATCAAAGCCGTACATGTAGTCCGAATATGACATTTTGTCCGACAGGTTGGTCCAGTCTAAAGCGATGCGCAGTGCCTCGACTCCGGCTGCGTACGTCTCCACACGTTCAATACGGCGGAACACCAGCTCCGTCTCGCCCAGCTCGTACTTCTCATGCAGCATCAGGCCGGCCACTTCCACCGGATCCAGTTCGACGGACTCGTGCTCCAGGGCGAGCGGATCAAGCAGCATATACTCGGTCTGCCACTCGGTGTAGGTCTCCACGGTCAGCATCACCGGGCTGTTGTCGCGCAGGATGTAGACCATCCTGATGCCGGTCAGCGTCCCGCCCGGCTCCACCTCCGTCTCAAACTGCGTATCCGGCACCCACTCGCTGTTCATGATGAACGGCGTGCCAAGTCCGCTCTGCAGCGCCTGAATATAGAAGATTTCGGCAAAGCTCGCCGCCTCATCGCCCATATTGGTCCAGTCGAAGGTCGCCACAAAGAGGCTGTCGGCACCAAAGGTTTCATCCGGCTCCGGCAGATCCAGCATGATGATGGACTGAACGGTGATTTCCTCACCACCGACCAGCAGCGCCTCGCCGGGAACCAGCGCCGGGTCGCCTGTAAAATAGGGCTCAACCTCTTCGGTCCAGAAATGGTCCACTGCCGGCAGCACTTCCGCCTCACCCGGCTGCAGCGTGATCGCCAGCGTCTCCCCGGCGCTCGGGGTGCCGATGCCCAGCTCCACCGGACTGCTTTCATCGTGCAGCACGAAAGCGTACTGCAGACCGCAGAGACTGGTGCCGGGCAGCAGGGCGCGAATCGAAGGTTCATGGTCGATGTAGTCACTCTGCGGTATGTCGTCCAGAATTTGGCCATTTTGAGTTGCGCTGATGTCAAAGGTGTCATCCGCCGTCCTGATGTCCCGGTTTCCGCTCTGCCAGTCCATGACCAGTTTCAGCGAGGTCGTCCCGTCATGGTTCGGCACACGGGTAATGGAACGGAAGGTCACGAGCTGACCACCGAGGCGTACCGGATCATGGAGCCGCAGTCCGGCCACTTCAACGGGAGCCCGATCCGTATCGTCGCCCTTGATCTCCTCCAGGTCCGTCAGCGACAGAGGCAGATGGAACGGGATGTCGACCGCGCCATTGCTCACCAGAAAAACCGGATCCGCGACGGAACGCAGCTGGAAGCCGATCTCCACACCCTCCAGTGTTTCGCCGGGCTCGATCAGGCGCAGCAGCTCGGGATCTTCATCTGGCATCCCGAGCTCAATCCACGGCAGACTGCCGCCGTTTTGCATCAGATAGAGGTCGAGCTCCAGCCAGGCCGAGGTGGCCGTATCACCCCTGTTCTCAACATCGAAGCGCAGCACCACAACCCGCGCCGCGTCCTCCCCTTCTCCCGTCTGAATGCCGGTCCCGCGCAGCGTAAAGGCCAGCGGCGCCACGTCGAGTGTCGTGCCAATGGCAAAGGGTTCCCGGCCCGCGAAGCAGTCCGTTTCGGCGTCCATCATGGTGTGCCACTGCGGCGCTTCATCTGCCTCTTCAGCCTGCGCCGGCTGGAGCGTAAGGAACAGGCACTCCTCTTCTGAACGCAGAGCGAATTCCAGATCCACCGGACTCGTCTCATCCAGCAGCACAAAGCCATACTGCAGCCCGGACAGCATCGCGTTCGGCAGGAGGGCCACCGTTGCAGGCTCTTGGCTGATGGCATCGCTCCACGGAATGTCGTCAAGCTCCTGTCCGTTCTGTCTGGCCGTCACCCGGAACATCGTTGTGGCATTGACAATGTCACCCGCGATGGAGTTGTGCCAGTCGAGATCGATACGCAGCGCCGGTTCGCCGTCATACGTCACAATACGGCGAATATCCGTGAACGTAATCTCATTCTCGCCAAGCGAGATGACGGGACCGACGGGCAGACCGGCAACGAGCTCCGACCAGTCGGCTTCACTCCCAGCAGGCTCGGTTGCTGCGGGCTCGGTTGCTGCGGGCTCGGTTTCCGAGGGTTCCGTCGCTTCCGACGCAGCCGTCCCGGCCGGCTCCGAACTGTCGATCGGCAGCGTCGGGAAGGGCGGCGCGTCCGGATCGATCGGGGCAAAGTCCTCCGGCAGCCCCTCAAGCTCACTGACCCGGATCACGGCATAATGCGGGTTGACATTTGACCAGTCGGTGAGCTCAATCAGCAGATCGCTGCGATCGCGCAGGTAGTACGCCAGCGGGACACCTGTCATGCTTTCTCCCGGTTCAACCTCGGCGTCCGACTTTTCGTAATCGACATAATCGCTGAAATAGGCTGGCTGCAGCTGCAGGCCCTGCTGAAAAGTGAGTGTCCGGAGGGCCGTCCAGAACTTTTCCGTATCCTCGGAAAGATTCGTCCAGTCAAAGGTCAGAATGAGAAGAACTTCACCATCTTCCTCGACAAGCTCAAAAGAACGCCAGATGGCTTCACCGCCTTCAGCCCAGGAAATATCATCGCGCACCAGTGTCAGCGGCTGATCCAGGAGGAGATCGCGCGGCTGGGGATCCAGCGGCCGATCAGGACGCAGCTCCGCCTCAAGCGCTTCTTCGTTCACCGGTGCTTCGGACGTCAGCAGCTCGAAGGTCACCGGATCGGAAGAACCATCGTATTCGAACGTTACGGTCATGAGTTCGTCCGGGTTCGTAAGAAGGAATGCGAGTTCCAGGTTGTACATCGTATAGCCGGGCAGCATCGCCCACATTGTCATATCATCGCCGAGAGCAGGACTCCAGGGCTGTCTTTCGAGCAGCATCCCATCCTGCTCGCCACTGGTGAAGAACTCTTCGGCGAAAGAGCGCGGCACTTCGCCGTCATAGCTCCAGTCCAGCACCAGCTTGACAGCGGTTGTTTCATCCCAGCTCTCGATCTGGCTGATATCCCGGAAGATGATAGTACTGTCTGCAAACTTGTAAGGCGTATTCAGAGGCAGTCCGGCAACGATGTCCCCCGCCGGCTCCCCGGTCGTCGTCGCCTCTGGTGTCGTAGTTGGCGCCGCAGTCGTGGTCGGCGCCGCAGTCGTGGTCGGCGCGGCCGTCGTCGTCGGCGCGGCCGTCGTCGTCGGTGCTGCGGTCGTCGTTGGTGCGGCGGTCGTCGTCGGTGCGGCGGTCGTCGTCGGCTCCGTACCGTCCTCCGAGGTCGTGGCGTCGGAGC
Organism: Bacillota bacterium; assembly: GCA_030057555.1. Lineage (GTDB taxonomy): Bacteria > Bacillota > Clostridia > Saccharofermentanales > Fastidiosipilaceae > JAEZYR01. The sequence continues at coordinate 4,679 of JASGUU010000071.1, read as the reverse complement.
TCGGCTTGAACGGTGATCTTGTGGTTGACGGCTGCACCGGTGACGTCAGGGTGGCGCGCTGGCAGGCCGCCAGCCCTGCGATGATGAGCAGCGCACCAAGCAGCAGAGCGGTCCATCGAGTGATTCGTTTCACGTTTTTCTCCTCTCAGGCTCCGACCGGGCTCTCACCCCGGACGGGCCGAACATGGCAGATTCCGTTGTCCAGACGGTTGAGCGGTTTTGGCAGATGACTGACTTCCATCACAGTAATCTGCGGCTTAAATGCCGCGGGGCCACGGCGAGCGGGACAACGGTTGTCAGAAGAGCATGGAGCATGCAGAAAAGGCAGAACCTGTGGTCAGGAAGGGAGCGGCCTCTTCTCCGGGCACATCCAGCGGACTCGTTGCCAGGGCAGTTCTTCGCGGCAGTAACGGGACAAGCCACCCTCAACAGACAGGGCGCAGGCTACAGTACCTGGTTGGGAGCTTCGCGGTCGTCGAACCAGTGCCACTTGAGCTCGGTCAAATCTCCTTCAAGAGATCCGAGCGTCGCCTGATAGCGGCAGGCCGGCGCCGGGAAGGCGCTGCAGAATGAAATGCCTGCCCCAACCCACGGGACATCGGCGGCGGTACACGTCGGCGCTTTTTGCCCAGGCACATCCAGCCCGTCCTCAGGCAGCTCAAGTACCAGCCGCACGTGCCGGCAGCTGCAGGAAGTATTGAAGATAAGATCGATGACATCGCAGCCAGACAGAGCACGATAATCGGCATGCACCGGGCAGCCAAACTCACACCCGGCTCGCGCACGGCGTTCCGGCAGTTCCGCCATATTATCTGCTATCCGATAGAGATCGCCAGGCTGCGGCAGAATCAGTCCATGGATGTCGCGGCCGCTGCGACCCTGTCCGATGATGGGGGTTCGGATGCGCTTCATGGTCACCTTGAGGCCTCTTTATGGTATCCCGTGTCCTTTCCGCATTATCGCATGATTCTGCCTCTCCGGAACAACGAAAATTGTTCGGCATTTACCTGTGAATCCAGGAACTGGAGTTCAGTCAGACACGACGCCTGTTCCGGGGGCACCCGGCTTCCAGAAAAACAGGACAGAGCGTCGGGGGGCCAGCCAGAACGCCGGGGTATCAGTGGTCAAAACAGCGTGAAATCCAAAAACAAATGGGTAAACATGCATGCTCCTGCATAAAAGCCCTTGAATATTCATTATTCTGGGTATTTATGCATAACTCTTTGGATTTCAGGCAAAGTTGACCACCGCTCCCGAATCAACAGCCACACTCCCGCGCGGGAGGGCGTCAGTTTACCAGGTTCGTCGGGCTGCCCGCGGCCCAGGCAAGGATGTTCGCGACGCTGGTCTCCAGCCGCGCGGTGAGCGCCTCCTGACTCGCGTAGCCGATGTGCGGCAGCAGGGTGACGCGCGGCGCCCCGAGCAGCGAATCGTCGGGATCCAGCGGCGGCTCGCGCTCGAAGACATCCGTCGCGTAGCCGCCCAGGCGGCCGCTCTCGAGGGCGGCCACCACCGCCGCCTGATCGACCACCGGGCCGCGCGCCGTGTTGACAAGCAGGGCGCCGGGCCGCAACCGCTCCAGCGCCGCGGTATTGATGAGACCCTTTGTATCGGCATTCAGCGGACAGTGCAGGCTGACGACGGTGCTCGCCGCGAGCAGCTCTTCAAGCGGCAGCCAGCAGTCAAAATCCGGATCCTCCGCCTGCTCCGGCCGGCGCAGCTGTCCGACGGTCCGGGCGCCGAAGGCCCGCACCAGAGCCGCCGTGCGGCGGCCGATGCTGCCGGTGCCGATGAAGCCGACCGTCTGCGACCCAAGCTCGAGACCCGCGAAACCGGCGCGGTCCCCGCCGGCACGCAGCCGGGCCTCCATCTCGCCGCAGCGGCGCAGGCCGGCGATCATGAGGGCGACGGCGAGCTCGGCGACGGCCTGGCTGGCGTAGCCGCGGGCGTTCGCGACACGGATGCCGCGGGCCGTCGCGGCGGCCAGGTCGACGTGGTCATAGCCGGCGAAGGCGACCGCAACGAAGCGCAGTTTCGGCTTGGCGGCGATGTCCGCAGCCGTCAGCGGCCGGTTCGTGATCAGGAGGACGTCGGCCTCGGCGGGGTCGATGTCCGGGCCCACCAGATGGCCGGCCTCCCGCAGCGGGGCGGTCGCCGCCAGGACGAGGCCGTCGGAGATGCCCAGGGGATCGCGCAGCAGAATCTGAAGTTTCATGAGGTTCACACTCCTTCTTGGGGGAACGGGAGAGGGTGGCTGCTTTTGCATGTATCGTAGCGGAAAATCGCCGTCCCTGCCGGGAGGACTGCTAAAATCGATCCATCAGCTCTGGAGGACAACGCCATGCCCGCTTCTTCGCTTACCGACCTTATCGGCCGCACGCCCCTCGTCGAGATCGGCCGCCAGACGGGCCGTGCCCGCATTTTCGCAAAGCTCGAGGCCCTGAACCCCGCCGCCTCGATCAAGGACCGCGTCGCCCTGGCCATGATCGACGCCGCCGAGAGCGAGGGCCGCCTCGGCCCCGGTGCCACCATCATTGAGCCGACAAGCGGCAACACCGGCATCGGACTGGCGGCGATCGCTGCAGCGCGCGGCTATCGCTGTATTCTGGTCATGCCCGATACCATGAGCGTCGAGCGCCAGCGATTAATGGAAATCTATGGTGCAAAGGTCGAGCTCACCCCCGGCCGCCTCGGCATGGCGGGCGCCATCGCCCGCGCCGGGGAGCTCGCCGCCGCTTCTGGCGGCTTCATCCCGGACCAGTTCCGCAATCCTGCGAACCCGGCCGTCCACGAGCAGACGACCGGTCCGGAGATCTGGGCGGACTGCGGGGGGCGCGTCGATGTCCTCGTGGCCGGCGTTGGCACCGGCGGCACGCTGACCGGTGTGGGGCGCTATCTGCGCAGCCAGAATCCCGACCTCCATATCGTCGCCGTCGAGCCGGCCGATTCCGCCGTGCTTTCCGGCGGCCCGCCCGGCCCGCACCCGCTGCAGGGCATCGGCGCCGGCTTCATCCCGGAGGTCCTCGACACCTCCCTGATCGATCGCGTCATCGCTGTGACGGGGCCCGAGGCCATCGCCGCCGCCCGCCGCCTCGCCCGCGAGGAGGGTCTCCTCGTCGGCATCTCCTCCGGCGCCGCGGCTCATGCCGCCTTCTGTCTGGCTGCTGAACCAGCTCATGCCGGCCAGAACATCGTCGTCATCCTCCCCGACAGCGGTGAGCGCTACCTTTCGACCGAGCTCTTCGCGGCGCCATGAGCGGGATCGACGCCCTCATCCGGCACCTCGTCGCCACGCGGACGGCCCCGGACGCCGAGCTGCTGCCGCTGCTGGATCCGGACTGGCTCGCCGCCTGGCCGGAGCGCCGCGCTGCGGCCGATGCTGCCCTGATGGCCGCGGCCCGGGCCGAGCGTCGCCGGGTCTACGGCGACACGGTCTTCCTCCGCGGGCTGATCGAGTTCACCAACTACTGCAGCAATGACTGCTACTACTGCGGCATCCGCGCCTCAAACCGCGCCGCCGTCCGCTATCGCCTGGACGAGGCCGCGATCCTGGCTGCTGTGGAGACGGTGGTGCGGGCCGGCCTCGGCACCGTCGTCCTGCAGGGCGGAGAGGATCCGCTCTGGACCTGCGGCCGCCTCGAGGCCCTGGTGCGCGAGATCCGCGGCGCCCATCCTGATCTCGCGATTACGCTGTCAGTCGGGGAGCACCCGGCCGCCTGTTACCAGGCCCTGCGCGCGGCCGGCGCCGACCGCTATCTGCTGCGCGAGGAGACCGCCGACCCCCGCCACTACGCCCTCCTTCATCCGCCGCACCAGCAGCTCGCGACGCGCCTGCGGGCCCTCGCCGACCTGCGTGCGGCAGGCTATCAGGTAGGCGGCGGCTTCATGGTCGGCTCGCCCGGCCAGAGCCCCCGCGAACTCCTCGCAGATCTGCGCTACCTCCAGCAGCTGCGCCCCGAGATGATCGGCATCGGCCCCTTCCTGCACCACCACGAAACGCCCTTCGCCGCCGCCCCCGACGGCGATCTGCGGCTGACGCTGCGCCTCGTCGCCCTGCTGCGGCTGCTGCTGCCCTCCGCCCTGCTGCCGGCGACCACGGCGCTCGCGACCGCTTCCGAGGCCGGCCGCGTCGCCGGCCTCAACGCCGGCGCCAACGTCCTGATGCCGAACTTCACGCCCCCCGCCGTGCGCGCCGACTACTCCCTCTACGACAACAAGTCGCGCGCGGACACGATTGACGCCGACCTCGCGGAGATCCGCCGCCAGGTCGAGTCGGCCGGCTGCCGCATCGACTTCGGCCGCGGTGACTGGCGTGCGGCGCCGGAGGGTTAGGGGTGTTTTGAGGTCGGGCGGGTTTGTTAGTGGGATGAGCGGGCTGTTGGTCTCCGAATAGTGGTGATCTGCACCGTTTCCAAGCCGTCCGTGTGCAGAATTTCAAGGTTCCGCAGGTTTCAGGCGCGGAAGATTGAAATAATGCACATTTCCGAGGGTTTCTGTGCAAATTTTCAAGGTTCCGCAGGTTTCAGGCGCGGAAGGTTGAAATTATGCACATTTTAAACTGTACCCCATAAAGTGGACAGTCTGAATTTTGAAAGCCCAAACAAAAGACAGACCAGTTTTGCGAAACCCGTACAAAAGACACGATAATATTATTCGGCTTGGCGGCAAAGAAGAAATGT
>JASGUU010000070.1 GCA_030057555.1 Bacillota bacterium | reverse complement strand
GTTATCTGTCACCGATGCAGTGGGAGGCAGAATACTACAGGCACAAGGAAGACGCTGCCGAATGTGCAGCTTGAGGATGGATAGAGATTGGCGAATCTAACTTGTACGTTTTCTTGACGTAGGACCATCGAAAAGTTGGCATGCGCGGCCCAGAGATGGTCAAAAATGCGAGTTGTGGCGGGAAACAGTGACACAACTCGAAAAGTTGGCATGCGCGGCTCCAAGAACTCCCGCTGGAAGTTCGAACCAAATGTCAGCCTCACAGCCGAATGCCGGCCTCAGCGTCGATCGTAGCGCAGAATCCGGTTCAGACGCTCCGTCAGCAGGATCATCAATATGGCAAAGACGAGCAGGAAGACCGGGAAGAGATGGATACCGAGACGCCCCGCCACCACACCGAAGAACGGCGGAATCAGGATGGCCCCGGCGTTGGCACTGGCAATCTCGACGCCGATGATGGCCTGTGCATTCTCCGTCCCAAAGTTCGCCGGAGTCGCATGGATGATGGAGGGAAAGATCGGCGCACAGCCGATACCAATGCCAACCAGACCCAGCAGCGCCGGCCAGCTCGCGGCAAATGGCATCAGCACCAGCACGATACCCAGCAGAACTACTGCGCTGCCGAGGCGGATCATCATGCGATCCCCGAGGCGGTCGGAGACAAAGCCGCTCAGAAAACGCCCCAGCGTCAGGCCGATGAAAAACAGTGAGGCGCAGGTCGCCGCTGTCCCGGCATCAACGCCGCGCTGCTCGACGAGCCAGGTCGACGCCCACATATAGGTTGTCGTCTCAACGGCACAGTAGCTGAAGAAGCCCAGCAGCATGGAACCCAGGCCACGCACACGAAGCAGCTGCGGCAGACCCGGCGGCCGCGGGGCCTCCGTCCGCTTCGTTCCCTCCTCCGCACCCGCCGTACCCGCCACCCCAGCTGCCCCGGCTCCCAGGCGCGCGTAGCCCGCCGTCCGGCCGTCGCGCAGCCAGAGCGGCAGCGTCGCCAGCAGCACGACCGCCAGCCCCAGCTGCAGCAGGGCGACGGCCTGATAGCCGCCCGGCCAGCCGCTGCCGCGCGCGAGCGCCCAGCCCATGATGTACGGGCTGATCGCGGCCCCCACGCCCCAGAAGCAGTGCAGCCAGCTGAGGTGGCGGGCGCGGTAGTGCAGGGTCACGTAGTGGTTCAGGGCGGCGTCGATCGCACCGGAGCCGTAGCCGTAGACGAGCGACCAGGCACAGATGGCGAAGAAGCTGCGCGAGAGCGAGAAGGCAAAGAGGGCCACCGCCGTCAGCAGCGTACCGAGGCCCGAGATCCAGCCCGCACTGAGGCGGCGGCCGAGACGGGCGGAGCTGAGGCTGGCGGCGATCTTGCCCAGCGAGATGATTGTCGACACGATGCCCGCCCAGGTCAGCGGCACCCCGATGTCCGCATGCAGAATCGGCCAGACCGAGCCCACCAGCGAAACCGGCAGGCCGAGGCTGACAAAGGCCAGGAAGATGAGTGCGATCAGGAGCGAGACCATGGTCAGACCCGGTCCGCCCGGGCCCGGCGCCGGCGCGGACGCATCAGCAGCAGCGGCACCATCAGCCCCCAGAGCAGCAGCACAAACCAGGGCAGCGCCGCCATCCCGACGCGCCTGGCGAGGAGGCCGGGCAGAGGCGGCAGCACCAGCGCCCCGGCCGCCGCCGCGGCCATGTGGAGGCCCGTCACCGCCTGGCTGTTCGCGTTGCCGAAGCGCTCGGGAATCTGGCGGATGACGGCGGGGAAGATCGGCGCTGCCCCCACCCCGATCAGCACGAAGGCGACGATGGCGAAGCCCGCCGCCCGCGTCGGCAGCAGCAGCAGAACGATGCCCGCGAGCAGTCCGGCACTGCCGCCCGCCAGCATCCGCCGCGCACCGAGGCGATCGGCGATGAAACTGCTGACCACACGCCCGCCGATGACGCCAAAGGAGTAGAGCCCGGCGAGCGCGGCTGCCCGCTCCGGCGCGAGGCCGCGCACCGCGACGAGATAGGTCGAGATCCAGACACAGATCAGGGCCTCGAACGAGGTGAAGCAGAAGAAGCCCAGAAGCACCCGGACGAGCCCGGGCAGGGCGAGAAGGCTGCGGCCGGCCGCGGGAGGAGCCTCGACAGCGGAGGCGGGCGGGAGACGGGTGAAGCTTTGCGTATCAGGACAGCGGGACCAGAGCCGGAAGCTCAGCAGCAGGACCAGAGCGATCGCGAGCAGCAGGACCGCGATGAGGCGGTAGCCGCCCGTCCAGTTCCGGCCGGCCGCGAGCGCCAGGCCGAGCAGCACGGGACCCATGGCCTGGCCGAAGGAGAACGAGAGATGCAGCCAGGTCAGCTGCCAGGCGCGGTAGTGCAGGTTGACATAGTGGTTCACGACGGCATCGAGGACGCCGCTGCCGAAGCCATAGGCCAGGATGATGGCCGCCATGAGGGCGAAGCTTCTGCTCTGGGCAAAGCCCAGCACGCTCACCGCCATCAGCAGCAGGCTGCCCAGGCTGATCTGGCCGGTACTGTGGCGGCGGCCGAGGCGCGCCGTCAGCAGGCTGGCAAGAATGCGCCCCAGGGCGAGGAGGGCGGAGAGGATGCCGGCCCAGGCGACCGGAAAACCGCAGTCAACATGGAGCACAGGCCAGGCCGAACCGAGCAGGGCAGCCGGCAGGCCGAGGCCCACGAAGAGCAGATAGGTGAGCAGCAGAAGCAGAGTAGCCATGAGAGGGATGATACGAAACTTCGGCCTGAAATGCTCCGGACAGCGGACGCTCCCCTGCACCGGCATCACCACTCCAGCGGCGGCAGCAGCTCGGCCTGCAGTTCGCAGAGCTCGTCGATCATGGCGACGGCGTTGGCGTAGGTCGACACCGTCGGATCGAGCAGCACCGCCTGCAGCAGCTTCCGCCGCGAGCGCTCCTGATACGCCTCCAGCAGCAGCTGGTGGATCGCCCCCTGCCGGTTGATCAGTGCGCGGATCGCGGTCGGCAGCGCCGTGGTCGCCTGCGGCCGCACACCGCGCCCGTCCACGAACGCGGGCACCTCGACCACCATGCCCTCGAGGATGCCGGGCGCATAGCCGCGGTTGGGCACATTCACCGCCCCCACCCGCGTCGCGCGATCGAACCAGATGGCCTCGACGATCGGGATGCCGTATTCCTTTGAGGGCCTGAGCGGCCCGTCTGCGGCGAAGCTCTCCAGATAGGCCGCCTCCCCCGCCGGGGCGGATGCCCCGGACACCGGCGCGAAGAGCCCGCGGGCCGTCGGATTGCCCGCCAGTGAATAGACGAACTCGGCCGCCGCCCCCTCATCCCAGGGCCGCCCCGCCAGCGGATCGTGGGCGAACTGCAGCAGGGCCGAAGCCAGATACTGGTCCGACCAGGCGAGGTACTCGCCGATATGGTTGGCGCCCGGATAGGACCAGAGTCCGAAAACCCGGAACAAAATCCGCGTCAGCGCGTATTCGTCCCAGTCGGCGAGCCAGTCCGCCCGCCGCTCCCGCTCCGCGAGGCGCGGATAGAGGTCCTCGCCCGTCAGGCTGTCCCGGATCGCCGTAAACCAGCCGAAGTGATTGAGCCCCGCCGCCTCCGCCGCGATCCGCTCACGCGGCAGCTCGAGGAAGCGCGCCAGCTGGTCGATCCCCATCTGCTCGCCGTGACAGAGCCCCACGACCCGGATGCGCGTCAGTCTGGCGATGGCCTCGACGAGCTTGGCCTCGGGATTCGTGTAGCTCAGCAGCCAGGCCTCGGGACAGCCGCGCTCCATGGCCCGCGCGATTTCGAGCATGGGTTCGAGATTGCGCAAAAAATGAAACATCCCGCCCGGTCCGCCGTTCTCGCCGTAGACCTGACGGAAGCCATATTTCCGCGGAATGTGGAAGTCCTGCGCCCAGTAGCGATAGCGCTCGACCTCGATCGCCGCGATGACGAAGTCGGCCCCCGCCACCGCCGTCTGCAGCTCGTCCGTCGCCCGGACCCGCAGCGGGCGGCCCAGCCTGCCGGCATGTGCCCGGGCGAAGCGGGCCGCCCGTTCCGCCGCCTCGAGGCGGATATCCATCAGGCGCAGGTCAACCGCCTGCTCCGCGAAGGCTCCGCTCAGCAGGATATCCGCGATCGTGGCCGGGCTGAAGCTCGCGCTCCCCGCTCCGATGATCGCGATTCGCAGTTCTCTCATCTTTGTCTCTCCTCATGGACCCACATGTCGTGGATATAGCGGATCAGTTCCGGGAGGCTGGCATTCGTGCCCCGCTCTACATAATGCCCCGAAACCATCCCCGCGAGGAAGAGCCGATCCGCCGGCGGCAGCCCCAGCAGGCTGCCCAGACCCAGCCCGGCGTTGAAGTTGTCGCCCGCTCCCGTCGTCAGCAGGACCGGCCGGTTCAGGATCGTACGCCGCGAACAGCAGCCCGCCGCCGTCGCGAGATGACTCTCGTCACGGCGGTGAAAGGCCACCGCCGCGATGCCGAGATCCTCGCGCACCAGCATGGCACGCTCGGGCTCCGAGCGCTCGATGGGCACACGCAGCGCACGGCAGACCCGATCGGACTCATTCTGGTTCAGGCTCAGCGTCACCTCCGCCAGAGCGGCCATGGAGCGGATCACCTGCAGCAGTTCGAGCAGCTGCGGGATGCCCTTGCGGGTGCAGTCAGCGAGGTCCACCACGAGCGGCAGCCGCCTCTCAAGCGCGGGCAGGATCTCCTCGAGGAAGCCGCGGAAGATCGAGGTCGCATCCGGCAGCTCGCTCCAGTTGACCAGAAAGATCAGCGAGCTCGCCCGCGCCAGCTCAAGCAGCCGTTCCAGGCCCACGCGCCGCCGGATCAGGTCCCAGCCGATGAAGTTGTTGCCCTCATTCATGGCCAGAAAGATCTTCCCGTCCGCGAATTCGAGCGCATAGCTCAGGCCCGGATTGCCGGTGCTGAAAAGGCGGCCGCGCTCCTCGAGGCGGCGGAAAACCGGATCCACCTCCTCCTCGCCGAAGGGCCCGATCAGGTCGGCCGAGACGCCGAAGCATTCCAGCGCCGCCGCGACATTCGGCGCATTGCCCCCGAGCTTGCGTCGCATGATGTCGAGCTCCAGCGAGCCGTTGCGGCCGGAGCGCTCGATCATGAAGCGGCCGAGGCTCTCCATCCGCTCGTAGTAGCTTTCGGGGTAGATCGCGCTGCCGGTTCGAATGGGGCGCACGATCAGGTCAACGAAGGCGTCAAAACCCAGCAGCATTCGCGCGCGCGTCCCTTTGGACAGCGATTTCAGCGCCTGCAGGATCCGCTCACGGTCAGGCATCGATTCTCCTCGCTTTCCTCCGGCGGCTCAGAAAAGCAGGGCACTCCCCAGCGTGCCGCACTGGCGTATGCCTGAATTATACATATTAAACTTAGTTTAGGATAGGGGCATCACAACAGAACACCGTACCGCTGTCTGACCGTATCACACGAGTTCGTCGAGCTTGTAGTTGATGACGAGGGCTGCGGCCCCGATGATGCCGGGCTCTTCCGAGACCTGCGCTTCGATCCGGACCGGCTTGAACGAGACGTAGTTCACCGCTTCATTGATGCGCGTGATCAGAGCCTCGCCGAGCGCTTCGGCGATCAGGCCGCCATAGACCACGAGGTCGATGTCCATTAGCATCATGATGTTCCCGATGGCCGGCGTCAGGTGCCGGACAATATGGTCGATGACAGCCTCCTGGGAGCTCGGGTTGGTGTCGTCGAAGCCGAAGCGCTCCCGCAGCGCCTGGATGTTGACCTGGCGCTCGAGCCAGCCGCTCTGGGCCCTGACCGCCTGGGCGTCGGAGGAGGTGATGTAGTAGCCGATTTCACCGCAGAGATTCTGCGCCCCGTGGCGCACCTCGCCATCCAGAATCAGGCCGGCGCCGAGGCCCGTGCCGTGGTTCAGATACATCAGGTCGGGCATGTGCTCATGGCGCTGCACGCGTCGCGTCAGCATCTCGCCCAGGGCCATCACATTGGCATCGTTGTCTATATAGACCGCGAGGCCCGTTTCCGCCTGGACCCGGTCCATGATCGGGCTGATGTCAATCATCTCCTCCACCCCGATCAGCGGCGCAAAGGCAATCCGCTTCTTCCCCGGCTCCACCACGCCCGGTATGCCGACGCCGATGCCGGCAACCTGGCGGTTGGTCATGTCAACCTGATCCAGAATGGAGTGCACCGACTCAATCAGGCGATCGCCGATATCCCGGGCGGTCTCCTGGCTCAGACGCACCTCGTGTCTGGCTTCGATTGTGCCGTCGATCTTGACCAGGCCAACAGAGAAGCGGTCACCCTCGTAGGAGACGCCGAAGGCCGAAATGGCATCGGGGTTGAAGCGCAGATCGAGCGGCTTGCGCCCGACGGCGGTCTGTCTCGCCCCCATCTCCACCAGAATGCCCGAATCAACCAGCGACTTCACGGCCTTGATCACCGAGGGCATGCTGATGCCGGACATTTTCGACACCTCAACCCGCGTGAGCTCGAGGTGCTCACGGTAGAGGTCGAAGACAATCCGCTTGTTCATGTTTTTGATATCGCTCTGCAGCATAATACGTACCAGTCCTGTCTTTATTTCGCTGGCTGCACCGCAGCATTCTGCCTAATTTGATATGCAAAGTGCGATTGAATTCGCCTGACAGTTTAACGCGAATGTTGCCTCTGCCGTCGTTCCGCCAGGCTTTCAACGTCGGATGAAGGCACGGACAGGCGATGTTGTCTGCATGGCTCGTTTCGTCAGATCGCCTGACAAACAGTTTAAGTTCCTAATATTTACCGTAAATGCAAACATTTTTCAAGTCAGTTGTTGAATATCGGAACATGTCGGTACCGGATCGCCGCCCCTCAGACGGCAGCACCAGCCGGCCGGGGACGCCTGTCCGCCCGTGTCCGGGCGGCAGATCAGGCGCGAAGCAGAGCGCAGGAGCTAGTCGCCGGCCAGTTCAAAGCGGATATAGAACTCACCATAGTTATCACTCAACATACGGATACCCAGGCGGCAGATGATGGGCTCGCCGTCCGGACCCTCTCCGGCCGGCCAGCTCTCCGCCACGACCTGGCGCAGATCCACCTCCTCACGCCCCACCAGGCCGCACACCCGCCGGCCAGGATCGGGATGAGGCAGAGCTTCGCCGAAATATTCCTCGAATATCGTGCAGTAGATGTCGCCCCACCAGCGCAGCCGCCAGGCATCAAGCGGGCCGGAGTTCAGCTGGACCCCATACAGGACATCGCCCACCGTCTCCAGCTCCACCTGAAAGCGGTAGATCTCAAAAAGATACAAACCCGGCAGTTCCGTGATCGCCGGATCCCCGGCCACCCAGCCGCTTGCGGGCAGAAGAAGCTCCAGCTTCTCCACCTCCCTGTCACGATCCAGACCCAGACTCCCGACAAAATCCTGCGACGACAGATACGCCGGCTCCAGGGCAGCGTCGTCGATATGCAGCGTAAAGCTCAAATTGATGGCGTGATAGTTCGGCCTGTTCGACCCGGTACCGGGCCCCATGCTGATGGAAAGCTCACAGACCAGCTTGATTTCCGGGCGGCCGCAGTAGCTGTCCGCGATCAGCCATCTCTCCGGTGCCTCCGAACCACTGAGATAAGGCTCAAAACTCGCGAGCGCCGTCAGCAGGCGTCCTCTGGTATCGTCTTCGGTGACGGGATCATCGTAGTAGCGCGAGCGGCTGCCAACCAGCCGGCGTGCCTGTTCGACGAGCCTGTCATTCTCAACTTCCTCACCCTCCAGGTGCAGTGTCGCCAGACGCCCCTCAAACAGCTCGATCCGAACCTTATACGTATAGTCCTCAAAGACAAAGTCTCCCGGCCAGTACACACTGTCAAACTCCTCTGCCGGCCAGTTGTCGTCCGTGTCATCCAGGTCAAAAAGGTCCAGCACTTCCGGGCGGCTCAGGCCGATGGCGCTGACGATGTCCTCCTCTTCCAAGTGGCGTACCTCAGGAGCGGCGGCCACCGCCCGGCTCTCCGGGCACGGCAGCAGCTGCGAAAGGCAAAGCAAGGTCAGCGGCAGCAGGAAAACAGGCAGCCGCCTGCAGGCTCTACGTATCATGTTGACCCTCCTAATCGTTGTGCGATTCAGACAAAGAACACATCCAGTATGTCATGGATCGCCCGGCGTTACCAAATTCGCTACACTTGAGCGCGAAACAGGGAGGTAGCTGCCGTGAAGGTACTGGTAACGGGCTTTGAAGCCTTTGGCGGTGTGGAGGGGAACCCTTCTGGGGAGGTTCTGGACCTGCTGCCCGACATGCTTGGCCCGATTCAGATTGTCAAACAGGTGCTGCCGGTCGTCTTCGTCGATGCCGGCTGGCAGATCGCGGCGGCGCTGACGGAGGAGCTGCCTGACCTCGTCCTCTGCCTGGGCCTGAAGAGCGGGGCGACGGCCCTCGAGCTCGAGCGCATCGCCATCAATCTCGACGATGCCTACATGCCCGACAACGCCGGTGATCAGCCACGGGAGCGGCCCATCCTCGCGGACGGTCCGGACGGGATCTTCAGTCCCCTGCCTCTCACACGCATGCAAAAGGCCATCCGTGCCGCCGGCGTCCCCGCCCAGCTTTCAAACTCGGCGGGGACCTATGTCTGCAACCACGTCTTCTATGTCGCCCTCATGACTGCTCGTGAGCTCGCGCCACCGCCGCCCGTCGGCTTCATCCATCTGCCGCTGACGCCGCAGCAGGCCCTGCTGCGCCACGACCGGCCGAGCCTCGCCCTCGAGGACATGCGCCGCGGCCTCGTCGCCGCGCTCGCCGCCGCCCTCGACTCGCTCTAGTAAAGGGCGAAATTTGCGAGCTGCGCAGGACCGCGGCTCTCGTGGGTAACGAGGCGCCAGCGGCCGGCCTCGGGAGCCCGGGGCAGAGCCAGTATGCGCTTGTGCCCGATGGTGGTGCCGCGGACAATCTCCTGCCAGCCGCCGTCGCCTTCGGCTTCGAGGGCGAAGGCCTCAACGCGCTGGCTCTGGCGGATGTCCTCCTGGACCACGAGCCAGCGGGGCCGGATCGCGGCGGGCAGCGTCGCGGTCACCCGGTCGGCGGCACGGGCAACGGTGGCCGGGGCGAGCAGGTTGTCGCGGAAACTCTCGCGGAGCCAGGCACCGAACGCGCCGAGACGGGAGACATCGGGCGGGGCGATGAGGCCGTCGCGATCCGGCGGCACGTTGAGCAGGAAGGTGGCGTTGCCGCCCACGGAGGCCAGGTAAATGCTTTGCAGAACTTCGAGCGACTTCACCTGGTCATCCTCCTCGGGATGGTAGAACCAGCCGGGACGGATGGAGGTGTTGACCTCGGCCGGGTACCAGACGAGGTCCGCTACGTTATCGAGTACGGCGCGGCTGCCGAGATCCTCGTCGGCGGAGGTGAAGCGGCTGCGGAAGCTGCTGTCGTCCGACTGCTGGGAGGCGGCCTGCGTGCGTTCGGCGACGCGGAGACTGGCGGGGACGACGCTCCATTCGTTGCTGCGGCAGTGGCCGGCTTCGTTGCCGCACCAGCGCACGTCGGGGCCGCAGACGGAGATGACGGCCCCGGGCTGATGGCGGCGGATGAGCGCATAGTAGCGGGACCAGTCGTAGGCCTGTTTTCTGCCGTCGGGGCCCTCGCCGTTCGCACCGTCAAACCAGAGGCTGAAGAGCTCGCCGTAGCCGGTCAACACTTCCGCGAGCTGGGCGCAGAAGAAGTCGTCGTAGGCCCGGCCCCGGCCGTAGCTGGGCTCGTGGCGGTCCCAGGGCGAGAGGTAGACACCGAGCTTCAGGTCGTGGCGGCGGCAGGAGTCGGCCAGCTCGGCGAGGACGTCGCGGCCCGGAGGGCTGTGCATGGAGGAATGGGTGGTCTGTTTTGTGTCCCAGAGGCAGAAGCCGTCGTGGTGCTTGGCGGTCAGGATGACGCCGCGCATGCCGGCAGCGCGGAAGCTGCGGCACCACTGGTCGGTGTCGAGGTGGATGGGGTTGAACAGGGCCGGATCCTCGTCGCCCATGCCCCACTCGCGGTTGGTGAAGGTGTTCATGCCAAAATGGGCGAAGGCATAGAACTCAAGCTGCTGCCAGTGATACTGGCGCTCGCTGGGACGGATGGCGGTAGCGCGGGCGACGAAGGCGTCGTTGTGGGTCGTCGGCTGATGAACAGGGCTGGCGGCGGGCTGTGGCATGGATTCTCCTCGGGGTCTCGTTGCTGTCTCGGGGTCGTCGGCGGCTGCTGTCGGCGTCTCGGCTCGGGCGCTCCTGTCTGCGCGTGTGCGCACGCATACAGCGCTCAATCTACTACATTTGCCCTGTTCCTGCCTGATCTGACTCGAGAGATCAGGGGCCGAGGCAGGCGAGAGGCAGCAGCAGGGCGACGAAACGCATATTTCCCGGCGGTGACGACCGGCAAAAGGACGGCGGCCGCATGACACCCTGGAAAACGACGGCCGGCTGCTTCCGTAACGAGCCTGCCGGCACCGTGCTTTGCCTGCTGCATAAAGGCTTTGTGAGCATTATTTCAATTTATACACGGACCATCGTGCATAAGTCGTTTTTTTGAGATCAAAACCACCACTCGCAGCCGATTTTGTTGCAAAAATTCGAGTTGTGCGCGCCGGGGCGTGTACAGGTCGCTTTTTTGCACACTGCATACTCTACCCAGGTCAAAACACGCTGTTTACGGTATGCGAAAATGGCGATCCGGCAGCGAAACAGCTCCAGGATCAACAGGGCCGGGGCGCGATTGCCGGGCAGCAAACGACCCCCGCCGTTATGCCGGTGGGGGCCGTTGTCCGGAGAGCACGCCGGGGTGGCAGGGAGTGGGCGGCCGTCAGCCCTCGAAGTAGGCCATCAGCGCGTCGGGATCCTTGACCAGGATGATGCGGTTGCCGGAGAAGTCGAGGTAGCCGAGCTCGCGGAATTCGCCGAGCTTGCGGGTGAAGGTCTCGCGGGAGAGACCGGCATAGCTGCCGAGCTCCTCGCGGTTGAGGTTCAGCTCGATACGGATGCCTTCGGGAGTCTGGACGCCGTAGCGGTCGGCGAAGCGGAGAATGAGCTCGGCGGTCTTGATGCCGGCATTGGCGGAGGAGAGGCGGGAGATCAGGTCCTCGGCCCAGCGGATGCGATCGTAGCTCTTCTCGAGGATCTGGCGCAGGATGTGGGGGTTGTCGAGGCAGTGGCGGTCGAAGAAGTCCTTTGACATGGTGCAGATCAGGCTGTCTTCGAGGGCCTGGCCATTGTAGACATAGCGATGGCCCGTGAGCAGATTGAGACCGCCGACGAAATCGCCGGGATTGTAGATATAGAGGATCTGCTCGCGGCCGTCGACGGTGTAGCGGTAGATCTTGAACTGTCCCGTCGCCACGATATAGAGGCGGTCGGCGGGATCACCGGAGCGGAAGAAGACATCGCCCTTGCGTACCTGGAGCATCCTGAAATCCGACATCATCTCCTCGAAGGCGGCGATGCTGAGGTGGCGCACGAGCGGCAGCTTTCGCAGGTCGATGCCGTCGCGCAGCCAGATCTGACTCGTATCCGGATCCACGGCATAGGGGCTTTCTCTGACCTGGTTCATCTCGGCTTCCTTTCTCCGTGGCGCAGGGGTCCTGGTCCCGGCACCGGTTTCGCGCCCTGCCGCCAGACGTTCGATAAAGCGGCGGTTGGCGTAGCGTTCGAGCTCCCAGGCCCTGGTCTCATCCATGGGCGGGAGCCCTTCGAGGCGATAGGGGCGCCCCATGGCGGTGTGCTTTTCGATGCCCATCGTATGATAGGGCAGGATATCGATGCGGTCGACCAGATAGCCAAGCGGCAGCACCGTCTCGACGAGCCGGTCCATCGAGGCCTCGTCGTCGCTCCAGCCCGGCAGCATGACATGGCGGATCCAGATCTGCCCCTCGAAGCCGTTCTCGACAAGCGAGTCGGCGAAGTTCACCCAGGTCGCGAAAGAGCCCTGGATCAGGTCGCGGAAGCGCTCGGCGTCGAAAGCCTTGACATCGAGCAGCAGCGTGTCAACAAGCGGCAGCACCTGCCGATACCAGTTCGGATCGCCAAAGCCGGAGGTGTCCACGGCGGTCGTGATGCCGGCGTCACGCAGCAGACGCAGGCACTCATAGAGAAAGGCTCCCTGCAGCAGCGGCTCTCCGCCCGAGAAGGTCACCCCGCCCTCCTCGCCGAAGTAGCTGCGCTGGCGCTCGGCCAGGGCGAGGACCTCGGCCGGCGTCATCTCCGTCGCCGCCTCCGACCGCAGCGGCTGCGAGTCGGGATTGTGACAGTAGGCGCAGCGCAGCGGGCAGCCCTGCAGGAAGATGACCGTGCGGATGCCGGGTCCGTCGAGCAGGCCCATGGTCTCAATCGAGTGGATGTACCCGATCGTGCCGCGGTCTGCCGCAGCGGCCCCGCCTGCGGCCGGCGCCGCTGCCGCGTCGGCGGCAGCAACAGCCGCCGACGGTGTCGTCCCCTGCTCAGACACGGGTATGGAAGGTGCGCGAGATGACTTCGAGCTGCTGCTCGCGCGAGAGGCGATTGAAGTGCACCGCATAGCCCGACACGCGGATCGTCAGATTCGGATTCTTCTCGGGGTGCTCCATGGCGTCGATCAGCATCTCGCGGTCCATCACGTTGACGTTGACATGGAAGCCGCCCTGACGGAAATAGCCATCCAGGATGCCGGTCAGGTGCTGGATGCGCTCGCCCGGATGGCGCCCGATCGTGCGCGGCACGACACTGATCGTGTTCGAAATGCCATCCTGGCAGACGCCGGCATAGGGCAGCTTGGCGACGGAGTTCAGCGAAGCCAGCACGCCGGAGCGGTCGCGGCCGTGCATCGGGTTGGCGCCGGGGGCGAAGGGCTCGCCCGCCTTGCGGCCGTCGGGCGTCGTGCCGGTCTTTTTGCCATAGACCACATTCGAGGTGATCGTCAGCAGCGAAAGCGTGTGCTCGGCACCGCGGTAGGCGGGATGGCGCTTCAGGGCATCGCTGAAGTACTTGGCCACCTCACGGGCCAGGCTGTCGACGCGCTCATCGTCGTTGCCGTACTGTGGGAAGCCACCCGTGATCTCAAAGTCCATCGCCATCCCGTTTTCGTCGCGCACCGGCCGCACCTCGGCATAGCGGATCGCGCTCAGGGAGTCAGCGACAATCGAGATTCCCGCCACCCCGAAGGCCATGTAGCGGTGCACCTCGGGATCGTGCAGGGCCATCTGCCCGGCCTCGTAGGCGTATTTGTCGTGCATGTAGTGAATCGTGTTCATGGTGTCGACATAGAGCCCGGCGAGCTGGTCGAGAACCTGGCAGTAGCGCTCCTTCACACACTCATAGTCCAGCACCTCATCGGTGATGGGCTCTATTCCCTCGAGAACCTGCATCGGCTTCCCGCTGGCGCGGTCCATGCGCTTCTCGTCGCGGCCGCCGTTGATCGCGTAGAGCAGCGCCTTCGCCAGGTTGGCTCTGGCCCCGAAGAACTGCATGTCCCTGCCGATCCGCATCGCCGACACGCAGCAGGCGATCGCATAGTCGTCGCCGTAGAGCGGGCGCATCAGGTCATCGCTCTCATACTGGATCGAGCCGGTCTGGATGGTCAGGCGGGCGCAGTACTCCTTGAAGTCGCGGGGCAGATCCTCCGACCAGAGCACGGTCATGTTAGGCTCCGGTGCGGGTCCAAGCGTGGTCAATGTATGCAAAAAGCGCATCGTCGTCCGCGTCACCAGCGTCCGCCCGTCCGTCGCCATGCCGCCGAGCGACTCCGTCACCCAGGTGGGGTCGCCGGCGAAGAGGTCGTCGTACTCCGGCGTGCGCAGATGGCGGACCAGCCGCAGCTTGATGACGAGCTGATCGATGAGCTCCTGCGCCTCGGCCTCGGTAATGCGCCCGGCCGCCAGATCGCGCTCGATGTATATGTCCAGGAAGGTGGTGTTGCGGCCAAAGGACATGGCGGCACCGTTGTTCTCCTTGATCGCGGCGAGATAGCCGAAGTAGACCCACTGCACCGCCTCCGCCGCCGTCTCGGCCGGGCGCCCGATATCGTAGCCGTAGCGGGCTGCCATCCGCTTCATCTCCTCGAGGGCGCGGATCTGCTCCGAGAGCTCCTCACGGTGGCGGATACGCTCCTCGGTAGCCGGGCCGCTGTCGGCCGCCCGGTCCGCCCGGCGTGCGGCGATCAGGCGGTCAAGGCCGTAGAGCGCGACGCGGCGGTAGTCGCCGATGATGCGGCCGCGGCCGTAGGCGTCGGGCAGACCGGTCAGGAGGCCGGCGCTGCGGGCGGCGCGCATCGCGGGCGTATAGGCATCGAAGACGCCCTGGTTGTGGGATTTGCGGTATTCGTTGAAGCTCTCGGCCAGGCCCGGCGCCATTTCCAGCCCGTAGGCCTTGAGCGAATTCTCGACCATGCGGAAGCCGCCGTAGGGATTTATGATGCGCCGCAGCGGTGCATCGGCCTGGAAGCCGACGATGACCTCGAGTTCGCGGTCGAGATAGCCGGGATCGTAGGCATCGATGCCGCTGAAACGATCCAGCGCCACATCAACCTGTCCTGTCCGCACCTGCTCCTGCACCATGGCATCGGCCTTCGCCCAGAGCGCTCTGGTTTTTTCGGTCGCATCAACCAGAAAGTCGTCGTCACCCTCATAGGGCGTGTAGTTGGTCTGGATAAAGTTACGGACATCGATCCGCTCCTGCCAGACGCCCGGCCGGAACGCCGGCACGGCTGTGGTGGTGGCTGTGTTCTCTGGAACCTGGTTCATCTGCGTCATGTCTCCCCTTCTTTTAGTGTCATTCACGTCCGGACAGGTCTCCGCACCGCCGGACAGTGGGTCGTTTCTCAGTTGATCACAGTGTAGAGATAAAGCGGAATGGGTGCAGTGATCGCGATCACAGATGGGATAGATTTTAGGGCATCCGGATACGGATTTCTGTGCGTTTCGTCACAATGGGCTCTCCGGAGCTGCGGCAGGGCCTGGAGACGTCTGCCGGTCGGCCCGGGCCGGCCTGAACCAGCCATGCCGGCCGGACTCGCCGGCCAGGCCGGGCTGCGCCCGCCGCTGCTCAGCTTAGGCCAGGGGCCAACCTGAGCTCTCTGGTCAACTGTGGCTGTAATCCAAATGGCTTTGCATAATTATCCGTGGAAATGAATATTTCCGCGCCTCTATGCAGAACCGTGCATCTTTACCCAAAAGATTTTGGATTTCTCGCGATCCTGACCACCGCTGGTCAACTTTGGCTGTAATCCAAATGGCTTTGCACAATTATTCACGAAAACGAATATTCCCGAGACTATATGCAGAACTGTGCATATTTACCCAGAAAGTTTTGGATTTCTCACGATCCTGACCACCGCAGAGCAGCGAACGCTACGAGCATCCGGCAAAGCAGCTGCAGTCGGCCGCCTCCCGGCTGCCGGGGCTGCATCCGTGTTAGTATTTGTCCGGTAGCATCCAAACCAATTGTCTGACCTTTACCTGCAGGAGGTGCCACATGATTATCTATCTGACGAGCAATCTGTTTACCCCGGATCTGACAGCCCTTAACCCCGAAAACGGGCTTCTGGATTCACTTCGCCGGGACACCGGCAACGCCGCCAGCAACTACCTGATCATTGCCGCCGCTCCCGACACGAGTGAAATGAATGACCAGATGCTGGAACTCACCAGGGCATCCTTTCTCGCCAAAGACTTCGCCATCAACGAAATGGTCTTTCTGGACAGGCGCAACTGTCAGGACGCCGCAGCCCTGATCGACCGTGCAGATGTCATTATCCTCTTTGGCGGCCATGTCCCGACCCAGAACAGATTCTTCCAGGAAATCGGCCTGAAGGAGCTGCTGGCAGACAGTGACAAAATCATCATGGGCATCAGTGCCGGATCCATGAACATGGCTGCCGAAGTCTATGCCCTGCCGGAAGAGGAAGGGGAAGCAGTAGACCCCGATTACCAGCGTTTCCTCCCGGGTCTGGGCCTGGTAGAGGAAAGGGTGATCCCACATTCGCAGATCCTGAAAGATGTCGAGGTGGACGGGATGAAGATGATTGACGAGATTGCCAAAGGGGACAGTTTCGGCAATCAGTTCTACGTCATTCCCGATGGCACCTATCTCTATGTCAATCAGGGGAAAAAGGAATGGCGGGGGAAGGTGGTGCTGCTGGCGGACGGCGTCTTCAGCGACTTCAACTGACCCTGTCCCGGCACGGCGATATCCGGAAGTGCCGGACACGGCGATCGACTAACAGCCTGCACCCGTTTCAGAGCTGAACCCGGGTAATCCCCACATCCGGGCAGCCTGCAGACCGGACTACGGCAACAGACAGTAAGGACGAACACGGAATCTGTGTTCGTCCTTTTGCTAACTCCGGTTTCCTGCGAAATACCAAAGAGAAAACACCGGCGTCGGATTACTTCCGGACCAGATATACATCCAGGGCTGGCCAATTCAGACCCCGAGGATAAACTTCATATGGAGCCGGGACACAGTGGTTTGGCCTTTTCAAGGCCATGAGTGACAACAACTTTTCGAGTTGTGTCAGCTTTTCCTGTCACAACTCGGTATTTTGGCATTTCGGAACCCTGCTTGCGTGTTTTCGCTCATTGAATCAAGTTCAGATTCTATTGCTGGAACCGTTCTCCTCGCCAGACGGACGTCCGGGCTGGAAATGTGAAATATCCGAAACGCACGTGTTTCAGGCATTCGGCTACATCTCATTCCACAGGTCAAAAAACTGTCAGGAACGCGGGATCAGCCTGCCGAGCAGCTCCATCCGCGCTCCGATCATCCGCGCTCCGATCAGGGTTTTCTGGTAGATGCTGGTCATGTGAAAGCGGACCTTTTTCACCCTGCTTCATGATTGTGACTGGTGCGGCAGCTCATTATCAAGTCTCCGGCTGCATGCCTGGCATGGCCACTGAGTACAGGAACACATAGGTTAAGTAATGAAACGAATGCAAAGCTACATACTGTTCATTGACCTCGTGCAGGCGAATGGGGACGGATGCCATGATCCCGTCAGACGCAGTTTGGGAAAAAGCAGACCCTGAAGCTCCCGACTCTCCCGGATAAAGCTATACTTAAAGGAACTCTCAAAAGAACGTATCATCATGCAGGCAACGATATGAATACGAATCTCCCTCTCTACGAGCAAATCTACCGCGAACTGCTGCGTGATATCCAGAATCACAGCTTCGATGGCCGGCCTCCAGGCCCTGGGCCAACGATGCCAACAAGGTCTGGAGTCCCGCCTTCAATGCCATTCTGGACGGCGAAGCCGAGATCGACAAACTGCCGGAGGCCATCGACGAGCTGAATGACTTTATCAGCAGTCAAAACTAACCTGTCAGCCTGAGTCTCTCGCTGGATCCCCCGGAACTGCCACTTGGCTGGCTGCGCGGTTTCGGGGGATCATCTTATCTGGAAGGATGTACTGTGTATGAAATCGATTCATCTGGTAGCCAACGCCCACCTCGACCCCGTCTGGCTCTGGCGCTGGGAGGAGGGCTGTACGGCAGCCATCTCGACCTTCCACACCGTCTGCGACCTGCTCGACGAATATGAGGACTTCGTGTTCTGCCACAACGAGGCCCTGCTCTATGAGTGGGTCCGCGAGCTGACGCCGGGTCTGTTCCGGCGTATTCAGGCGCATGTGGCAGCCGGGCGCTGGCGCATCATGGGCGGCTGGTACCTGCAGCCGGACTGCAACATGCCAAGCGGCGAGTCGATGGTCAGGAACATCCTTCTGGGCCTCGGTTTTTTCAGGGAGCACTTCGGTGTCAGGCCGCGGACGGCCTGCAACTTCGATGCCTTCGGCCACTCGCTGGGCCTGATTCAGATCCTGGAGCAGGCCGGCTTCGACGCCTATCTCAGCTACCGTCCGGGACCCGGGGCCTTCCCCTTCCCGGATCATGACTTCGAGTGGCGTGGCCTCGCCGGCAGCCAGGTTGTCATGCACCGCTCACATGAGGGCTACAACTCGGTCTGGGGCTTCGCGGCGGACAAGCTGCGCATGTTCCTGGGACATGAGCTCGAGAGGCCGCCACATCAGGCGCATCCGGAGGTGGATCCGGCCGGGGCACGCAGTGTCCGGCTCTTCCTCTGGGGTGTCGGCGACCACGGCGGCGGGCCGACGCGCACGGACCTCGACGATCTCGACAAACTCATCCGCTCGAGCGAAGGCGAACAGATCCGCCACAGTGATCCGGATGCCTACTTTGCCGAATTGAAGGAATTCGTCGCCGGGCGCGAAGGACGCGAGGCGGGTGACATGCCGCTTGACAGCGAAGCGCTGACCGTGTACCGGCACCACCTGAATCCGACGTCCCAGGGCTGCTACTCGACGCAGGTGCGGGTCAAGCAGAAGCACCGCGAGCTCGAAAACGAGCTCTACAGCACCGAGAAGCTGGCGAGCCGGGCGACGCTGCTCTACGGGCGTCCGTATCCGGCGAAGCAGTTTGGCGAGGCGCTGCGGGACCTGATCTTCGCGGAGTTCCACGATGCCCTGCCCGGCACGGGGACGCCCGGCGTCGAGGAAGACACGCTGCAGCGGCTCGGGCACGGGCTCGAGATCGTCCGGCGCGAGAAGCTCGCCGCGGTGCTCTGTCTGTCGCA
This sequence comes from Bacillota bacterium, assembly GCA_030057555.1. Lineage (GTDB taxonomy): Bacteria > Bacillota > Clostridia > Saccharofermentanales > Fastidiosipilaceae > JAEZYR01. The sequence goes on along the minus strand of JASGUU010000070.1, from coordinate 40,564 downwards.
GGAGCTGGAGACGGCGCCGCAGGATATGGCGACGGTGGTGCTTTGCAATCCGCATCCGTATCCGTATCGGGGCACGGTGGTCTTCGAGACCAGCATGCCGCGCCAGAACTGGAGCCATGAGCATCTCTTCCTCTATCCCGAGGCCTGCATCAATGGCGTGCCGCTGCCGACCCAGGCGGAGAAGGAGGAGAGCAACTTCAGTCTCGACTGGCGCAAGCGCGTCGTCGTCGAGGTCGATCTCGCACCCTCGTCGGTCAGCCGCTGCGACCTCAGCTTCCGGCCACTTGCGGCCCGACCGCGCTACGAGCCGATCATGGGGGAGCGGGAGTACTCGTTCCGCAGTGATGACATGGAGGTCACGATCGACCTCGAGACGGGCCTCATGAGCCGCTACCGCAGCGGAGATGTCGAGTATCTCGCGCCGACGGGCGGCGGTCTGTTTACGGTTGACGACGGCTACAGCCCCTGGGGCATCGGCAGCAGCCACTCGCAGGCGCGGCGTCCCTTCGCCCTCGCCGACGGGCATGAAACCGCCCGTTTCGCGGGCCTCGTCGGGCGTGTGATCCAGCCGATCCGGGTCATCGAGGACGGGGCGGTGCGGACGGTCGTGGAGGCGGTCTTTGCCTGCCAGCATTCCCGCGCGCTTATTCGCTATATTCTCCCGAAGCGCGGCAGCTACATTGATCTCGAGCTCGTCGTCGATTTCCGTGAGCCGGAGCAGACGCTGAAACTCGGCCTGCCGCTCGCGGGCGGCGAGGCGGCCGAACTCTGGGGACAGATCATGTTCGGGCGCGACCGGATGTTCATGGACGGACGCGAGGATGTGCACCAGAAGTGGGTCATGGCCGAGCGGGCTGATGGCGAGGCGCTGGCGGTGCTCAACCGCGGCACGCACGGGGTGAGCTGGCGTGATGGCAGCCTGGAGCTGACGCTGCTGCGCTCGGCGGGCTATACGGCGTCGGATCTGATGGAGCCGGCCTACAGTGCAGATCAGTGGGCACCCAGGATGGAGCAGGGACGGCGGCACTTCGCCTTCCGTATCGTGGGCGGCGAGGCCGTGGCGCTCGGACGGCGGGTGGACCAGCTGGCGCAGTGCTTCAACGAGGGCATCTGCGCGGTGCCCTTCCGACCGCTCGGGCGGGAGGCCTATGACACGGTCGGGGAGGCTCCGGCAGTGGTTTCTGAAACTTTCCTCACAATTGACAATCCATCCATTACAATGAGTGCGTTGAAGCTTGCCGAGGAGCAGGCCGACAGGACAGCTGAGGAGCAGACAAAATTCATTTTGCGCCTGCATGAGGGCAGCGGTGAACGCCAGACGGCCGTCGTGGAAATGGCGGCGCTCGGTCTGCGGGAGACGGTGGAGTTTGAGCCCTTTGCCATTCGCAGCTTCCTGCTGGACAGCGCCGGGCGGACTTTGACCGAGTGTACGTTGACGGAGGGCCTGTGACGCGGCGGCTGCCGGGTCAACAATCGATCCAGATCCTGCAGGAGGGATGAAATGGAACGGAAACTGCGTATCGGAATCATCGGGACGGGCGGCATCGCCGGGGCACACATGCACGGCTATGCGCAGTTCGAGGATGTCGAGGTCGTCGCCGGAGCGGATATTGTGCCCGGGAAGGCGCGGGACTTCCTCGACCGCCATGAACTGACGGAGGCCGAGGCGTTTGAGAGCGCCGCCGAGATGCTCGCCAATGTCGAGCTGGACGGTGTCAGTGTCTGCACCTACAACACCACCCATGCCGAGTGCGCGATTGCAGCGCTGGAGGCGGGCGTGCATGTGCTCTGCGAAAAGCCGATGTCGTTCACACTCCAGGAGGGTGTCGACATGGTGCGCGCTTCGCGGAAGAGCGGGAAGATGCTGACGATCGGCTTCCAGCCGCGCTATGACTACATGCGCCAGAAGGTCGATGACATCATCGGTTCGGGCGCTCTGGGCAAGGTTTATTACATCCAGTCCGGCGGCGGGCGGCGGCGCGGGATTCCGGCGGGAACCTTCGTTGATGCGTCAAAGGCCGGCTATGGCTGTCTCGGCGACATCGGCTGCTACTCGATCGACGAGTGCCTGCATGCGGTTGGCTATCCGAAGCCCCTGACGGTCTCGGCGATGGCGACGAACCACTTCGGCACGAATCCCAAGTACTGGCCGGATCCCGAGAACTTCCAGGTGGATGACTTCTCGGTGGCCTTCGTCAGGCTCGAGGGGGACATCACCTTCGTCTTCAAGCAGTCCTGGGCCATGCATGCCGATTCGCTCGGCGACACGCTCTGGCTGGGCACCGAGGGCGGCATCAAGATCCTGAACAGCCCGACAAAGCGTGCCGACCTGCCGTCGCGCGTCATGTACTTTACCGATGTCAACGGCATGCATACCGACAGCTTCGTGCTGCCGTCGTATCCGTTCAACGCCTATGCCAGGCCGCAGTTCGACAACATCTTCGACCAGAAGATGCGGGCGTTCTGCGATGCCATTCTGGAGGGCGGCCCGGCGCCGGTGCCCGGCGAGGAGATCCTGATGAATCAGGCCATCTGCGACGGCATCTACCGCTCGGCCATGCTGGGGCGTGAGGTCGTGATCGACATCCCGGAGATTTAGGGAAATGGGCTGCAGGCCGGGTGGGCGCAGCTGCCGCAGCGCCTGCCCGCCCGAATGAGCGTTGAGCTGCGGCAGGTCGGGCTGCCGTTATGGGCAGTCCATGATGGGAGGAAAATGAATTGATTCGTGTTGCCATGCTGTCAAAGTGGCACGTACACGCCGAGGGCTATGCCCGTGATGTACAGAACTCCGGTGTCGCCAAAATCACCTGCGTCTGGGATGAGGATGCCCGGCGCGGCCGTGCCTGGGCCGAAGAACTGGGTGTCGACTTCGAGGCCGACCTCGCCGCCTGCCTCGCCCGTGAGGATGTCGACGCCGTTGTCATCGACACGCCGACCAGCGACCACCGCGATGTCATGGTCGCGGCCGCCAACGCCGGGAAGCATATCTTCACCGAGAAGGCCATGGCGCCGACCCTGGCTGAGTGCCGCGAGATCACGGCGGCGGTGGAGAAGAACGGCGTGAAGTTCGCGATTTCGCATCCGCAGCTGACATCGCCTTTTGTCCAGTACGCCAAAAAGGTGCTGGCGGAGGGACTGCTCGGCGAGGTCAAGTTTCTGCGCCTGCGCTCCGCCCACGACGGTTCTTCGGGTGGCTGGCTGCCGGACTACTGGTACGACGTCGAGAAGGCCGGCGGCGGCGCCATGATGGACCTCGGCTGCCATCCGATGTACACGGCGGCCTGGCTGCTCGGAAAGCCGAAGCGCATCACCTCGATGTTCAACAACAGCTATGCTCTGAACGATGTCGATGACAACGCCGTGTCCGTGGTGGAGTTCGAGAACGGTGCGATCGCCGTGCTCGAGACGGGCTTCGTGACGCCGTGGTCGGGTGGCTGCACCGAGCTGCTCGGCACCGAGGGCGCACTGGTCATGACGGACGGCGTGGTCAAGCTGCGCTCGAAGAAGCTCGGCGTCGATGGCTGGGTGATCCCGGCCGCTCTGCCGAAGCCCATGAAAAGCACCATGGCCCTCTGGTTTGACGGCATCCTGAACGACAGTCCGATTCCCTTTGGCACCGCCGAGGGCGAGGCGCTGACCAACCTGCTCGAGCAGGCCTACGTTTCGGATCGGGATCAGACGATCGTCGCGTTCGAGTAGGCCGGCGGGTGGCGGGGATGCGGGGCGCGGACCGTATGGTTTCGTGGCCTGGCTGGTTCGCCAGGATTGACCCGATTAACTGATTCTGTGTATTGGCGGGCACCGGCGGAGTATTTGGCCACGGGGGGAACAAAATCTCGCTGGTGCCCGCCAATCGGGGCAGGAGCGGAAAATTTGGCCAGGGATGGACAAAAAATTCGCTGGTGCCCGCTCATCGGGGCAGGAACGGAAAATTTGGCCAGGGATGGACAAAAATTACGCTGGTGCCCGCTCATCGGGGCAGGAACGGAAAATTTGACCAGGGATGGACAATAAAGCCGCTGGTACCCGCTCATCGGGGCAGGAACGGAAAATTTGGCCGCGCTCAAAAACAATGAACTGGAAAGCAGGTACAAGTGGCGAACTCCGGGCTCCATTTTTACGCTTCGCTTTGTTGTGGCAGGACCGTTTTGTGAGTTGTGACAGGATTGTCTGTCACAACTTGGGTTTTTGCCATGCTGGAACCAGTTATCAGGGCCGTATCTCCATTCCGGGGCACTTCTCGAGTCTCAGGTCACGACTTACCGCCTTTACTCTCTCAGCACCAGGTCCTTTGCGTCTGAGATGCCGCGGCCGGTGACAGGATGTTGACGGAACCAAGCCCCCGCATGAAGCGGCCTCACGATCTCCGATCAAGCGAGGAGAATCCCATGGCAGACATCATCGACCTTTCCGGCAACTGGCAGGCCTGGCCCGACCTGATGAAACATTTCTCCATGGAGAAGGCACCCACCGTGGCCGAGCTCGATGCCCGGCTTCCGAGCTGCCCCTTCGAACTGCCGGGCACAACGGATTCCAATCGTATCGGACTCGCGCTCGAGCCACGTGAAATCCTCAAAAACCTGCATCGCCGTCGCGAATTCATGGGTCGCCTCTGGCTGCGGCGCACGATTGACATCGGCGATGCAGCGGCCAACAGGCCGCTCGCGTTCCGTTTCGAGCGTGTCTGCTGGACGAGTGCCCTCTTCATCGATGGAGTCCGGGCAGGCAGCTGTGATCTGCTGAACGCGCCGCATGTCTATGAGCTGCCCGCCGGTCTGCCGGCGGACGAACACGAACTGCTTCTCGTCTTCGACAACAGCAACAGCGCCAGACCCTGGTACAGTGAGGCGGAGGCGGACCTGCTTCTGTTGCCTGATGACCCGGATCCCGAGCTGCGTCCGCCCGCACCCGAAGCCGCAGACGCGGCGGCCCAGCGTCACCGTGATCTCTCGAGTGCGCGTTCGGAGAAAATGTGGCTCCATATCGGCGGCCACCACACTCTCTTCCTGATGGATACCAACTGGTGCGGCGCGATCGGGCGCGTGGAGCTCGAAGTGCGCGAACGGCAGTTCATCCGCCATCTGGACATCCACGCACTGCCGGATCAGTCCGAAGCCATGCTGGAACTCGAGCTGGTCAACAGCGAGGCGGCGGACCGGATGCTCCTCCTCCAATGGACCATCGCGGCGCTCGACGGCGGCACAGGCGGAGGCACCGGACAGCAGGCTGTCAGTCTGGAGGCCGGCAGGGAATCCCGGCTGCGCCTGCCACTCGACCTGGCTGTCAGGCTGCGGCCCTGGTCGGATCGCGAGCCCTGCCTCTACCGGCTCGAGCTGTCACTGACGTCGCCATTACACGCCATGCCCCCGCAGCACCACGAGCTCATCTTTGGCGCCCGCGAACTTTGCGCTGACGGCCACCGTCTCCTGCTCAACGGCCGGCGCATTTTCCTGCGCGGCACACTCGAAGACCACACCTTCCCGCTGACACTCGCACCGGCGATGGACGAGGCCTGGTGGGAGCGCACCCTGAGCACAGTCCGCGACTACGGGCTGAACCACATCCGCTTCCATTCCTGGTGCCCGCCGGCGGCGGCCTTGGCCGCCGCCGACCGCCTCGGCATCCTGCTGCAGGCCGAGCTGCCCGGCTCCTCCTGCCCCGAGCGTGAAGAGACGGCTGCCGAGCGCGACTTCCTCGACCGCTCGCTGGAGGCACTGCTGCGGGAATATGGGAGCCATGCGAGCTTTGCGTTCGCCAGCATGGGCAACGAGCAGCTCGTAACATCGAACAGACAGGTATTTGAGGCACATGGAGCGGTGCTGGCCGCACGCGTCGCCTACGCGCAGACAACAGATCCGAGACAGCTCTACACGGCGACGAGTCACCCCTGGACCGCGGGCCGCCCTGACGACTTCTACGTCAGTTCATGGACACCGCGCGGGGAACAGCGCCGCGCGAGCTGGCTCTGCAACGGCAGCTGGTTCCAGTACGAGAGTGCGGAGGACGGCTTTCTCGCCGGCATTCGCTGGGGCGGATCGGATCCACGGCTGACCTCGCGCTGGTGCCGCCGGCGCCCGAACTCCCTCCACAGCTACGACGAGGGGCTCACGGGCACGGAGGCGGTCTTCGTGGCACATGAGCTCGGCCAGTGGGCTGTCTTTCCGGATGTGCGCGAAATCCCACACTACACCGGCGTCCTTGAGGCGACGAACCTGGCCTCGATCCGCGAGCGGCTCCGGGCACACGGTCAGCTGGGCCTCAGCAGCGACTATGTGACGGCATCGGGGGCACTGAGTGCACGGCTCATGAAGGCGGAACTCGAGACCTGCCTGCGCTCGGAGCGATTGTCGGGCTTCCAGGAGCTGCGTCTCTTCGACTATCCCGGGCAGGGCACGTCCACGGTGGGGCTGCTCAATGCCTTCTGGCAGACAAAGAACCTCCTCTCCCCCGCCGCCCACCGCCGCTTCTGTGGCGACCGGGTGCTGCTGGCACGCTTTGCCGACTACATCCTGACCGAGCGCAGTGTCCTCGCCGTCACCGTTCAGCTGGCGGACTACACCGGCACGGCATTGACGGGCGCAGGGCTCGGCTGGCGCCTCGTCGATCAGGCGACAGGGGCAGCCATCGCCGGCGGACAGCTCGCACTCGCCGAGCCGCTCGTGGTCACAGGACCTGCCGATCTCGCCGAGATCGCCTGGCAGCACTGGCCGGCCTGGTCTGCGCCGCGCGCTCTCACTCTCGAACTCAGGCTCAGCGCCACAGCACCCGACGGTGAACCCGTCCTCGTCGAGAACAGCTGGCCGCTCTGGTTCTTCCCCACCGCTTCTCCCGCGGCACCCGCGGCTGAGAGCATCACCGTCGATTCGCTTGCCGACCTCGCCGCCGCCCTCGACCACGAACCGCGCATCCGCTTCCGCTTCGCCGCCGATCCTGACGTTCGGGCGCTGCCGGCCGTCTTCACCACGACGTTCTGGAATCCCAATATGAAGCGGCAGGTCGGCACCTATGGCCTGCTCGTGCGCCCCGAACACCCGCTGCTGGCCGGCTTCCCGACCGCCGGCCATACGGACTGGCAGTGGTGGGCCCTGCTCCAGGGCGGCCGCGTAGCCGATCTGACCGGGCTGCTGCTTGCGGCGGCCGGGCGTCAGGCTGCTGGCGAAGTCCCTTTCGCCACCGCGCTGCCCGCCCAGATGATTGACAGTTTCGTCACGACCCGTATCCTTGGCCTGCTTGCCGTCGTGCGCGTCGGCCGGAGTGTAGTCGTGCTTGACGGAGCGGCGACACCCGGGACCGTCGCGGCACCTGGCGGCGACGAGAGCGACGCCACGCTGCGGCGGCTGACAGAAGACGGCATCATCGAGGCGGCCGCGGCCGACGATCCGGTCCGCAGTGCCTGGGAGCGCCTGATTCTGATGAACCTTGACACACTCGGGAGGCTGGATCTGCCAGAGGTGACAGCGGAGGAACTGCTGCGGGCGCTCATGGGATATGGTCATTAACCACCAGTGACTGGCACCTCAAGTGTCTGGAGCATGGGCAGCCAGATGAATCTCATGTTTGCCATATGGAAGTTAGAAGCATACTGTCTGAGCCCATCCAGGGAAATGAAGCCGCCATCCTCTGGACTTGGAAAAGCCACCGCAGCAGGACACTCCCGCCTCCCCGGGATTGATCATCTGCGCCCACACAGCGAACTGCTCGTGATACGATCCTCTCAGGCGATCCGGACGCTGGTTAACGGTACCAGCGGCATGACCGGCGCCTCGCCCCTGAGCTCATTTCTGCGCTTCCAACAAAGCCCGGACTCCCCCAGACACCCACAGGCACGAAGCACGATCGGAGGAACGAACCATGCAGATTCGCATCGCCCACGCCAATGACTGGCTCTATCCGGACAGTCCCTTCCCCGCAACGCCCAGCCCCGCGATCGAGATTCTGGCAGCCCGCGGCAGCTATGCCGCCGTCCAGGTTCTGGTCAGGGGCAGCGGCCCCTTCAGCTGGTTGCTCGAGGGCAACGCCGAACTCGCCGACGCACTCGAGGTCTTCCGCCTCCGCGATGTCCCGGTCAGGCGCAACTCTGCCGCAGCCCCCTGGGTGACGCGCCCCGCCCCCTTCCGCGTCTACGAGGTGCTCGAACCGCTGCCCGAACGCCGGACCGAAAGCAGCACCCCTGTCACCGCCTTCTATCTGCGCTGGGCGATCCCGGCCGACTGCGAGCCGGGCCTCTACAGCTGCCGGCTCCGCCTCCAGGCGGGTACAGCGGAGGAGCGGCTGCCCCTTTGCATCGAAGTCAGCGCAGCCGTCGTCCCCGCCACCCGCAGCATCGCCGTTACCAACTGGTTCAACCTGAACCTGATGGCGAGCTACCACGACCTCGAGCCCTGGTCCGAAGCCCACTGGGCCATGATCGAGAGCTACGCCCGTCTGATGCACGAGGCGCGCCAGACGCATTTCTGGATCCCCTTCTCCCTCGTCGGGATCGGCGGCAGCCCCGAAGCGCCCGAATTCGACTTCAGCCGTGTGGAGCGCCTGATCCGCCTCTTTCTGGACATCGGCCTCACCGGCATTGAGGGTGGCCACATCGCCGGCCGGGTCTCCTGGAAAAACTCGGTGCAGCACAGCCTCTTTGCCAACCGCGAAATCATGGCAACCTCGCACGAGGGCTATCGCTTCCTGGTTCACTTTCTCGGTGCCTGGCGCCGCTTTCTCGAGGAACACGGCTGGTACGACCTGCTGATCCAGCACATTGCCGACGAGCCCATCGAGCGCTCGGCCGCTGACTACCGCATTCTCGCCGGCATCGTGCGGAAGCTCCTGCCCGGCGTCCCCCTGATCGACGCCGTCATGTACGAGGAGCTCGCCGGTGCACTCGACATCTATGTGCCTACGAGCAAAGGCTTCTCCGACTACCGCGCCTATTGCGAGGGCATCCGCACCTCGGGCGACCAGCTGTGGTTCTATACCTGTCTGCACCCGACCGGACCGTGGCTGAACCGCTTCATCGACACCCCGCTGCTGAACACCCGCCTGCTGCACTGGAGCCACCATGTCTACGGGCTCGAGGGCTATCTGCACTGGGGCTTCAACATGTTCCAGAACGGCGAGGATGCCTTCGAACAGACGAATCCCGAGCACGGCGAAGACCGCGTGCTCCTGCCATCAGGTGACAGCCATATCGTCTATCCCGGCCGCGGCGAAGCCTGGCGCAGTCTGCGGCTCGAGGCCATGCGCTCAGGTCTCGAGGACTGCGAGCTGCTGTTCGAGGTCGCGGCACACGACCGCGCCGAGGCCGACCGCATCGCCGCACTGGTCTTCCGCGGCTTTGATGATGCGGAGAAGGACCTCGCGGTCTTTGAGGCCGCGCGGCGCGAGCTGCTCGATGCAGCCGCCTCCCGGCAGACGATAAACCTGACTCCATGAACGGCAAATACATAGCTGCATCCTCCGAGTCGCATGCATCATCGAGGTGAAACATGAAAATTGTCATTGGCGGCGATCACGCAGGCTACGATCTGAAGGAAAAGATCCTCAAAAAGCTGTCTGCCGACGGACATGAAGTCCTCCATGCAGGCTCTTTCACGCCGGACGTGGTTGACTTCCCGGACATTGCCCGCATGGTCTGCGCCGCCATTACGGACCATACCGCCGAGCGCGGCATCATGATCTGTGGCAGTGGAGTTGGCGCAGCCATTGCCTGCAACAAGACCCCCGGCATACGCGCTGCTGTCGTTCATGATCTCTATACCGCCCGCCAGTGTGTGGAGCATGACAACGTCACCGTCATGGCAATCGGTCAGGACATCATAGGCTATCAGGCAGCCTGCGATCTTATTGATATTTTTCTGCACGCAGAATTCCATGACACAGAAGAGTTTCGTCAGAGAATAAAGAAGCTGGACGACCTGGATCAGCGCGGGGCACAAGACGGATAAGGGTTGTCGCTGCAGGGCTCCTGTTCAAATGCTGGCTGCGGGGAGGCGGGCACATCCGCAGCAGCGGCAGACTGACAGATCGGCATCAGGAACAAAACGAGGCACAGGAGGCGTGGCATCATGGACTACGACGAAAAGGAAAACAGGATTCTCATCCAGATGTTTGAGAGGCTGCGGACAACAGATGTTCGTGACGGCATGGACTGGATGGGCTACCACCACTATGGCTCGGTGCACCACTCCATCCGACCGCTGTTCCGCCCGGATACCAGCATCATCGGCATTGCCCGTACCGGGCGCTATGTACCCTATGAAGGCCCCGTACCGATGCTCACCAGAGACGAATATACCTCCTGGGTCGCCATGTACTATCGCGAGATCTGCACGGATAAGTGGGCGGAGGACATACAGGAGGGCGATTTCATCTGCCTTGACATCGCCGGTCTCGATGTTGGTCTTCTCGGAAGCAACAACACGCTGGCCTGCATGAAGCGTGGGGCAGTCGGCTTCATGACCAACGGCGGGGGCATTCGCGACACCGACGAATGCGTGATTCAAAAGGTCCATGTCTGGTCCCGGTTCATTTCTCAGCCCATGGATCAGGCCCGGATCCGCTACATTGAAAAGGACTGCCCCATCGGGATTGGCGGAGTGGCCATCTATCCTGGTGACGTAGTCGTGGCAGATGGTGACGGCGTCATCGTTGTCCCGAGAAAGGTCGCCAGGGATGTCGCAAAATACGCATGGCAGGAAGCCTCGGCAGACAAGAAAGCGCGCAGGCAGCTCTATCTCGATCTGAATATGCCTCTGGATGATACTGTCAGGTAAACTCACCTGTTTCGCCAAGCCCATTTCCATACCGCATTGAAAGTAAGGAAAGTCATCATGTAATACTTGTCCGGCACCCCTGAGAGGAGACTGCAGGAAGTAGACAAACTGTCTGAGACCACAACATGGACCGCACACCTGAAAATGGATGAAACACGTTTCGAGGTGTGCTGTGCACCCAACATTTTCAAGCCGCCCGCCGCAGACCGAAGAAGCTTCCCCTCCCGATGCCGGTTACGAACCGGAGTTGGGACGAAATCGCCTTTGCCCGACTGCTGGATGAACATAGTCACTGAGATTCCAGGCAGTGGAATAGCAGCCCTCGCGCTTTGCTTCATGTGCTGATCCTTTCGACCACGACAGAGAACGGCAGGAGGCGCGCACGGGTGGGAAGCGGATGGTCGGCCGCGGCAGCCAGGCTCTGACAAATTCTGCTCATTACCAGTTCTACGACAAGAGTAAAGGCATCTATCGGGAAAAGACGGGATACGAGAGCCACGTCATCCATGGCATGGATGATCCAGATTACAGGAAGGCTCTGATCTCTCTGGATCTCCTCAAACTCGACCATGTCAAGCTCACGGAGCGTCTGTGGGCGCACGCATGTTGTTACCAGGGAGCCGGCTGCTTTTTTCAGACGACAGCGATGAGATGAAGCAAAGCTGCGCCCAAAAGCGCGCGTGTCCGACTGCATCCGCAGGCAAACAGGCTCATGCGGCCATTCACGGACATGAAAAACGAAAGTTTGCCGCCGACCCCAGCGGATGCATGTTCCTTCGACAAAATGGGGGTGCACGTCAAGCGTGTCAGGAAACGGGTGAGCATGCCAGGAGGACGGCTGGCAGGGGGAGAAAGCAGCCTGTGGACTTCTGGTGGTCAAAACGAAGAGTAATCCAAAAAATAATTTGGATTACTCGCCATCCTGACCACAAAGGGGCCGTTTCTGGTCAAAACGGAGAGTTTTCCAAAAAATGATTTGGATTACTCGCGATCTTGACCACGAAAGGGCTGTTTCTGGTCAAAACGAAGAGTTTTCCAAAAAATGATTTGGATTACTCGCCATCCTGACCACAAAGGGGCCGTTTCTGGTCAAAACGAAGAGTTTTCCAAAAAACCATTTGGATTACTCGCTATCCTGACCACAAAGGGGCCGTTTCTGGTCAAAACGAAGAGTTTTCCAAAAAACCATTTGGATTACTCGCCATTCTGACCACGAGAGGCGCGCTGCTTGTCAGAATCGCCTTTATCATACGGCATCAGGGCAACAGAACCTGGATCGTTTCACAACCACCTGGAACGTGCCAGATCGTGCCTGTCAGCCTCGCTGCCCGCTATCCTATTCCTCTCGCATTCACATTCCGGCTGTTTGTGAGGCTGATCGCTACGCGGGCAATGGAAGAAGAGATCTTCCATATGCCTGCAGACAAGCTACGCTAAAACTCCGGTGTTTCATGTGTTTGAGGAAGGCTCAAAAGTTTAACTTTCCCGACAAATATGACGTGCACTCCCAAAATGGAACTCAAATGAACTGCAGGGTGCCGGACGGGTTATGTAAGCAGGCAGGAGCCCGGCCATCGCCGGCCGGGCTCCTGCCACATCCGTCTGACTGCGTCACACGTCCCACTCGACCGCAAGCGTCTCGCGGGCCGCGAGCTCCACGCTCTTCTCCGCAGTTCCCGAGCGCAGGACTAAGACGCGATCCCGCCCCAGCTTCTCCTCCAGCCTCACCCGCTCGAGACGCCCGGCGGACCAGGCAATTTCCACCTCGATGCCGCCACGGCAGCAGAGGCCGCCCACCCGCCCCGCCGGCCAGGCCGACGGCAGCGCCGGCAGCAGGTCAATCGAGCCCAGATGCGTCTGCAGCAGCATCTCCGCGACACCGGCCGGGAAGGCAAAGTTGCCATCTATCTGGAACGGCGGATGGGCGCTGAAGAGGTTGGGGTAGAGGCCGCCACGCTCCGCCCGACCCTCTGCCGCCGCGGCCGGACGCAGCATCTTCTGCACCACCCGATGCGCACGATCCCCGTCCCGGAAGCGCGCCCACAGGCAGATGCGCCAGCCCATGCCCCAGCCGGTCGCCTCGTCGCCGCGGATCTCGAGCGACGTCCGCGCCGCCGCCATCAGCTCCGGCGTCTCCTCCCAGCTGATGCTGCGCCCCGGATACACGCCCAGCAGATGCGAAACATGGCGATGGCGGCGCTCGTTATCCTCGAAGTCGAGCGACCACTCCTGCAGGCGCCCCTCACGCCCGATCCGCCAGGGCAAAAGCCGCGTCCCGGCCTCCCGTACCTCAGCAAGCATCGCATCCTCGATTCCCAGCCGGTCGGCGAGCTCCAGCACACCGTCAAAGAGCTCCACAATCAGGGCCCGGTCCATCGTCGCCATCGCCGAAACCGAAAGCGCCTCCCCCTCCCAGCGAAACTTATGCTCCGGCGAAGTCGACGGCGCCGTCACGAGAAAGCCGTCCTCGTCTTCGCTGAGGAAATCGAGGCAGAAGCGCGCCGCCCCCAGCAGCAGCGGCCAGGCCGTCTCACGCGTCCAGACGGCATCGCAGCCATAGCGGGCACGCTCGATCAGGTGGAGCGAGAGCCAGACGCCGCCCATCGGCCAGACGGCCCAGACCGGATCGCCGGAGACGGGCTCGGACTTGGCCCAGAGATCCGAATTATGATGCGCCACCCAGCCACGGGCGCCATAGTTCACCGCTGCTGTACGGGAACCGTTCGCAGCAATTCGCTCAATCAATGCAAAGAGCGGCTCATGACAGGAGGCGAGATTGGTGACCTCCGCCGGCCAGTAGTTCATCTCGGTGTTGATGTTGATCGTGTAGTTGGAGCTCCAGGGCGGCTGCAGCGACTCGTTCCAGATACCCTGCAGATTCGCCGCCTGGGTGCCTGCGCGCGAGGAGGCGATCAGGAGGTAGCGGCCGAAGTTGAAAAGCAGCTCGCTGAGGTCCGCACCCGGCCCCGCTCCCGCCAGCTCCGAAGCCAGAATGCGCCCATAGGTATCCTCAGCCGTCCCGGCATGTCCGCAGGCCCGGTCCAGCCATCTGTCGACATGTGTCGGCGCATATGCCGGGGCCTCGTCATCGAGACGCAGCCAGGCCGCCCGATAGAGTGCCTGATAATCCTCGACATGCGCAGCCAGCAGCTCGGCGAACGTCAGCTCCGAAAATGCATCCAGCTCCGCGGCGGCAGCACTCTCCAGCCGCTCGACGAGCTCATCGGCCGCCTGCGCGCCGGCGTCCGGGTCGATGCCGTGCCCCTCTTCCCTGAAACTGGTCCGGCTGACGAGGCGCAGCTCCACGCGTTGGGCCCCGCGCAGGCGGATGCGGTCGTCGACGACCTCGAGGCGGCCGCCGTCCGCGCGGATCTCCAGCGCCAGCACCAGCCGCAGGCTGGTCAGGCGGTCATCGGGGTCGTAGCGAACCGGTTCGGGGTCGGCAACATAGACCGGCAGGGTCTTAACCGGCGCGCGCACCGACTCGACGAGGCGCGCCCTGTCGGCCTCGAGCCAGGCACGGCCATGGCCGGGATGCCGGGTGTCGAGTCGTATGTCAACATCGATCGGGCGGACATCGTCACGGATTTCGAGGACCAGAACATCATGAGGATAGGAGGCAAAGGCCGTCACCGTCCTCCGTGACCCATCCGGCCGCTCCAGCAGGGTCGCCGCCACCGCCGTCTCGAGATCGAGCAGGCGCCGGTAGCATCCTCTTTCATCCTCATCCGCCTCGAGGCAGGCCTCCCCGCCGAAATCCAGCAGCAGGTCGCCTGCCGGCAGATAGCCCTGAGACCAGGGACCCATCATTCTCCCGGCGAGCTTTGTCGCCGCCCGAAAATCGCGGCGCCGGATGGCTTCGCGCACCTCCGCCATCGCGGCTCGGGCATCGGGGTTTGTCCCGTCCTGCGGGGCCCCGGACCAGAAGCTGTCGTCATTGAGCGCGATGCGCTCGCTGTCAAGACGGCCGAAGAGCATCGCCCCGATGTGGCCGTTCCCGAGCGGCAGCGCCTCAATCCAGCGGTCGGCCGGCTGCCGGTAGAGCAGAACTTCATTTGTACGCATGGCTGCTGATCTCCTGTCCATGTTGTCCAGATCCGGCGGCGGGGCATTCCCGCCGCTGCCGCCGCCATCCTATCACGTGCCCGAACGGCATGAACGCTCCGATGCTAGAATCACAGACAACAGAGCCCATACGGGCACCAGAGTCCCGACCCGCCCGCAGGAGGTTCCCATGCACAGCAGCGATCCGCTACAGCCCCTCGCCATCAGCAGCAGCAGCCGCCACCTGACACGCGCCGACGGCACGCCCTTTTTCTGGCTCGGCGACACGGCCTGGGAGCTCTTCCACCGCCTCAGCCGCGAGGAGGCCTGCCATTACCTCGACACCCGCGCGCGCCAGGGTTTCAACGTGATTCAGGCCGTCGCCCTCGCCGAGATGGACGGCCTGACCGAGCCCAATGCCCACGGCCGCCTGCCCCTGCTCCGCCGCGAAGGCAACCACGGTTACGGCGACATCGAACCGGATCTCACCGGCCCCTGCTCCTACTGGGACCACGTCGACTACATCATCGACCAGGCAGCCCGGCGCGGCCTCTACATCGCCCTGCTGCCGACCTGGGGTGACAAGGTCAACCGGCTCTGGGGGAAGGGCCCCGAGATCTTCGACGGCGGGACGGGCCGCCGCTACGGCCAGTTCATCGGTGCGCGCTATGCAGGGTATGCGAACGTTATCTGGGTGCTCGGGGGTGACCGCCGCCTCGAGACGCGTCGCCAGCATGAGGCCATCGCCGGCATGGCGGTCGGCATCCGGCAGGCCGGGGCGCGGCAGCTGATGACCTATCACCCCGCCGGCGGCAGCTCCTCCTCGGAGCAGCTGCACGAAGAGAGCTGGCTCGACTTCAACATGTTCCAGTCCGGCCACAGCCGCCGGAACGATCCCAATTACGAATACGTACGCAAAGACTGCAGTCTCTCCCCTGTCAAGCCGACTCTGGAAGCAGAGCCTCGCTACGAGGACCACCCGGTTAACTTCGATGCGCAGAATGGCTACTTCGATGCCGCCGATGTCAGGCAGGCACTCTACTGGGCTGTCTTCGCCGGCAGTGCCGGTGTGACCTACGGCCACCACTCGGTCTGGCGCATGGTGCGGGAGCCCTCGGACTACTTTCCGCTGACCTGGGAGCGGGCCCTCGAGCGGCCCGGGGCCAGCCAGGTTCAGTGGCTGCGCCGGCTCTGCGAGTCGCGGCCCCTGCTCGAGCGGCGCGAGGCACCCGAGCTGCTGGCGTCAAACGGCACGGGCGCCAATGTGCAGATCGCCGCGCGGGGCGAGCGCTACGCCTTCATCTACACACCCAACGGGCTGGGCATCGACATCGCGCCGGGCATCCTGCCGGGCGGGTGCCTCGAGGCGGCCTGGTTCAGCCCGCGAAGCGGTGAGACGACGGCGATCGGGACGATCGAGAACCGCTCCGCCGCCCCGAAACTCCGGCCGCCCACGACAGGCCGCGGCGAGGACTGGGTGCTGCGGCTCGACAGCGCGGATTGAGACGCCCGGCTGCTTCACCTGTGCAGAGTGATTGATCCTTTGCATACATAACCCGCATTTCCGCCCCTGCTTCCCGCTTGTGATACTGTAAAAAGGCACTTGTTCAGTACCGCTTGTCGACAGCGGGGCTTCTGCCCGGGAGCCTCCTGAAACACCAGCCTTGGGAGGTGTCAGACATGGATTCTTCCGCCCTCTTCGACGAACTTTCCCAACTGCGCAGGGAGCTCGGCGCGCTTCTGGAGCAACTCGACGTCGGGCGCAGCGAACACAGGCTCTACCCTGTGGGCCTGATCCGGGAAAGCATCGCCAGACTCGAGGCGGTTGCGGACGCGGAAGCCCGCTATCGCGAGATCGCGGCAGCCCGCCTCAAACGTGAGATTCCCGATGACGCGAGCCTCAGCGCCATTGAGGCCGACCTGGCCGCCCTCCATGATCAGCGGCTGGCGTCCATCCGCGATCTGCTCGCCCTGTTCGCGAAGCTCCGTTCTGACAATCCCCATGCGGACGCCGCGCTGGGCAGCTGGCAGACGCGCCTCGCCGCACTGGACGACGACGAACTGCTCGCGCTCGACGAGGAACAGGATCTCGAGCCGCTGCGGCTCTTCTGCGAACTCGCGCTCTGCGAGGATTCCGTCCGCATAGGCCGGGAATCGCAGAAGCTTAATCAGCACATTGACGTCTGGCTTATCGTGGCACTGGCACAGAAAAGCATTTATCCGACTGAGACGGCAGAGGAAGCAGCAGCGGACATCGAGGCCCCTCAGACGGCAGAAAAGAAAACAACACCCGGCAGCGAGCCAGCTCCGGCGCCAGAAGAGCGTGCGGAGACAGCTGAGGCAGCTGTTGAGGCAGAGGTGACGACAGAGAATGCGGAAGCCGACGCCGCAGCGGCTGAAAAGGCGGCGCCTCCGACCCCGGACAGACGCGGGCGACGGACCCGGAAGCGCGAAAGCGCTCCGGACACGAAAAAAAGCACTCCCACAAAAGACCCCGAGGAACTGAAGTCCTATATTCAGGAGCTGGCGCAGCAGGGAGATCAGATCGCCTTCAGGCCGTATGGTCTGCCCGTCCCCTGTCCGCCATTTCACGAGGGAGGCAGACGGCGCTATAAGCTCAAAACAGTCATCCGGTCCAGCGTCTCGCATTACATAAGCACATACGGAGACGGCAGCGCCGGGCCGGCTGCTGCCGGCGAACAGGAAGCGGCAGGTGAGGTTCCTGCAACAGCTTCGGCAACGCCCGAAAGCCCGGTCGCGGCAGAGACTCCGCCTGAACCGGAGACCGGGGAGCCGCCGCTGTCACCCGCGGACGACCCGGTCCCGGCTACGGACAGCCCTGCCGTGCCGGAAGACCTGCCAGCCGGTGTGGGTGCCGCAACCGAAGGTGATTCCCCGCGAACAGCTGCCGACAGCTTCGGCGAACCGGAGCGGCTGAGAGCCGACGTCCTCCGGGCCGGTGAAAAGCTCAAAAGAGAGCTGCAGACAGCGGACGGCACAGACGACGGACAGGACAAAGACCTGACCGCGGCCGGGCTCGCCGCCCGCCTCCTCGAACAGCGCCGGGAGCCCGCTGAGGCTGCCCCCTTCCGCCGCCTCCTCGAAAGCCTCCTCGCCGAATCGCTCGCCCCCGCCGGCGAACGGGCCCTCGCCTCCGCCCTCCTGCTCAGCCGGAGTCTCGCGGATGAGAGCGATACCCCGCACCCCCAGCACGCCTCCGCCCTCGCCCTCGCCCTCGACTCTCCTCTCTCGGAGCACCGCTACGACAGCACGAGCATCATGATGGTCTTCGAAGGGGACGCGGTTGGCATCCGCGGCAGCGCCATGCACCTCGCGGCCCTGCTGCGCACCCTCTTCCGCCCCTCGCTGGAGCGCGATTACGACCTGTGGGATTATGCGAACAGCATCGAGGAGGCCTACCACGAAGTCTTCCCTGACTTTCTGCCGCTGCAGAAGGTCTACAACTATCTATGCAAAGTCTGCCGCGAGAATCCCGGCTCCTTCTCCGCCAAGGCCATGCGTCAGCTCGGCGCCCACGAATCCGAGCGGCGGCAGCTGCAGGAACTCTCCCGACAGGCGACGGCTCTGAAAGACCGCCCGAACATCAATGCCAACAGCGGTCCCATCTACCAGCTGGTCGGCAGCTGCTTCGGCCATGGCAGCGCCATCGCAGAAGCCATGATGACTATCGTCGACAATCGCTCGGAACGTGCCGCCACCGTCGCCCGGTTCGTTGCACAGTTCAGCGAGTCCGGCGAACAGGCCATTTCGGATAAACGGATCGATGCCCTGTTCGATGATGTCACCCGGCAGCTGGAGCTGCCACACCACAACACCTGGCGGCTCGTCGATCCCATGCGGCGGCAGCTGCGCGGCTATTACCGGGAGCGCCTGCAGCTCGCCAGGCAATGGCTCGATATCGCCCAGAGCGACAGCGGCCAGCAGCAGGTCAACACCCCTGATTTTGCCTCTCTGCATCAGGAGGCCGGCCTGCAGATCAAACAGGCACTGGCACAGCTCGAGAATATTCCCGGGGCGGCGGACCGGGCCATCCTCTACCACACCCTGCATGACTGCCAGCTCATTCTCGACGACAAATCTCCGACCCGCGGTGAGCTCTTTGTGAGCCTCACGGATACCGGCATCTTCGCCCTCGGACGGGACGGACTGCCGCTGGTCGACCAGAAACTCAGCCAGATCCGCTACCACGAACCCTGGAGACTGGCTCTGCGGCATATCGTTCTGCAGTCCGATGACGCGCGCCATATGGTTCTGCAGTCTGATGGCGCGGGCCAGACCGTCAGCGGGCCTGCGGCGACTGCGCCGGAGACCACGAATGCCATGCTGACAGCACAACAGGCGGCGGCACGGCAGATCGCCGACTTTCGTGCGGAACTCCAGCGTGCCTTTGCCAATGGCTATATCACGGAAAACGAACGCGAGACGCACCAGTACAACCTCGAGCTCTGTGAGAACCTGATTCAGCTCGATGAACCGGCGGTACCGGTCGCCCCCCTCATTGACGCGCTGCGGCAGACGGTCGAGGACGCGCACCGGCAGCGCCGGCTGGATCTGCTGCACGACCTCGGTTCACGGCTCGAGAAGGGGGTTCAGCCCGAATATCTGCCCGTGCTGCAGCGGGCCTACGACATGGTGAGCGCCCCGGAACCCAACTTCATTCTGGCCGAGGACTACATCAACCGCTTCGACAGCGGCCTCATGGGCAGCATGGATCTGGACACCAGCCCCACTGCGAGCTTCTACCTGCAGTTCATCGAAGAGGATAACTTCGCCCGGCTGCTGCCGGTTGCCGAGAGCTGGCAGCAGCTGCTCGCGAGGCGCAGCCAGCAGCAGCGGACCAGCCTGCCGCGAAACGTCGACGGACTGCAGCTGGGTGCCGAGGCCAAAGCCTGGCTGCAGCTGCTCCCTGCTGCAGACAGGATCCGTACGGCCAATGTCGAGTCGCTGCTGAGGCAGCTGGGCATCGAAGCGACACATGCCCGTCTCGAAGAAGCACGCGGGCAGCTGCAGCACTTCAGGGTCGCCGTGAACAAGCCCCGCCTCGACATGCGTGAATATGCCCACCCGATCAGCTTCATGGGCACGCGGATGCCGGATCAGATCGATGTCGTCTTCGTCTTCGAGCAGCTCGAACCCCAGGATCTGCTCGAGCGCCTGCGCCATTTCGAGAAGCTGCGCAACCCCATTGTCATCATGGAGGGGAGGTTGAACCTCGCCCAGCGGCGCCAGCTCGCCGATCACTTCCACCGCGTGCGCCGGTCACTGCAGTCCATCCTGCTGCTGGATCTCGTCCTGATGCTGCATCTGGCCGGCCTGCCGCAGCGCGAGCGGCTGCCCGCCTTCCTCGCCTCGGCCCTCGCCTACACCTCCGTGCACCAGCCCTTTGTCGACAGCGGCGCCGTCGCCGATGAAATGTTCATCGGCCGTCGGGACGAACTCGCGCGCATTCTGGATCCCGATGGCAACATCGTCCTCTATGGCGGCCGCCAGCTCGGGAAGACCGCCCTGCTGCGCCGTGCGCGCAGCCTCTCTCATCTGCCTGAAAGTCAGGAGTATGCGGTCCTCATCGATGCACTTAACATCGACAGCGAAGCGCTGCTGGTGGCTGCGATTGTGGAGGAGCTGGAGGCGGCCGGGCTGGAGGGCCTCGTCCCTGCCGGCCCTCAGGGGACGGTCGCCACGCTCGATGCCCTCTGCCGTCTGCTGAAGAATACCTGGAAGCAGCACTGGTCGCGCATCGTCCTGATGATCGACGAGGCCGATCGCATCCTCGAGATCTTCGGCCGTTCCGAGCCCGCCCATCGTGAACTGCAGCCGCTGCTGGGCCTGCGCCATGATACTCAGAGCCACTTCCGTTTCGTGCTCGCCGGCCTGCACAATGTCTGCCGCAGCACCCGCAGTCCCAACTCCATCTTCGGCCAGCTGGGCACATCGCTCGCGATCGGGCCGCTGCGGGCCCGGGACGCCTTCGAGCTCATCGCCCGTCCGCTGCTCTTCCTCGGCTTCCGTATCGAGCCCGCCGAGCTCGAGCACATACTGGTTGCCACCAACAACTACCCCGGCATCATCCATCACATCGGCCATACCCTGATCAACAACCTGATCTCGGACTATCCGCACTACTATCAGGCGAACCGCGGCAATCCGCCCTTTACCCTGAGCCGCCACCAGATCGACAGGATCCTGAGCGAAAATCATCTGAACGACCTGGTCAACGAACGCATCAACATGACCATCGCGGTCGACCCGCGCTACAGGTTGCTGGCCTCGGCCGTTGCTCTGCTCTATCATCTGGAGCCCGAGCAGCGGAAGCTCGGCTACCGGACACATGAGATTCTGGACTATGCCCACATTCTGGATGAGGCCGAGGCGGCCCGGCTGAGTGAGCGCGAGTGCCGCGACCTGCTGCTTGAGCTCATCGGCATGGGCATTCTCATCGCACCGGGCGACGATCACTTCCGCCTGCGCCAGCGCCGTTTCCTGGATGCCATCGGACCCGATGTGGAGAGCATCGAGCGCTCCTTCCAGCAGACGGCAGGCGGAGAGGACAGCCATGTTTAGGCGGCCCGCGCAGCGCTGGTGGACGGATATCACGGGTCCGGCCCGGCTGGTGGAGGGCATCGTCGGCGAGTTCGACCGCAGCCGCCACGTCGCCGTCTGCTCGGACAGGCCGTTCAACTGGCCGGAGCAGCTGCGCCGGACCGTCACGGAGCGGCTGCGCGATCTCGATGGCAACTGGATGGTGGAACAGCTGGACGCGTCCTGGCCCTTCGCGGATGGGAAGGAGAACGGGACTGCCATTGAGGACTACCTGCTGAACTGGTACACGGTAGCGGAAGTACGGCAGGCCTATGACCCTCTCGGCACAGAGACAAAGGCCCAGTATCTCGCCCGCTGCGGTGTCTTCCGGGAGCGCTGCTTCTGGGTGCGCGACCCCGATGACAGAGAGCTCGCGGCCTGGCTCGACTTTCTGCGGCGCTGTCCGCCGCCGAAGCGGCAGGACGGCTCCGTGATTCTCGAACTGCGACCGGGACAGCAGCGGCTGCTGCCCGCCAGCGAAAACCGCCCGCAGCAGCTCGCCGTGCTCAGGCAGGAAAACTACATCGACTATTTCGACGCCCTGCTCTTCAACAGCGCCATGTGTGCCGAGCTCGAGCTCGGCGACGGCTGGAAGCGCTACCTCGCCGTCGCGGCCACGGAGCTCTGTCAGCTGGATGTTCGGGCGGCGCTCGATCTGCTCGAACGCATGACGACACACGGGGAGGATCCGCTCTCGGCGCTGGGCTGCGGGGAGGCTGCGGCCCGGGATCCCGCTCTGAAGCGGCGTCTCTGGATGGCGCAGCTGCAGGTTCTCTTCCCGCTGCTGGAGGAGGAGCGCCTGCGGCTTATTGCCGCCTACGAAGAGCGCATCCGCGGAATTCTCGGCGTGCCCTACTGGGTGGCGTCGAGAGACGAGACCTGGCCGCTGTTCAGGCAGTATGGTCAGGAGCTCACGGATCCCCATGAAGCGGAACTGGGCACGCTGGCGTCGATGACCGCCGTCCACCGCGCCGATGACCACGAGGAACGCCTGCTCTATCTGCCCAGACCCGACTGGCAGCAGCTGCTGCTTTTGCGGGAAATGCGCAATCTCCTGGCCCACCGTCAGCTCTGCGACCATGGGCAGGTCCGGCGCTTCCTCGACGAATGCCCCTATTTCTGGGCCAATCCGGACCGTCCGTTCATCCCTGCGCCGGAGACGGATGAGCTGCCGGAGGAGGCGGACTTTGCCGCAGGCGAGAGAGCAGACGGCTTCCTGGATGACGATTACTGACAGACGTTCCCGTGCTATGCTGACGGCAGCAGCCTGATCTTCCGGCGTCCGCTTCCGCCGCCGGACACGCGAAGAGGTGACAGCGATGGCACGTTATACATACGAGGGCAGCAGGCGCAACGAAATTCTCTTCCCGCTCGGCGGCATGGGTGCGGGGAGCATCTCGCTGGACGGCAGCGGGCGCCTCCGCGACTGGGAGATTTTCAACCGCCCGAACAAGGGCTCCTACAACGGCTTCTCCGCCTTCTTCATCCGGGCGGAGGAGGCGGGTCGCGTCATCGACGCCCGCGCCCTGCACACGGATCTGGCGCCGCCCTACACCGGCCGCCCGATTCCCGGTGCCGAATTCCGCGAATACGGCTTCGGCCCCCACCGCCATCTGCTGGCCGGCGTCCCCCATTTCGCCGACGGCAGCTTCTACGGCTGCTTCCCCGAAGCCCGGCTCGATTTCCGCGACGACAGCTTCCCCGGCCGGGTCGCACTCGAGGCCTTCAGCCCCTTCATCCCCCACGACGATCTGAACTCGAGCCTGCCGGCGGCCTTCTTCACCGTCTGCCTCACGAACAGCACGGAGGCGACGCTCGACTACACGGCGGTACTCAGCCTCAACAACCCCTTCCCGGCGCCGCGCAGCAACCTGGCCCCCGACGGCCCCTGGCACCGGATGCTGCTTCGCGGCAATCCCGCGCCCGAACTGCCCCACGAGCTGGGCACGCTCGCCATGGCCACCGATGCCGCCGACATCAGCTTCCAGCAGTACTGGTACCACGGCGGCTGGTTCGACAACCTGAACCTCTTCTGGCGCGACCTCAACACGCCCGGCCCCTTCCGCAACCGCGACTGCCACGGCCCCGACGGCGAAGACGTCGCCGTCCTGGCCGCCCATTTCCGCCTCGCGCCGGGTGAAACGCGCCGCGTGCGTTTCCTCATCGCCTGGCACGTGCCCCACTACTGGGCCTACTGGAAACATCCGGAGCGTGAGCCGTGGGAAAAGAGCTGGACCAACTACTATGCGACCCGCTTCGCCGATGCGACGGCTGTCGTCAATCACTGCATGGGCCGCTGGGACGAACTCGCCGCGAGGACACGGAGCTTCCGTGAAACTTTGCAAAGCTCAACCCTCCCCTCCGAAGCCCTCGAGGCCCTGACCGGCAACCTGGCGGTCCTGAAGTCGCCGACGGTTCTGCGCCTGACGGACGGCGAATTCTATGGCTGGGAGGGCTGCCATACCACCGCCGGCAGCTGTGAAGGCTCCTGCACTCATGTCTGGAACTATGCCTTCGCCCTGCCCTACCTCTTCCCGCGGCTCGAGCGCTCCATGCGCGAACTCGACTACAGCTACAACCTGCGCCCCGACGGCGGCATGCCCTTCCGCCTGCAGCTGCCGCTCGGCAGTCCGCGCTCGGACTTCCGCCCCTGCGTCGACGGCCAGATGGGCGGTGTGCTGAAGGTCTTCCGCGAGTGGAAGATCTGCGGCGATACGGACTGGCTGCGGCGCTGGTGGCCGGCGGTGAAAAAGTCCCTGCACTACGCCTGGTCGCCCGACAACCCCGACCGCTGGGATCCCGGGCGGACGGGCATCCTGACCGGGCGCCAGCATCACACGCTGGACATGGAACTCTTCGGGCCGAATGCCTGGCTCGAGCTCTTCTATGTCGCGGCGCTGCGGGCGGCGGCGCTGATGGCCGAGGCGCTGGGCGATCCTGATGCCGAACTCTACGAACAGCTCGCTGCCGAGGGGCGCCGCTATACAGAGGAGCGGCTCTTCAACGGCGAGTACTTCAATCAGGACATCGACGTGACAGACCGGACGCTGCTCGAGCCTTACCTTGACGGCGATACGCTGACCGGCGCGTCGACGCTCGGCGCCTACTGGAATGAGGAAACGGGGGAGATCAAGTACCAGATTGCCGACGGCTGCCACATCGACCAGGTGCTGGCGGTCTGGA
Source organism: Bacillota bacterium (assembly GCA_030057555.1). Lineage (GTDB taxonomy): Bacteria > Bacillota > Clostridia > Saccharofermentanales > Fastidiosipilaceae > JAEZYR01. The sequence continues at coordinate 15,977 of JASGUU010000070.1, read as the reverse complement.
TGGCGGAGCTCTGCGGCGTCGGCGAGATCGTCGACCGCGGACTGGTCGAGCGGGCCCTGGCTGCGATTTTCCGCCACAACTATCTGCCCTCGTTCCGCCACCACTTCAACCCCTGCCGGATCTACGGCCTCAACGACGAGGCGGGTGTGGTTATCTGCACCTGGCCCGGGGAGAGCCGGAAGCCGGCCGTGCCGATCCCCTATGCCGAGGAGAGCATGCACGGCTTCGAGTATCAGGTCGCCAGCCACATGATCGCGCACGGCATGGTCGATGAGGGGCTTATGATCGTGCGCTCGATCCGCGACCGCTATGACGGCGAAAAGCGCAATCCCTGGAATGAGTTCGAGTGCGGCAGCAACTATGCCCGTTCGCTCGCGAGCTGGGCGCTGCTGCCGGTCTTCTCCGGCTTCCGCTGCGACCTCGTGCGGCAGTCGCTGGGCTTTCGGCCGCTGCAGGAGCTCGCGGAGCACCGCTACTTCTGGGCGGCGGGCACGGGCTGGGGGCAGATCGCGATCGACGCCGCGGGCGCCTGCCTCAGCGTCCGCGAGGGCGGACTCGTGCTGCGGCGGCTGGAGCTGCCGCGGGCGGGGGCGGCTGCGGGACTGCGGCTGGGCGGTGAGGAGCTCGATTTCGCGGTCGTGGGCGACGAGCTGGTCTTTGACGCCGTGCACATCACCCCGGAACGGCCGCTGACGCTGGCATACCGGGCCTGAGCAGCGCTTCGGGGCCGCGCCGGACCGCAGAAGGCGGCGCTCCGGGGCATGGCGGCCTCCGGGACCTGGGTAGAGTATGCAATGAGCAAAAATCTGGTTTGTACACGTTTCGGCGTGTATAACTCGAATTTCTGCTCAGATTGAAGGGTTTTCTGCTCAATAATTCAACTTATACACGGGAATTCGCGTATAAGTTGTTTTTTTGCTCGCTCCCCCTTTATGCAGCAGGCAAAGCGCCCCTCCGCCACCTCCATGCACACGGCCGTCTCAGTGGTGGAAGCTCATGGTCACCCGCAGCTCGTACGCGGCCGGCCGGACGGCGGCCTCCCGCCCCGCCTGCCGCTCCCGCAGCAGCCAGGCCATGTTCTCGCCCAGCGTCCGCATGATCTGCATCCCCTCGACGTCGGCCCGCGCCTCGTCAGGCGTCGAGCCGTGCACCATCGGCCAGTACTGCGAGCCCACCAGCACCATGTTCGAGATCGTGAAGTACTTATAGAGGCGATCCAGCGCCGCTGTCGCCCCCGCCCGCCGGCAGGACACCACAGCGGCCCCGAGCTTCCCGGCCATGCGCCGGCTGCCGGCATAAAAGAGGCGGTTGAGGAAGCTCGTCACCGCCCCGGTCGGCCCGGCATAGTAGACGGGCGAGCCCACCACCAGACCCGCAAACTCATCCAGCCGCTCCAGCAGCTCGTTCACGGCATCATCGAACACGCAGAGCCCGGCCCCGGCACAGACACCGCAGCCGCTGCAGTCGGCAACCGGCTTCACCCCGACATGGAGAAGCTCCGTCTCCACCCCCTGCCGCTCCAGACTGCCGGCCAGCTCCAGCAGCGCCGTGGCCGTACAGCCGCGCTCATGCGGGCTGCCGTTCAGCAACAGTATCTTCATTGGGCCCATCTCCTTTCAGGCACAACACCCTTATATCCCGGCATCCCCCGCCGGAGCGGCTTCCCGCAGCTCTCCGGACTGCCTGCGCCAGTAGATCTGATGGAGGACAATTCCGGCCAGGGCGGACAGCCCCGCCAGCGCATAGGTCAGCGTGTAGCCACTGACGGTAGAAATCGCTCCCCAGAGAGCCGAGCCGCTGCCGTTACCGAAGCTGACCAGCAGCATATATACGGTGCTGGCCAGACCACGGCGATCGCTGGATACCGCGACAAGTGTCTCCGCCTGGAAGATCTGGGTCACGGCGGTAAAGCCCAGACCGATCAGGATCGCGGAGACCAGCATGGCCGGTATCGTGTGGGCGATCGCGATCAGGGCGATGCCGCCTGCCGTCAGGAGGAGCCCGATCCCCGTGCACAGGCGTTTGGAGATCAGCTGCAGCACCCGGCCGACGAAGAGTCGCACGAAAAACACGGTTCCCTGATTGGCCAGGAAGTAGAGGCTGATCTGCTCCAGCCCCCTGCTGAGACCGCACGGCGTCAGAAAGTTGACGACGGAACTGTTGGCGAAGATGACCGTCATGCTGACGAAGGCGGGCAGCAGGATCACGGAGAGCGAGGCCAGGCTGAAAGAGCCGGCCTTTTTGCCTTTTTTCTTTTCTCTTGCCGGCTGCGGGCTGTGAAAGTGCTCCCGTATAAGGAGCGTGAACAAAAAGGCGAGGCCGCCCATCAGCGCGGCCGAGATGAACATGGCCCGGGAGCCGAGATGCGTGTAGATGGCCAGGCCAATCGTCGGGGTGATGGCAAAGGCCACGGAAGACGCGGCGCCCGAAATGCCCAGGGCATCGACCAGCTGTTCTTCCGGGGCGATGTCCGCCACCATCGTCATCATCACCGGAAAGAATATGCCCTGCGTAAAGCCGCAGAAAACGCGAAGGACGAACAGAACGCCGAGCTCATTTGTAAAGCAGAAGAGCAGGAGGTTGAGAAAGTAAAGAGCGCTGCCCAGAACCAGGAGCTTTTTCCGCCCGACCCGGTCGATCAGGGGAGCCACGATCAGGTTGGTTGACATCGTCAAAACGGTCATGCCGGTCGTCATCAGTCCGGTGATCGTGTTGCTGCCGCCAACAGCCAGAACATGGACCGGCAGAAGCGACATCAGAATGCTGATGGCATAGGAAGAACATAAAAAAACCAGAAGGAGCAGAATGAAGTCTCGGTTCCAGAGCTGGTCGGGGTGGTGTTTGGTATTCATGCTGTCGACCTCGTCCAAAATAGCCAGAAGATGCACAGAAGAGTGCCCTGGGGTCGCTGATTCTCCCCCCTATTCTAAACAAAACACAATAAAAGAGGATCCCCGGCGATGCTAAGATACAGGACAGCATACCAGTCCCGAAACGAGGAGAACTCCATGCACAGCGTAGAAAGCTTCCAGCTGGACCACACGGCCGTTCAGGCCCCCTATGTCCGCAGGGCAATGACCGAAACCCACGATGGCGCCACGATCAGCAAATACGACGTCCGCCTCATCCAGCCCAACACCACTCCGCTCACTACCGCGGCCATCCATACCCTGGAGCACCTGCTCGCCATACGCCTGCGCGAGGAAATGGACGGCGTCATCGACCTCTCGCCAATGGGCTGCCGCACGGGCTTCTATCTCATCGCCTGGGGCGAGGCCGGCACGGACGAAGTGGCGAAGGCGCTGGGACGTTCTCTCGAAAGCCTCGCCACCGTCGACCGCATCCCCGCCACCACCGCCACCGAATGCGGCAACTACCAGGACCATGACCTAGCCGCCGCCCGGGACATCGCCCGCCGGGTACTTGAACAGGGCATCAGCTCCGACGCCTTCGAGCGGCGGCCGGTTTCGCTCGCCTAAACCCCGTCAGCCACGAAACTGCATAATCCCGCTCTGTGCAAAATTTCCGTCTGCTGACAGCCGGGCTGCATAAACACCCACAACTCTGCATTTCTTGAAGGTTTTATGCAAACTCATGCATGTTTATGCGCTTGGCGAGCGAAAAATCTGCGCTAAACGGAAATTTTGCTCATGCATACTCTACCCGGAACTACCGGCAGCCTGTTATCACCCACCGTAACTGCATAATCCCGCTCTGTGCAAAATTTACGTCTTCTGACAGCCGGCCGCATATTTATTCATCGCGCTGCATATTCCGGCCCCTATATGCATACTCATGCATATTTATGCGCTGGGCGAGCGGAAAACCTGTGTCAAACGGAAATTTTGCTCATGCATACTCTACCCAGAACTACCGGCAGCCCGTTCAGCTCTCCAGCAGCACCCGGATCCCGCGCCGCCTGAACGCCGCCGCGAAGGCCTCCACCTCCGCCGCTGTCGGCACCCGCAGGCCGCCGCCCCTGTAGTCCAGCCCGAGGCTCTCATACTTCCCCGCTCCGAGCTCATGATAGGGCATGGGCTGCACCACGATCGCAGAGCCGCCCTCAGGCCGCCGGAGCCCCGCGACGAAGTCCGCCATCGCCTCACGCTCCGCCTCCGTATCGTTGACACCCGGCAGCAGCGGCACCCGCACCCGCAGCGCCCGCGTACGAGGCGCGAGCCGTTCCAGATTCGCGTGGATCCCGGCATTGCCGCGCCCCGTCGCCTCCCGGTGCCGCCCGGGATCCATCAACTTCAGGTCGAAGAGCCAGAGATCGACGAGCTCCAGCAGACGTTCAAACACCGCCCAGGGCACAGCCCCCGCCGTCTCCACCGCCGTCCCGAGCCCCCGCGCCCGGCAGCCCTCGAGCAGCGCCGCAGCGAAATCCGCCTGCAGCAGCGGCTCCCCGCCCGACAGCGTCACCCCGCCGCCAGAGCGCTCATAGAAGGGGCGGTCCCGCTCCAGCAGATCGAGCAGTTCCCCAAACCCACGCCACTCACCGGGAAGCGCCAGCGCCCCGGCCATGCAGGCCGCCACACAGGCTCCACAGCCAACGCAAAGCTCCCGCCGGATCCCGTGCGCCGGTGTCGGCCCCGCCAGCGCCCCCGACGGGCAGACAGCCACGCAGGCGCCGCAGCCCACACACAGGCTTCGAAACCACTGCAGGCGCGATCCGGCCCCAAGCGACTCCGGATTGTGGCACCAGTAACAGCGCAGGGGACAGCCCTGAAAAAAGACGGTTGTACGGATGCCCGGCCCGTCATCGGTGCTGAAGCGCTGCACCGCGAAGACGCGCCCCCGCAGCCCGGCAGCCGCGCTCTGAGAGCTCCGAGAGTTCTGATTGCTCTGTGCGCCCAGGGTACTCACAGCGCTCAGAGCCGGTGCCCCGTACGCGCGATGACCTCCGCCTGCATCGCCGGCGAGAGGTGGACGAAGTAGTCACTGTAGCCGCCGACGCGCACGACGAGGTCGCGGTGGCGCTCCGGATCCCGCTGCGCCTCGAGCAGCGTCGCCCGGTCGACGACGTTGATCTGCAGCTCGAAGCCGCCGCGCTCGAGATAGGTCACGGCCAGCGCCCGCAGCGCCGCAAACGCCCCGGGTCCCGCGAGGTCCGGATCAAACTTCAGATTCACCGCCACCCCGCCGATAAAGGGCCGGTGCTCCCACTTGGTCGACGACAAAAGCGACGCCGTCGGCCCCAGCCGCTCGCGCCCCTGGGCCGGCCCCGAGCCGTCGCCGAGGGGGAAGCCCGCCACCCGGCCGTCGGGCGTCGCGCCGGTCACGCTGCCCAGCTGCTCATGCATGATCCAGCAGAAGAGGCTCGGCACGAAGCGGTCGCCGCGCGCGGTCTCATGCTCGCCGACGGCATCCACGATCCACTCCGTGATCTCGCAGACCAGGGCGTCGACCTCATCATCGTCATTGCCGTACTTCGGGAAGCGGTTCACGATCTCCTGACGCAGGCGCTCGTGGCCTGCGAAATCCGCCGCCAGAATCTCGCGCAGTTCGGCCAGCGTCAGCCGCCCCTCGCGATAGACGAGCCGCTCCACGGCCACCAGCGAATCAGCCAGGTTCGCCAGCCCCACAAAGGACGGCATGATCCAGTTGTAACGCGCCCCGCCCCAGTCGACATCGAGCCCCCGCTCGAGGCAGTCATTCACGAAGCAGGACACCAGAGGATCCCCGCCCTGCTCACGGCGCAGCCGCTGGATGCGGTTCTGTTCACAGGCCTCGGCCCGCACCACGGCCCGCAGCCGCTCCCTGACCCCCACCTTCAGGGCGGCAAAATCCGCCGGCTCCTCCCCCGCCTCAATGAGGTCCAACAGCAGCTGCGGCAGGTTGTGGTAGGGACTCGCGACCCAGACGGCTGACGACGTCGCCGGCGTGATCTCGACACAGGTGCTGTGGATGTAGTGGCAGGCCTCCTCCGGCCCCAGCCCCAGCGCCCGCAGCCCGTCGGTGATGACGACATCGTTAAACAGCGCCGGGTGGGAACAGCCAGCGGCCAGCTGCTCCATCGCCAGGTCCATAAGCTCCGGCGGCGTGCCCGGATGCACGCAGAAGCCGATACCCGGATAGATCATGCGCACGTGGCCGATGCTCTCGAGGCAGAGCCGCGTCAGCTCGTTTGAGACATCGCGGCCGTCAGCATTCCGGCCCCCGACCATCCAGCCCGCCGCCAGTCCACGCGGCACATAGCAGTTGTAGAGGATCGCGAGGCAGTCGAGCCATTCGAGCGCCTCCTCCTCGGTCAACAGCCCCGCCGCCACATCGGCACGGTAGAAAGCAATCAGATAGCGGTCCGGCCGCCCCAGCTGATAGAGCCCCTCGAGAGCCCAGGTGACGAAGTGCACCGCCTGCAGGGCGTCGCGGAAATTCCCGGCCGGCCCCGCCGGCACCCGCCCCAGCCGCGCCGCGATCTCGCGCAGCTCACAGGCACGTTCGGGATTTTGGCAAAGCCCGGCCTCCCGACCGGCAGTGGCGGCATAGTTCGCCGCCAGGGCAGCGAGGCCGTCGAGGGCAATCAGGCAGGCGCGGTAGAATGCCGCGTTCTCTCCCGTCGCCGTCTTGCGCCGCTCCGCAACCTCCGCCCGGATGCCGCGAAGCCCCAGCCTGAGCAGCTTCTCATAGTCGATCGCCATGTGGCTTTCCTGACCGCCGGGCCAGGGCGGCGCCGTCCGCTCACGCTCCCCGAGCTCGGCCGCTTCGGCCGCCGTCAGCTCACGGTAGCAGGGCTTCCCGACGATGAGCTCGCCGTCCCGGATCACCGGCGTCGCCGCGGCGAGCTGGGCCGCCCGGGCCGCCGCCCGGCGCTCAATGTGCGAGGGCAGCCCCGCCGCCTCGTCCCAGCCGCGCAGCCAGTGGAGCCGCCCCTCGGCACTTCGCAACCCCGGCACGGCGGCCGCGAGCGCCGCCTCGCGCAGCGCCCGGACCCGGGCCGTCGCCTCCCGCCGCATCGTCAGATCCTCCCTACAGCGTCCCGTCCAGAATCTGGCGGATGTGGCCCAGCCCCTGCTTCATGTAACGCCGCGGATTGTCGGTAAACTCGACCTCGATCGAAGCGTTGCCGGCATAGCCGACATTCTCGAGCGCCGCGAGGAAGGCCACGTAGTCGATGAGGCCGCTGCCCGGCGGCAGGTTGCCGCGCGTCAGGCCGTCCGAGTCCTTCAGATGGACGTTGCGGATATTCTGCCCGCCGAGCATGTAGACGGCCGTCTCGACGTCGATATGCTGGTTCATCAGGTGCGCCGTGTCGAGCTGGATGCCGAAGTTCGGCCGGCCGACATCCCGCAGCACCTGGAGCATGGCGTGCGGGGTCGAGCAGAGCGAGCCCGGGAAGCACTCGAGGGCGACGGCGAGCCCGTGATCGGCGGCGATGTCGACAGCCTGCGTCAGAGAGCCGACGAAGCGGTCCCAGTCCTGCTGCCAGCTGTAGTCAGCCGGCAGCTTCAGGCTGCGCGGTTCGGAAGGCGAGGCGCCCGCCCGGGTCCCGCGGGCCCCGTAGGGTCCCGGAATGATGCAGGAGATGGTTCCCGCACCGAGCTCCACGGCCGCCGCCGCACACTTCCGGAAATACTCAAGCTGCCCGCCCGTCACCGCAGGATCGGGATTGTTCCAGCAGCTGCTCTGAAAGACAAAGCCCCCGATGCCGAGCCCCAGCCCGGCGCAGTGCTCACGGATCTCCCGGCAGCGCCCGGCCGTGAAGTAGCCGTCGAGCGACTCAAAAGTCGAGAGATAGTCGATACCGTCGAAGCCGAGGGCGGCGACCTCATCGGCAATCCGCATCAGGCTGTCACCCTCGGGCATGTCTTCGGGGATCGGGGTCCAGCCCCAGGCCACGGAATAGATCTTCATCCTAGCTTTCTCCTCTGTGCAGATCCACCTGTCCGCTGGTGTTGCGCACGGCGGTGTCGCCGGGCTCGGGATAGGGCATCGCCATCAGGTATTCCCGCTTGAGCTCCTCGAAGTAGTCCGGCACGGGGAACTCGCGCGCCCGGTGCGCCTGACTGCCCGCACCGCCGTCCTGCATCAGCACCGTGCCGGTCACATAGGCGCTCATGTCCGAGGCGAAGTAGAGGCAGGCGTGGGCGATGTCCTCCGCCCGGCCGTCGGTAAGCGCGGCGTCGCCGTACAGGGGATCGAGGGGGATCTTGGCGATGACCTCGTCGCGATAGGACTGCCCGGGATGTTCGGTCATCCAGGTCAGGATGCGGTTGTAGGCGGGCATCGTGAAGACGCCGCCCGGCGCCACCACGTTCGAGCGGATGCCGTAGGGGCCGAGCTCCACCGCCATGGCCCGCGAGAAGGCCTCGATCGCCCCCTTCGACGCCGCATAGGAGGCCATCGCCGTCATCGTCGCCCGGCCGTGGACGGAGGAGATGTGAATCGCCGAGCCCGGCTTCCCCTTCTCGATCAGGACGGGCAGCAGGCGGCGGTTCAGGTGGACGATGGGCTTCAGATTGGTCGTGAAGACCGCCTCGAACGCCTCATCCGTCACCTCGTAGCTGAGCTCACGGACGTTGATGCCGACGTTGTTGACGATGGTGTCGACATAGCCGAAGCGCTCGAGCACCGCATCGCAGAAGGCATCCAGCTCGTCGCGGTGCGTGACGTCACACTGGAAGAAGAAACATTCGGGACAGAAGCCCTGCAGCAGTGTCGCGGATTCGACACCCGTAGGGCTGCGGCCGCAGATGGCCACTCTGGCCCCATGCTTTGCAAAGAGCTTCGCGATGGCAAAGCCCATCCCATGCGCACCCGAGGTCACGACCGCCCGGCGGCCCTCCAGCAGTCTGGCATAATTCATCACTTCAGCCCTCCCGCCTGCAGCTTTTCCGTCGTCGGCACGGTCAGGAAGGTCGCGAACTGCTTCCAGTTCCCCTCCTCGCGCCGCCGGTACTGCTTGTGGGCCTTCGCCCCGGCGCCGCCGGTGATGTCGATCTGGTCACCGTTGACGAAGCGCGAGAGCTCCGAGGCCAGGAAGAGGGCGGCATTGGCCACGTCGAGCGTGCTGCCGCGGCCCGCCAGCGGCTGGAACTGGGCGAAGTCCTCCTCCGCCTCCGTCTCCCCATAGTGCTCGATATAGCGCTCGCCGTGGGAGCCGATGTTCATGCCCGGCAGGATGCAGTTGCTGCGGATGTTGTAGCGGCTGTATTCGTAGGCGATGGCGCGCGAGAAGGAGTAGATCGCCCCCTTCGTCGCGGCGAAGAGGCTGACCCCCGGCGCCCCGCGCAGACAGTAGTCTGAAAGGATGTGGACCAGGGTGCCGTTGCGGTTTTCGAACATCGCCGGCAGGATGCGCTGGGTCATGCGGATGGTGCCGGTGACGTTGACGTCGAGCATGCGCCCGAGCGCCTCGATCGGCTGCTCGATCAGGAAGCCGGGCTCGAAGACGCCGACGTTGTTGACCAGCGAATGCAGGCTGCCGAAGCGCTCGATGACGAGATCGGCGACCCGGTCAACCTCCTCCAGCCGGCCGAGATCGGCGACGACGAGGAAGCTCGCGGGAGAAATATCCCGCAGTTCGGCTTCCGTCCGGCGCCCGGCGGCCCTGTCGCGGTCGGCGATGGCGACGGTCGCTCCGTGCTTTGCAAAGAGCAGCGCCGTCTCCCGCCCGATTCCCGATGCTCCGCCTGTAATCAGGATGCGGTAGCCCTGGAGTAAACGCTCATAGTTGATCTCTTCGTAGTTCAGGACCAAGCCCTCAGCTCCTTCTTATTTCCGGATCTGTACGATGGCGTCGCAGAGCACCGGACTGTTGCCCTCCAGCGTCGCCGCTCCCATGGCATTGCGCGCATGGACACCGCGCGCGCCGAGGGCCTCGGTCAGAACGTCCGAGAAGCCGTCGGCCACCTGATAGATTTCGCCGAAGCCCGGCACCGCCGCGACGCAGACATAGCAGCGCAGTACCGCCTCGACGCGGTCGAAGCCGCCGAGCGCGTCCTTGATCCGCTGCAGCACGTTGATGCCGGCGAGGCGCGCGGCCCGGCAGCCGTCCTCGACCGTCAGCTCGCGGCCGATCGTCCCGACAAACTCCAGTTCGCCCTTCTCGTTGAGCGGCCCGACGCCGCCGATAAAGAGCAGGTCATCGACAATCTGATAGTTGACGACGCCGCGCCCGGTCAGGCGGATCGGCGGCAGCTCGAGATCGATCGCCTGCAGACGTTCCAGTTCATAAGCCATAATCATCCAACCTTTCTTCGCAGCCCGGGGCTAGTCACGCAGCTTCGCGATGGTCTCGACCTCAATCGTCACGTGATGGTTCGGCAGATTGCGCGTGCCCATCACCGTGCGCACATGCATGCCGCGCTTCCGGAGGGCCGCGTACATGACGTCGGAGTAGCCGTTGTAGACCTTATTGAGGTCGTAGAAATCGTCCGCCACCTGCATCAGGCCGAAGGAGCGCACGATGCGCTCGATGCGGTCGAGGCCGTAGGCGTTGTGCAGCATGTTGAGCTGGATCAGGCCGCACCAGCGCGCCGCCTTATACGCCTCCTCGGGCGTGACCTCGGCGCCGATCTTCCCCACCCAGAGGGGGCCGCCGTTCAGGTGGTCCTCGCAGGCGGTGCCGGACACGAAGACCAGGCCATTCGCCTCACGCACATCAACCAGAGTGCGGTTGCGGTAGTCAATATAGGGGACCTCGAATTCCGCGAAGGCGCGCTCGAGGAAGTCCGTGAATTTCGTCTCGTTCATGAGCATGTTCTCCTTCTATGCAAAGTCTCAGGACCGTCCCCCGCCTATTCGCGGATGCGGACGATGGCGTCAACGACGACCGGGTACTGCGACTCGTGGTTGGCCGAGCCCATCGCGGCGCGGGCGTGGCGGCCGCGCTCGCCGAAGGTCTGGACGATGACGTTCGAGAAGCCGTTGATCGTCGCCGGCATGCCCCAGAAGTCGCCGCCGGAGTTGACCAGGCCGAGGACCTTGATCCACTCCTCGATGCGGTCGAGGTCGCCGAGATAGTCCTTCAGCGCCCGCAGCATGGCGACGGCGCAGAGGCGGGCGGCCTCGAAGCCCTCTTCCTGGGTCAGCTCGACGCCGACGCAGCCCTGCATCAGCGGCCGGCCCTCGCTGTCGACGGGCCCGAAGCCCGACAGGAAGAGCAGGTCGCCGTAGCGCCGGATGGCGGTCGTGCTGTGACCTTTGCGGCAGACGGGGTCGAGTTCGATCCCGATCTTCGCGAGTCTCGTTTCTGCGTTCATGCATATACCTCCTATGCCTGTGAAATACGATGGGAATCCAGCACCTCTCCGAGGCGGCGGATGATGATGTCGAGCTCGCCGGCTCCGAGCGTCTGCGGGTTGATGTGCAGGAAGTCGCCGTGGCCCGAGAGCAGGATGCCGGGCTCGCCGGCCTTGAGCTCAGCGAGGATGCCCGTGGCATCGGTGTCGAAGGCGCCCGGCTGCAGCTTGACGAGGGCCCAGGGCATCGGCTGTCCCGCCTCGCTCGGGAAGTCGCGCGTCACGGTGACGCCCGGGACAGCGGCGAAGGCTTCGACGACGCGTTCGACGTCGCGCTCGTAGCCGGCCAGCGTCTCCGACTCATCGGTCTCCATGAAGAGCTCGACCGCGCGCAGCAGGCCCACGATCTCTTCCTTCCCGACCTTCATCGGACGGCCGAAGCCGGGGTTCGGGCTCGCGATGCCGCGGATGATGTCGATCCATTTGCGCCTGCCGACCATCAGGCCGCTCGCCTGCGGGCCGCGCAGGCCCTTCCCGCCGCTGAAGATGGCGAGGTCCGCGCCCTCGGCCGTGTAGCGCCAGAGGTTTTCCTTGCGCGGCAGCTGGGCGGCCGCGTCGACGAAGAGCGGCACATCGTATTTCTTCGCGATGCGGATATAGTCGGCGAAGTCCGGCTGGTTCGTCATCTTATGCTCGAAGTAGAAGACAAAGATCGCCGCCGTCTTCTCGGTGATCGCGGCCTCGAGCTGCTCCACCGTGCCGTGCTTTTTGTCGCCGAAGGGCACGTATCTGCCGCCGGCCATCTTGATTGCATAGTCGTAGCGGACGCGGCCGGCTTCGGAGAGGACGACCTCGTTTTTGAGCCCGTCGGTGAAGGGCAGCAGCGCCTGCTTTTCGGGATCGGAGCCGGCGATGGCGGCGGCGGTGGCGAGCATCAGGCCGGTGGCGGCGCCGTTCGGGACGAAGGCGGCCTCGTTGTGGGTCAGAGCGGCGATGCGGTCGCCGACCCTGGCATGAAGCTCCAGAAGGTCGACGAAGCTCCCGGCGGCCTCCCTCATCGCCTCGATCACCTCCGGCGGCATCAGCGAGCCGCCGTAGACGGTCAGGGTCGCCGCCGCATTGATGTACTGTTTGACGCCGAGGCGTTCATAGAGTCCCATGGTGCTTATTGTTCTCCTTCATCTTCAGTCGGCAGAAAGGGGATTTTCCAGTAGGCCGCGGGTGCCTCTTCCCAGTCGGGCAGCGAGAGGCCGTTGGGATCATAGAGAATTTTCCCGTCGCGGATGGTCATGAGGCAGTCGAGGCGGCTCGTTCCGCGGAGGCGGGCCTTCCCGCAGTCGACGTAGTTGAAGGAGCCGTCGAGTTTCCGGATGACGGCGATGTCGGCGCCGGCGCCGGGCGTGAGCGTGCCGAGGTCCGGGCGGCGGATGAGGCGGGCGGCCTCGCTGGTCGAGCGCCGCACGACCTCCTGGAGCGACATGCCGATGGCCATGAACTTCGACATGGTCTGCAGCTGGTCGAGGCCGGCGAAGAGCACGCTGTGCACATGCATGTCGGTCGAGATCGTATCCGGCACGAAGCCGTCGTCAAAGGCGGGCTTTGCGTTTCTGAACCAGAAGCTGCCGCCGCCATGGCCGACATCGAAGAAGACGCCGCGTTCGCGCGCCGCCCACATAAAGGGCCGGACGCGCCGGTTCTCGTCGAGGATCGGGAACTGCTGGGCGAAGACATGGGTATGGATGTCGCCGGGGCGCAGCTTGTGGGTCACGAGGTCCTCGTAGCTGCGGCCGGGTTTTGCATGATTCGGGCAGAAGTCGATCATGAAGGGCAGGCCCGCGAGCTCCGCCGCTTCGAGACCGGCATCGACCGAGGCCCAGGGAGTGTGAATCTCGTCGAAGGGACGGCCGACCCAGTAGTGGGCGGCCTTGATCCCCACGACAATGTCGGGATACTGCCGGGCAACAGCCGCCGTGATCCCGGGGTGCAGCTCGGCAGGGTTCTGCTCCGTGTTCATGTCGACCATGCCGCCCGAAGCGACGTTGAGCATGGCCAGGACGCGCACGTGCGAGACATCGACCACGCGCTCCTTGAAGTCCAGGAAGTCGCGCCAGCCCACCGTGCCCACGTCGACGGTCGTTGTCACGCCGCTGCGCAGCATGTGGGTGTCGGCGTCGATTGTCAGCAGGGTGTTGGCGGCGCCCTGCGGCAGCAGCGGATAGACATGGGAATGGATGTCAATCAGGCCGGGCGTGACATAGCTGCCCGTGACGTCGACGACGCGGTCGGCCGAGTCGCTGGGGATGTCCTTTGCACAAAGAGCGATGCGGCCATCCCGCACCGCCAGATCCCGTACCTCGTCGATCCCGTTCGCCGGATCGATCACGTGGCCGTTGCGCAAGATGAGATCGTAGCTGTCTGCCATTCCTCGCTCCTCTTCTAAGTCTGCTTCTTTCAGTCGGCGAGCACGCCGGTGATATAGCCGAGCGACTGATACAGGCCCGGCACCGGGTCGCCGTCCGCCTCATACTATCAGCCTTTCACTGCACCGATGGCAAGTCCCTGTACGAAATGTTTCTGCATAAATGGATAAAGGCACATGATCGGCAGCATCGTGACGACTACACTGGCCATTTTGACGCCTTCTGTGAAGGGAATGATGTTGGCATGCTCAATGCTAGATGTCATTTCATTACCTGTTGAGTTGATGATCCCACGGAGGACGAGCTGCAACGGCTGTTTGAAGGGGGATTTAATAAATAGCATACCGTTCCACCATTCATTCCATCTTTCGACGCCATAATAGAGCATGAACGTGACGATCATCGGCTTGGCCAACGGTAGTATGATCTTGAAAAGAATCACTACATCCGAAGCGCCATCAAGCTTTGCCGACTCCTCAAGCTCTTGAGGCAGGGCAGCGAAGTACTTTCGCATAACAGTCATATACGTGATGGAGACTCCCGTTGGCAGGATCATGGAAAAGAGGTTGTCGATGAGATTCAGGTCTTTGACGAGTAAATAGTATGGGATCAGTCCACCATTGAAAAACATGGTGAACATAATCAAACCAAAAACTATCTTCTTTCCCGGAAACGATTGGTTTAAAGCGTGTGCCAGAAGAACGGTGAGCAGAATGTTGTATGCAACCCCGACAATCGTGATAAAGATCGTGACTCCGTAGCCAGTGAAGATCACTTTAAAGCGAAAGACCAGATAATATGAGTCCAGGGTGATCTCTTTCGGGAACAACATAAACGGTGTACGGACATAAACAGACTCTGGTGAGAAGGAGACCATGACTGAGTTGTAGAACGGATAAAGGATGGTAATCGCTAAAAGTCCCATGACGAAGAGATTGATGTAATCGAACACATTGTTTCGATATAGCTTCGACTTCGTGGGCCTCGCCTTGACATTTGATAACCGATCCACCTTCACAGGCTGCATGCCACACCCCCACCGTCTACGCGATTCCCGTGCCGCTTATTCTTCTGCTTACGAAATCAGTGAAGATGAGAAGAATGCAGTTTGTTGCTCCTTTAAAAAGACCAACTGCGGTACTTACTCCGAAATTTGCTGTTCTTTGAAAGCTGATTCTATAAATATATGTATCAATAATATCCGCTACAGGATAAACAGTGGGATTATATATATTGAATACCTGCTCGAAGCCGGCATCCATTATGTACCCAACTCGCAAGATGAGCGTAACAACAACTATCATGCTGATGCCAGGCCAGGTGATATAGCGGACGCGATGCCAGCGATTGGCTCCATCGACAATCGCAGACTCATACAAAGAAGGATCAATTGCAGTAATAGCTGCCAGGTACAAAATGCAGCTCCAACCAGCCTCTTTCCAGATAAGGACACCAACCAGTAGTTGCCTGAAAACACCTTTGTCTGTCAGGAAACCAACTCTCTTGGCACCGAGTACGTTTAGGAGATTATTCAGCGCTCCGGTAGAACCCATGAGATTCAGAACCATGCCAGACACTATGACCCACGACAAAAAATGCGGGAATGTGAAGATAGTCTGCAGAACTCGCTTGGTTCTACGCTGTCTCACTTCATTAAGCAAAAGAGCCAGAATGATTGCAAAAGGAAAGAACACCACGATCTGCATAAACGCAATGATTAATGTGTTGCGGACTGCAACCCAAAAATCCGGATCGACAAACAGCAAGCGGAAATTGGAAAAACCAACAAACTTGCTTTTCGATATGCCAAGATTGACTGAATACTGCTTGAAGGCGAGCTGCAAACCATAAATGGGGATATACTTGAAGACAATGAAGAACATAAGTCCTGGTAATAGCATAAGATAGATATGTTTCTTCGCTCGAGCCGTTCGCAGGATCTTTGCGAGTGAAACAGATGAAAATCGTTGCATGTAATGTAGCTTATTCACATGATCCTTGTTTGCCTCTTTCGATAACGAAGAAAGCTAGTGTGTTGTTATCCGATTTCTACCGGAAGAAACACACTAGCCTCTTTCCACAGGGAACTAAGGAAGCCAAGTCCCCGCTTCTATGTGCGCAAGCTGATCTTCATAGCTCTGAGGAATGTAATCCAAAGAGTTCAGGTCATCCAGCACCAGCTGAACCTTTGGCATCATAGAGTCAACCCATGACTTCCAATCCTCTTCTATTGTGTCGAGAGTCGAGTTCTGAGACCAGCTATATAATGTCAAGCCCTGAATAGTGGTTTTTTGAGGATGTATCAGCAGTAGCTTAGATGCTGCTGATACTAGCTCAACCATCAGAAGTTTCAAGAGAAACGAGCGATTCCGGA